>NZ_FNNL01000003.1:0-586119 GCF_900106735.1 Pseudomonas sp. NFACC08-1 | reverse complement strand
TTTTCAAAGTTTCGCTTCGGAAACCTCAACAACTTCAACCACTTGCGCTTCCGATCTCTCGTTAGCGGGAGGCGAATTCTACAGCGTTACTCGCTGCTGTCAACACCTCTTTTTCACCGCTTTCGACCGAGAAGATCGAACCGCCGATAGAGCCAAACAACACCGCTCCACCTGCTCCTTCCAGGCTTCGATGAACTGAAGCCCCGCACCTTCGAAACCTACTTAACTCATTGAATCTCAAGGAGTTTTCCGTTTCGACTGCGCCGGAAGTGGGGCGAATTATAGACTTCCAGAATCTGCCGTCAACACCTATTTTCACAATTCTGTCACATCAGTCAAAAAGCCCCGCAAACACAGAGGCCGGCGCCCTAGGGCGCCGGCCTCTTCACTTACCGGTTACAAGCTGGGGAACGCAAACTGCGAAGCCTCATGGCTGGCACGCTGCGGCCAACGCTGGGTAATCGCTTTGCGACGGGTATAGAAACGCACGCCGTCCGGGCCGTAGGCGTGCAGGTCACCGAACAGCGAGCGCTTCCAGCCGCCAAAGCTGTGATAGGCAACCGGCACCGGCAATGGAACGTTGACGCCCACCATGCCGACTTCAATCTCATCGCAGAACAACCGCGCCGCTTCGCCATCGCGCGTAAAGATGCAGGTGCCGTTGCCATACTCATGATCGTTGATCAACTGCATCGCCTCTTCCAGGCTGTTGACCCGGACGATGCACAGCACCGGCCCAAAGATCTCTTCCTTATAGATGCGCATCTCGGGGGTCACACGATCGAACAGGCAGCCACCGAGGAAGAAGCCCTCCTCATGACCCGTCACACTCAAGCCGCGACCATCGACAATCAGCGAGGCACCCGCCGCCACACCCTCTTCTATATAGCCACTGACCTTGTCCCGGTGCTGACCGGTCACCAACGGCCCCATGTCCAGCCCGCAAGACGTGCCAGCGCCGATTTTCAACGCCTTGATCTGCGGCACCAGCTTGGACACCAGCGCATCCGCCACCTGGTCGCCGACACACACCGCCACCGAAATCGCCATGCAGCGTTCACCGCACGAACCGTACGCCGCGCCCATCAGTGCGCTGACGGCATTGTCCAGGTCGGCATCCGGCATCAGCACCGCATGGTTCTTCGCCCCGCCCAGTGCCTGGACGCGTTTGCCACGCCGCGTGCCCTCGGCATAGATGTATTCGGCAATCGGTGTCGAACCGACAAAACTCAATGCCTTCACTTCCGGCGCTTCGATCAGTGCGTCCACGGCGGCCTTGTCGCCATGCACAACGCTCAACACACCTTTGGGCAAACCGGCTTCCAACAGCAACTGGGCGATCAGCAATGTCGAACTTGGGTCACGCTCGGATGGTTTGAGGATGAAGCAGTTACCGCAAACGATCGCCAGCGGATACATCCACAGCGGCACCATCGCCGGAAAGTTGAACGGCGTGATGCCCGCCACCACGCCCAGAGGCTGGAAGTCTGACCAGGCGTCGATGTTCGGTCCTACGTTACGGCTGTATTCGCCCTTCAGGATTTCCGGCGCTGCGCAGGCGAATTCGACGTTCTCGATGCCACGCTTGAGCTCACCGGCCGCGTCTTCCAGTGTCTTGCCGTGTTCTTCACTGATCAACTGGGCGATACGCGACTCGTTTTGCTCCAGCAATTGCTTGAAACGAAACATCACCTGTGCACGCTTGGCCGCAGGTGTATTGCGCCAAGCCGGGAAAGCCGCCTTCGCGGCGTCGATGGCCTGCTGGATGGTCGCGCGATCAGCCAACGGTACTTTATGGATGGCCTGGCCAGTGGAAGGGTTGAACACATCGGCGGTGCGAGCGCTGTCGCTCAGCAATTCGCCATTGATCAAATGCGGGATGAGGCTCATGGGGACTCCAGAATTATCCACAGGCGCCCGTGAACGGACGCCTGTTATTGAAAGCTATATGGAAGAACGGATCAGTCGAGCTTGTTCAGCACTTCACCGACCGCGTCGAACAGGCGATCCAGGTCCTGCGGCTTGCTGTTGAACGTCGGCCCGAACTGCAGGGTGTCGCCGCCGAACCGCACATAGAACCCGGCTTTCCACAACGCCATGCCAGCCTCGAATGGACGCACGATGGCATCGCCGTCGCGCCCGGCGATCTGGATCGCGCCGGCCAGGCCATAGTTACGAATGTCGATGACGTTCTTCGCGCCCTTCAAACCGTGCAACGCGTTCTCGAAATGCGGGGCAATTTCGGCCACGCTCTGTACCAGGTTTTCCTTCTGCAGCAGGTCCAGCGCCGCCAGGCCCGCCGCGCAGGCCACCGGGTGAGCCGAGTAGGTGTAGCCGTGGGGAAACTCCACCGCGTACTCAGGCGTCGGCTGGTTCATGAACGTCTGGTAGATCTCGGAGCTGGCAATCACTGCGCCCATGGGGATAGCGCCATTGGTGACTTGCTTGGCGATGCACATCAGGTCGGGGGTCACACCAAAGCTGTCGGCACCGAACATCGAACCGGTGCGGCCGAAACCAGTGATCACTTCGTCGAACACCAGCAGGATGCTGTGCTGGTCGCAGATTTCCCGCAGACGCTTGAGATAACCCTCTGGCGGAACCAGCACGCCAGCCGACCCGGCCATCGGTTCGACGAACACCGCCGCGATGTTGGAAGCATCGTGCAGCTCGATCAGCTTCAACAGCTCATCGGCCAAGGCGATGCCACCCTCTTTTGGCATGCCACGGGAATAGGCATTGCTGGCCAGCAAGGTGTGCGGCAAGTGGTCGACGTCCATCATGGCCTGGCCGAACAGTTTGCGGTTGCCGTTGACACCGCCGAGGCTGGTGCCCGCGATGTTCACGCCGTGATAGCCACGAGCACGACCAATCATCTTGGTCTTGGTCGCCTGCCCCTTGAGACGCCAGTAGGCGCGGACCATCTTCACCGCGGTATCGGCGCACTCGGAGCCGGAGTCGGTAAAGAACACATGATTGAGATTGCCCGGGGTCAGGCTGGTGATTTTTTCCGCCAGTTGGAACGACAGCGGATGGCCGTACTGGAACCCCGGCGAGTAATCGAGGGTGCCCAGCTGCTTGGCGACCGCTTCCTGGATTTCCTTGCGGGTGTGCCCGGCGCCGCATGTCCACAGGCCCGACAACGAGTCGTACACCTTGCGCCCCTTGTCATCCACTAGCCAACTGCCTTCGGCAGCGACGATCAGGCGCGGATCGCGCTGGAAATTGCGGTTGGCGGTGTAAGGCATCCAGTGGGCATCCAGCTTGAGCTGGCTGGCCAGGGAACCGGCAGCGTGTTCGGGCATGTTCATCGACAAAACCTCGCAGGTCATAAGCGACAGGGGATCGAAAGCGTTCTTGCAGCTAAGTTGCCACGACGATAAAGTCGGTGAAATCCAACTTTTGTAACCTTCAGTCGGCGGATCACTAAACTATGAGCGCTCGTCGTCCCGATCCACTGGCCCAGGTCAGCGACTTTGATATTCGCCTGCTGCGCATTTTCCGCAGCGTGGTGGAATGTGGTGGTTTCTCTGCGGCGGAAACCGTGCTTGGCATCGGCCGGTCGGCCATCAGCCAGCAGATGAGCGACCTCGAACAACGTCTCGGCCTGCGCCTGTGCCAGCGCGGGCGCGCGGGGTTTTCCCTGACCGAGGAAGGTCGCGAG
Organism: Pseudomonas sp. NFACC08-1; assembly: GCF_900106735.1. Lineage (NCBI taxonomy): Bacteria > Pseudomonadati > Pseudomonadota > Gammaproteobacteria > Pseudomonadales > Pseudomonadaceae > Pseudomonas > Pseudomonas sp. NFACC08-1. The sequence continues at coordinate 582,455 of NZ_FNNL01000003.1, read as the reverse complement.
GTGTATCAATCGGCGTTGCAGCTATTGAGCGCACTGGAAAGCTTTCGCACCGAGGTTAACGGCTTGCACCAGCATCTGCGCGGCGAACTGACCATCGGCCTGACCGACAACCTGGTCACCCTGCCCCACATGCGCATCACCCACGCTTTGGCACAGTTGAAGGAACGCGGGCCCGACGTGCAGATCCAGATTCGCATGATCGCCCCCAACGAAGTCGAGCAAGGCGTGCTCGACGGGCGTTTGCATGTCGGCGTAGTTCCCCAGGCCAGTGCCCTGTCCGGGCTGGAATATCAACCGCTGTACAGTGAACGATCGCTGCTGTACTGCGCGGTCGGGCATCCGCTGTTTTATGTCGATGACCAGCAACTTGAGGACGCTCGCCTCAACAGCCAGGACGCCATCGCGCCGACCTTCCGCCTGCCAGCCGAAATACAGGCCCATTACCAGGCGCTCAATTGCACCGCGAGCGCATCGGACCGCGAAGGCATGGCGTTCCTGATCCTCACCGGACGCTACATCGGTTACTTGCCCGATCACTACGCCAGCCTCTGGGTCCAGCAAGGTCGGCTGCGGGCCTTGAAGCCCTCGGCACGTTTCTATGACCTGAGCCTGGCGTCGGTCACCCGCAAGGGGCGTCGGCCTCATCTGGTGCTGGAGAGTTTTCTCGAAAGCCTGGCGGCCACCCGTTAACCCTTTTGCTCTTTGTGCGAGCTTGCTCGCGATAGCGGTGATTCAGTCAATAAAGATGTGACGGATCCACTGCTATCGCGAGCAAGCTCGCTCCCACAGGTGTTTAGTCGGGCTTTTAGTGTGATGGCACTTGTCGGATTGATGCCGGTGCGCTATCAACGCATTTGCTTGCCCACAGACCCAGCTCGGAAACGCCCATGACCTTTGAAGTCCCTGCCCACGGTGGCAAGCCCACCAGTCGCATTCGTCAAAAGAACGAAGAGACGATCCTCAAGGCTGCCGAAGATGAATTCGCCCGTCACGGGTTCAAAGGCACCAGCATGAATGCCATCGCCCTGAAGGCCGGGCTGCCCAAGGCGAACCTGCATTATTACTTCACCAATAAACTCGGGTTGTACGTGGCGGTGCTGAGCAACATCATCGAATTGTGGGACAGCACCTTCAACACCCTCACCGCCGAGGATGATCCGGCCGAAGCCTTGACCCGCTATATCCGCGCCAAGATGGAGTTCTCTCGTCGCCAACCCCAGGCGTCGCGGTTGTTTGCCATGGAAGTGATCAGCGGTGGCGAATGCCTGAGCGAGTATTTCAACCAGGATTATCGCACCTGGTTCAATGGTCGGGCGGCCGTATTCCAAGCCTGGATCGATGCCGGCAAGATGGACCCGATCGACCCGGTTCACCTCATTTTCCTGTTGTGGGGCAGTACCCAGCATTACGCTGACTTCGCCACCCAGATCTGTCGCGTGACCGGTCGCAGCAAGTTGACCAAGCAGGACATGGTCGAGGCTGGCGATAACCTGATCCGCATCATTCTCAAGGGCTGCGGCCTGACACCTGCCCTCTAAGATCGCCATGCCCTTTACCCTTGCCGGCTTTTGCGAATACCGCGAAGAAATTCGCAAAAGCCGCTTCATCACGTTCGCCGCGCCCATCAGCAGCCCCGCCGACGCCCAGGCCTTTATCGACCAGCACAGCGACCTGAATGCCTCGCACAATTGCTGGGCCTGGAAACTCGGCGACCAATACCGCAGCAACGACGATGGCGAGCCGGGAGGCACCGCCGGGCGGCCGATCCTGGCCGCGATCGAAGCACAAGCCTGCGATCAGGTCGCGGTGCTGGTGATCCGCTGGTACGGCGGGATTCAACTGGGCACGGGCGGGCTGGCCCGGGCTTATGGCGGCGGCGCGAACAAATGCCTGCAAAACGCCGAGAAAATCGAATTGATCAGTCGCGTAGCGTTGCGCTGTTCCTGCGGCTTCGCCGAACTGGCCCTGGTGAAACTGCGCGTCGCCGAATGCGACGGGTTGGTCAATGAAGAACGCTTTACGGCCAATGGCGTCGACCTTCAACTGGCCGTGGGTGAAGCGCAGATCGAAACATTACAAACGCACCTGGCCGACCTGAGTCGCGGCCGGATTCTGCTGGCACGTTGAGATCATCCTGCGACCTTTCAGGGCGCCCGCAATCGTTCAACTTGCCCACATCCACTGTGGGCCCGACTGTGGATAACCTGAGCAAATCCCTCTGTAACCCTTCTGTCATGCGGGTTTCAGAGAGTTGCTCATTTTTCAGCCAAAGTCCCGTCGAATCGACAAATCCATCCATAAAACAAACGCTTGCGGCGGTTTATCACCTTTAGAAGAAAGCCCCGCAGTGCTTATGCCCGAGTTTCCGGCTTGCACACAATAACTGTGGAGCAACCTGTGGATAACCCGTTCATGGCTCCTGCTACCCCAAGGAGGGCATGGCTCGCAGCCGCTTGCTCAATTTTTAACCACCCATTTCAGGGCAAACCGATGCCTGCGCAAAACTTGCGCGCTCCAAACCGGTGCAGAATTTTCCTATGGCAGATGCCCAGGCTACCTGCAAAGAGCCTTGGCGGCGCGGGCCGAGGCGATTTCCTGACCTGATGGCCAGGAAATTGCTTTATCCACAGGCATTCCTGTCCATCGGCCCGAGCCTGTCATGTCCAACCCCGACTCCATCGCGCGCCTGCAATTGCGCAACATCAGCAAACGCTACCCCGGTTGCCTGGCCAACGACGCCATCGACCTGAGCATCCAACCCGGGGAGATCCACGCCCTGCTCGGGGAAAATGGTGCGGGTAAAAGCACCCTGATGAAGATTATCTACGGCGTCACCCCTGCCGATTCGGGCGAGGTGATCTGGCAAGGCCAGCGCGTCAACCTGCGCAACCCGGCCCAGGCCCGCAGCCTGGGAATCGGCATGGTGTTCCAGCATTTCTCGTTGTTCGAAACGCTCACCGTTGCGCAAAACATTGCCCTGGCAATGGGCGCGGCAGCCGGTACGCCGGCGCAGCTGGAACCCCGGATCCGCGAGGTTTCCCGGCGCTACGGCATGGCGCTGGAGCCGCAGCGGCTGGTCCACAGCCTGTCGATTGGCGAGCGGCAACGGGTGGAAATCATTCGCTGCCTGATGCAGGACATTCGCCTGCTGATTCTCGACGAACCAACCTCGGTGCTCACGCCCGTTGAAGCCGAAGAGCTGTTCGTGACCCTGCGCCGCCTGGCGAGCGAGGGCTGCAGCATCTTGTTTATCAGCCACAAGCTTGGGGAAGTGCGAGCGCTGTGCCACAGCGCCACGGTGCTGCGCGCAGGACGGGTGTCGGGGCATTGCACCCCGGCGCATTGCTCGGACCGGGAGTTGGCGCAACTGATGGTCGGCGAAGCGGCCGGGCTGATCACGGATTATCCCAAGGTCTGCGCCGACAAAGCCTTCCTGCAGATCAACAAGCTGTCCTGGCACAACCCGGACCCGTTCGGCTGCTCGTTGCGGGAGATCGACCTGGAGGTGCGCAGCGGCGAAATCGTCGGCATCGCCGGGGTGGCGGGCAATGGCCAGGACGAATGGCTGGCGTTGCTCAGCGGAGAGACTCCGCTTGCCCGCCCGCAAGGCGAAACGATCCGATTCGACGGGCAACCCGTGGCTCATCTACGCCCCGACGCCCGTCGCCGGCTCGGGCTGGCATTTGTCCCCGCCGAGCGCCTGGGCCATGGCGCCGTGCCGCAATTGAGCCTGGCGGATAACGCCTTGCTCAGCGCTTTCCAACAGGGCCTGGTCAGCCACGGACTGATTCGCCGCAGCAAGGTCGAACACCTGGCCGAGGAGATCATCCGTCGCTTTGGCGTGAAGACACGCGACACCAAAACCCCGGCACGCAGCCTTTCGGGGGGCAACCTGCAGAAATTCATTCTTGGCCGGGAAATCCTGCAACAGCCGAAGCTGCTGGTGGCCGCTCACCCGACCTGGGGCGTGGACGTCGGCGCGGCGGCGACCATCCATCGCGCCCTGATTGCCCTGCGCGACGCAGGCGCGGCGATTCTGGTGATCTCCGAAGACCTCGACGAACTATTCCAGATCAGCGATCGCCTCGGCGCCTTGTGCGGCGGGCGTCTGTCGGCCTTGAGACCCACCGTCGAAACCCGTCTCAGTGACGTCGGCGGCTGGATGGCCGGCCAGTTCGACGCCCCTCGATCCCCTGCCCCCGCACCGGTTTAAACGGAGTTCTACATGCTGCTTTCTCTCGAACCTCGCGGCCAACAATCGCGCCTGATGCTCTGGTGCTCGCCGCTACTGGCCGCCGTGTTGACCCTGGCCTGTGGCTCGCTGCTGTTTATCGCCCTGGGGCACGACCCGCTGCAAACGCTGTACACCCTGTTGATCGCCCCGATCAGCGATCTGTACGGCGTGTCCGAATGGCTGGTCAAGACCTTGCCGATCCTGCTGTGCGCCCTCGGCCTGGCAGTGGCCTACCAGGCGCGAATCTGGAACATCGGCGCTGAAGGCCAGCTGTTGCTGGGCGCCTTGGCCGGCAGTGCCTTGGCGGTGAACATCATCGACGTGCAAAGCCGCTGGGCACTGGTGCTGATCCTGCTGACCGGCACCCTGGCCGGTGCCGCCTGGGCCGGGCTCACAGCGTGGCTGCGCACGCGCTTCAATGCCAACGAAATCCTCACCAGCATCATGCTCAATTACATCGCCCTGAACCTGCTGTTGTTTTGCGTTCACGGACCGTTGAAAGACCCAGCGGGTTTCAATTTCCCGGAGTCGGCGATGTTCGGCGAGGCCAGTCGCCTGCCGTTGCTGCTGGAAGATGGTCGGGTCCATGCCGGGCTATATTTCGCCCTGCTGGCGCTGGTGGCGGTGTGGGTGTTGCTGCAGAAAAGCTTCGTCGGCTTTCAAATCAAGGTGCTGGGCCTCGATGCCCGCGCCGCCGGTTTCGCCGGTTTTCGCCAGAAGCCGCTGGTGTGGCTGGCGCTGTTGATCAGCGGGGCGCTGGCCGGGCTGGCCGGCGTCTGCGAAGTGACCGGGCCGATCGGCCAACTGGTGCCGCAGGTGTCGCCGGGCTACGGCTATGCGGCAATTACCGTGGCGTTCCTGGGACGGCTCAATCCCATCGGCATTCTGTTTTCCAGCCTGTTGATGGCGTTGCTGTATATCGGCGGCGAGAGCGCGCAGATGTCGCTGAACCTTCCCCAGGCAATCACCCAACTGTTCCAGGGAATGATGCTGTTTTTCCTGTTGGCCTGCGACGTGCTGATCCTGTACCGGCCACGCCTCAACCTGCGCTGGGCCCGGCGCACCCGAACCACCGCCGTACAGGCAGGAGCACTGTGATGGATATCGACCTGTTGAGCAATATTTTCTACGCCATGGTCCGCTGCGGTACGCCGTTACTGCTGGTGGCCTTGGGTGAATTGGTCTGCGAAAAAAGCGGCGTCCTCAACCTGGGCCAGGAAGGCATGATGCTGTTCGGTGCGGTGATCGGTTTTATCGTCGCCTTCAACAGCGGCAACCTCTGGCTCGGCGTGCTGCTAGCGATGGCTGCCGGCATGCTGTTGTCGGCGCTGTTCGCGTTGGTGGCGCTGGTATTCAACGCCAATCAGGTGGCCACCGGGCTGGCGTTGACGATTTTCGGCGTGGGCCTGTCGAGTTTTGTCGGCGCGGCCTGGGTCGGCAAACCACTGGCGGGGTTCGAGCCGCTGGCCATTCCTTACCTGAGTGACATTCCGTTGATCGGGCGGATGCTGTTTGCCCAGGATCTGCTGGTTTACCTGTCCTTCGCGCTGTTTGCCCTGGTGGCGTGGATGATTGTGAAAAGTCGCGTCGGGTTGATCATCCAGGCCGTCGGCGAGAACCCCGACGCCGCCAGTGCCATGGGCCTGCCGGTGTTAAGGGTGCGGACCCTGGCGGTGCTGTTCGGCGGCGCCATGGCCGGCCTGGCCGGCGCCTATCTATCGTTGGCCTACACGCCGATGTGGGCCGAGAACATGAGCGCCGGGCGCGGCTGGATCGCCCTGGCGCTGGTGGTGTTCGCCAGTTGGCGGGTGTGGCGCCTGCTGCTGGGCGCCTACCTGTTCGGCCTCGCCAGCATCCTGCACCTGGTGGCCCAGGGCTTGGGGCTGGCGATTCCATCGAGCTTGCTGGCGATGTTGCCGTATGCCGCGACCATTGTGGTGCTGGTGCTGCTGTCCCGGGACGCCGTGCGCACCCGACTGTATGCGCCGGTGTCCTTGGGGCAACCTTGGCAGGCGGGGCATTGAAGTACACCTGTGGCGAGGGAGCTTGCTCCCGCTGGGGCGCGCAGCGTCCCTCTTAGGAAGGCGACTGCTGCGCAGTCGAACGGGAGCAAGCTCCCTCGCCACGGACGGGCAGTGTCTGCACGACGCCCCACACCACCTCGAAAAACAGGAAAACCCACAACACCGCACTGGCCCCATGAAGCAGCGCATACAGCATCCAGGCGGCAAACAGAAACCGCCCCGTCGCGTCATAACGCCCATACAGCGGCTGCGGATCCCGAATCCGCAGCACCGCCCATACGCAGACAATCGAGCCCAGCAGATTCACCATCAGCACATGCGCCGGCGCAAACGGCGGCAGTTCTCCAGGCAGGTCGAATAGCTGAGCCAAGCTCATCAACACACCATGCAGCGCCGCAAAGCTCCACGGCGTGACCAGCGCGGCCGACACGATCAGGTCGTACCAGGCACTGCCGAGCACCACCCGGCGATATTGCATCGAAGTCCACATACACTTTGCTCCAGATAATTGGGGAGCGAAAAGGCTAAAGCCTGGGGTATGCTCCAAGGTCAAGTCCTCTGGAGTTCCACAATGCGCATCGGTGAATTAGCCCAGGCCTGCGCCGTCAGTCGAGACACGCTGCGCTTCTACGAGCAGCGGGGCCTGATCGCAGCGACGCGCAGCGCTAACGGCTATCGCGACTACCCCGCCGACGTGGTCCAACTGGTGCTCTATATCAAGACCGCCCAGCGCCTGGGCTTTACCCTGGGCGAGATCGGCGCCAGCGTCGCCGCCCTGTGGAACGCCCCCGACCCGGACTGCGCCGTGACGCAATTGCTGCAAGACAAACTGAACCTGATCGAAACCCGTATGACCGAACTCGACGCGTTGCGTCACGAGCTGAAACAACGGCTCGGGCAACGCTGTCCATTAAATCCATGACCTTTTTCTTTCAAGGATGCCTCTCATGAATTCGGCAAGAAACGCATTGATCATCGGCGCCTCCCGGGGCCTGGGCCTTGGTCTGGTGAAGACCCTGCTCAGCGATGGCTGGAACGTGACCGCCACCGTGCGCAACCCGCAGAACGCAGAGGCTTTGAGGGCGCTGGGCCCGGTGCGGATCGAAAGACTCGACATGGACGACCAGCAAGCGGTCATCGCCCTGAGTCAACAACTCAAGGGCGAAACCTTCGACCTGCTGTTCGTCAACGCCGGCGTCAAGGGTCCGGACAACCAGAGCCCAGGCGGCGCGACGCTGGCCGAAGTCGGCCAGTTGTTCTTCACCAACGCCGTGGCCCCGATCAACCTGGCCCAGCGCTTTGTCGGCCAGATCCGCGACGGTAGCGGCGTGCTGGCGTTCATGAGCTCGGTGCTGGGCAGCGTGACCATGCCCGACGCCCCGGAACTGGCGCTGTACAAGGCCAGCAAGGCGGCGCTCAATTCGATGACCAACAGTTTTGTCAGCCAACTGGGCGAGCAGGCATTGACCGTACTGTCGCTGCACCCGGGCTGGGTCAAGACCGACATGGGCGGTGAAGGCGCGGACATCGATGTCGAGACCAGCACCCGCGGGTTGATCGACCAAGTGAATGCCTTCGTCGGCAAGGGCGGGCATCACTTCGTCAACTACAGGGGCGAAACGATTCCCTGGTAACCCATCTTTCCTCTGTGGGAGCGAGCTTGCTCGCGATGGCGGCCTTACATCCAAGATTGATGTCGCTGATCTACCGCTATCGCGAGCAAGCTCGCTCCCACAGGGGTCTCGACCTGACACTGGATCTGCGCCCGGCAACCTGAGTAAACTCCGCACCTCGCCCTGTCCAACGGGCGACCCTGGATCAGCAGACAGGGCATCACTGAGCTGGCTAACCTGAACCCACTTTCAGAGGAGCCGGCCACCATGCCTGCGACCCGTACCTGGTTAAAAAATCCCCTCGCCATTTTCACCGCCAACGACCTCGATGCCCGTGGCGGCCTCGTCCTGCAGGACGGTGTGATCGTCGAACTGCTGAGCGCCGGCCAACAACCCACCCAGCCCTGTGACGACATCTTCGATGCACGCGAGCATGTGATCCTGCCGGGGTTGATCAACACCCACCATCACTTCTACCAAACCCTGACCCGCGCCTGGGCGCCGGTGGTGAACCAGCCGTTGTTTCCCTGGCTCAAGACCCTCTACCCAGTGTGGGCGCGGCTGACCCCGGAAAAACTTGCCCTGGCCAGCAAAGTGGCCTTGGCCGAGTTGCTGCTGTCAGGCTGCACCACGGCGGCCGACCACCACTACCTGTTCCCCGAAGGCCTGGAAAATGCCATCGATGTGCAGGTGCAGAGTGTTCGTGAACTGGGCATGCGCGCGATGCTGACCCGCGGGTCCATGAGCCTGGGCGAGGCCGACGGTGGCTTGCCGCCGCAGCAGACCGTGCAGCAGGGCCAGGTGATTCTCGACGACAGCCAGCGCTTGATCAGCCAGTACCATGAGCGCGGTGACGGCGCCCGGATCCAGATTGCCCTGGCGCCCTGCTCACCGTTTTCGGTCACGCCCGAGATCATGCAGGCCAGCGCCGAGCTGGCGGAAAAACTCGACGTACGCCTGCACACGCACCTGGCCGAGACCCTCGATGAAGAGGACTTTTGCCTGCAACGCTTCGGCCTGCGCACCGTCGATTACCTGGACAGCGTCGGCTGGCTCGGACCGCGCACCTGGCTGGCCCATGGGATTCATTTCAACCCGGATGAAATCGTCCGCCTCGGCACCGCCGGCACCGGCATCTGTCACTGCCCAAGTTCGAACATGCGCCTGGCCTCGGGCATTTGCCCGACCCTGAACCTGACCGCCGCCGGCGCTCCCGTGGGCCTGGGGGTAGACGGTTCGGCATCCAACGATGCCTCGAACATGATCCTCGAAACCCGCCAGGCGCTGTACATCCAGCGCCTGCGCTATGGCGCGCAAGCGATCACACCGGAACGCGTACTGGGCTGGGCAACCCGGGGCTCGGCGCAACTGCTCGGGCGCGGCGATATCGGTGAATTGGCGGTGGGCAAGCAGGCCGACCTGGCGCTGTTCAAGCTTGATGAGCTGCGCTTTTCCGGCAGCCACGACCCGGTCTCGGCGCTGCTGCTGTGCGGTGCGGATCGGGCGGATCGGGTGATGATCGGCGGGCAATGGCGAGTGATCGATGGGCAGGTCGAGGGCTTGGATTTGAAGGGGCTGATTGCCGATCACAGCCAGGCGGCGCGGGAACTGATCGCCGGAGCCTGATCCAGCCAAAATCCCCGGTGGGAGCCAATGCGGTTCATTTAAGAAAAATGATGGACCTGTGGCGAGGGAGCTTGCTCCCGCTCGGCTGCGAAGCAGTCGTAAACCGGTGTGTCCGATGCTCCGTATTTGGCAGGTTTTGGGGCCGCTCCGCGGCCCAGCGGGAGCAAGCTCCCTCGCCACGGGTTTGTCGATTGCCCTAAGTGAACAGCAAGCCCGCTCCCACAGTTTGGTTTTGTGCAGGGCCTAAAGCCCCAGCAGGGACAACATGATGAACGTCGCGAACAACACAAAATGGGTCATGCCTTCGATGGCATTGGTTTCGCCATCGTTGAGGTTGATGGCGCTGACGATCAGGGTGATGAAGATCATCACCGTCTGCACTGGAGTCATTGCCATCTGGAACGGCTGGCCGGTGTAGAGGGCCATGGCCTCCATTACCGGCACGGTCAGGATCACGGTGGACAGCGAAGCGCCCAGCGCGATATTCACCACCGACTGCATGCGATTGGCCAGGGCCGCGCGCAGGGCGGTGAGGATTTCCGGTGCGGCGGAGATGGCGGCCACCAGGATCGCCGTGACCACCGGCGGCGCACCCGAGCCTTCCAACCCCAGGTCGAGGGCCTTGGACATGACTTCGGCCAGGGCGCCGATAATCACCACGCCAACCACCAGCGCACCGATGGAAAGCGCCAGGCTGATGGGTTCCGGTTCGTTTTCCAGCGGCTCTTTCTTGCGGCGTTTTTCCGGGTAGCTGTAGCTGAAGAAGTAACTGTGAGGCCCGACCTGCATGCGCAGGAACAAGGTGTACAGCACGATCATCGCGCCAATGGTAAAGGCCGAATACATTTCCCAGCTCTCGCGGGGAATGAACTCCGGCACCACCATCGATACCCCCATGGCGGTGAGAATCATCACGCTGTAGGTGCGCGCCGAATCGTCGTTGTAGGCCTGCTCGCCATGCTTGATCCCGCCCATCAGCGCCGCGAGCCCGAGGATGCCGTTGATGTCGAGCATCACCGCCGAGTAGATCGTGTCCCGCACCAGTGTCGATGACGCTTCGTTGCTCATCATGATCGCCAGGATCACCACCTCCACCAGCACCGCCGACAGCGTCAGGATCATCGTGCCGTAGGGATCACCGACCTTTTCCGCCAGCAGTTCGGCGTGATGGGCCACGCGCATCGAGGCGGCGACGATGAAGCCGATCAGCACCAGGCCGCTGATCAACGCGACCAGTTGCCCGTTGCCCAATAGCCAATGTTCCAGCGGATAGGCGATACACGCGGCGATCAGCGCCAGCAACAGCAGTTTTTCTTGCTTGAGCAAAGTGAGCATCGCAGGCCTGTCAGCGTGGGCGGGTCATGAATTACTGACTATAGGAGGCGGTGAACGTTTCGTTCGGTGTGATGCACCAGGGGGTGGCGAGTGGCGGGCGGCGCGCACCTTTATCGCCCGGACGATCTTACTGTGGCGAGGGAGCTTGCTCCCGCTGGGGCGCGCAGCGGCCCCCGGCTTTTACAGCCGCTGCGCGACCGAGCGGGAGCAAGCGCCCTCGCCACAATTGGACCGTGCCGATTAGTTGTCCTGTTGGTCAGCATTTTGCATTAGTGCCGTACAGCCAACCTCACAACAAAATGGAGTTCGAGTTCATGCACAAACGCCCCTTGAAGAAGTTGCTTTGCGCCGTTGTCGCCGCCGTCGGCCTGGGCGCCGGCCTGAATGCCAGTGCCGCCGACCCGCTGAAGGTCGGCTTCGTCTACATCGGCCCGATCGGCGATCACGGCTGGACCTATCAGCATGAACAAGGGCGCAAGGAGCTGGCGGCGAAATTCGGCGAGCAGATCACCACCAACTACGTGGAAAACGTGCCAGAGGGTGCCGATGCCGAGCGGGTGATCCGCAACATGGCCAAGGACAAATACGACCTGATCTTCACCACCTCCTTCGGCTACATGAACCCGACACTGAAAGTCGCCAAGCAGTTTCCCAAGGTGATCTTCGAACACGCCACCGGCTACAAGCAAGACAAGAACCTGGGCACGTACCTGGCTCGCACCTATGAGGGCCGCTACATCGGTGGTTTTCTCGCGGCCAAGATGACCAAGACCAAGAAGATCGGCTACGTCGCCTCCTTCCCGATCCCGGAAGTCATCCGCGACATCAACGCCATCCAACTGGCCCTGAACAAGTACAACCCCGGCAGCGAGATCAAAGTGGTGTGGGTCAACTCCTGGTTCGACCCGGGCAAGGAAGCCGACGCCGCCAACGCGCTGATCGATCAGGGCGTGGACGTAGTGTTCCAGCATACCGACAGCCCGGCGCCGATCCAGGCCGCCGAGCGACGCGGCGTCTATGCGGTGGGCTACGCTTCGGACATGGCTCACTTCGGTCCCAAGGCGGTGCTGACCTCCATCGTCAATGACTGGGGCCCGCATTACATCCAGGCAACCCAAAGCGTGCTCGACCACAACTGGAAATCCCAGGACTACTGGGGTGGCCTGAAAGAAGGCACGGTGAAACTGCCGATCAGCGACCTGGTGCCAGCAGCGGTCAAGGGCGAAGCCGAACAGATCATCGCTGACATCGAGAGCGGGACCTTCCATCCGTTCACCGGCCCGATCAAGGACCAGGCCGGCGTCGAGAAAATCCCGGCGGGCGTGAGCGCCACCAACGCGGAACTGGCGTCGATGAATTATTACGTCGAAGGCATGAAGGCTGAGATTCCCAAATAGTCCCCAAAACCAACCTAAAACCTATTATGGGAGCGAGCAAGCTCGCTCCCACATGAGGTATCTATTTCAAGCCAGGAAAGCCGCATGAACAGCCTGCCCATCATCGACATCAGCCCGCTCTACGGCGACGAGCCCAGCGCCTGGCAAACCGTCGCCGAGCAGATCGACCAAGCCTGCCGCCAATGGGGCTTTTTCTACATCAAGGGTCATCCCATCAGCCCGGCGCGTATCGCCGAGGTGCTGGGCAGTGCCCAACGCTTCTTCGCCCTGCCCGTCGAAGAAAAACTCAAGATCGACATCACCCAGACCCGCCACCACCGTGGCTACGGCGCCGTCGCCACCGAACAACTGGACCCGACCAAGCCCAGCGACCTGAAGGAAACCTTCGACATGGGCCTGCACTTGCCGGCCGATCATCCCGACGTGCTGGCGGAAAAACCCCTGCGTGGCCCCAACCGCCACCCGGACCTGATTGGCTGGGAAAGCTTGATGGAGCAGCATTACCGCGACATGCAGGCACTTGCACAAACACTGCTGCGGGCCATGACCCTGGCCCTGGGTATCGAACGGGACTTTTTCGACACGCGCTTCAACGAGCCGGTCAGTGTACTGCGCCTGATCCACTACCCGCCCCGCCGCACTGCCAGTAGCGCCGAACAGCAAGGAGCCGGCGCCCATACCGATTATGGCTGCATCACCTTGCTCTATCAGGACGCCGCCGGCGGCCTGCAAGTGCGCAACGTCGACGGCCAATGGATCGACGCGCCGCCCATCGACGGCACCTTCGTGGTCAACCTCGGCGACATGATGGCGCGCTGGAGCAACGACCGTTACCTGTCGACGCCGCATCGAGTGATCAGCCCGCTGGGGGTGGACCGGTACTCGATGCCGTTCTTTGCCGAGCCGCACCCCGACACGCTGATCCAATGCCTGCCCGGTTGCCGGGATGACGCCCACCCGCCAAAGTACCCAACGACGACCTGCGCCGAATTCCTGCTGTCGCGCTTCGCCGACACCTATGCTTATCGGCGTGAATCGCTCGCCGTGTAGTGGATCAGCCGGTCAGGTTTTACCCGACAGGGCGGCCAGCGCCTGTAGAATGCCCGCCATCGATTCGCTGATGAGAAAAGACCATGTACGACTGGCTGAACGCCCTGCCCAAGGCTGAACTGCACCTGCACCTGGAAGGCTCGCTGGAGCCCGAACTGCTGTTCGCCCTGGCCGAACGCAACAAGATCGCCCTGCCGTGGAGCGACGTCGATACCCTGCGCAAGGCCTATGCCTTCAACAACCTGCAGGAATTCCTCGACCTGTATTACCAGGGCGCCGATGTGCTGCGCACCTCCCAGGATTTCTATGACCTGACCTGGGCCTACCTGTTGCGTTGCAAGGCGCAGAACGTGATCCACACCGAACCGTTCTTCGACCCGCAGACCCACACCGACCGTGGTATCGCGTTCGAAGTGGTGCTCAACGGCATCGCCGCCGCCCTCAAGGACGGTGAGCAGCAACTGGGCATCACCAGCGGCCTGATCCTGAGTTTCCTGCGCCACCTGAGCGAAGAACAAGCCGAGAAGACCCTCGACCAGGCGCTGCCGTTCCGCGAGGCCTTCGTGGCCGTGGGCCTGGACAGCTCGGAAATGGGCCATCCACCGAGCAAGTTCCAGCGCGTATTCGACCGCGCACGCAACGAAGGCTTCCTGACTGTCGCCCACGCCGGCGAAGAAGGTCCGCCCGAGTACATCTGGGAAGCCCTGGACCTGCTGAAGATCCAGCGCATCGACCATGGCGTGCGAGCCATTGAAGACGAGCGACTGATGCAGCGGATCATCGACGAGCAGATTCCGCTGACCGTGTGCCCGCTGTCCAACACCAAGCTGTGCGTGTTCGACGACATGTCGCAGCACAACATCCTCGACATGCTCGAACGCGGTGTGAAGGTGACGGTGAACTCCGATGACCCGGCGTACTTCGGCGGCTACGTCACCGAAAACTTCCACGCGCTGTATACCCATCTGGGCATGACCCAGGACCAGGCCAAGCGCCTGGCGCAGAACAGCCTGGATGCGCGGCTGGTAAAACCTTAGCGTTGTGGAAATGAGCTGCCCTTACCACAGGGAACAAAGAACAACCTGTGGCGAGGGAGCTTGCTCCCGCTCGAGCGCGAAGCGGTCGCAACCGATGGGTTTCGTTCATGTGACGAGAGGACTGCTACGCAGCCCAGCGGGAGCAAGCTCCCTCGCCACGGGAATGCCTATCACCTTATCGCCTCGCTCAACTCCTCCAACGTCTTGCCCCGGGTCTCCATCCCGAACAACCAGACCACCCCCGCCGCCACGGCGAAGCACAACGCGCCCAGGGCGAACACGCCACCCTGGCCGGTGATGGGAAAGACCAGGCCGGTCACCAGCGGACCGAGCAGCGAACCGATGCGTCCCACCGCCGAAGCAAAGCCTGAGCCCGTGGCCCGGGCCGAGGTGGGGTACAGCTCCGGCGTGTAGGTGTAGAGCACCGCCCACATGCCGAACAGGAAAAACTGCATCAGCAAGCCGGTGCCGATCAACAGGCCGACGTTGCCGCCAAACACCGCGCTCTGCCCATACAGAAACGCCATCGCCCCACCGCCCAACAGCGTGATGACGCACACCGGTTTGCGCCCCCAGCGCTCCACCAGCCAGGCCGCCATCAGGAAACCGGGAATCCCGCCCAGGGAAATCAGCACCGTGTAATACACCGACTGGGTCACCGCGAACCCCGACTGCTGCAACAACGCGCTGAGCCAGGACGTCAGGCCATAGAAACCGAGCAAGGCAAAGAACCAGACGCTCCAGATCATCATCGTGCGCTGGCGATACAGCGGTGACCAGATCTGCGCCAGGGCCGAAAAGAAATTGCCCGGCGCGCTCTCAACCCTTGGCAAACGGATCGGCTCCGGCAGGTTCTGATACCCCAGCGAGGTCCGGACCTTATCTTCGATTCGCTTGAGCACCGCGTCCGCTTCATCGCCCCGACCGGCTTGCTCCAGCCAGCGTGGCGACTCGGGAATGAAGAAACGAATCGCCAGGACAAACACCGCTGGCACCGCCAGCACCAGAAAGATGTCGCGCCAGCCGACCACCGGCAGCAGGAAATACGACAGCACCCCCGCCGCCACGAAACCCAGCGGCCAGAAGCCGTCCATCAAGGCGATGTAGCGGCCCCGACGCTTGGCCGGGATCAGCTCCGAAAGCATCGACTGGGCAATCGGAAATTCCATGCCCATGCCGATGCCCAGCAGGATGCGAAACAGCGTCAAGGTCTCGATGTCCTGGGCCGTGGAGCACAAGTAACTGGCAATGCCCCACAGCACGATGCTCCACTGGAACACCGGCTTGCGCCCGAAACGATCGGCCAGCATGCCCGACAGCGACGCCCCCACCACCATGCCGAAGAAGCTGGAGCTGGCGAGCAAACCGGCCTGGGCGGTACTCAGGCCGAACTCGGCTTTGATCGATCCCAACAGGAACGTCATCATCGCCAGGTCCATGGAGTCAAAGAAAAACGCCAGGGCGATGATGATGAAGATGACCCGGTGGTAACCGCTGATGGGTAACCGTTCCAATCGTTCCGCCGCACTGTAGCCGTGAGTGTCCATGCTGCCTCCCCCAATCCGATAATTCCCCGGACCGAGTGTGCGCGAACCTCGCAGGTGGCTATTGCTGAATACGACCTGCCGACAGCCCTGAGCGACGCATCGAGCGTTCTCTAGATTGCCATCTCCACCGTGTCCTGCCGGGCGAACCGCTGGATTTCCTGCTGGCCGAGCGTCGTCACCTGCAGGGCTCGCGAATCGTTCGGCAAGCTCAGCCAACCCGACTGCATGAACAGTTGCAGCAGGGCCGCCCCCAGCGCGCCCCCCAGGTGTGGACGACGCTCGCTCCAGTCCGGGCAGGCACAAGCAATGCGGGCGTTGCGATGGGCCAGGGCCTGGATGAACAGGCCACGTTCGGCCAACTGATTGGCGCCTTTGTGGGTGACGATCACCCGCTGCTCGAACTGCTCGATCCACCCGGCATCCAGCAGTTGCTGATACAGGTCCGCCGCCAGGGTGCCCCCCAGGTGATCGTCGCAAAGTCTGGCCCGCATCAACGACGTGGGAGCCGACGGCGCTTTGCTCGGCATGACCCGGCGCTTGAAGATGTCCGGGATCTGGCGCGGCGTACTGACCAGCGTCGCGCTGGCCAGCGCTTCGACGGCAGCACCGATTTCAGGGGCTGCCAGGCGGAAAAACCGCTTGCGGCCCCGGGCTTCGACTTTCAACAGGCCTCCAGCGGACAGGCGTCCCAGATGCGCGCTGGCCGAGGACGGCGACAACCCGGCGAGCAATGCCAACTCCTCGGCCTGGCGGGCCGTGCCGTCCATCAAGGCCCACATCATTGCGCTGCGCTTGGGGTCAGCCAGCAGCGTGGCGATCTGGCTGATGCAAGGTGCATGTTCCATGTATTCACTCCCTGTTGAATCATTCGTCTACTGCTCTGGCGCAGGCGGCCGATAGTATAAGCGGGGCGGTCGAGCTTTCCTGTCCTCCGGAAACCTTTGGAGGCGATTGTTCCTGAGGGAAAATTCTCTATTTGCCCGCGACTAATGGCCGGCCCCCGTCAAGACTGGAAAACGAGCCGTCAACTCACCGCAGCGGGCCTGGAGCATGTCCCGTAAAAGGTTGATGGGCTTGCTTAATTGCGCCCGGTGGGCACACAGCAGATTGAGGGGCGCGCGTTCGCATTGCAGGTGCGGCAATAGGATTTTCAAGCGTCCGGCCAGCACGTCCGTGGACACATCCAGCCACGATTTATAGGCAATCCCGGCACCCGCCACCGCCCAGCGTCGCACCACATCGGCGTCGTCACTGAAACGGTCGCCACTGACGGTGAGGCTCACTTCCCGTTTGCCGTCATGAAAACCCCACCGGTCATGGACCCGACTGCCCAGCATGTACAACAGGCAGTTGTGCTGGGCCAGTTGTTCCAACTGATGGGGTGCACCGTGGCGAGCCAGATAGTCCGGCGATGCGCACAGCACCCGGCGGTTATCCGGGGCAATGGGCAGGGCGACCAGGCTCGAATCTTCCGGATCGCCATAACGCAAGGCGATGTCCACCGGCTGCTTGAACAGATCGGCGATGCGATCGCCCAGCAACAGCCGCACCGTCAGCCCGGGGTACTCGCGCTGGAACGCATCCAGCCAGGGCAGCAGCAGGTTGCGTCCCAGGTCCGACGGTGCGGACAACTGCAACACCCCACTGACCTGGTCCTGGCCACTGGTCAACAACCGCCGGCCCTCGTCAAGGCTGCTCAATGCAGCCCGGGCATATTCGAGAAAGCCCTCGCCTTCGGCCGTCAGGCGCAGGCTACGGGTGGAACGGGCCAACAGCCGCGCGCCGAGGTGCTGCTCGATCCGTTTCAACGCGGCACTGGCCACCGCCGCCGACAGGTCCATGACCCTGGCCGCAGCCGAAAGACTGCCCAGGTCCGCCGCCCGGACAAACAACTGCAAGTCATCGAAGCGAAGCATGACGACTCCATTATCAAAAAATCATTGAAAGAGCCTGTTCTTTTAGCCGGTTTTATCTCGACGATAAATAGCTAAACATGGCTTCCATCGAATTCATCTCACGGAGCCGCTTCATGAAAGCCATCGCCTACTACCACTCGTTGCCTATCACTGACCCGCAATCGCTCCAGGACATCGAGCTACCAGAACCGGTCGCCGGTCCCAGGGACCTGCTGGTGGAGGTCAAGGCTATTTCGGTCAACCCGGTGGACACCAAGGTCCGCCAGAACGTCCAGCCCGAAGACGGCGCAGCCAAGGTGCTGGGCTGGGACGTGGCCGGAGTGGTCAAGGCGGTGGGCAGCGAGGTTACGCTGTTCAAGGCCGGGGACCAGGTGTTCTATGCCGGCTCCATCGCCCGGGCCGGCGGCAACAGCGAGCTGCACGTGGTGGATGAGCGCATCGTCGGCCACATGCCCAAGACCCTCGGTTTCGCCGAAGCGGCGGCGCTGCCGCTGACGGCCATTACCGCCTGGGAGTTGTTGTTCGAGCGCCTGCAAATCCAGGAAGGCCAAAGCGACCTGGGCCAGAGCCTGTTGATCGTCGGCGCGGCGGGAGGCGTGGGTTCGATCCTGACGCAACTGGCCAGCCAACTCACCGGGCTGAAGGTGATTGGCACCGCGTCCCGTGTGCAGACCCAGGATTGGGTACACAGCCTGGGGGCCGACCTGGTGATCGACCACAGCCAGCCATTGAGCGAAGTGTTGAAAGAAGCGGGCCAGCCCCAGGTGACTCACGTCGCCAGCCTGACCCAGACCGACCAGCATCTGGACCAGTTGGTTGAAGCCCTCGCGCCCCAGGGCAAACTGGCGCTGATCGACGATCCCAAGGCGCTGGACGTAACCAAGCTCAAGCGCAAGAGCCTGTCGTTGCATTGGGAATTCATGTACACCCGCTCGCTGTTCGAAACGGCCGACATGCTTGAACAGCACAAACTGCTCAACCGCGTGGCCGCCCTGATCGACGCAGGCACACTGAAGACTACGGTTGGCGAACATTTCGGCACCATCAACGCCGAGAACCTGCGCCGGGCGCATGCCTTGCTGGAAAGCGGCAAGTCCAAGGGCAAGATTGTGCTCGAGGGCTTCTGACGGCAGGTCGAAACACTTCACCTGTGGAGAGGGAGCTTGCTCCCTCTCCACAGGTGTTGCATTAACTTGGGACCGCACCGTCAGTCCGAGAATTGATCCTTGTCACAATTGCGATCGCATTCGGGTCTACACTCGAGGCCTTTGCAACGCAATCTTTTCGTGAGGAGGTCAGCAATGAAGATCCTGATAAAAGAAGTGGCAAAATCCCAGTGGCAAGTGCGCCTTGACCAGCACGTCGTCACCTTCCGTACCGAGGCCGAAGCCCAGGCCTTCGCCAGCACCCTGCAAGCGCGGATCCTCGCGCCCCATCATTTCCCCGAACAACAGCAGCGCGCGGTCGGCTGAGTCAGCCCTCGCGACTGGCCTGGGCCAATGCCCGGGCATTTTGCAGGCGACGAGTCAGCATCGCTGCGCCCACCACCAACAGCCCGCACAGGCTGATGACCAGCGCCATTGGCACGGCGGTGCCGTCATGCAGCGCCGCCACCAACGAGGCTGCCCCGGCGGCGACGGAAAACTGCAGGCATCCCAGCATCGCCGAAGCACTGCCGGCCCGGGCGCCCTGCCCGTTCATGGCGCAGGCCGAGGCATTGGGAAGGATGCAACCCAAGCTGGCGATGCAGATAAACAGTGGAACCAGCAACGGCCACAACTGCGCAGGTTGCAATGAACTGACGGCCAGCAAGCTCAGCCCGGCGCCCAGGTAGACCCATACCGCGCGGCTCAGCAGGAACGCCGGGCCGCGCTTGGACAGCAGCCGGGCGTTGACCTGCGCAACCAGGATGAAGCCCGCCGCGTTGGTGCCGAACAGCCAACCGAAATGTTCGGCCGGTACACCGTAGAGCTTGATAAAGACGAAAGGCGAACCAGCGATGTAGGCAAACATCCCAGCGATAGCGATACCCCCCGTCAGCGCATGGCCGAGGAAGACAGCGTCGGTCAATAACCGGCCATATTGGCGCAACGCCCCCGACAACGGTTGCCGAGGCACATAGTCCGGCAAACTTTCCGGCAGCCACAAGGCCACCGCCGTCGACGCCAATGCACTGAACAGGGTCAGGGCAATGAAAATTGACTGCCAGCCATGCAGGTTCACCAGCAACCCGCCCAGCATCGGCGCGAGAATCGGCGCCAGGCCCATCACCAGCATCAACTGCGAAAACACCTTGGCCGAACCCACCGCATCGCATTTGTCGCTGACCACCGCCCGCGAGATCACCATCCCGGCGCATCCACCCAGGGCCTGGACGAAACGGGCGCCGATCAGCCATTCCAGGCTCGGCGCATAGGCGCAGGCCAGGGAGGCCAGAGTGAACAGGCCGACGCCAGTCAGCAGCGGAATGCGCCGCCCGAACCGGTCCGCCACCGGCCCATAGGCCAGTTGTCCGATGGACAAGCCGAGGAAATAGGCCGCCAGGGTCAACTGGATGTGTTTTTCATCGGTACCGAAGGCCGTGGCCATCGCCGGAAAGGCAGGCAGGTAGAAGTCGATCGCCAAGGGACCGAAAGCGCTCAAGGCGCCAAGAATCAGAATGGTACGGAGGTTCATCGGGCGTCCAGCTCAGGCGTCGTTCGACAGCCCGACAGTCTAGCCGTGCCGGACGCTCTTGAACATTCCGGTAGGTCGCTAACGATTAAAAAACTTCAAGCAGGGCTGGCCTCGTAGCCCTCCTCCTTGATGGCCGCGAGCACGGCATCGGCCGGCAACGAACTCTGGACCTGGACAGTCTTGGCGCCCAGGTCGATTTGCACATCGGCCGCCGGGTCCTTGGACTTGACCGCCTGGGTGATGGCCTTGACACAGTGACCGCAGGACATGCCCTGGACATTGAAAGTTTGCATGAGATAACTCCTTGGGATTGAGGTTGCCAGCAGTCTCAAGCTTGCCATCATGGCAAGGTCAAGTTCTGACAAAAACTGCCGGGCTGGCAATCGGCATCGCGCTCAGCCAAGCTGCACACATCAAGGATTTAACACCGGAGGTTCAGCCATGCGCTGGTCAGCGTTCAGCCTGTTTTGCATGCTCGGTTTTTCAGCGGTGGCGCCCCAGGCATCGGCCGCCGGCGAAGACTACGGCGTGTTGATCATTTCTCGCGAGCGCCTGGAAGTGGCGACCAGTTGCGAAATCGGCATCTACATCCAGGATCAGCTCTCGGCCAGGCTGTTCCAGGAGCAAAGCACCTCGTTCAACCTGCCGCCGGGCCAGTTCTCCTTGCGCCTGAAGTTGCTGCCAAGCCAGGCACAGGGGTGCAACCCGGGCATGCTCGCGCCAGGGTCGCAGAACATCACCCTCAAGGCCGGTGACATTCTGAAGTTCCGCATCGCCATGAATGAACAAGGCATGTACCTCAAGCAGGCGGGGCTCGGTTACTGACACGCCACTTGAACTTGTGGCTCGCTCCCACAGAGGATTGGCGCTTGACCTTGCCAACATGGCAAGGTTGATCCTGTAGTCATTCACTACAGGGAGCGTGACCGATGTCCGAATCCACCACATTCGATCTACCCATTGCCGGCATGACCTGCGCCAGCTGCGCCGGACGGGTCGAGCGGGCCTTGAGCAAAGTCACCGGTGCCAGCGCCGTCAGCGTCAACCTGGCGACGGAACTGGCGCGTGTCCAGGCCCCCGAAGGTAGCCTGCCGGCCTTGAAGCAGGCCGTCGAACAGGCAGGCTATAGCGTTCCGGTGCACACCCTGGAACTGAACATCGAAGGCATGACCTGCGCTTCCTGTGTCGGCCGGGTCGAACGCGCCTTGGGCAAAGTCGACGGTGTGAACAGGGTCAGCGTCAACCTGGCCAATGAGCGGGCCCACCTCGAACTGCTCGGCCAGGTGGATCCACAAAACCTGATCGATGCGGTCAAGCGCGCCGGCTATGACGCCACTGTCTGGCAGGCCGAACAGCCCGCCGACACGCAGGCCAACCGTCTGAACCGTGAGCGCCTGATATTGGCGCTGGCGATTGCGCTGTCCGTGCCGCTGGTACTGCCGATGCTGCTGCAGCCGTTCGGCGTGCATTGGATGCTCCCGGCCTGGGTGCAGTTCGCCCTGGCGACGCCGGTGCAATTCATCTTCGGTGCGCGTTTCTACGTCGCCGCCTTCAAGGCCGTGCGTGTCGGTGCCGGGAACATGGACCTGCTGGTGGCCCTGGGCACCAGCGCCGGCTACGGCTTGAGCCTTTATGAATGGGTGATCGCCCGCCCTGGCGGCATGCCGCACCTGTACTTCGAAGCCTCGGCCGTAGTGATTGCCCTGGTACTGCTCGGCAAATATCTGGAAAGCCGCGCCAAGCGACAAACCGCCAGCGCCATCCGCGCCCTCGAAGCCTTGCGTCCGGAACGGGCGATCCAGGTGATCGATGGCCAGGAGCGGGATGTTGCCATCAGTGCCCTGCGCTTGAATGACCTGGTGCTGGTCAAGCCCGGCGAACGCTTCCCGGTGGACGGCGAAGTACTGGAAGGCCAGAGCCACGCCGACGAAGCGCTGATCAGTGGTGAAAGCCTGCCGGTGCCCAAGCAGCCCGGCGACAAAGTCACCGGCGGCGCCATCAACGGCGAAGGTCGGCTGCTGGTACGCACGCTGGCCCTGGGGACCGAAACCGTCCTGGCGCGCATCATCCGCCTGGTAGAAGACGCCCAGGCCGCCAAGGCCCCGATCCAGAAACTGGTGGATAAAGTCAGCCAGGTGTTCGTACCGGTGGTGCTGGCGCTGGCCCTGGCGACGCTCATCGGTTGGTGGCTGTACGGTGCGCCACTGGAAACCGCGCTGATCAACGCCGTCGCCGTGCTAGTGATCGCCTGCCCCTGCGCCTTGGGCCTGGCAACGCCCACGGCGATCATGGCCGGCACCGGCGTGGCCGCGCGTCACGGGATTCTGATCAAGGACGCCGAGGCGCTGGAGCGTGCCCATGAAGTCAACACCGTGGTGTTCGACAAGACCGGCACCCTGACCTCCGGCACACCGCGCATCGCCCACTTGACGGCCCTGGAAGGTGATGAAGACGCGCTGCTGAAAATGGCCGGCGCCCTGCAACGCGGCAGCGAACACCCGCTCGCCAAAGCCGTACTGGATGCCTGCGCCGAGCGCGGCCTGGACGTGGCGGATGTCAGCGACAGCCAGTCCCTGGCCGGACGCGGCATTACCGGTAGCCTCGACGGGCATCGCCTGGCCCTGGGCAATCGCCGTCTGCTGGACGAACTGGGCCTGGCCCCCGGCTCGCTGGCCGAGTCGGCACAGGCCTGGGAGACCGAAGGTCGCACGTTGTCCTGGCTGATCGAACAAGGCGCGATGCCTCGGGTGCTGGGCCTGTTCGCCTTCGGTGATACCCTCAAGCCCGGCGCCCTCGCTGCCGTACAGGCCCTCAATGAGCGCCACATCGCCAGTCACTTGCTCACGGGCGATAACCGGGGTAGCGCCCGGGTGGTGGCCGAGGCGCTGGGGATCACCCAGGTCCATGCCGAAGTGCTGCCGGCGGATAAGTCCGCCATCGTCCAGCAGTTGAAAACACACTCGGTAGTGGCGATGGTCGGCGACGGCATCAACGACGCCCCAGCCCTGGCCGCCGCCGATATCGGCATTGCCATGGGCGGCGGCACCGACGTGGCGATGCATGCCGCGGGCATCACCCTCATGCGCGGCGATCCGCGACTGGTGCCGGCGGCGCTGGATATCAGCCGCAAGACCTACGCCAAGATCCGCCAGAACCTGTTCTGGGCGTTCGTCTATAACTTGATCGGCATCCCCCTGGCGGCGTTCGGTTTTCTCAACCCGGTGCTGGCCGGCGCGGCCATGGCGTTGTCGAGCGTCAGCGTGGTCAGCAATGCGTTACTGTTGAAGTTCTGGACACCCAAGCAGTTGGAGGACAAGCGATGAACATCGGCCAAGCGGCCCGCCAGAGTGGCCTGAGCGCGAAGATGATCCGTTACTACGAGTCCATCGGCCTGCTCAAGGCCGCCCATCGCACCGACAGCGGCTACCGGATCTACGGCGCCGATGACCTGCACACCCTGGCGTTCATCAAGCGCTCCCGCGACTTGGGGTTTTCCCTGGAAGAGGTCGGCAAATTGCTGACCCTCTGGCAAGACCGCCAGCGCGCCAGCGCCGACGTCAAGGCCCTGGCCCGGCAACACATCGATGAGCTGAACCAGAAAATCCGCGAACTGGCCGAACTGCGCGACACCCTCCAGGACCTGGTGGAACACTGTCACGGCGACCACCGTCCGGATTGCCCGATCCTCAAGGAACTGGCGTCGGGGTGCTGCCAGGAAAACGCCCCCCTCTGACATTCCCAGTGGGAGCGAGCTTGCTCGCGATGACGGCGATACATTGAACATGGATGCAAGCTGATCCACCGCTATCGCGAGCAAGCTCGCTCCCACAGGGGGACTGCGGTGGGTCTAGGATTTTGCAGTGCCTAAAAAAAACCCGGCCTTGGCCTAATGCTATTCATTCAAGAAAATGAGGAACCTGTGGCGAGGGAGCTTGCTCCCGCTCGGCTGCGAAGCAGTCGTAAACCGACGGGAGCGGTGTGTCTGACGCTGCGCATTTGGCAGGTTTAGGGGGCCGCTTCGCGGCCCAGCGGGAGCAAGCTCCCTCGCCACGGGTTTGGCGATGGCCTCAAGTGAACAGCATTACGGCCTTGGCCGGGTTTCTGGTCAACCGATCATTGCATCCAAGGCGGAGGCGGCTCTTCAGCTTTGCCCGGCGGGGCATCATCGGCGGCGCGGACGGCCTGGCGACGTTCCTCGTCCAGGCGCGCGGCCTCGATCTCGCGCATGATCCCGCCGACATCCGCCAGCTCTTCCGGCTCGTCGAACTCGCCGGTTAACACACTGGCCGGATGCAAGGTGCCGGCTTCATACAGCGCCCACATTTCCTTCGCGTACTTGGTGCGCTTGAGCTCCGGAGCGAACCGGCCGAAGTAGGACGCCATGTTGCCCACGTCCCGCTCCAACATGCTGAAAGCATGGTTGTTACCCGCAGCATCCACGGCCTGCGGCAGGTCGATGATCACCGGCCCGGTCGGCGTGAGCAGGACGTTGAACTCCGACAGGTCGCCGTGCACCAGACCGGTACACAGCATCAGCACAATCTGGGAAATCAGATAGGCGTGATATTCCCGGGCCTGGTCCGGCTCCAGCACCACGTCGTTCAGACGCGGCGCTGCATCGCCGTACTCGTCGGCCACCAGTTCCATCAGCAGCACGCCTTCAAGGAAGTCGTATGGCTTGGGCACGCGCACACCCGCGCTGGCCAAGCGGAACAGTGCCGCCACTTCGGCATTCTGCCAGGCGTCCTCGGTTTCCTTGCGCCCGAACTTCGAGCCCTTGGCCATGGCCCGGGCCTGACGGCTGTTGCGGACCTTGCGGCCCTCCTGATATTCGGCCGCCTGACGAAAACTTCGCTTGTTCGCCTCCTTGTAGACCTTCGCGCAACGTAGCTCGTTGCCGCAGCGCACCACATAAACAGCTGCTTCTTTACCACTCATGAGTGGGCGCAGCACCTCGTCGACCAGACCGTCCTCGATCAGGGGTTCAATGCGTTTTGGAGTCTTCATCAGCTTTTATTGTGGGTCCTTTATTACCAAACACGCGAATGACAGTCGTTATACGGCAATCCTTCCTCCACGGGGAGGGGTTGCCGACCTATGAACTTGCGATGCACACAATGTGCCTGATTAATCGACCGAGCCGAATCATAGCCGAGACCGGACTTGGCGTTGGCAACTGAATGCGAAGGCATTTGCGACAAGAGCTGACAGCCGTGCCTACCGTCGGTTGTAAGCGATGCGACGACTCAATGCTTGAACAGTTCCCCCGGCGTAAAGCCGAACATCCCCTTGAACGCGGCAATGAACGCGGACGTTGAATCATACCCACAGGACAACGCAGCGCTGGTGACGCTGTCGCCCTGCTCCAGCGACCCCAGGGACGACAACAGGCGCATGCGCTGGCGCCAGGCGCGAAAGCTCAGGCCGGTCTCGCGCTGAAACAGGCGCATCAGGGTTTTTTCCGACGTACCCAGACGCTCAGCCCAGGCGTGCAAGGTGACGTTCTGCTCAGGCTGTTCGATCAACTCGTTACACAGCCCCAGCAGACGGGCATGTCGCGGCAGCGGCAGGGAGAATCCCACTTCCGGCAGGGTCGCCAGTTGGTCCAGCAACACCTGCACCAACCGTTGTTCCTGGGTATCGCCTTGCGGGTAATCGACCGGAAGCTGACAGAACACCTTGATCAACTCACGGGCCAGTGGCGTGACTTCCAGCACCCGACAGCGTTCATCGGCCCAGGGGCAGGCGTGACGATGGACATACAGGCTGCGCATTTCCGCCCGGGTGGAGGTCACCACCTGATGTTCCAGGTCGGCCGGGATCCAGATGCCCCGTTGTGGCGGGGCAAAGAAGCTACCCGCGGCGGTGTGTACGCCGAGAACGCCGCTGATGGCGTAGGAAAATTGCACCCAGTCATGACGATGGGCTTGCGTCCAGGAACCGGCGCTCAAGCTTTCGACGCGGGCATACAGCGGCCTCGGCAATTGCGCCAGGTCGGGGATACGTCGTTCCAGCTGCTGGTGTCCGTTAGGCGGCATTGATTGGCCTTATGTCGCAAGACGACTGATGAGGACGACGTTAGGCTAAGTCGACTTTTCTTACAACATGCGGTGCCCTATGCATATCCTCAGACACCTCAAACGCATGGTGACCGACTGGTTCCTGTGCGGCATGGTGCTCGCCACGCTGCTGGCGTACTTCTTTCCCACCTTTGGCGCCACGGGCGGTGCCATGCATGCCGAATGGGTGGTCAACATCGGCATCTTCGTGGTGTTCTTCCTGCACGGGGTCAACCTGTCCGGCGAACAGATCCGCCACGGTTTGAAGAACATCCGCCTGCATGTGATGGTGCAGGGTTTCACCTTTGGCGTGTTTCCATTGATCTGGCTGATCAGCCACTGGCTAGTCGGCAGCCATGTGCCCGCGCTGCTGATGCTGGGGTTCTTCTACCTATGCGCCCTGCCCTCGACGATTTCTTCCTCGGTGGCGCTGACCGGCAGTGCCGGCGGTAACGTGCCGGCGGCGATTCTCAACGCGAGCCTGTCCAGCGTACTGGGGATTTTCCTGACACCGCTGCTGGTCAGTTTCGTGGTCGGCAGCGGCGCCGGAGGTATCGACCTGGGGTCAACCTTGCTCGACCTGTGCCTGATGTTGCTGCTGCCACTGGTGCTGGGGCAGTTCCTGCGGCGTTGGCTGGCCGGCTTTTTCGGTCGGTATAAACGCTACACCAGCATCATCGACAAGCTGGTGATCCTGCTGCTGGTCTACGCGGCGTTCTGCAACTCGATGGTATCCGGCATCTGGCAACAGCAAGGCCACGGTGTGCTCTTGAGCGCAGTGCTTGGCAGTGCCGTACTGTTGGCGATCATCTTGTGGGCGACCACCCGCACCGCCCGCGCCCTGCACTTCAGCAGCGCCGATGAGGTTGCCGCGGTGTTCTGTGCCAGCAAGAAATCCCTCGCCGCCGGAGTGCCCATGGCGGCGTTGATTTTCGGCAACCATCCCGGCCTGGGGCTGATCCTGCTGCCGATCATGATCTATCACCCGCTGCAGTTGATCGTCTGCTCGATCCTCGCCGAGCGCTACGCCAGCCATCACCGGGAACTGGCGTCCCGCCAGGACGGCGCGGTCCTCAACGCTCGATAATCGCCGTCACCCCCTGGCCTGCGGCGGCGCAGATGGAGATCAAGCCGCGACCTCGCCCGGCGGCATCAAGCAACTTGGCGAGGTTGGCGACAATGCGCCCGCCCGTGGCGGCAAACGGGTGCCCGGCGGCCAGGGAACTGCCCTTGACGTTCAACCGGCTGCGGTCGATGGACCCGAGTGGCGCGTCGAGGCCCAGGCGCGTCTTGCAGTAGTCCGGGTCTTCCCAGGCCTTCAGCGTGCATAACACTTGGGCGGCGAACGCTTCATGGATCTCGTAGTAGTCAAAGTCCTGCAAGGTCAAGCCGTTGCGCGCCAGCAACCGCGGCACGGCGTAGACCGGGGCCATCAACAGTCCTTCGGCGCCATTGACGAAATCCACCGCCGCCGTTTCGCCGTCGCGCAGGTACGCCAGGATCGGCAGGCCTCGGGCCTTGGCCCACTCTTCGCTGCCCAGCAGCACCAACGAAGCGCCATCGGTCAGTGGCGTGGAGTTGCCCGCCGTCATTGTGCCCTTGGCGCTTTTTTCGAAGGCCGGCTTGAGGGCAGCGAGTTTTTCCAGGGTCAGGTCCGGGCGCAGGTTGTTGTCCCGGGTCAGGCCAAGAAACGGTGTCATCAAGTCGTTCTGCCAACCTTCGGCATAGGACGCGGCCATTTTCTGATGGCTTTCCAGGGCCAACTGGTCTTGCGCCTCCCGGGGGATCTGCCAGGTCTGGGCCATCAATTCGCAATGCTCCCCCATGTTCAGGCCGGTGCGCGGTTCGTTGATGCGCGGCAGGTCGGGGACGAGGTGCTGGGGACGCAGCTGCAGGAAGGTCTTGATCTTGTCGGCGGTGGTCTTGGCGCGATTGGCTTGCAGCAGGATCCTGCGCAGGCCTTCATTGACCGCGATCGGCGCATCCGAGGTGGTGTCGACGCCGCCGGCAATACCGCTGTCGATCTGCCCCAGGGCGATCTTGTTGGCCACCAGCAGCACCGTTTCCAGCCCGGTGCCACAGGCCTGCTGTACGTCATAGGCCGGCGTCATCGGTGACAGCCGCGAGCCGAGCACGCATTCGCGGGTCATGTTCATATCCCGGGAGTGCTTGAGCACCGCACCGGCAGCCACTTCGCCGATGTGCAAGCCATGCAGGTTGTAGCGTTCGATCAGCCCCTCGAGGGCAGCCGTCAACATCGCCTGGTTGCTGGCGGTGGCATAGGCCC
The DNA here is from genome assembly GCF_900106735.1 of Pseudomonas sp. NFACC08-1. NCBI lineage: Bacteria > Pseudomonadati > Pseudomonadota > Gammaproteobacteria > Pseudomonadales > Pseudomonadaceae > Pseudomonas > Pseudomonas sp. NFACC08-1. The sequence goes on along the minus strand of NZ_FNNL01000003.1, from coordinate 553,654 downwards.
CGTTGGAGCGGGCGAACGGAATGCGGTTACCACCGATGATCGCGACGCGGCGTAGTTGTGTCATGAAGAACTCCCCTGTGTAGGTCTAGTGCCCTATGAAGACTCAACCGAACCCTGTGGGAGCAAGGCTTGCTCGCGATGAACGATGACGCGACCTACCTGAAAAACGCGGTGTCTGCATCGCGAGCAAGCTTTGCTCCCACAGGAATTCGGTGCCCTGGAAAAAAGCGCTCCCGCTCAAGCTTAGGCTTTATCTCGCCAATCGAACGACTGATTGCCAATCATGGTCCACACTTGGAACCTCATCAGCCGGAGTGTGTTCCATGTCTGACCGTTATATCGACTTCGCCAATTCGCCCATTGGCCGGCGCATGGTCGGGTCCCTCGGCCTGCCATCGCCGGTGCGCCTGGAACGCTGGCAGGCCGGGCGCCTGCGGCCGATCGAAGGCGCATTGCTACTGGGCGGCGGGCCGTTGACCGAACAGATCGGCACGTTTGCCAAGCGCCTGACCGACACCATCTTCATCTACGGCGGCGAGCCGACCCTGGCCACCGAGTGGATCCCCGGCCATGGCCCGAAAATCAAGGCGGTGGTGTACGACGCCAGCCATTTGCTGCCGATCGACCAGCTCAAGCAGTTGCGGGAATTTTTCCAGCCGCTGATGAAAAACCTCGACCACAGCGCCCATGTCGTCATCCTCGGTCGCGCGCCGGAAAGTCTTGCCGACCCATTCGCCGCCAGTGCCCAGCGGGCGTTGGAGGGTTTCAGCCGTTCCCTGGCCAAAGAGCTGCGCCACGGTGGGACGCTGCAACTGCTGTACGTCGGCGACGGCGCCGAAGCCCAGCTGGAAGGCGCATTGCGGTTTTTCCTGTCGCCCAAAAGCGCCTTCATCTCCGGGCAGGTCATTCGCCTCAACGCCTGTGACACCCAGGTCCAGGACTGGACCCGACCACTGACTGGGCTCAAGGCACTGGTCACCGGTGCAGCCCGCGGGATCGGCGCTTCCATCGCCGAAACCCTGGCCCGTGATGGCGCCGATGTGATCCTGCTGGACGTGCCGCAGGCCAAGACCGACCTCGACGCCCTGGCCGCTCGCTTGAGCGGGCGCAGCGTCACGCTGGACATCTGCGCCCAAGATGCCGCGGCACAGCTGATCGAGCACCTGCCCGACGGCGTCGATATCCTGGTGCACAACGCCGGCATCACCCGGGACAAGACCCTCGCCAACATGACCCCGGAATTCTGGGACGCGGTGCTGGCCGTGAACCTCAATGCCCCGCAAGTATTGACCAAGGCCCTGCTCGACAGCGGCACCCTGCACGACAATGGCCGCGTCGTGCTGCTGGCCTCCATCAGCGGCATTGCCGGCAACCGTGGGCAGACCAACTATGCGGCGAGCAAGGCCGGGCTGATCGGCTTGGCCCAGGCCTGGGCACCGTTGTTGCAACCACGGGGCATCAGCATCAACGCCGTGGCGCCGGGTTTCATTGAAACGCGCATGACCGCCGAGGTTCCTTTCGCGCTACGCGAAGCCGGGCGGCGCATGAGTTCCCTGGGCCAGGGCGGCCTGCCCCAGGATGTCGCCGAAGCCGTTGCATGGCTGGCGCAACCGGGCACGGGTGCCGTGACCGGCCAGGCCCTGCGGGTATGCGGGCAAAGCCTTCTGGGAGCGTGACCATGACGATCCAATGGCATGAAGTCAGCAGCCCGCCCTCCATGTCCGGGCTTTATTCGAAAGCGGCGACACGGCGCAAGGTCACCGGAACGACCCTGCCCGAGGAGGGGCTGCGTCAAGTGCTTCAGGTCGACCCGCAACGCCTGGCGGCCTATCGCAAAGTCTGCGGGTTCGTCGATAACGGACTGCTGCCGCCGACCTATCCCCACGTCTTGGCGTTTGCCCTGCAAATGCAATTGCTCACCGCGCGGAATTTTCCATTCCCACTGCTGGGGCTGATCCACTTGAGCAACCGCATTCGTCTATTGCGGCCCATGGGCGGGGTTGGCCAAGTGCGTGCCAGCGTCAATGTCGAGAATCTTCAAGCCCACCCCAAGGGCGCGGTATTCGACCTGGTGACCCGCCTCGATGACCAGTTGGGGCCGCTATGGGAGGCCCAGAGCCAGATGCTTTGCAAAGGCGTCCAGCTCGACGGGGCACTTGTGGAGGACTCACCGCAGGCCAGCCTGCCCTTGATTGAAGTCGCGCACTGGACCGCACCGGCAGACATCGGGCGGCAATATGCCAAAGTGTCTGGCGACTACAACCCGATTCACCTGAGCGGTATCAGCGCCAGGCTGTTCGGCTTCCCCACCGCCATCGCCCACGGCTTGTGGAACAAGGCCAGGACCCTCGCGGCGCTGGATGACCACCTGCCCGAGGCCAACATCGAGATCGAGGTGACCTTCAAGAAACCGGTACGCCTGCCCAGCGAAGTGACCCTGCTGTCCAGCGCGGCGGGATCCAGTGGACAACTGCAACTGGTGGGGACCGGGGCGCTGGAGCATATGGTGGGAGAGTGGCGGCCGGTGACCTGAGCAGCCCCCCCTAATGTGGGAGCGAGCTTGCTCGCGATGGCAGTGGCTCAGCCTCCCCCCATCTTGAATTCGCCGTGCTCAGCGCGGCGGGTAGTTGGACAGGATCCGCCCAACCGTCTCGCGCACGGCGGTGTTGCGGTCAGCCGGGTTGGGGGAGTTGCTGAGCAGTTGTTCGTCACTGCCACGCCACACCAGCTTGCCGTCCTTGCCATCGAGCAGGTCGATCTGCACGGTGGCGACCTTGTAGCTGATGTTGCGGGTTTCGTTGTACATCGGCCCGCCCCAATAGCCATTCCAAGGGCCGCCCCAGCCGCCGCCGTAGTGGGTGGTGACCTGCTGCTGGCGGTCCTCGACGATCAAATAGGCCTGGACCAGCACATCGCCATGCCCGCCAGCCGCCGGACGCAAGCCGCGCTGGTCGAGTTGATCGGCAACCGCCTGGCGGATCCGCTGTTCGGTCAGGTCGCTCTTGATGCGAGGGTCATCGGGGCGATATTGCAGCGCCGGGTCTTTCCAGCTCCAACTGCGATACGCCGCGAAATCGCGGCTGGTGTCGAAATCATGGTTGACCTGATTAGAGGCACAAGCGCCCAACAATAGGGTGAAGGCCAGTAGAGCAAGACGGCGAAACATGGTTTTACTCCGTTGCGTAATCAACTTGGAGGATACGCCGACATGGCTTTTTCCACTGCAGCACGAATGGCATCGGTGCGCTCGCTTTGACTGCCCCGCTGGCCGGTCTCGGCGCTGGCGCTCCATACCGGTTGCCCCGTGCGGGCATCGAACAGATCCACCCGCACCACCACGACCTGCTCCTGATACGTGCGCACCATCGGCACCGGATGGTACATCCCATAACCCGGGCCATAGCGGTCATAACGGTTATAGCCGCCGTAGTAACCGGCATCGTAGTCGTCGCGGACCTGGCGCACGCGGGTTTCCAGACGCAGGTCGGCGCTGACGAACAGGTCGGCGGGCCGGTTGTCATGCAGCGGGCGCAGGCCACGCTGGTCCAGGGCATTGCTCACCGCTTCGGCCACTTGGGCCGAATCCGCCCAGGCGGAACCCGACGGCAGGCGCCCGTCGCGCCAGGCCCAACTGCGATAGCGCCCATAGTCACGGGGCGGCGCAGGGTAAGCGCTGCGGTCGAACACCGTGGCGGCCTCGGCCGGCGCCGGTGGCAGTGGATTGGACGTGGCGACATAGGGGTTGCTGCCCTGGCAGGCCGCCAGTCCCAGGCACAGCATCAACAACCCTGAACGACCTTTCATTTCACTCTCCGGTCACACTGGACGGCAGATCCAGTGCAGATAACGTCCCAACCCGGCAAACGCCGGATGGCGACGGTGGGCCAGTTCCATTTCCAGCAACTGCGCAAGCTCCACGCGTCCCTGGAACTCCACCGGCATATAGTCATGGAAAACCCGCACACCACTCTGGTTTTCGACCTGCCACAGGCCTTCAAGTTGCGCCGCCAACTCTCGTGGATCAAGAGGTTGTTGCGGCGTCAGGCTCTGTTTTTCGCCGGCCATGTCATTTTTGCGCAACTTGCGAAAATGCCCCTTGAGCAGGTTGCGATAGACCAGCGCGTCGCGGTTGTAGAATGCCAGGGACAGCCAGCCGCCAGGGACCGTGAGTTGATGCAGCACTGGCAGGATCGCGTGAGGTTCGGCCAGCCATTCCAGCACCGCGTGACACAACACCAGGTCGTAAGGTTCGGTGAGCTGGCCGAGCAGGTCCTGCCACGGCGCCTGGATGAACGTGGCGCTCTGGCCCGCCTCGGCAAAGCGCTGGCGGGCGCCTTCGAGCATGGGCTCGGCCGGCTCGGCCAGGGTCACCTGGTGACCGCGTTCGGCCAGCCACAACGACATGTGGCCCAGGCCGGCGCCGATGTCCAGCACGCGCAATGGACGCTGTGGCAAGGCTTCCAGCAGATCGGCCTGAAGCACCGCCAGGCGGATCGCGCCCTTGGCCCCACCGTAGATTTTTTCGGCAAAACGCGTGGCGAGCTGATCGAAATGACGGTCGCTCATTGGCCGAACCGCCGTTCGCTGTCAGCCAGTTTGCTGCGCACCACGGCGTCCATGTCCAGGCCCAGTTCGCTGCAAAGCAGCAACAGGTACAACACGATGTCACCGACCTCCTGCCCGGCGTGGGCCAGTTTGTCCGCCGGCAACTGGCGCGACTGGTCCTCGGTCAGCCACTGGAAAATCTCCACCAGTTCGGCCATTTCCACACTGGCGGCCATGGCGAGGTTTTTCGGGCTGTGGAATTGCCGCCAGTCGTTACGGTCACGAATGGCATGCAGGCGTTCGGTCAGTTCAACAAGGTTCATCGGGTTCTCCTGAATGCGCATAGCTTCAGGGGGATGACCTGGGAAGGCAAGAGTCTCGGTACGAAGCGACAGTTTGCCCCATAATCGAACCAACTCGGCCGCTACAGCTCCTACAATCAGGAGCCAACGGCTCAGCTCAGATCCCCTCCCATCAGGATGCACACATGCAGGCAGAAAGCTTTTTCGAATGGCTCGGCCAGGCGCTCGGTTCGGTGATCCGTTTCATCGTCGACCTGCTCAGCGGTCTCTTCAACACCCTGGCCAATGCCGGCGGCAATTTTGTCGATGGGCTGTCACGTACCCTGGGCATGGACACCTCGATCATCAGCATCATCGCGCTGATCCTCGGGCTGATGTTGCTTTACTCGGCGATCCGCGCGTTCATGCGGGCCTCGATCGTCATGGGCATCATCTGGCTGGTGCTGGGGTTGTGGTTGTTGAGCTGGATTATCCACTAGCACTCGGATCGCTCCCCACCACAGAGCCCGCGCCGGACACAAGCACCTGTGGCGAGGGAGCTTGCTCCCGCTGGGTGGCGAAGCCGCCCCAAATGGGCTGACGCAATCTTCCAGACACATCGCGCCAGCCGGCTTTACGACTGCTTCGCAGCCGAGCGGGAGCAAGCTCCCTCGCCACAATGAGTCCGAAGTCACTTTGGAGAATTGCGTGTTCCCCTCCGCACCGGGCACGATCAATTCAGGAACCCGCTACAATCGCGCTCCATCAAGGAGCCCGCATGTCCAACCTGACCACCGACTGGCGCGACCGCCTTACCCATCGCCGGGTCTGGGCGCTGGCTGCGCCAATGATTCTCTCGAACATTTCCGTACCGCTGGTGGCCTTGGTGGACAGTACCGTCATCGGCCATTTGCCCCATGCCCATCAGTTGGGCGCGGTGGCGGTCGGGGCGAGTTTGTATACGGTGTTGGCGTGGGCCATGGGTTTCCTGCGCATGGGCACCACCGGGTTCGCCGCCCAGGCTGCCGGGCGCGGTGACGGGGCGGCGTTGCGACAAGTGCTGCTGCAAGGGCTGTTGTTGGCGATGGGGTTGGCGGTACTGCTCGGTGCCGTCGGCGTGCCGTTGAGTGGCGTGGCTTTGCACTTCATGCAGCCGTCCGCCGAGCTCAACCAGTTGACCCAGGATTTCTTTCACACCCGGCTGTTCGGCCTGCCGGCGGCGCTGGCCAGTTATGCGCTGGTAGGCTGGTTCCTCGGTGCCCAGAATGCCCGGGCCCCGCTGGCGATCCTGTTGGTGACCAACCTGATCAACATCGCCCTCAACCTGTGGTTCGTGATCGGCCTGGACTGGGGCGTGACCGGTTCGGCCCGGGCGTCGGTGATCGCCGAGTGGACCGGTGCGCTGGTCGGCCTGGCCCTGGCTCGTCACACACTCCGCGCCTGGCCTGGACAGATTGCCTGGGGCGCCCTGGGGGTGTGGCAGAGCTGGCGTCCGCTACTGGCGGTGAACCGGGACATTTTCATCCGCAGCCTGGTGCTGCAAGCGGTGTTTTTCCTGATCACCGTGCAAGGCGCACGCCTGGGGGATGCGACCGTGGCGGCCAATGCCTTGCTGCTCAACGGCCTGTTGCTGACAGCCCATGCCCTGGACGGCCTGGCCCATGCCGTCGAAGCGCTGTGCGGCCATGCCATTGGCGCGCGCGACCGCCTGGCGCTGCGTCGCTCGCTGGTGGTGGCGTGCGGCTGGTCGTTGATCGCCAGCCTGGGCTTTGCACTGCTGTTCCTGCTCGCCGGCCACCTGTTCATCGACATGCAGACCGACATTCCTGACGTGCGCGCCACCGCTTATCACTACCTGCCCTACCTGGCCGCCTTGCCGCTGATTGCGGTCTGGAGTTACTTGCTCGACGGGCTGTTCATTGGCGCCACCCGTGCCCGGGAAATGCGCAACGGCATGCTGCTGACCCTGCTGCTGGTGCTGCCCATCGCCTGGGCGCTGCAAGGGCTGGGCAACCATGGGCTATGGATAACCTTCCTGCTGTTCATGGCCCTGCGCAGCCTGACCCTCGGCGCTTTCGCCTGGCACTTGCAGCGGCACGATCGCTGGCTCGGCGCATCAGCCCACTAACGCTCAATCCTGGCTGCCCTGCCAGCGCCGGCGCAGATGCTCGAACCGCTCGCGCTGCGAACCACCCACCAGGCCAGGCACTGGCCGGGCATCGGGGTATTGCAGGCGTAGCCACAGCCAGTCATCGAGCACCGCCCGCTCGGTAAACCCCAGCGTCAGGCCCTGCTGCAAATCCCCCCAGAGCCGCTGGTAATTACATCCGGTGGAGCGGCACCATTGCCAGGCGTGACGCTCCAGCAGGCACCGTTGCAACTGGTCCTGCTGCCGGTCGCTGAGCCCATGCTCTTTCTCCAGCGCCGCCACCGGCAGCCCAGGGTTGGACAGTTGTTGCCAACCCTGGCTGCCGATCGCCCGGTCGGCCCAGGTGCCACCAAACCAGCGCAACAAACTGATCGGGCCCAGCCAGCAACTGAGTTCTTGAGGGTCGCAACCGTCGAAGAAATAGCTGGCGATGTACGGGTTGTAGTAGCTCAACAAAGCTTTGTGGTGCAGACCCAGGGTCACCGTCAGCATGCGCCGCAGATGCGCCAGCAATTGCGCAGCGGGCGATGGGCTGACCAACAACAGCCCCGGCCAGGAACCTGGGTCCAGGTGACAAAGGCTGGCCAGCGCAGGCGAATGGCGCAGATCCACCAACAGCGGACCGTGCTCTCGCAACCCATGCAGCTCGGTGTTTTCAAACAAGGCAAAGCACCGGGCCTTGGCGAACTGCGCGCGCACCAGCCGCGCAGCGCCAGGCGCACTCGGTACGTCGAGCAGCAGCCATTGCGGCGGTGATCCAGACAGGGGCGCGGCGTTCATCGAGCGACACTCGCGCCACGCCGCATGAGCATACGGCAGGTGCACAGTGGCTGGGAGCAGGGGCTGAAAGGCCCGCCTTCGGGCAACAAGCACAACAAGACCAGCGGCTCGGCATCCCGGATTGCAGACAACAGAAACGGATCGGCAACCGATGGCCCACGCGTTTCGCCTGTGGATGACTCATCCACAATCTCTACTGAGGCAGGCGCATCCAGAAATGCACTGATCATTGGCCGATCCGGATCGCCTTCGATAAAGCTCACCAGCACCTCGGTGCCGTCACTCAAGGCGCCCGCCATGCCCGGGACCAGTTCGGGCGCCAAAGGCAGCCAGCAATGACTGGGGCTCGCGCCTTCGCCCTGGTAGAGCCAGTCAAACTGCACCGCCACGCGCCCCGCTCCCAGCTCCGACGGCTCGTCCACCGCCACGACCCAGCCACGTTGCCGGCTCACCATGCGCGGTTTTACCGGGACCTCCTCCGGCACGAACAGCACGCCCCGGGGAATGGCCCTGAAATGATTGCCGTACACCCCCGCCTGTGCGCGGTGCTCGACCTTCGTCAGCAGCCAGCGCCGGTTCCAGTCGGCAAACGGATGGCCCGTCAGCTTCAGCACCTGACCGCCGTGCAGGCTCATCAAGTCGCTGCGCCCCTGGGCGACCTGCTCCTCCGACACATCGGTTTGCACGCTGAACGAGCGCACCGCGGCAATCGGGTCGTCGTCCGCGTAGACCGCCTTACCGGCAGGGGGAAAACTGTGTGGATTATCAGCGAACACCAGGCAATGCCCGTCCCGGGTGTGTTCGAAATGAAAGTGGATACCCGCCTGGGCGCATACGCGCTGCAGGAACTGCAGGTCCGACTCTCGATACTGGGTACAGAAATCCTGCGGTGGATAATCACCACTCAAATCCAGGCACAGGCTGCGGCCAATGATGTCATGGGCCTTGAGCACCTGGCGAATGATCTGCGGCACCGAGCGGGCGCTGAAAACCCGCTGGCTGAATCGCTGCGCCAGACAGGCCAGCTTCGGCCCGATACGCACCTGGCAGCCGGCGCCATGACTGTGTTGGACCAACTCATGAAGCTGCCCATGAACACCTCGGCCCGGGGCCCCGAAACTCAACCAGACGCTGCGGTACAACAGGCCCGCCAGGTCCAGGTTCGCGTCGCGCAACGACAGCTGCGCTTCATAGACGAAGGGTTCGCTGATCGCTTCGCTACCCGTGAAGGCCACGACGTCAACAGGCTCGGGCAGACCGGCTATCTCCAGACGAAAGGCTGGCTCGCTGGCTGGATCGGACATCGGCGTTTCTCTACAGGAGGGGCGGTCGGGGATTCTCGCCGAGAGCCATGGCCGAGTAGAGGGGCCAAGTACAAGTTAGGAAAGGGACTACACGAAATAAGGACATCGCCGGTTAAACGCACCGATGTGCGGAAACAGCGGCGGCACACATAAAAATGCCCTTCAGGACTGTCCGAAAAAACCCGCAGCATGCGGTGCATTTTCTGACAGCCCTGGAGGGCATTGCCGATCAGTAAAAAAGGTGAGCCTCGCTGCAATCTTGTGGCGAGGGGATTTATCCCCGCTGGGCTGCGCAGCAGCCCCTAAGCAGCCAACTCAATCTGCCTGACACACCGGTTGTCGGCATTTAGGGCCGCTTCGCGACCCAGCGGGGATAAATCCCCTCGCCACAAAGGGAGTTCTTTGCTCAGCGAATACTCATGACTCATCAGGAAGACAGGTAGGAGGAACGCGTCAGCCCCAGGCGCAAGGCATCGAGGAACTGGGTACGTTCGGCGGCGCTGATACGGGCGCTGGCGCACTTGTCGCGGTAGTGAGTCATCAACTCCTCCGGCGACAGGTGCACGTAGCGCAGCATGTCCTCGATGGTGTCGTGGGTTTCGATACCGGCGTGGTACACGCTGCCATCGGCGTTCTGGTAGATGTTCACCGAGTCGGTGTCACCGAACAGGTTGTGCATGTCACCAAGGATTTCCTGGTAGGCACCCACCAGGAAGATGCCCAGCAGATAGTCTTCATCCGGCTTGAGAGCGTGAACCGGCAGGCTGGTCTCGATGCTCTGCTCGTCGACGTACTGCTTGATCTTGCCGTCCGAGTCGCAGGTCAGGTCTTGCAGCACGGCGCGGCGCAGCGGCTCTTCGTCCAGGCGATGCAGCGGCAGGATCGGCAACACCTGGCCGATGGCCCAGGTGTCCGGCAGGCTCTGGAACACCGAGAAGTTGCAGATGTATTTGTCGGCCAACTTGTCGTTGAGCTCATCCAGCACCTGGCGGTGCGAGCGCTGGCGCGCCTTCAACGAGTTGTGCAGGCGACGGCACACCGCGAAATAGCATTGCTCGGCCAAGGCTTTTTCGGCCAGGGTCAGCTTGCCGTCGGCATATTGGGTCGCCACGTCGCTCATGTAGTGGGTGGCGCGCCAGTAAGTCTCGGTGACCATCTCGATATCAGTCGGGCCCAGCAGGTCAACCAACCATTGCACGGTTTCCGGCAGTTCCTGCTTGTTGTCGATCACCGGCACGTCGTCGTTGTGTTTCTCGACGTCGGTCACTTGCACCACCAGCATGGCGTGGTGAGCGGTCAGCGAGCGGCCGCTTTCGGAGAAGATGTTCGGATGCGGCAGGCTCTGGGCATCGCAGAACTCCTTGAGCATGCCGACCACGACACCGGCGTAATCGTCCATGTCGTAGTTGATCGAGCTGGCATTGCGCGAGTGCGTGCCGTCGTAGTCCACGCCCAGGCCACCGCCGACGTCGATGTGATCCACCGGCAGGCCGAGGTTGCGCAGCTCACCGTAGTAACGGATCGCTTCCTTGAAGCCATGCTGGTAGTCCGCCAGGTTGGCGATCTGCGAACCCATGTGGAAGTGCAGCAGGCGAATGCCCTGGTCCAGGCCGGCAGCACGGAAACGCTCGACCACCGACAGCAGTTGCGCGGCCGACAAGCCGAACTTGGACTTCTCGCCACCGGTATCGGCCCACTTGCTCGACGCCAGGGATGACAGGCGCACGCGCAAGCCGACCTGCGGCTTGACCTTGAGCGTCGCGGCCTCTTCGATCACCAGGCCGACTTCGGACTCTTTCTCGATGACGATGAAGACGTTGTGACCGAGCTTCTGGCCCATCAGCGCCAGACGGATGAATTCGCGGTCCTTGTAGCCGTTGCAGACGATGGTCCCGCCCTTCGGCGCCAGGGCCAGGACCGCCAGCAGCTCCGGCTTGGAACCGGCTTCCAGGCCGATGGAGACGTTCTGGGTGGCGATGATGTTCTCGATCACCGCTTCCTGCTGGTTGACCTTGATCGGATAGAGCGCGGTGTACTTGCTCTGGTATTCCAGGCGCGCGATGTTGCTGTCGAAGGCGCCGGTGAGCTGGCGCACACGGTCTTGCAGGATGTCGGGGAAGCGCACCAGCAAGGGCAGCGACAGGCCGCTCTGGCGCAACTGGTCGACTTGCTCGAACAGGTCGATGGGCGAGCTGTCGGGACCGTTCGGACGGACTTCGACGCGACCGGCTTCATTGATCGCGAAATACCCGGCCCCCCAATGGCGAATCCCGTAAACACTGCGGCTGTCCGCAACTGTCCATTGGCTGCCATCGTCTTTGCGTGTGCGTCGTACGGACATCGAAGTCCCCTATAAAGAAGTCAAAATGCACCATCCGGTCGGAGGCTGGGGCAGTCTAGAGAGTGAAAATGACGAATTGCCTGTTAGCAAGGTAGACCCTGCTCCCAGCGATGAGTTTAGAAACCCGTTCAGAACAGGCTCTGTGAAAACCATGCGGGCGACCTCGAACGTTGGATTCGGGTCAAGCCGAGGGTGGCTTTCACAGAGGCTGCTAGCCGCCGGATTTCTTTGCCTTGAAGCCGTGCTTGAGCAGTTCCGCCAGCAGCAGCTCGACGTGATCGCCCTGGATCTCGATGATGCCGTCTTTCAACGCACCACCGGTGCCACAGCGTTTCTTCAACGTGGTGGCCAGCTCCTTGAGCGCGTCTTCGGCCAACGGCACGCCAGTGATCGTGGTCACCGTCTTGCCGCCGCGACCTTTGCTTTCACGGCGCACGCGCGCTATGCCGTCACCGGCAGGGATGGCGGTCTGTTTGCAGATGCAGGCATCCACCGGCTGACGGCAATCAGGACAATGACGACCGGCGTCGGTAGAAAATACCAGGCCGCCCAGGGCGGCGAAGGATGCGGCTTTTTTGGCCACCGGCAATCCTCTCGGGAGGACAAAGACTGGTCGAGGGGGAATGTGCCTCGACCGCGAAACCCCACTCAGGCAGGGGCAGCGCTACTGGACCGCAGACACGGTTCAGCTTGAAAAGTCGCGCAGTGTAACGGCAAAAAGCCGACTTGCTAAGGGCCAATCAGCGCCAATTTATAGCTTCTTTGCGACGCTGCCGCCATGGACCCGCAAATAGCGTTCAAGCGCCGCCAGAGAGTCCGGGCAGTAAGGCTTGCGCTGGATTTCATCAAGCACCTGTTCGAGGGGCAGGAAACGCGCTTCGAGGACTTCTTCAGGCTGCAGCACCAGCGGGCCGTCCCACACCGCCGAGAACGCCGAGCACCACAGGCGACTGCCAGGGTCTTCGAAATAAAAATGGTCGTGTGCGGTCAGTTCCACGCCGCTCACGCCCAGCTCTTCCGCCAGTTCACGGGCAGCCGATTCGGCGTAGGTCTCGTCGGCCTGGACCATGCCGCCCGCCGCCACGTCCCAGAAACCAGGGTAGATGGCCTTGCTCAGGGTGCGCCGATGAACACACAGCTCACCGGACGAATTGAACAGCATGATGTAGGTGCCGCGTCCGATCAGGCCACGCTCGCGCAGCTCTGAACGCACCAGGCTGCCGAGCAGGTTGTCCTGCTCATCGACCCACGCAATCAGCTCGGCATCCGAGGCCACTCGATGGGCGACCTCCCGGGGGCTTTCGCTCATGAATCAACCCTGGTTCAGCAGTTGCCGCAAGTCGATGACCGCTGCGTTGGCCCGGGAAATGTAGTTGGCCATGACCAGCGAGTGGTTCGCCAATACACCGAAGCCGCTGCCGTTGAGGATCATCGGGCTCCAGACCGGTTCCTGGGACGCTTCCAGTTCACGGATGATCTGCCGCACGCTGACCGTGGCGTTCTTTTTCGCCAGGACATCGGCGAAGTCCACTTCGATGGCGCGCAGCAGGTGCGACAACGCCCATGCCTGGCCACGGGCCTCATAGAACACGTTATCGATTTGCAGCCACGGGGTCTCGACCACTTCTTCATCCACCTGTGGCACCTGGCCCGGGGCCGGGACTTCGGTTTTCAGCGAGGTGTTGAGCTTGACCCGGCCAACGCTGGCCGACAGACGCTGGGACAACGACCCCAGGCGAGTGCCGACATCCCCGAGCCAGTTGTTCAGGTTGTCGGCGCGGGCGTAGAACAGCGCGCTTTTCTGGCTTGGGTCGGACAGACGCGCCTGATAGCGGCTCAGGGAATTGATGCCTTCCTGGTATTCAGATTCGCTGGAGGGCAGTACCCAACTGCGGTTGTCGAAGTTGAAGCGCGGTTCGGCCTTGGCCAGGTCGGCGTCCTCGGCGGACTGGGACTGGGAACGGGCGAAGTCCTTGCGCAGGGCACGGCTCAGGTCGCGGACCTGCACCAGCACGCCGTATTCCCAGCTCGGCATGTTGTCCATCCACAGGCCAGGTGGGAAGCGGTCGTTGGAGATGTAGCCACCCGGCTTGCTCAGCAGGGTCCCGGCCACCGTCTTGAGCGTCTCGACCGTGGTGTAGCCCACCACCATCTGCCGGCCATCTTTCTCGGCTGCGGCCTGGGCGTTCTGCTGCACAGGGAACAGCGCGGGCTCCTGGCTCCAATACCAGCCGACGGCAATGGTCACCAGCAGGTAAAGGCCGATCAGCGTCGCCAGTGCGCGGCTGAAAAAAAGCCCACCCAGGTAGCTGCGGGTGTCCGATTTCGGCTCGGCGGCACGTTCAGGCGCGCTGCCCGCGCGGTTTTTCCAGTCCAGCATGGTGATATCCCTTCAATCACTTGAGTTCTCGGTTCGACCACAACCCTACGCCATCGTGCCTGATTTGAAACGCGATAATGCGGCGCCCATCATGCCGGGCGCGACAGGGCAATCGAACAGCACTATAAAGGAAGCGTTGCCATCGGCCTACGAGACCGCTCAGTCACAAACTGAATTTCGCGACTGGACAGAATATTGACGTATGACACTCATGCAGAGGAAAAGAGGTGCTAGCATAGAGCCACCAGTCGATCTCAGCATGCACCCTAACTAGTAGTCAGGATATGACCGAGCCAGAAGACCCCAGCCGTGAGCGCCTCAAGCACCACTTTGCCCAGCGGGTAATTCATCAGGCTCGTCAGATCCTGGAGATTTGGCAGCGCCTGCAACGCAGTGAGTGGTCAAGCACCGACCTGTCGGAGCTCAGCGAAGCCAACCTGCGCCTGCTGCGCTTTGCCGAGCGCTTCGAACAGCCCGAGCACGCCCAGTTGGCCCAAGGCATCAGCCAGTCACTGCAAGCGGTGGACGCCAATCGTGGGCGCCTGAGCAGCCACCTGATCACCGAAATCAACCGCTTGATGCAGCGCTTGTCGCGTACCGGCCTGCGTCATGGCGACCAACTCGAACAAACCTTCCTGCCGCCGCTGCGCAAACCCATCTACGTGTTGCTGCAAGACCATGACCGCGCCGAGCGCCTGGCCAAGCAGTTGGAGTTCTTCGGCCTCGGCGCCCAGGCGCTGGACAGCGTCGCGGGGTTCCGCGCCTCCATGGTCGAGCGCCTGCCGGCGGCGATTGTCATGGATGTGGATTTCAGCGGACCCGGCGCGGGCCTGAAACTGGCCGCCGAAGCCCAGGAAGGCCTGGAGCAGCCGCTGCCGCTGTTGTTCTTCAGTTTGTTGGAAACCGACACGCCGACACGCCTGGCCGCGGTGCGTGCCGGTGGGCAGGAGTTTCTCACCGGCACCCTCGAAGCCTCGAGCCTGCTGGAAAAGATCGAAGTGCTGACCTGCGTTGCCCAGTACGATCCGTACAAAGTGCTGATCATCGATGACTCCCGTGCCCAGGCCATGCATACCGAACGCTTGCTCAATAGCGCCGGCATCATCACCCGCACGCTGATCGAGCCGATCCAGGCCATGGCCGAACTCGCGGACTTCCAACCCGACCTGATCATTCTCGACATGTACATGCCGGCCTGCACCGGCACGGAACTGGCCAAGGTGATACGTCACAACGACCGCTACGTCAGCGTGCCGATCATCTACCTGTCCGCCGAAGACGACCTGGACAAGCAACTCGATGCCATGAGCGAAGGTGGCGACGACTTCCTGACCAAACCGATCAAGCCCCGGCACCTGATCACCACGGTGCGCAACCGTGCCGCCCGGGCACGCAACCTCAAGGCGCGGATGGTGCGCGACAGCCTCACCGGCCTGTACAACCACACCCATATCCTGCAACTGCTCGAGGATTGCAGCTTTCGCGCTCGTCGCGAAGGCAAGCCCCTGAGCTTTGCCATGCTCGATATCGACCATTTCAAACGGGTCAATGACAGCCACGGCCACCCCATGGGCGACCGGGTGATCAAGAGCCTGGCGCTGTTTCTCAAGCAACGCCTGCGCAAGACCGACTTCATCGGCCGTTACGGCGGCGAAGAGTTCGCCATCGTCATGCCCGACACCGACATCGACGCCGCCTGCAAAGTGCTGGATGAAATTCGCCAGCGCTTTGCCGAAATCCACTATCCAGCCCAGCCCCATGATTTGTGGTGCACCTTCAGCGCCGGCGTGGTGGAGATGAGCGATGACTCCGACAGCCTGATGATGGCCAGCCAGGCGGATGAAGCGCTGTATCGCGCCAAGCATGCCGGGCGCAACCGGATACAGAGCGCCCGCCAATCAAAGCAAAGTGCCACCTTTTCATCGGAATCGACCGATTCGGTCATAAACCTGTAACGCAAACGCAATAACTTCAAGCGCTTACGATTCTGCCCCTGGTAGACACTTGATGCGCCTGAAGCTGCTGACCAATCTCAATACCCTTCTTTTAGTTGCCGTGTGCCTCGGCCTCGGCGCCACGCTGTGGTGGTCGCAGATTGCCCTGGAGCGACCCTATCTGCTGATGGAGCGCTACCTGGGCCTGTCGCGACAATTCCAGGGCGAAGTGGCGCGCAACATCGAGGACTATCTGGCCAGCGGCGATGCCCTGCGCTTGAGCACCGCCACCCAGGCGCTGGAAACCCTGCAAAAAGACCTGGATCAATTTCCCCCGGAAATGGCCAAGACCCTGCGCCCGAGCCTGGCGAACCTCGACAGCTTCAGCAAGACCGATCTGCTGGCCGCCGGCAAACTGGCCGGTGATCCGCAGGCCTTGCTGCTACAGGCCGAACGAGAGTTGAGCGCCAGCCTCGATCAACTGGCCCAATACGCCAATGGCGCCCCGGCCTACTTGCCCGCGCTGTTTGCCGCGTCGCAGCACCTGGGCCGCCTATCCCTCACGCGGGACAAACTGGTCAGCAGTGGCCGCAGCGAATTGGCCGCCGACGTCGAGCGGGAACTGGCGAGCATCCGTGTGGAGGCCGAACGCCTCGACAACCTGCCACTGCTGGGCGTCACCGCCAGCAGCGAATCAGGCAGCGATGATTTCGCCGCGCTGATGGGTTTGCAAATCCAGGAAAAAACCGCCGCCGAAGATGCGGGCATCGCCCTCAAGCGCGAGCTAAACAGCCTGCTCGGTCGTTACCCGGCAGAATTGGCCCGCACCCGTGAACTGATCCAGAAACGCACCGAACTGAGCAGCGCCACGCACCTGAAAATCGCCGATGTACAACAGGCGATCGATGCCATGGAACCAGCGGTGCGCGCCCAGCATGGGCAGATCCAGGGAGAGGTTCGCTTGATCCAAGGGGTAATGATTGGCCTGATCCTGCTGATCGCCCTGCTCATCGACACCTTGCAGCGACGCCTGGCGCGGACCTTGACGCACCTGGCGCCGGCCCTGTCGACCTGGGCCGAGGGCGACTTCAGCCGT
Organism: Pseudomonas sp. NFACC08-1; assembly: GCF_900106735.1. Lineage (NCBI taxonomy): Bacteria > Pseudomonadati > Pseudomonadota > Gammaproteobacteria > Pseudomonadales > Pseudomonadaceae > Pseudomonas > Pseudomonas sp. NFACC08-1. The sequence continues at coordinate 536,844 of NZ_FNNL01000003.1, read as the reverse complement.
GATATCCGCGTGGGCGCCAGCAACCGCGAACTGCAAGACATCGAAGCGTCGCTCAATCGCCTGCGGGCTTATCTGGTGGATCTGGTGGGCACCATTCGGGTGAACGCCGAACAGGTCGCCGGCAGCAGCCGTACCCTGGCCGAGTTGAGTGGCGAGCTGCACAGCGGCGCCGAGGATCAGGCCAGCGACACGGCGCTGATCCGCGACTCCCTCAGCGAACTGGAAGCGACGATCCAGCAGGTGGCCGGCGATGCCAGCCAGGCCGCAGACGCCAGCCGCAGCGCCGGGCATGCCGTGGAACAAGGGCAGAAGGTCATTGGCCTGAGCCTCACCGGCCTGCATGCGCTGGTGGGCGAAGTGCAAGGCAACGCGCAGATGATCGAACAACTGGCCGAGGAGTCGGCCACCATCGGTGGCGTGCTGACGGTGATTCGCTCGATTGCCGACCAGACCAACCTGCTGGCCCTCAACGCCGCCATCGAAGCGGCCCGCGCCGGGGAAATGGGCCGGGGTTTCGCGGTGGTGGCCGAGGAAGTCCGCTCCCTGGCCCAACGCACGGCCGGTGCCACCGCCGAAATCCAGACACTGATCGCCCGTCTGCAACAGGCCGCACGCCAATCGGTGGACGGCATGCGCGCCCAGGTCGAACACGCCGAAGCCACCGCCAACCAGGCGCAAGCGGCCGACGGCGCGCTGGATGAGATCGTCGGCGCCATCCAGACCATCTCCGACACGGCAGTACGCATCGCCGACGTCACCGCCCAACAAAGCGGCGCCGTCAGCGAAATCCGCGATCACAGCGAGCGGATTCACCAACTGGGCGGCGACAACCTGCTGCGCATCGGACAGGGGCGGGAACAGGGTGACAATCTGCTGGTGCTGGGCGGACGTTTGCACACCGCCGTGCAGGCCTTTCGGGTTTAGCGCCACAGACTGCATGAAGCACTATGGGGGCTTGCTCGCGATAGCGGTGGGTCAGCTTGCTTCGATGCTGGATGTGCCGCCGCCATCGCGAGCAAGCTCGCTCACATTGATTCGAGGGGCCCCTGGAATTGATGCCCCCACGGGGTGCGGTTTGCAACCGTATGACCGGATCAGAGACCATGGTCACAAATTTCGCGCAAACATCGGTCATCGTGCTGGCTATTGCAGAGAACTGGACAGTCACAAAGGCTTTGCGGCATAGTCGCCAGGTTCTGATACCTGCTCACAGATAACAAGGAACAGCAGATGGCGACCCTATTGGTCCTGCATGGACCCAACCTGAACCTGCTGGGCACCCGTGAACCGGGCGTCTATGGCGCCGTGACACTGGCCCAGATCAACCAGGACCTGGAACAGCGGGCCCGCGCCGCCGGCCATCATTTGCTCTATCTGCAAAGCAACGCCGAATATGAATTGATCGACCGTATCCATGCCGCGCGTGGCGAAGGCGTGGACTTCATTTTGATCAATCCAGCAGCTTTTACACACACAAGCGTCGCATTACGTGACGCGCTGCTGGCGGTGAGCATCCCATTCATCGAAGTGCATTTGTCTAACGTGCACAAACGCGAACCTTTCCGCCATCACTCTTACTTCTCCGATGTAGCGGTGGGAGTGATCTGCGGCCTTGGCGCCAGCGGTTACCGACTGGCCCTGGAGGCCGCTCTAGAGCAGCTTGAAAGACAGGCGACAGCTTGAAAACAAGCGTTAAACGCCCCTGACCGACCCTTGGGAGTTGATGATTCATGGATATCCGTAAAGTTAAGAAATTGATCGAATTGCTGGAAGAGTCCGGCATCGACGAGCTTGAGATCAAGGAAGGCGAAGAGTCCGTACGCATCAGCCGCCACAGCAAGACCCCGGCCCAGCAGTTCTATGCACCGGCACCGATGCATGCTCCAGCCGCCGCGCCTGCTCCAGCAGCAGCGCCGGTTGCCGCAGCCGCGCCCGCCGCACCGGCTGCGCCAGCGCTCAACGGCACTGTTGCCCGTTCGCCAATGGTGGGCACGTTCTATCGCAAGTCTTCGCCATCCTCGCCGTCCTTCGTTGAAGTCGGCCAGACCGTGAAGAAAGGCGACACCCTGTGCATCGTCGAAGCCATGAAGATGATGAACCACATCGAAGCTGAAACCAGCGGTGTGATCGAGTCCATCCTCGTCGAAGACGGCCAGCCGGTTGAGTACGACCAACCGCTGTTCACCATCGTTTGAACCGCGGAGAGCCTTTGATGACTGCGAAGTTGGAAAAAGTTCTGATCGCTAACCGCGGTGAGATCGCCCTGCGGATTCTGCGTGCCTGCAAAGAGATGGGCATCAAGACCGTCGCCGTTTACTCCAAGGCCGACAAAGAACTGATGCACCTGGGCCTGGCAGACGAATCCGTCTGCATCGGTCCGGCGTCGGCTGCGCACTCCTACCTGCACATCCCGGCGATCATCGCCGCTGCCGAAGTGACCGGCGCCACCGCCATTCACCCAGGCTACGGTTTCCTGGCGGAAAACGCCGACTTCGCCGAACAGGTCGAAAACTCCGGTTTTGCCTTCATTGGTCCGAAAGCCGACACCATCCGCCTGATGGGCGACAAGGTTTCGGCCAAACACGCCATGATCGCTGCGGGCGTGCCAACCGTTCCGGGTTCCGACGGCCCGCTGCCTGAAGACGAAGAAACCGCTTTGCGCATCGGTCGCGAAGTTGGTTATCCGGTGATCATCAAGGCCGCTGGCGGCGGCGGTGGTCGTGGCATGCGCGTGGTACACAAGGAAGAAGACCTGATTTCCTCGGCGAAACTGACCCGCTCCGAAGCGGGCGCAGCGTTTGGCAACCCGATGGTCTACCTGGAAAAATTCCTGACCAACCCACGCCACGTCGAAGTCCAGGTGCTGTCCGACGGGCAGGGCCATGCGATCCATTTGGGCGACCGCGATTGCTCGCTGCAACGTCGTCACCAGAAAGTCCTCGAAGAAGCGCCGGCACCGGGCATCGACGAGCAGGCTCGCGAGGAAGTCCTGGCGCGTTGCGTCAAGGCCTGCATCGACATCGGCTATCGCGGCGCCGGCACCTTCGAGTTCCTGTACGAGAACGGTCGTTTCTACTTCATCGAAATGAACACCCGTGTTCAGGTGGAGCACCCGGTTTCGGAAATGGTCACGGGTATCGACATCGTCAAGGAGATGCTCAGCATCGCCGCCGGCAACAAGCTGTCGTTTACCCAGGATGACGTGGTCATCCGCGGTCACGCACTGGAATGCCGGATCAACGCCGAAGACCCGAAAACCTTCATGCCAAGCCCAGGCACGGTCAAGCATTTCCATGCCCCGGGCGGCAATGGCGTTCGCGTCGATTCGCACCTGTACAGCGGTTATGCCGTTCCGCCGAACTACGATTCGTTGATCGGCAAGCTGATCACCTACGGGGCGACCCGTGACGAAGCCATGGCGCGCATGCGCAATGCGCTGGACGAAATCGTGGTCGACGGGATCAAGACCAACATCCCGCTGCACCGCGACCTCGTACGCGACGAAGGCTTCTGCAAAGGCGGCGTCAACATCCATTACCTGGAACACAAGCTGGGCAACCAGCACTGATATTCCAAGTGGTGTGAAAAGACCCCGGTCCATTGGCCGGGGTCTTTTTTTGCCTGTTCTTCAAGATGACAATCCAGTGGATCAGCTCAGCGCCACCGTAGGGAACGCGTGGGCTTCGATCTGCGCCGCAGTCGCTGGCCGCCCCTGCGGAGTGAGCACGGCACCACTGGCATTGGCCACCAGCGGCTCGCTGCGCACGCGCGTCATGAACCCACGGGCCCGCACCGACACCGGATCAGAACCCTGTTTCGCCCTCGCCAGCACCGGTATGTAGTAGCGTTCGACCTGAGTGCGTGACGTCTTGAAAACCGACGTCACGCCATTGCGCAAATCCAGCGACACACCATAGGTATTGCCGAAGCAGGACGAATACGACCAGTGATCCCAGGTGGGCCGCAGCCCCTGGCGCCGCATCGCCGACCTGACCCGCCCGCCGATGTCCGCCCCCGTCAACCAGTCGCCACCCACCAGGGTCGAACGAATATCCTTTGCGCTGGCTCCCAAGCGTTGCGTCACGTCCCGGAGGCTGCGCTCGATCAGCGCGCGGATATTGTGATCGAAATGGATCACTGCCCCTGTCTTGGTGGCCGGGTTATACAACGACGCGATCACGCACGTCTGCGCGTTCAGGGAGAACAGATAGTTGTCCGCCGCGGCCTCGCTGAACCTTGCCACCACAGCCTCGCCCTGCAACGCCCCCCTTGATACGTCCGGAAAGACATGGGCGGGAAACGCCTCCCGCAGATCGCTCACTCGGCCGAGGACAAGCACTTGATCATTGCCTCCTTTCAAGCCGACATCGTTGTGTACCCACTTGCCCTTCCCCACCCTGCGGATAGGCAGGTTGTACAAGGCACCGGGGCGACTGGCATCCACCAGGCACAAACCACCGAAGTAAGGGTCTTCCTTCACCTGGTAGTACTTGCCTTTACTGCGGATGTAATAAGTAGTGTGTGGCTGCGATGCGCTGGACGGGCTGCGATAGGTGCCCTCAAAGAGGCTCTCCCCGGTTACCAGCTCCAGATTCTCAGGCGCTTTGCCAACTGCCTGTTTCGGCTTGAAATGTATGGGCTGGATGACTGGCCCGGTCTCTTTGGCAATCAGCGGCGTCACGCGTCTCAAGCGCTGCTCGGACAGTGACACAGGCTTCACGACAAGCTTCAGGCTCCTGGCTGCCCGCCCCAGTAGCGGAGCAAGGGTCCCGCCCCCCAAGGCTGCGAACAACAGGCCCCAGGAAGCCATCAACCAGTGGCCCAACGCACGATCCGTGTCGCCCTGCCCATGCGCCTCGGCGGCCTGTTTGACGCTGACGGCAATGAAGGCGACATCCAGCAGCAAGGCGAAGGGCGGATAAACCAGGCACACGGGAGCCGATGCAAACAGCAGCCCCTTGATGACCTGCCGCCTGATCACCTCGGCGCGACTCTTGGTGACGTCTTCCACATCGCTGATGGCGCGCTCGATGTAGGCATCGAACTCCGCCTGGATATCGTTCACTCGATTGAACTCGCGCAATGTGTCGACGCCAATGCTCGTCGCCGCCAGCGCCGCCAATGAACGCCTGACCGCCGCGCGGGCGCCGAGGGCAACCCGTTCCAGCACATAGTCATGCAAGCGCGTGGCGACCGCCCCGGAAAAGTCCTGATACCGGCGAAACGTGACACCGTCCGGAGCGTCCGGCGTGTACAGCCAATAGGCGCCCTTCGGGTCGAAGTAGGCAAAGACATAGGCGCCCATCACGATATGGCCGCCGATGGAAAACCTGATCACTCCTTCGCGCTGCACGACGCTCCCCGAATACACCGGACCGGACACCGACACCGACTCACCCAGAAGGGTGACTTGCCGGGTGAGCCACCAGAACTCACTGGCACCCAACTGGGATTTGCCCGTTGCGACACGCAGGTCACGGTCCATCCGGGTCAACAGCAGGTTGCGGTAGGCATTGCGCCGCTGGGCGTATTCCGGGGCACGGACATCAAGAAACCTGCGGCGGACCTGTCGCGCATATTGCTCACCCAGGTATGCCCGCCGGATATAGGACGCAAGCTCCGCACTGCGGACCTGCCCCAGGTCCTGCCCCACCGACGAGCGCACACCTTTTCTGGGATTGTCGATACCCGAGTTGTCGTCATACCCGTGGATGGCAAGCTCCAGCAGGCTGGCGACTTTGGTCTTGCCGTCTGCCAAGCCCGGGTTGTAGTCGATGAGCACCGTCGCAGGATCGACCGGTGCCTGCACGCCCTTGCTGCGCATGTAAGGCGCAATCGCCTGCGTGACGATACGCTTGGCGAAATCCACGAAGACTTCGTAACCCACCAACTGCTGATTGAACACCTGCTGATGGACCACCAGCTCCTGACTCAAGGTGCTGATGTTTCGCCGCGCATCGAGCGGCAGGGCGGCGTACCAGCGGGGCGATTCGTCCAGTTCCACTTGCGCCAGGTTGTTGTCCAGGCCCCTTGCTACGATGTCTTCAAGGCATGCCCTGAAACCTTCCACCGCGCCCCTGGGATCCTGGCTTGAATCCCATGTCGCCGGCTTGTCTGCCACGCGGGTAAAGTACTCCCGGGCCACGCTTCGGTCCGCTGGAGAAATCCGTTGCAGCAGGTACTCGCGGCCGGCTTCGCTGCGGGTCCAGGCACCTATCTCCACACTCACGGCCCAAAGCGAGGGCAATTCGATCCACTCCTGGCCATCCGGCTTGTCGGGGGCGTACAGCAGCAGGTCGCCTTGCAGGTCCTGGCGATGGAACAGGAGAAAGTCGGCACACTTCAACGCGTTTGGAAGTACCAGGTAACTGACCCGTAGAACGCCGACGGACGATGCCGAAGCCTCGCCCTCCCATAGCGCCTTGACGGCCTCATGGTTGGCCACCGTCAAGTGACCCGCACAGCGGGCAATGAACGCACTTTGCTGCAAGCGTGCCGTGAACCAATCGAGCATGGCGTCTTTCAGATCCCCTCGGCCATACCGCTCGACCAATGCCTGCCGGTACCCGGCCGGGGCATCGAGCTCTGCCAGCATTTGGCTGATGAACGCCGGGGAAAGCGGCTGGTTACGCAGCATGGCGCCGTTTTCCACCAGGAACACCGACACGGCGTCCGGCCTGACTGGACCGGCCGCCAGCAGCTCGCTCAGGCTGCGGGTTTGCACCGGCTGCCCCATTACACTTCGCCATTGCAACTGCACTCGAATGCTGTCCGGCTCGACCTCCATGTCCCGTTCACGTCGGACATAGTCCTTGGCCAGGTGCCGGGCAAAAGCCTGCAGCGAAGCCAGGCCATCGAGCAGCCCATCCAGCAACGCCTGGGCCTGGGTAGTCTGGTCCTGGAAAGCCTTCAGCTTTTTACGATCAACTTCGCCTAGCCCTCGCAACCAATCAGGCAACTGCAAACGCGCGATGGCCTCGAGGTCTTGACGCTCCTGCGTCGTCGCCAATGCGGTCAATTGACTCATCTGCCGCCAGCGGTGCTGGAGCGCTTCGATTTTCTCCCTGAGCTCATCGCTCCCCTGGCCCTCCAGCGGACCAGGCTGGAACAGCAGTTCGACTGCAGCCATGTGCTCATCGAGCTTGTGCCCGAGCAGCGCTTCAAGCGAGGCGTCGCGCTCCGCCATTCGCCAATGACGTCGCAAATAGTCTTTGTAGTGATAAATAAAACCCGAGGCGACACTCTCCACCGCCTGGACGATAACCGCCTGGCGCTCAGTCGGGAAACCCAGGTCAGCCCCGTCCGGCCAGCGATAGGGCGCATCCTGCTCTTCATCGCTAACCAGTGGTTTCTGATCGATCATGCGCTGCAACACCGTGTCGAGCAGGGTGTCAATGAAGTGAGGATCGATGTTGCCTTGGTGATAATGGGTGCGCAGCTCGACCAGCAGGTACTCCTCCAGTACCTCCAGCAAGCTCATCTGGGTTTGCAGTCGCGCGTCGATAGCCACCTGCCAACGCGTCAATCTCTCCAGGGTCATTTGTACAGTCGCCGCCTGCGGGGAAGAGACCGACCCCGTGCGCGCCATGTTGCTTTGCCGTTCGGCAGTGATGTCCATACACATTCCTCCCTGCTGTGTGGACCGGCACCTTATCCGCCCGGCGATACGCCCATGGCATACATATATATATCGAAACACCCACCCGGATGGCGCGAGACTCGCTTATCCACTTTGGCGGCGACCTGGCGTACACTGCGCGCCTTTGCAGCCCTGCGCTGCCCCCTGTAGATTTTTTCCAAAGGTGCCCGCCATGCCTTGGCTGCAAGTACGTCTGGCCATCAGCCCGGAACAAGCCGAAACCTACGAAGACGCGTTTCTTGAAGTAGGCGCCGTATCGGTAACCTTCATGGACGCCGAAGACCAGCCGATCTTCGAGCCGGAGCTCAACACCACCCCGCTGTGGTCCCACACCCACCTGCTGGCCCTGTTCGAAGGCGGCACCGAGGCGGCCAGCGTGCTGGCCCACCTCGAGCTGCTGACCGGCAGCCCGCTGCCCGAGCATCACAGCGAAGTGATCGAGGACCAGGACTGGGAACGCAGCTGGATGGACAATTTCCAGCCGATGCGTTTCGGCCAGCGCCTGTGGATCGTCCCGAGCTGGCACGCCGCGCCAGAGCCGGACGCAGTCAACCTGCTGCTGGATCCGGGCCTGGCGTTCGGCACCGGCACCCACCCGACCACCGCACTGTGCCTGGAATGGCTCGACGGCCAGGACCTGAAGGGCTGCAACGTACTCGACTTCGGCTGCGGTTCGGGGATCCTGGCGATTGCCGCGCTGCTGTTGGGCGCCAGGGAAGCGGTAGGCACCGACATCGACGTCCAGGCCCTGGAAGCGTCCCGCGACAACGCCGGGCGAAACAACATTGCCGAAGCATCGTTCCCGCTGTACTTGCCGCAGGACTTGCCACAGGTCCAGGCCGACGTCCTGGTGGCCAACATCCTCGCCGGCCCGCTGGTGTCCCTGGCGCCGCAACTGTCGAGCCTGGTCAAGCCGGGCGGACGCCTGGCACTGTCAGGCATCTTGGCCGAACAGGGTGAAGAAGTCGCCGCCGCTTATGCCGCGGACTTTGACCTGGACCCGATCGCCAATCGCGATGGCTGGGTGCGCATCACCGGACGTCGGCGCTAGAATGACCGCCTGTATCCACCGGATTGCCGCATGACTGACAGTTTCGTCACCCAGTGCCCGCATTGCCATACCCGTTTTCGCGTCAGCCATGCTCAATTGAGCGTGGCCCGCGGGGTGGTTCGTTGCGGCTCGTGCCTGCAAGTGTTCAATGCCGCACGACAGTTGCTGGAACAACGCACTGCCAAACAAGCGGCGCCTGCCGTCGTGCCGACCTCCAAGCCTGCGGTCGAAGCCCCGCCCCGGGCGATCAGCCAGAAACAATGGAGCGCTGCCGAGCTGGATCTGGATGATCTGGACAAGGAACTGGCGCGCCTGGAGCGGCGCGACAATCGCGCGCCAGGAAATACCGGCCGGCGCCGGGAAGACAACCTCAGCGCGCAACGCGACTCGCTCTCCAGCGAACAGCAAGCCTGGCCCGACAGCCTGTACAGCGAATCTTCCAGCGAGCGCGCCGAAGCCGTCCTCCAGGACACCATCGAACCGTTCGAACCCCACGAGCCGGCCCGACCACCGCGCACTGAGCCGTCGCTATCCCTGGCCCTTGAACCACTGGAACCGGACGACGAGCCTGCCGCCCCTCTCCACCTGGCGCCGGACGACGAGCCCGACGAACACCTCGAGCGCCTGTCCGCCACCGACGACCACGACGACGAACCCGAGCAGTTGGCACCGTTGCGCAAGTCACGGGAACGCCAGGAGCCGGGGATACGCGCCGAAGCCCTCCACGACCTGGACGACGACCCGTTGCAACTGGACTGGCGCAAACGCCGCTCGCCCTGGGGCCGACGCTTGTTGTGGGGCCTGCTGATACTGCTCGCCAGCGCGGCCCTGGGCGGCCAGTACATCGCCTACCATTTCGAAGAACTGGCCCGCCAGGACCAGTACCGGCCGTGGTTCCTGCAAATCTGTCCGACCATCGGCTGCGAAGTACCGTCCAAGGTCGACATCGCCAAGATCAAGAGCAGCAACCTGGTGGTGCGCAGCCATCCGGAGTTCAGCGGTGCCCTGGTGGTGGACGCGATCATCTACAACCGTGCGCCCTTCTCCCAACCTTTTCCGTTGCTGGAACTGCGCTTTGCCGACCTCAACGGACACCTGATCGCCAGCCGTCGCTTCAAGCCCGGCGAGTACCTGGGTGGCGACCTTGAGGACCGCGGCGAAATGCCGCCCCAGACGCCCATTCACATCGCGCTGGATATCCTGGACCCTGGCCCCAAAGCGGTGAACTACAGTCTGAGCTTCCATTCCCCGGAATGAAGCCGGCCAGGGTCGGCCAATTGACGGCAACTTTCTGACTGACCCTACCCGGACCAAACCGCTGGCGATAACAAAATAGCTGTTCAGATTTTATCCAATTCGATCTTTATCCAGTCATCGAGAGCGGGTATCATGCCAACCCTTTTTCGAAGTCTCATGATCCGACCCCACTTCAGGGAAGTCCTATGTCGGCGGTACGCATCGGCCCATATACATTGCAGAACGGCCTGATTCTCGCCCCTATGGCGGGGGTCACCGACCAGCCCTTTCGTCAGCTGTGCAAGCGACTGGGTGCAGGATTGGTGGTTTCGGAAATGGTCACCAGCGACATGAGTTTGTGGAACACCCGCAAATCGCGTCTGCGCATGATCCACGAAGGTGATCCCGAGCCCCGCTCGGTACAGATCGCCGGTGGCGACGCACAGATGCTGGCGGAAGCGGCCCGGGCGAACGTCGAGCTGGGGGCGCAGATCATCGACATCAACATGGGTTGCCCGGCAAAAAAAGTCTGCAACAAGGCCGCAGGCTCGGCACTGTTGAAAGATGAAGCACTGGTCACCGAGATCCTGCAGGCGGTCGTCGCCGCGGTCGATGTGCCGGTGACCCTGAAGATCCGCACCGGGTGGGACCGGGAGAACAAGAATGGCCTGGTGGTGGCGAAGATCGCCGAACAGGCGGGCATCACGGCGCTGGCGGTCCACGGCCGCACCCGTGCCGACCTGTACACCGGCGACGCCGAGTACGACACCATCGCCGCGATCAAGCAGGCGGTGTCGATTCCGGTGTTTGCCAATGGCGACATCGATTCGCCCGAGAAGGCCCGGTACGTGCTCGACGCGACCGGTGCCGATGGCCTGTTGATCGGCCGGGCCGCCCAGGGGCGGCCATGGATTTTTCGTGAGATCGAACACTTCCTGCGCACGGGCGAAAAGCTCGCGGCGCCGCAGTTGTCCGAGGTGGAACGTATTCTGCTAGAGCATCTGGCCGCGCTACATGCCTTCTACGGAGAAGTCATGGGCGTACGCATCGCTCGCAAGCATGTGGGCTGGTATCTCGCAACCCTGCCGGGCGCCAGGGAGTTTCGCGCCCGTTTCAATCGTTTGGATGGTACGCAAGCACAATGCGCCGACGTTCAGGCGTTCTTCGCTGAGCGTTACAAGAGCCTGACAGGGGACGAAGGGGTGGCCGCATGACGATGATGACCGAGACTTTAGTGAGTGGAACAACACCCGTGAGCGACAACGTGAATTTGAAACAGCACCTCAATACGCCCAGCGAAGAAGGCCAGACCCTTCGCGGGAGTGTCGAGAAGGCGCTGCACAATTATTTCGCCCACCTTGAGGGCGCTGCCGTCACGGATGTGTACAACCTGGTGCTTTCCGAAGTCGAGGCGCCTCTGCTCGAAAGCGTGATGAACTACGTCAAGGGCAACCAGACCAAAGCCAGTGAGCTGCTGGGCCTGAACCGCGGCACCCTGCGCAAGAAACTCAAGCAGTACGATCTGCTGTAAGCATTCAATCAAACCAGAAAGGCGCCCGCGTAAAAAACGGTCGCCTTTTTTGCTGACTTCCCTTGCTTTTGATGGAAATTGAAATGACCGACCAGACCACCCGCCTGCCGATCCGCCGCGCCTTGATCAGCGTCTCCGACAAGACCGGGATCCTCGAATTCGCCCGCGAGCTGCAACAGCTGGGCGTCGAGATTCTCTCCACCGGCGGGACCTTCAAGCTGCTGCAGGACAACGGCGTCGCCGCAGTGGAAGTCGCGGACTACACCGGTTTTGCAGAAATGATGGACGGTCGGGTCAAGACCCTGCACCCGAAAATCCACGGCGGGATCCTGGGCCGTCGCGGCATCGACGACGCCATCATGAACGAACACGGCATCAAGCCGATCGACCTGGTAGCGGTCAACCTCTACCCGTTCGAAGCCACCATCAACAAGCCCGGCTGCGACCTGCCGACTGCCATCGAGAACATCGACATCGGCGGCCCGACCATGGTCCGCTCGGCGGCCAAGAACCACAAGGACGTGGCCATCGTGGTCAACGCCAGCGACTACGCCAGCGTGCTGGAAAACCTCAAGGCCGGCGGCCTGACCTACGCCCAGCGTTTCGACCTGATGCTCAAGGCCTTCGAACACACCGCCGCCTACGACGGCATGATCGCCAACTATATGGGCACCGTGAACCAGGCCGCTGAAACCCTGTCGACCGAAGGCCGCAGCGAATTCCCGCGCACCTTCAACACCCAGTTCGTCAAGGCCCAGGAAATGCGCTACGGCGAGAACCCGCACCAGAGCGCGGCGTTCTACGTGGAAGCCAAGCCTGCCGAAGTCGGCATTGCCACCGCCACCCAGTTGCAGGGCAAGGAACTGTCGTTCAACAACGTGGCCGACACCGACGCCGCGCTGGAATGCGTGAAGAGCTTCGTCAAGCCCGCCTGCGTGATCGTCAAGCACGCCAACCCGTGCGGCGTGGCGGTGAGCCCGGACGCCGAGGGCGGCATCCGCCAGGCCTACGAACTGGCCTACGCCACCGACACCGAATCGGCCTTCGGCGGCATCATCGCCTTCAACCGTGAGCTGGACGCCGCGACCGCCAAGGCCATCGTCGAGCGCCAGTTCGTCGAAGTGATCATCGCCCCTTCGGTCACTGAAGAAGCCCGCGCCATCGTTGCCGCCAAGGCCAACGTTCGCCTGCTGGCCTGCGGCCAATGGTCGGCCGACCGTGTGCCGGCCTGGGACTACAAGCGCGTCAATGGCGGCCTGCTGGTCCAGAGCCGCGACATTGGCATGATCGGCAGCGAAGACTTGAAAGTAGTGACCAAGCGCGCCCCGAGCGAGCAGGAAATCAACGACCTGATCTTCGCCTGGAAAGTCGCCAAGTACGTAAAATCCAACGCCATCGTCTACGCCAAGAACCGCCAGACCATCGGTGTCGGCGCCGGCCAGATGAGCCGCGTGAACTCGGCCCGCATCGCCGCCATCAAGGCTGAGCACGCCGGCTTGCAGGTACAAGGCGCGGTCATGGCCTCCGATGCGTTCTTCCCGTTCCGCGACGGCATCGACAACGCGGCCAAGGTCGGCATCACCGCCGTGATCCAGCCGGGTGGTTCGATGCGTGACAACGAAGTGATCGCCGCTGCTGATGAGGCAGGGATTGCGATGGTATTCACCGGCATGCGCCACTTCCGTCACTAATTTGCTTGATCGTACCCACGCTCTGCGTGGGCACGCAGCCCGGGACGCTCTGCGTCCCTGGACGCAGAGCGTCCGTAGAGGCATTCCCACGCAGAGCGTGGGAACGATCAGCCCCATCAGCGTCATCCGAGGTTTTTGAAATGAATGTTTTGATCATTGGCAGCGGTGGCCGCGAACACGCCCTGGCCTGGAAAGTGGCCCAGGATCCACGCGTGCAGAAGGTTTTCGTGGCACCGGGCAATGCCGGCACCGCCATCGAAGCCAAATGCGAAAACGTCGCCATCGACGTGCTGGCCCTGGAACAACTGGCCGACTTCGCCGAGAAGAACGTCTCGCTGACCATCGTCGGCCCGGAAGTGCCGCTGGTCGCCGGCGTGGTCGATCTGTTCCGCTCCCGTGGCCTGGACTGCTTCGGCCCGACCGCCGGTGCCGCGCAGTTGGAAGGCTCGAAAGCGTTCACCAAGGATTTCCTGGCGCGTCACAAGATCCCGACCGCCGACTACCAGAACTTCACCGAAATCGAACCGGCCCTGGCGTACCTGCGCGAGAAAGGCGCACCGATCGTGATCAAGGCCGACGGCCTGGCTGCCGGTAAAGGTGTGATCGTTGCCATGACCCTGGCCGAAGCCGAAGACGCCGTGCGCGACATGCTCGCCGGCAACGCCTTCGGTGACGCCGGTTCCCGCGTGGTGATCGAAGAGTTCCTCGACGGCGAGGAAGCCAGCTTCATCGTTATGGTCGATGGCAAGAACGTCCTGCCAATGGCCACCAGCCAGGACCACAAGCGTGTCGGCGACGGCGACAGCGGCCCGAACACCGGCGGCATGGGTGCCTACTCCCCGGCCCCGGTGGTGACCGCCCAAGTACACCAGCGCGTCATGGACCAGGTGATCTGGCCGACCGTGCGCGGCATGGCCGAGGAAGGCAACGTCTACACCGGCTTCCTCTATGCCGGCCTGATGATCGACAAGGCTGGTAACCCAAAAGTCATCGAATTCAACTGCCGTTTCGGCGATCCTGAGACCCAGCCGGTGATGCTGCGCCTGCAATCGAGCCTGGTCCTGCTGGTCGAGGCCGCACTGGCCCAGGCACTGGACAAGGTCGAAGCCCAATGGGACCCGCGCCCAAGCGTCGGTGTCGTATTGGCGGCTGGCGGTTACCCCGGCGACTACGCCAAGGGTAGCGCGATCCAGGGCCTGGATGCCGCAGCCCGCCTGGAAGGCAAGGTCTTCCATGCAGGCACGGCGTTGAAGGACGGGCAAGTGGTCACCGCCGGCGGTCGCGTGCTTTGCGCCACCGCCATGGGCGCCAGTGTCGACGAAGCTCAGCAGCAGGCCTACAAGCTTGCCGCCGAGATCGACTGGGAAGGTTGCTTCTACCGCAAGGACATTGGCTACCGCGCCATTGCCCGCGAGCGTGGCGAAAATCTGGAATAACCCAGCCATTCAGCCAGGCAAGGGTCTTCGGCCCTTGCCTGACTGTTCCGGCGCCGCGCATAGTTATACTCTGGCATCAACCTACGAAGGGATTTCGCCGTGCGCTGGCTCAGGATTGCCATAGGCCTTACCGTCACCTTGCTGACGTTGCTCTGCATGCTCCCGGCCCAGGCCGCGCCAGGCAGTGGCTGGGCCGTATTGCTCGACGAACAGGGCGACCTGACGCTGAGCGACATCCGTTCTGCCCGCTACACCAATCAATTCAGCCCCATCGACCTGGACCGTCTCCAGGCCGCCGAGCCCGGCGGGGCATTGTGGTTGCGTTTCCGCCTGGCCCCCGACCGGCATGAACAGATCCTGCGCATCTTCGCGCCCGACCTGTCGCGCCTGAACCTCTACGTGCTGGACGGCGATACCCTGGTTGACCAGCAAGTCAGCGGCAATGCCACGCCGCACACCGAACCTGCGGTCCCCAGCAACGATTTGATGCTGCCCCTGCCACGCAGCGACAAATCGCTGGACGTCTACCTGCGGCTGTCCTCGCGCCATGAACTGCGCCCCTACATCACCTTGCAATCGGCAGTCGTGGCCGCGGCCGATCAGAACCAGACACTGATCTATGGGTTGCTGTTCGGCTGCATCGCCATGCTGGTGCTGCATAACCTTACCCGCTACGCCTACACCCGTTCACGCAGTTGCCTGTGGCTGGCAGCCTGTGAAGGACTGCTGATGCTCAGCCTGGCGCTGTTGCTGAATCTGGCCGGAGCCTGGCTGCCCGACTGGCCAGCCGTCCAGACGCCCGGAGCCTACCTGGCCTTGTTGCTGACGGCGCCCTGCGGCCTGATGTTCGCCTACCGTTTCTTCGCGCCCCTGGGGCCGCACCCATTGAATCGGCTGCTGCTGGGGGACATCGTGCTCGTCATGCTGTGCAGCCTGTTGCTGTTGTTCGTCAATACGTTGCCGCTCAATATCATGACCTATGCCCTCGTGGCCCTGGCCGGCCTGAGCATGCTGCTCGTCAGCGCCTGGCACTGGCAAAAGGGCTACCGCCCAGCCCGGCTGTTCGTCGCGGCCATGGTGGTCTTCAACCTGGGCACGCTGATCATCCTTCCGGCACTGCAAGGGCTCACGGAGGTTCCTCCCCAGGGCTTGATCATCACCCTGCTGATCTTCATCTGCATCAGCGGCCTGTTGATGAGTGTCGCCCTGGGCGAGCGCCAGCGCTCGATCAACGAAAGCCGGTTCAGCATCAGCCGCGACCTGGCGGCGAGCAATGCCGAGATCAATGCCAAGGCCGAGTTCCTGGCCAAGATCAGCCACGAGATCCGCACCCCGATGAACGGCGTGCTGGGCATGACCGAACTGCTGCTGGGCACGCCGTTGTCGGTCAAGCAACGCGACTACGTGCAGACGATCCACAGCGCCGGCAATGAGCTGCTGACCCTGATCAACGAGATCCTCGACATCTCCCGGCTCGAAT
The DNA here is from genome assembly GCF_900106735.1 of Pseudomonas sp. NFACC08-1. NCBI lineage: Bacteria > Pseudomonadati > Pseudomonadota > Gammaproteobacteria > Pseudomonadales > Pseudomonadaceae > Pseudomonas > Pseudomonas sp. NFACC08-1. Next base: position 520,780 of record NZ_FNNL01000003.1, on the reverse strand, counting down.
CCGGGCAGATCGAACTGGACGACGTGCAGTTCGACCTCAATGCACTGATCGAGGATTGCCTGAGTATCTTCCGCGCCAAGGCCGAACAGCAGAATGTCGAGCTGATCAGTTTCATCCAGCCCCAGGTGCCGCGAGTGATCAGCGGTGACCCGACGCGACTGCGCCAGGCGCTGCTGAGCCTGCTGGAAAACGCCCTGAAGAAAACCGACGAGGGCGAAGTGCTGATCGTCGTCGCCCTCGACGAGCGCAGCAATCAGCCGCGCCTGCGCATCGCCGTGCAGGACAGCGGGACGCCGATGGACGCCGAAGAGCGCGACACGCTGATGCACGCCGAGCTGCATAGCAAGAATTTCCTGTCGGCCACGCGCCTGGGGGGCAACCTGGGCCTGGTCATCGCCCGTCAGTTGATCATCCTGATGCACGGGGAATTCGGTATCAAAAGCGGCAGCAACCAGGGCAGTACCTTGTGGCTGACCTTGCCGCTGGACCCGGATCGCCTCGAACATCCGACTGCCGACCTCGATGGCCCGCTGCAAGGGGCGCGGGTATTGATCGTCGACGACAACGACACCTGCCGCAAAGTACTGGTGCAACAGTGCAGCGCCTGGGGCCTGAACGTCAGTGCCGTGCCATCGGGCAAGGAAGCCCTGGCGCTGCTGCGCACCAAGGCGCACCTGCGCGATTATTTCGACGTGGTGTTGCTGGACCAGAACATGCCAGGCATGACCGGCATGCAACTGGCGGCCAAGATCAAGGAAGACCCGAGCCTGAACCACGACATCCTGTTGATCATGCTCACCGGTATCAGCAATGCACCGAGCAAGATCGTGGCACGCAACAGCGGGGTCAAGCGCATCCTCGCCAAACCGGTGGCCGGCTATACCCTCAAGACCACCCTGGCGGACGAGCTGAACCAGCGCAACCGGGGCCAGGCGACGAATGTACAGGTGAACGCCGGCCCTCCCCTCCCGGTGAAGGTGCCGAGCGATTTCCGCATCCTGGTGGCCGAGGACAACAGCATCTCCACCAAGGTCATCCGCGGCATGCTCGGCAAGCTCAACCTGCAACCCGACACCGCCAGCAACGGCGAGGAAGCCCTCAAGGCCATGAAGGAGCAGCGTTACGACCTGGTCCTGATGGACTGCGAAATGCCGATCCTCGACGGGTTTTCCGCCACCCAGCAATTGCGCGCCTGGGAAATGGGCAACCAGCGGACCCGCACTCCCGTGGTGGCGCTCACCGCCCACATCCTGGCCGAGCACAAGGAACGCGCCCGCCAAGCCGGGATGGACGGGCACATGGCCAAGCCGGTGGAGTTGTCGCAGCTACGCGAGCTGATCGAGCATTGGGTGGCCCAGCGTGACCAGCAGAACCAGACCGTCGCGCATTCGTCCGAGGGCGTCCGCTGACGCCCGGAGCCCTGTTCAACATTTCAACGCATGAATATTACGGGTCGTCTCGGCGATAACGGCGCGCAGGACTTTTTCCCGGAACATTGAGTAATGCAGCGTGTTGAACGTCACGACCGCCATTTCTTCATGGCTGGTTTGCACAACCTCCTCTATCGGCCAAAAAAGGAAGGTCGAGAGCGTTTTACGAATGCTGAATTGCTTGTGATAAAGCGCGACCTCTATTCGCCCAGGCGATTTCGGCAGGCAGGGAACCACCTGGAAGAACGCCGAATCATGCTGCAGGCTTGCCCGTTCGAATGCCGCAAGGGCATTGGGGTGGCGCTTCAGGGCGCCAATCGAATCAGTCGCCGAGCGCGCAAAGCGTTCATCGAATGACTGGGAGATTTGCCGGGCAACACTCTCGGCCATTGACCCCTCGCCCGCCTGTCCAGGCCTGAGGGGACGCGCCGAATCCCACCCCAGGTACCTGAGCGTGTTCCTGTAGTAGTTGAACCAACTGCCCACCAAACCGTCCTGATAAGCCGACCGCGTTGCCAACTGGGCATACAGGTTGCTCAGACAGATGTCTTCGCGATCCTGGGGAGACAGCCCCTGGCCGAACGACACGAGGCTTGCCCCCACGACCGCAGCCGGCGCGGGATCGCTGCTGTGAAACAGGCGCTCGCCGGCCTGTAGGCGTTCGCTATTCATCGCGCGGCCCCCCGTTCAACGTCGTCAGAAATATCAAAGACATGCTTCGTTGGCTTATCACCCAGCTTCCGTACGATCGCACCGCGCAGGGGAGCGTAAAGCTCTTTCGATAAGTTGGCCTGAAAGCATCTGGACTGAAGATTACCGACCACATTGGCGACGGACAGGCACTGACCGAGGGGGTTGGAGATTGCCAGTTGCGTGGTCTCATAGCTCAGGGAAACGCTGCTCAGCAAGGGGGCTCGCCGGGCCAGAATCACTTGCAGGCAGACCCTGCCAACGGCTTCATCGGTCTCTGACGGTGGCACGGGCTCCTTGCGCTTGCAGGTCTGCTCGCGCAGTTGCTCGATGGCCGGCAGGGTACCGGGCAACTGCGCGACACGGTTCAACAGGCGAGTGACTTCATCGGCCACTGTAGGATCGACATACTCCCCCAGTCGACACCCTAGCCAGTGCGCCGCATTGAAGTTGGATTGCTCATCGAGGGTGAAGTTGTCCCATGCTGCAGTCTTTTGCAACCAACCGTTCTTCAAGACGTCACGGTACTCGTCATACCATATTTGTGCCTGGGTATAAGCCGGATACTTCTTGTTGGCGACCAACTGCGCGAACAATACCGAATCCAACACATCGCTTTTTTCCTGCCCGGCCATATCCGGAGACACTATCACGACAGCGCCAGCATTAATAAAAACCGAATAACCATCATTCATTGCAATCACCTAGTTATTTTTATGATTGGCGACTACGGTGTAGTCGCCAGGTGGATTCACAAGATCAGAGTTCGTATGCTTCGATTTTCTTCTGTGCTCGATCGCCGAGTCGTTCGATAATGGTCGCACGTGTACGGTTAATAACGGACGGCACCATGGTCATGTGGCTTTCACCGCGATACAAGTCGACCGAACTGCTGTCCCAATTAACGAACAAGACCTGGGTCTGGTTCGTGCGCTTGATGAAACGCACGGCTCCCAGTGCCATGATGACTTCGCCATGCGGCGTCTCATGGCAGGCGGCGACGCCAAACCCTCCCGCACCAGACTCCTGGATGTTCTGGTCAAACACCCGGAGCGGCCTGTCACGGGTTTGCAAGGCCGCGATGGCATCGCTGGCGACCTTGAGCATCAGCAGTGACGCCGGCCCGGGCACCGCGGCGGCCGTCACCGCCGACCCCAGGATCTTCAGCACCAGTTGGTCCATCTTGAAGCTCTTGCCCGAGGCGGCAACCGCGTCATAGTACTTCTGCAGGACCGTCCAGCCGCAATCCTGCATCACTTGCAGGAAAAGTTGATACCACTCCTTACCCTGCTCATCACGTGGGTAGCGCTTATTAGCCACTAACGAAGCAAACAGATAAGAGTGCTGGATATCCGCCTGGTTCTGTTCGGACATTCCCGAAACAAAAGCCAGGATACCGTCACCCACAATCGAAGCGCGATCCGGTTTTTCCGGATAGTCAGCCGTCTCGCCAGGACGCACAATAAAAGCACGCGTCGACAACTCAAACGCCTCCGGCTCAACATCATAAGCACTCAAGCGCTCCAGACGATCAGCCAGGGTTACAACAGAATCATATTTAACGTTCATACTATTTCCTTATTTAATCAAGATCATCCTTGGATCCGAGAGTTGAACTTACGCAACCCACCTCATCACAACAAGCGCGCAACTGTAACCGTAAATAATCAAATTCAATGGCGTACAATCACCTGTAATGAAGTGGCATTTTCCTGGACTTGCATCTCGCCCTTGCCACGAGCCGACAGACATCCCGACGCCTGATAGACTCCACGTCAAATTCATTCGTCGCGAGCCTCAACCATGCTCCATGTGCTGTTCAGCGTTTACCTGAAGATGCTGGTGCTCTATAGCCCCTTCTTCGTGCTGTCGTGTTTTATCGGCCTGACTCGCGGCTATTCGCGCAAGGAACAACGCCGCCTGGCCTGGAAGGTTGCGACCGCGACGCTGGTCTCCAGCGTGTTGCTGTATTTGTTCGGGCGGGTGATTTTCAGCGTGTTCGGCATCACCGTGGACGCCTTCCGTATCGGCGCTGGCAGTGTGCTGTTCATTTCGGCCCTGGGCATGGCCCAGGGCAAGTCGGCCGTACAGACCGACAACGTGCAGCAGGACGTGACCATCGTCCCACTGACCATACCGTTGACCGTCGGCCCCGGCACCATCGGTGCCCTGCTCGTGATGGGCGTGAGCCAGCCGCACTGGGACGACAAACTCATGGCCATCATCAGCATCGCCCTGGCCAGTTTCACCGTCGGCGTGGTGCTTTACCTGTCCAGCCGCATCGAGCGGATCCTGGGTGACCAGGGCTTGCAGATCGTCAGCCGGCTGATGGGTTTGTTTGTCTGTGCGCTGGCGGCGCAGATCATCTTTACCGGCGTGAGAGGCTACCTGGTGCCGTAGCCATCACGGCATGCTCAAGCGCACCTTGGGCTTGCGCCGGCTGAACCTCCTGCTCAGCACCTCCCGGCGATGTACGCCCAGATATTCCTCGATGTCCTGCCTGAACGCTTCATAACGCGCGGGGTTGAAGGTCACGAACGATTTTCCACGGAAGATCTCCCGCGCCGAAGATTGCCAGTTCACGAAAACCACACCGCCGTTACTCGAAGTACCGGACTGTTTGATCGAGGCGGACGAGGCGATCAGGATTCCGTTGGCCAACTGCTCGCAAGGAATGACCGACAAACGCGCGCCTTCGGCCACCTTGACCTGGCTGTTGAACAGACGCATGGTCTCCTCATCCCGCTTCAAACCGTCAATCGTGGTGCTCACCACGGTACCCAGCACCGTCGCCGCCGGAACGCTGGCCTTCACGCCATCAATGCTGATCACGAAGTCCATGTCCACCCGCCGGGAACTCTCGGAGTAACGGGTGTAACCGTCATCGGCAACGAAACACCCGAGGTCTTGCAGGCATTGGATAAACGCGTCGTACCACGCCCGCGTATTTTTGCCGCCAGGAACTTCAAAGTTGGCCTCCATCATCGCCATGGTCATCAGGTTCTCCATGATCGCCATATTGTTGAGCGACATGTTGTTGCCATAGCCCACGAGCGCATCCCCCAACATGAGCGCATCCAGGTCCTTGTTCGGATTGTCATGCATCTGCACCACGGACCTGCGTACACGTCGACCCGCAGTGGCCAGCGCCTTACGCTTGTTGATACGTGCCTGGATCAACTCAACACTTTGCGCCACACTGGCTCCACTTTCGAACTGTTCCATAAAAACCTCCTTGGTTATATATAAGCCCGCTCCTGCGGACCGACTTCAATCTAATTTATTATTTTCAGGAACAACAACACTGACTGATTGCAGAATATTAACCCGCGCATGCCTTCAAATATCCAGACTCAATTCCACTGCCGACTTAATCAAGACCCACGTTCATCATTGCACGTCCAACAAGCCAAACAACACACTTACTCTTGGCGGAAATATTATGAGCAATGAATTATTAACCGGATTGGTCACCGGCCCTAACCTGTTTTCGTATATCGGCGCACCCTCCCTGCAAGACCACGATGACATCGCCGATTGCAACAATATCGCTACCCGATCGGCCGACCTCGGCCATCATCGCTATGTAAATCCCAGGGGCTGGTTCGAAGAATATGCCCGCACCTTGAGTTTCCTCGGCTGGTCGCTGTATGGCGACTCCATCCATACACGCACACAACATCTCGTCTCGGGCTCCGTGGCGGATTTCCTGGTGCAGAGCGCCCACGCCATGAGGGATGCACAGCAGGCCAACGCAATGATCGATACCCTCGACACACTAAAAACCAATCACTCGGCCATCCTGTCCTTTGACAACGAAACCCAGGAAGGCGAGACCTTTCAAGTCGTCCCGGCCCGCTACGACTCACAAGGCAACCTTCATATCGCCCTGTTCAAACTCGAACTGAGCGTCGAGGTAAAGAGGCGCAGCTTCCTGTTCTGGAACTGGGAAGAGCGTTCAGCCAGGATCGTTCAACGCAAAGCGTTCCTGAAATTGGACCGAAGCGAACTCGACAACAAAAGGACACTTATCAACAAAGTCCTGGATGAACACTTGATGAGACGTTTTACCTTGAGAAGGAACGTCTCGTGAAACATTGATACTTCCAGGCCTGGCGTGGCGCAACGTTTTTATGGAATGACGGCCAATCAAAAAAGAGTTGTCGACTAACACACCGACAACTCCTTTTTTACTTAAAACCTAACCCTGGATAACGGCCTTGGTTCAACCCACCGTATTGGTCTCCACCGCATACGTTTCATCCGACAACGCTTGCAGCAGGACACCATTCTGGAGATCCGGCAGGGCATCCAGGCGCTGCACCAGTGTCGAAACGGCATAGTGTTGACCCCCACCGAAACTGAGCAACACGTCGCCACGCAAATTGACATCCGCCGCATACACCTCACGAAAAATCACACTGTGACCGCTGTTCGGATCGATGATCACCAGGTGCTCATGAACCTTGCTCAGCCATAACTGGTCTGGCTCATCCAGCTCCCAGATCAACTTGCCGGGGATGGTCACCGCGTTGCCCAGGGGATGTCGGCAGTCGAGGACCACCGACTTGACTCTCAACCAGGCGGCTTTTGACAACCGGTAACTCACCGCGCCCTGCCCCATGCGCAGGATCAGGATCTTGACGTCATCCGGCATCAACGGCAGCAGATCATCGATCTTCGCTTCGTGACCCTCGACAACCATCACCTCGCCTTCACGCTGGACATAGCTGAGCGGCCCGCCATGGCCCATGCCTGGCAAGGACAATAGCGTTCCGCTCCTGCTTTCGTGCAACAGGACGTTGGTCTGCCGTTGGGTCCCCAGTACCTCGAAAGATTCAGGGATGGCGGCCTTGGGAACCCGGATGACACGTTCAGTCCCGGCGACATACCACTTCAGGTCATCGGGATCGCCCACCGACAGCAGTGGGCTGGAGAACGCACGGGCGGTCAATTGCCTGAGCCCCTCGATCACCCGCCCCCCTTGAGTGACGACCCATTCCTGAGTGACACCGGTCACCAGCGCCGGCGCCTGGTCACGCAGCAGGACCTCCACGCCTTCGAATGTCACGCCACGCAGGCCCGCGCCATCGCCCGTCAACTCGACAAACTGCCAGGGCGACCACTCACGCTGGGGGTGGGGCAGTACGTCAGCCTTCAATAATTGCGAACCCTGGCCAAAGGCAGCGTCCAGCTTCTGCGGATCGATAAAGGCCTGGCGATAGACCTCGCCGCTCGCCACGTCGAGCAACCAGGCGGCCTCGCCGTCCGGGGTTGCGCCCAGCAACCGCAGCTCCTTGGTGCTGCCCAGGTCAGCCAGCAGCAACCGGTTGCCGACGTACCAGGCGCACAACCGCTCGTCACCACTGAGGTTGGTCAAACCGATCAGGGCAAGCGTTTTGTTCCTGTGCTGCAGGACCAGCGCATCCAGGGCCGTCCACCATTGTGCCCGGTCCTTGAACCACTGCTCCCTGACGCCGCCCAGTGCCAGGTCGCCTCGGCCACTCAGGTTGTAGAACACGCCATTCGAGGTCAGCGCCACGTAGCCACCGTCAACGGCGATGACATCCTCCAGGCCGGGGGCACGCGCCCACCGGTTGGCCCAATGCCCCCGGCCCTCTACCAGCGTACGCCGCCTGCCGCACAGCTCCTGTTTGAGCCGGTCATAGATGACAAACACATCGCTGTCGTCCGGCGGTGCGAGCAGCGTCAGGTCGGTCATGTTCTTGATCGAGTCGGGCCATCCACGTGGCTGGTTTCGTCGCGGCGAAGGACGAATGATCAAACGGTCACTGCGGCGAACCCAGGCCATGTCCCGCCACTGTGCATCGAACTTCCAACAGATCGAAACGAAGGGGGCCGGTTGCCAATTGACGGTGACGAACGAGTCCTCAGGATGGGTACTCGGTGTGAAGGGCAGGCTGTCACCCAGTACCTGCGACCAGTCGGCCAGCGTCTCGCTGGCACTCAAGACCGGTTCCATCGCCAGATCCAGCTCTCGTGTGATCGAACTGAGCAGCAGTTGCCCGTCATGGATCAGATACACCAGCACATCGACGCTCTGGTCCGCGCGGGTGTTTTGCTGGACGACATGAATCACCCCCTGCGCGTCCGCCTCGACGCTCTTGATGGCGCTTACCAGGTTGTTCGTAGTGCGCAACCAATAACGATGGCTCACCAACCCAGTGACCGCATCGACTTGCCAGATAATCAGGTTCTGCGGGTCGTAGAAATAGCAGGAGTCGCCGACAACCACCCGCAACACCGCGTCCTCGACACCCAGCAAATCGTCGCGAATATAAAGAAAGCGGTCCTCCTTCGCGTCATACCAGGCCGTGACGTAGCGAGGCTCGTCCGGGTCCTCAAACGGAATGAGGTGGTGGTGAATCGGTGTGTACGCCATCGCTAGACGGTGGTCTCGAGCCAGGGCCTTGAAATGATCCTGCAACGTTTGCTGATCCATGTCGGGCGGTGCGTCCAGTTCCAAAAGCACGAGCGTGCGGTTGAGCACATCAACCTTGAATACTTGATTATCGGCAAGCCGGAGTAAAATTTCGTGACGCCACCCTCCAACGATCGTTACCTGAATGTCGTCGATGAAGAACTGATCGTGACGCTCAATCCTTATCTCTTTCTCCGAGGCCCAAGAGGCGTCCATAAACCAAGTGGACACCTGTAGGCTCGTCGACTCCAGGCTCAGCTTCACGCCGGGATGAACGACCAATGCGCATCGTTTGCCGGCCCCCTGGATTTTATAAGCGATCATGTTGTGCCAAATCGGGGGAATAAGAGGCACCACCAGTGAACGGTCAGCACTATCGAGCAACACGTCGATCACCGTTGGCCGATAATCGGGAACCATGCGACGGACGATGTATTCACTGGGAAACGAATAAAAGGAAAACTGAAATTGCCAGCTGCCGTCCGCTTTTCTTTTCTCCAGGCGCCGTGCCGTGTCGAACCCGGTGTCATGACGCGATGTCGCGAATGGCAGGGCAATGTACTCATAGCGGTAACAGGTTTGCGGTGTGCAGGGCAGTACGATGACTTGGCCGGCGGGTGGCTTGAATGCAACTTGACCCGGCAGACCTAGATCTCGACGGATGTTAATGGCCCGATCGTAATCGAGTTCTATCGTCGGCACGCCAAAATGATCGCGTTGCGGATAGAGCTTGGGGCTGTCCAGCATCAATGCGCCCCGAGTCAGATCCAGCGCCTGGACGATCAACGACGAGCGCGGCAGCCATGCCCCCTGCCTGGCATCAAAGTGGTACGCCTGCAGATGACCCTTGGCGATTTCATCGAATAACAACCCGACCTCTTTGGCCTCCTCGGCAATGGTGGCGAAGCCCCGGGCCAATGCCGCGACCCCCACCGCCAACCCACCGAGCATCACCGCGGCGCCGCCCAGCATTGCGCCGGCCGTCGTGGCGCCAACCGCATAGGCGCTCACCGACAACACCAGGCTGGCGGAGTCGAAAGCCAGCTGGGTGCCGAACTGAGCGCGTTCGACGTCGTTGTGGGCCGTCGCCAACTGGTAGATGTCAAAACCGACATTGGCCAGTTGCAGCAGCCCCCCTGTGGCTTCACTGAGACTGGACCCCAGCGCCGCCTTGACCACTGGCGCGACGGTACGGGCAATCAGTTTCTCTTCGGCCAGCGCCTGCCGAACCAGGCCGACCAGGCCGGCGATATCCGCCACGACGCCATGCACCAACTGCGCGTAGTTGACATAGGCGTGCAAGCGCACCGCCAGGGTCAGGGGCCGACCCGATCCTTCCTGGCCGCGCAACGCGTTCATCAGCGCTTGTATGGCGAAACCGGCGTTCAGCGTGTGGACGCTCCCCACCTCGGTGGGGTCGCTCGGCACGAAGGGTTTGTTGGCCAAGGCTGAAAACTGTTCCGAGAGGTAGCTTTTTATCCGCAGGAGCCGATGGTCATCCGTGACCACCCGTACCAGTTGCTCAGGATTGGCCGGATCGATCAGGCTCACCCGGTACGACCCGTCCGGCGAGACCTCCAGCGTATCGAACAACGGCACAAGGTGCGCCGCCAGCTGGTTTTCCTGCTGGAGGCGGCTCGTCGCTTGCTCGATCTGCTGGCTCCACCAATGGCCATCCAGCGCCAGCAGACAGCTGCCCAGTCGAGGATTGTTTTGCAGCGACTGTCCACGGGCGCTGGCCAACCGCTGTCTCACAGGGCGTTGCGACTGCCCAGGCAAGGCGCCGGGTTGCAGCAGTTTCGAAACCTCAATGGCGCCTGGCAATACCTGCCTCGACACCCGTGCACCTTCCAGTTCGACCAGGTCGAAAGTCGGCCGCGCCGCATCGCCATACGCCGCGTAATGGCTGGCCATGTCCTGTTGGAGGAAGAACCGCTCCAGCGCCTGCCTGAACAAGGTCGGATGCTCGAACTCAAACACACCGAAATTCGGATCGTAGAAGTGATAGGTGCTGCGCTCACCCTCCACGGTCTTGGCCACCAGCATGGCGTGGTTATCGGAGTTGAGCATCAGCGTGCTGGTGGTCGTCCTGGCTTGCAGGATCTCCGTGACCTCATTCAGGTCCGAGCGCGCCAATGCACTGCCCACATCGCCGAGCTGCACATCGCGCAACGCCTCCACGCTGTTGAGGAAGGCCACCGAATCGCTTGCCCCCGGTTCGAGCACCGCGAGGTAGAAACGCTCACGCAAGGTGTTGACCGCAGCCTTGCCTTGCGACACGGCCGCCGCCATGGCGAGGGCCAGGGGATAGCAACGTCCGCCGACCCTGTCACCCTCACCCTGGAGCAGCAGATCCTGCGGTACAAGCTTGTTCGTGGCGGCCTCGAAACCGTTCAGGACAGTACCGAGGCGTTCGATGATCCGGACGCGATACTCAAGCTGCGCCACCTGACGAATCCGGGCCACGTGCTGGCCCCATTGGCGCAACGTCAACGGCTGCTCCAACGCGGTTTTCTTCAAGCCCAGGGCGGTTTCGCCATGCCTCGGTGGCGCATCGGTGGCGCTGGCGAGCCCGGCCAGGAAGGCCGGCGCCTGACGCTGGAGCAACGCTTGTTCGATCGCCGCATAACGGCCAGCGGTTCCGTGCGTGGCGAGGTTGTTGGCCAGGTTGTCCAATGACGGCCGAGCCGCGTCGAAGCTGCGGTTATCCAACGCCCTCGCGCCACTCAAGCCTCCCAGCAGCAGACGCTGCAAGGGGCTCAGCCGAGCGACTTCGAAACGGTCGCTGGCCAGGCGCTCCAGCAATTCAGCGATCGACAGCTGTCGCGTCTGCGAATCGCTCACCGATGCGGGCGGCAACGCATAGGCGCTTTGATCGCGGATCGACTGACGCTCATCAAAACCCAGCGGGATGGGCTTATCGAAGATCACCTCACCGTTATGGCGCTGGCTCATCATCTGCATGAACGGCTCACCCAGCTCATCGGCCAGATGCTGCAACAGCTCGGTAGACAGTACATGCCGCCCCTCGATCACGGGCCAGCCCTCATCGAACTGGAGGGCGCGGTATTTGAGCAGCTCTGCCATATCACCCGCATAACGAGCCTTGAACTGCCCCTCCTGCCAGCGTTTTTTTTCGTCGATCAGCCATTGCGCGGTGTCACGCGCGTTCTCTTTCCAGGAGTGATCCAGCTCCTCCTCCGTCGCCCGGTTGACCGTGGCGACGGCCTTGATCGCCACCTCCGCCTGCCACTGTTCGGCGGTTTGAGGGGTGAAGTGGGTGCGTTGGTAGTCCGCCATCCCCTGGCGCATGGCGGCGGGACCGGTGAGATAGATCGTGCCTTCGCTCTGGGGGCGGATACCATCGCTGTAGTAGGCGGCGGCCGCCTCCACCAGAAAAGCCGCGGCCAGTTCAATTTCCGGGGGCAGCTCATGCAATGCACCGAACACCTGCGTCGCGGCCTCGCGCGCCAGATCACTCATGGCCTTGACGTCGACCAGGCTGACGTTTTGCTCATCGGCCAGGCGCGCGGTGGCGTCGACGATTTCATAGTTGAGCCGTAAACGCTCGATCACGCTCTTGAGCATCGCCGCCCCGGGGTGGGCCATCAGGAATGCGTTGCCCACCACGTGCTGTTCGACGACAGCACGCAATTCGTCCGGTCGGGCCAGGCGCTCCGCCGGGGGGCGAAAGACGCGGTTCAACGCCGGTCCGCTTTTAGCGAAACGCTCAAGCGCTTCGCGATGCTCGGCTGGAATCTCGTTGGCGTAGTCCGTGTATTTATTGCGCTGGGCCTGGCGGCCGGGCATCCATTCGGGGTTTCGATCCAGCAGTAACTGCAGCACGCCCAGCCGCGCATCCGTCTGGAACGCCCGGATGTCCACCTCGCCCAGCTTTTCCGCCAAGGGCGGCAGGCCATCGACATCAGCGTAGCTGCCACCCTCGGCGAACAAGGCTTCGAAACGCACGATATCGGAGCCCCCGGCAAGCATGCCACGCAGACTGATCTCGCGTTCGTAGGCATCCTGCAGATGCAGTGGCAATTCACCGCTGGCCAGATCGCGCAGTGCCAGGCTGCCCTCGGCCAACGCTTCGAGACTGAGCCGGTTATCGTGCCTCAGGGCCACCAGTCGTGCCTTGTCCTGGCCGTACGCCCGAACCAGCAGATCGATTCTCGCGTCATCGGCGCTGCCGCCGTTGTTCACCGCCTCGGTGATATGGGCGTACATCTGCTGCTTCAGGACGATCGCGCGTTCTTCATAACGGTCGCCCAACGCCAAGGCATCGACACTGTTTTCTGCGCCATTGAGCATGGCATCAGCCTTGGCCGCTTCGACAATGATCCGGTTGGTTTCATAGGCCAGCAGTGCATCGCTGTCATACCAGAGACTGATGCGATAACCCTCCGGGCCCAGCACCTGTTTCCAGACATTGATGTAGTCACGCTGGATCGCTCCGACGCCGCCGCCCAGCCAGACCAAATGCAGTTTTTTTGGCACCTCGGTGGCAGGCACTTTCAATTGTTCGACGCTATTGCGCAGGCGCGTTTCGAAACCCTCTATCTTGTTGTAGGCGTGCGTCAGATCCGCGGCCTCGGCAACTTCCGGCAACTCAGGCGTACGCCGCCGCCTGCTGTTTCCCCGCAAGGCCCCCACGGCCTGTTTGAGCAACCCTAATGGCTCCAACATTTGTGGAGAATCGAGCAAGGCGATACAACCGAAGTAATAGCGCAACACCGCTTCATATTCATCGGTGCCCTTGTGGGTTATTAATGCCTGTTCAAGATCCTTAAGCCTCAACAACCCCACAAAATCGACGTAGCTGCCCGTCGATGAAATTCCAGATTTACTCATGGACAACACTTCCATTTATTGTATGTAAATAGCCAGGACAGCCCTCAGGCGCCTGAACATCAACAAGTTGAACGACACGCATCCATGCGCTGACAACCCATGAATCAGTGGTCTGATTAATTAACTGACCTTATCCAGGGTCATGACGACCCGCAAAGTCAAAACGAACATAACCCTCATCAAGACCGCGCTCAACCACTAAGGAATTCAATAAATGTCCAGCGGCGAACGTTCATCTTATTTCCTCACAACTTGGCATTCGAAACATTAGAACTTTCGACCTGCAGCCAATAAATCAGCCAACTAACGTCAGGACTTATTACATTCCGAAAAAAACGGATACAGGCACGCAGACCGATACCCGGGTGCACTCAGGGGCGGGAATCAGGAAGCGGTGGCCCAGGCAGGCCACCGGAGTTCATCAGAGCGGTTTACTGCCGTACCAGCGCGGTGTGTACACCCAGTCGCCGCCTTCGGCACGAGGGAAGACACAGGTCGTGGAAGAGCCGATCAGCACCATGGTGCGCATGTCCACCTGATCCGGGGTCAACTGCCCCAGCGTCGTGACGCGCAGTGTCTGGCCCGGGCGTCCGATGTCGCGTCCCAACACCACCGGCGTCTGCGCCGTACGGTGGTGCGCGACGATTTCCAGCGCCCGCCCCAATTGCCAGGGTCGAGAGCGCGAGATCGGGTTGTAGAACGCCAGGGCCAAATCCGCCTCGGCGGCCAGGTCCAGGCGTTTTTCGATGATCGACCAGGGCTTGAGGTTGTCCGACAGCGACATCACGCAAAAGTCATGGCCCAGCGGCGCCCCAGCCTGGGCGGCGGTGGCCAGGGAGGCCGAGACGCCGGGAAGGATTTGCAGGTCGACGGCGTGCCATTGGGCATCCGTCGATTCGTGCAACGCTTCGAGCACAGCGGCGGCCATGGCGAACACGCCCGGGTCACCGGATGACACCACCACCACGGAGCGGCCCTGGGCCGCCAGTTCGAAGGCATGGCGGGCGCGCTGCATTTCCTCGCGGTTGTCGGTGCAGTGCTGCACCTGATCGGCCCGGAACGGCCCGGCCATGCGCACGTAGGTTTCGTAGCCCAGCACATCGGTGGCGCGGTCGAGTTCGGCGCGTACCGCCGGCACCATCAGCTCGGCCGCCCCTGGGCCAAGACCGATCACCGCCAGGCGCCCGCGCAGGCGGCCGACCTGTCGAGGGTCGAGGGGCTGCTCGGTCACAGCGACGGCATGCTCGCCCAATATGCGAATTGACGCCGGTTGGTCGAGGGTTTCGCTCAGCCACTGGCCGACGTCACCAGCGACCGGCGCGAAACGCAGCGGCACGTTCAAGGCCGATGCGGCTTCATGCAACTCTGGCCGGGCCATGTCGCTGTCCGCCGCCAACAGGCATGCCAGCGACTGCACGGCGAGGTCGGCCTTACGCAAAGTCTCGCCAATGGCCGGCGACGCCCCCGCGCTGATCGCCACGACGACATTGCGCGGATAAATACGCAGCTCATCCGCCGCAGGCGTGCCCGCGGCGCTGTCGATGCGGATCGCCAGCCGGGCCTGTTCATCCTCGGGCAACTGCGCCTGGTCCAGCCACGGCGCGGCCCCCTCGATGCGTACCGATTCGCCAGCGAGCAGATCGGAGACGAAACGCTTGCCCTGCTCCAGATCGCCAAGGCTGTAGCCGCTCGGTGGATTGAGCAGGCAAGTACCAAACCGCAATTCACCGCTGGTGGTGATCGCCGGCGCGACATGCAGCGTCTGCGCAATCTCGCGGGCCATGACATTGACCCCGCCCAGGCCGCCCAGCAGCGGCACCACGGCACTGCCGTCCTCGGCCACCGCCAGCACCGGCGGCTCGGCGCCTTTTTCCAGCAGCAGCGGCGCCAGGGTACGGATGACAATACCCGCCGCGCACAAGGCAATGATCGGCGTGTCCTGTTGGTAGAGTTCACGCATCGTCGCGCCAAACTCAAGGTATTGCCGATCACCCTCGACCCGTCCGGCCAGGCCATGGATCAGGGCGTCGGGGTAACGCTGCTGAATCCGTCGGGCGGTTGCCAGGCTACCGGGGCCGAGGATGACGATGGCCGGCGTCTTGGCGGCCATCAACCCTGCCACCGTTCGCCCGGCACGATGATCAACGAGAAGTACGGCGAAGACATCGGCTCGACTTCATCCAACGGCACGATTTTCTGATTGGCCATGGTCGCTCGCTCGACGTACAGCGCTCGCCCGTCCATGCCCAGTTCCTGAAGCACCTGGCGAACCTTGGGGAAATTGCGCCCCAGCTTCATGATCACCGCCGCGTCGGCGTCGGCCAGGCGACGCTTGAGATCATCGTGGGGCAAGACGCCGGAAAGCACCGACAGGCTCTGGTTGCGATAGACCAACGGCGCACCGAGCACCGAGGCGCCGCCGAGCATCGAGCACACCCCGGGAATGACCTCGGCGTCATAGCGCTCGGCCAGGCGATCGTGCAGGTACATGTAGGAGCCGTAGAAGAACGGGTCGCCCTCGCAGATCACCGCCACGTCGCGACCGGCATCCAGGTGCACGGCCATCTGCTCGGCGGCGGTGTCGTAGAAATCGGCGATCACCTGTTCATAGGACAGCGGCGCAGGCAGCACCTCGGTGGTGACCGGGTAGACCAATGGCAGCAATGTCTGCGCGTCCTGCAAATGGGCCTCGATGATGCCGAAGGCGTTGCCCTTCTTGCCCTTGGCGACGAAATACGCCACCACGGGCGATTCGCGCAGCAGGCGCAGGGCCTTGACCGTAATCAGTTCCGGGTCACCGGGGCCCACGCCGAGGCCGATCAGACGTCCAGGCTGCTGCATCATTCAATCTCCGTGGCGAGGGCATTGACGGCCGCGGCGGCCATGGCGCTGCCGCCGAGACGGCCTTGCATGATCACGAACGGCACACCACGGCTGTCGGCCGCCAGCATCGCCTTGGACTCGGCGGCACCGACGAAGCCCACCGGAAAGCCGAGGATCAATGCCGGTTTCGGTGCGCCGGCATCGAGCATTTCCAGCAGATAGAACAGCGCGGTCGGTGCGTTGCCGATGACCACGACGCTGCCTTCCAGGTGCGGGCGCCACAGCTCCAGGGCGGCGGCCGAACGGGTGTTGCCCAGCTCAAGGGCCAACGTCGGCACGCTTTCGTCGCGCAGGGTGCAGATCACCGGGTTGTTGGCCGGCAGGCGAGCCCGGGTCACGCCTTCGGAGACCATCCGCGCATCACACAGGATCGGCGCACCGGCGGCCAGCGCCTGGCGCCCGGCCGTGCCTGCGCCCTCGGAAAACTGCAAGCCATCGATGGCCTCGACCATGCCGCAGGCGTGGATCACGCGTACTGCGAGTTTTTCCAGGTCGGCCGGAATGCGCGCCAGGTTGGCTTCGGCGCGGATGATCGCGAAGGAGTTGCGATAGATCTCCTGACCGTCGCGGATGTAATCAAGCATCAAGGGGGCTCCGGGAGCGAGCGTCGAGCCAGTGGCCGAGCGCTTCAATAGTTAGATTGTGTGCCTGCAACGCGCCGAAACCCGGCAGCGTGACATCGCGAAAATACAGGTCATAACGACCGGGGGCGACCGCCAGCAAGGTGGCAGGCGCGACATGGGCTGCCGCGCAGGAACGCGGGCAGCCCGACAGATGGACTTTCAGGGTCTGGCCCTGGCGTTGCAGCAGCTCGGCCAGTTGGCGGGCATCGGCCTTGGTGTCGGCCAGGGCTTTGCCACAGCCACTGGAGCCGGTGCAGGCGATGAGCTGCGCCAGGGGTTGATCGAGCGAGCACAACAGGCCCAGGCCCTCCAACCCCGCCAAGACTTCGTCCGCCTCCTCGCGGCGCACGCTGGGCAGCAGCAGGCTTTGCCACGGCGTGAAACGAAGGCTGGCGTCGCCCTTCTCCCGCGCCAATTGCGCCGCCCCGCGCAGCATGTCCGCGTCGAGACGGCCAAGCGGCGCCGCAGCCCCGACATAGACGCGGTCGTCGTGCTGGGCATGGGCACCGATGTGCAGTCCGTCGGTGGCCGCGTGCCGTTGCCAATCGCGACAAGCGTGCAGCGGCACGCGACCGGCCAACCGGGCCATGAACTCATCCGTGGGGATTTCACTCAACAGGTGACGCATGCGTGTCTGGTCCGGGCGGGCCAAGTCGAGGAACAACGCCAGCACCGCCACCACCAATGCATGCCCCTGGGCCATCGGGACCCTGCCCACCGGCTCATCCAGCGGCGAGCCAGCCAGGCCGAAGACCAACCAGGGTTCGCCTTCATGGACAAGGGCCGACAGCCACAGGTCATGATGATGCTCGAGCATCGCCAGCGCTTCCCCACCGTCCAGTTGCACGGCGAACTTGGCCGACAGTTCATGGAAGCGCTCATGGGTTTGCAGGGTGAAAAGGATCTGCGCGGCCAACGGACGAGTATCCAACAACATCTGCCTGTCGATCCCGGCTGAGGGGCTGAGCATCAGGTTGCGCACGTCATCGCCAGCCGGGGTTCGGGGCCCAAGCCCGGCGGCCAGTAATTGTTCGATCAGCGCGCCGTGCTCAGGACCGATGCCACGGATTTGCAGGTTGCCACGGTTGGTCGCCTCGATCACGCCAGCGGCGAACCGCTCGGCCGCGGCCGCCACGGCGTCGGCCTGGTCCGCCCGGATGGAGCCGCCATCGAGCTTGATCCGACAGATTCCACCGTCCAATGCCTGGACGACACGCAACAAACCCGGACAACCCGAGGGGCGTATGACGTTGGTTGATGGACGTTCGTTCAAGGGATAACCGCTAGACAAGGCACGCCACGACGGCGAAGGAGCGCCATTATGCCTGCTTTGCCGGGGGTCATGAAAAGCTTGCCGGTCGGATTGCGGACGACAGGCAATGTTGTTCACTGAAAGTAGATGAGCCCGTGGCGAGGGAGCTTGCTCCCGCTTGACCGGGCTGGCGCTCCAGTGCGAGCGCTCACAAAAAGGGCTGCTGCGCAGCCCAGCGGGAGCAAGCTCCCTCGCCACAATGACTCACACAAGTCTTAAGTGAAGGGGCGCGGTATGATGGCGGCCCGGTTCGCGGGCATAGGCCCCCGGGAATCAACCCCATCGATTCGAGGAACACAGATGACACCCTGGCTGACCGTAGTGGGCATCGGCGAAGACGGCTTCAAGGGCCTGGGCCGGACGGCACGCCATGCCTTGCTGGGGGCGTCACGCATTGTCGGCAGCGATCGGCAACTGGCGTTGTTGCCGGTGTGCATCCGCGGCGAACGGGAATTGTGGCCCAGCCCGTTTTCCCTGGAACCGCTGCTGGCACGACAGGGCGAGTCGGTGTGTGTGCTGGCCAGCGGCGATCCGATGTTCTATGGCGTGGGCGCGAGCCTGGCGAAACAGCTGCCTGGCGACCAGATGCGGGTGATACCGGCGCCATCCTCCTGTTCACTGGCGGCGGCGCGCCTGGGCTGGCCGTTGCAGGAGGTGGTCACGCTGTCGCTGGTGGCGCGTCCCCTGGCGGCACTCAGCGCTCATTTATCCACAGGCGTCAGGCTGTTGCTGCTGAGCAATGACCGTCACAGCCCTGCCGCCGTGGCGACGTTGCTGCGCGAGCGGGGGTTCGGCCCGAGCGTCATGACCGTGCTGGAACATTTGGGCGGTGCGGCAGAACGACGGATCGACGGTTGCGCCGCGCAATGGTCCGATGACACCGTCGCCGACCTGAACCTGATCGCTATCGAATGCCGGGCCGAACCTTCAACGTTACGCCTGTCTCGTCTGGCCGGTTTGCCGGACAGCGCGTTCGAACATGACGGCCAGTTGACCAAACGCGACGTGCGCGCCATCACCCTCGCCCGTCTTGCGCCAACCCCTGGCGAACTGCTCTGGGACGTCGGTGCTGGCAGCGGCTCCATCGGCATCGAATGGATGCGCACCCACCCTAGTTGCCGGGCCCTGGCCATCGAAGCCGACGAAGGTCGCCAGGCCTTGATCGAACGTAACCGCGACAGCCTCGGCGTGCCCGGCCTGCAGCTGATTCGCGGCAAAGCCCCACAGGCACTGGAAGGCCTGGAGCGGCCGGACGCGGTGTTCATCGGCGGCGGTGTTACCCGTGAAGGAGTGCTTGAGGCTTGCTGGGCTCAACTCAAGCCCGGCGGCCGGCTCGTCGCCAACGCCGTGACTCTGCAAAGCGAAACGACCCTGATGCACTGGCGCGAACGTCACGGCGGTGAACTGACCCGGATCCACATCGCCCAGGCCCAGCCATTGGGGGAGTTCGACACCTGGCGCCAGGCCTTGCCGATTACCTTGCTGGACCTGACGAAGCCTCTCGATGCGTGACGAAACCGCCGAACAACCCGCCCCCTTGCGCAGCGGCCTGACCACCGGCAGTTGCGCCACGGCCACGAGCCTGGCGGCCGCTCGACTCCTGCTGCGCGGCACCGAAGCCGATGCCGTGGAAATCGTACTGCCCAAGGGCAAGCACGTGCAGATGCGCCTGGAGTTCTGCCGGCTGACCGAACAAGGTGCCGAAGCCGGGACGATCAAGGACGCGGGCGACGACCCGGACGTGACCCACGGCGCCCTGTTGTTTTCCCAGGTGCGCTTGATCGCCGAGCCCGGTGTACGTTTCGTCGCTGGTCGTGGCGTCGGTACGGTGACGCGCCCCGGCCTGGTGCTGGAGGTCGGTGAGCCGGCGATCAACCCGGTGCCGCGCAAGATGATCAACGATCACCTGGCCCGTCTGGCGCAAGACAGCGGATATGCTGGCGGCTTCGAGGTCACGGTCAATGTCGAGGGCGGCGAAGCCCTGGCGCTGAAAACCATGAATCCACGCCTGGGGATTCTTGGCGGCCTGTCGATCCTCGGCACCAGCGGCATCGTCCGGCCGTTCTCCTGCGCGGCCTACATTGCCTCGATCCACCAGGGTATCGACGTGGCAAAAACCAACGGCTATCTGCACATCGCCGCCTGCACCGGCAACGCCAGCGAAGACACCATGCGTCGGGTCTACAACCTGCCGGAAATCGCCCTGATCGAAATGGGCGACTTCGTCGGTGCCGTGCTCAAGCATGTGCGCAAGGTCCCGGTGGAAAAACTCAGCCTGTGCGGCGGCTTTGGCAAAATCAGCAAACTCGCCGCCGGCCACATGGACCTGCACAGCCGTCACTCAAGCATCGACCTGCCACAACTGGCCGAGTGGGCCGCCGCTATCGGTGCCGATGAGGCGTTGCAGCAAGGCATCCGCGCGGCCAACACCAGCCAGCAAGCCCTGGCAATGGCCAGCGCCGCTGGCATCGCCCTCGGCGACGCGGTGTGCGCACACGCGTTGGCCTTCGCCCGCAGCGTGGTGCCGGCCCAGGTCCAGGTCGAAGTCTTCGCCATCGATCGCCAGGGCGGGATTGTCGGCCACGCCGGAGAGCTTCGATGAAACGCATCCTCCTGCTGGGCGGCGTCACCGAAGCCCTGGCCATCGCCCGCACCCTCAGCCCCCAACACATCTACAGCCTGGCGGGCATCGGCCGCGTCCCCACCGACCTGACCTGCCAGGTGCGCGTCGGCGGCTACGGCGGCGCCGAAGGGCTGGCGCACTTCATCCACGCCGAAGGCATCGACCTGCTGCTGGACGCCACTCACCCCTACGCCGCCCAGATCAGCCACAACGCCGCCCGCGCCGCCCGCGCCTGCGCCATCCCCTGCTGGGCCCTGCGTCGCCCGGCCTGGCAACCCCAGACCGGGGATGACTGGCGCGAAGTGGCCGATTGGGCCGAACTGATCCAAGCCCTGAAACCCTTCCACCGCCCGTTGTTCACCCTCGGCCGCGAACCACTGCAACACCTGCACGAAATTCCGCCAGAGCAATTCTGGACCCTGCGCGCCCTGGACATTTATCCCGGCAATGAACGCTGCGAAGTCATCGGCGCCCGCGGGCCGTTCCACATCGAAGGCGAGCGCGAGCTGTT
Organism: Pseudomonas sp. NFACC08-1; assembly: GCF_900106735.1. Lineage (NCBI taxonomy): Bacteria > Pseudomonadati > Pseudomonadota > Gammaproteobacteria > Pseudomonadales > Pseudomonadaceae > Pseudomonas > Pseudomonas sp. NFACC08-1. The sequence continues at coordinate 499,412 of NZ_FNNL01000003.1, read as the reverse complement.
CGAGCGTCGGCGGATCGATGTGTTGGTCAGCAAGAACAGCGGCAGCACGGCGACTGAGCCGAAGCTGGAGGTGGCGCGGGAGCGGGGGGTGCCGGTGTTGATTTTGCAGCGGCCGGTGTTGGCGGAGGTGGATCGGGAGTTTGGGACCGTGGATGAGGTATTGCAGAGCTTGCGACATCTGGTCTGACAGTCTTTTTTGCTGCAACGCTGAAGGCCTACATATCCCTACAGCCCTGTCCCGTAGGAACTACGACAGCAGGCTACATCGTCTTGCGCCGCAGCCTACAACTTCGCCAGAATCCGCCGGCTTGTGCGCCTTGGAGGCCGCCGGTAACTTGATTCCCGTCACTGCCCTTCAGTGATCGGGTTTAGTCGCTCGGTGGTTTCAGCAGGTTCACAAGCTCCGTCCAGTCAGGTATCCACTCCTGCACTTGATGGTGGTTGTGCGCAGGGCGCCCTCGGGCGCGCCGGTAATGCTGGACTCCCCGGTCGACTAACCTGCGTACAGCCGCCGCCCTGTGGCGAGGGGATTTATCCCCGTTGGGCTGCATAGCAGCCCCTGAACGACAGCACGGGGTTAGGCTGATGCTGCGAGGTGCCGGCTTTTTTGGACTGCTTCGCAGCCCAGCGGGGATAAATCCCCTCGCCACAAAAACTACGCAGGCTTATCTAGATGCTTGTCTCGAAGAAGACACGGGGGACGGAGTACTGATTCGAGCATCCCTTGACGATATCGCTCGGGCAAAAGATATGACACAGATGGACTACGATGCAGATTGGGAACAATCGAATATCGACTGATCAACAACATTCTCCGTGGCGAGGGAGCTTGCTCCCGCTGGGCTGCGCAGCAGCCCCAAAAAGGATCGCCGCCATTCTCCTGACACACCTCGCAACTTGATATTCAGGGCCGCTTCGCGCCCCAGCGGGAGCAAGCTCCCTCGCCACGAAAGCATCCACTTACAAAAACTGTTGCTACTGTTAGTGCAAACCCTGCGACCCTATACCGCATGCGCCTTTTTTACTTCTCAACCTCGATCAGGCTAAATACCGCCACTTGATCGCCCAACCGAGCGGATTCGCCCATGTCCCGACAACGGCTTGCATTTGCCTGGATCGCCTGCTTCGCAGTGCTGTTCAACATGCTTGCCATGCCGCTTTCCAACAGCGGTGGCGCGACTGCCAATTCGCCAGCCGAGCAACTGTTGTGGGGCAGTTTCTGCTCGTCCAGCGGCACGAAAATGGTCGCGGTGTCCCTGGGCAAGCTCGAGCAGGGCACGCCGCAGAAGGACACTCACTCGACGATGCAGCATTGCTGGTGCTGCGCCGGCTCCGCGTCGCTGGTGGCGCTCACCGGCCATGCCCCGCAGTTGTATCTGGATGCTCGGCCCCACCATCGCGGCATTGCCCATTCCAAGCTCGACAGCCCCACGCCACGCCAGCAATGGCCAAGCCTCAACCCCCGCGCCTCGCCTCTGGCCTGATTCTTTCCGCACAAGACTGCGCCTCGAATCGTTCTGGAGAATCACCCATGTTGAACAGACTTATCCTGCTGGCTGCCCTGCTGCTTCCCGTCGGCTTTGCCCAAGCGCACCAATACAAGGCGGGCGAGCTTGAGATCGCCCATCCGTGGTCCCAGGAGTTGCCGCCCAACGCACCGACCGTGGCCGCGTATTTCGTGATTCACAACGGCGGCACGACCGCCGACAAGCTGCTCAGCGTCGACTCGCCGATTGCTGGCAAGGCCGAGCTCCATGAGCATGTGATGCAAAACGACCTGATGAAAATGCAACCGGTGCCCGTCGTGGATATCGCCCCCGGTGCGACCGTCACCTTCGCGCCGATGGCGTATCACGTGATGCTGTTGGGCCTGAAGGACCGCAGCCTGCTCAGCGATGGCAAGCGCTTTACCATGACCCTGCATTTCGAAAAAGCGGGGGATGTCACGGTCGACGTTGCGGTGCAGAAAAAAGCCCCCGACGGCAGCAAAACCCAAATGCACATGCACTGATAGCACCTGCCCATGGGTCTTCCTCGCAACAGGTCCGCCATACCCCGCCGCCAGCCCTTGAGCCTGGCACGCGGCAGTTGGATCAGCCTGTTCGCCATGTTGATGATCTTTATCGGTCCACTGATTTCTCAGTCGATGCCGATGGATCAGCGCATGCCTGTGAGCATGAGCATGAGCATGTCGATGGACATGAGCATGGACATGCCGGCGGGAGCCCACGCCGAACATGAGGCATCAGCCGACGAACACTGCCCGCCCCAGAGCGAACACCACGCACTGTGGGAAAAGTGCGGCTATTGCAACCTGCTGTTCAATTGCCCCGCGCTGCCTGGCGGTCACACGTTCGCGGTCTTCGTCACACCCCACACCAACACCTACACCAGTCCTTCCCCACGCCTGGGCCATGCCCGGCCCGCGTTTTTCCCGGGTGCCCGTACCCGCGCACCGCCCCTCGACGCGTAACCCCCGACACTTACCCAACCCGGTCGCACAAGACAGCCTCAGTGGCATGTGTAGCTAGTTGTGTTAGTCAACTTCTGGCATCCGAATTTGAGCTAACAAACTAGCCACACATGCCACTAGGCTGCCCGACCGTGTCGTCTACGTCTGTTCGATGGAATCATCATGTCCAGGTTTTCTGCTGGCACCGCTTTGGGCTCTGCCCAGGTTCGCTGCCCCCTGAACGAACCACGGGTTCGTTTACGCCAAACTATCGCCGCACTGTGCGGCCTGCTGCTCACACCCTACGCACTCGCCGATGAACACGACCATCACGACCATCAGGTAGAAGAGCTGAGCCCGACGGTCATCACCGCCATCGCCCCCAGTTCCCCCCTGACTGTCGTCACCAACCCCAAGGACCCGCGTCAACCGGTGCCGGCCAGTGACGGCGGCGACTACCTCAAGACCATCCCCGGCTTCGCCCTGGTGCGCAACGGCGGCACCAATGGCGACCCGGTGTTGCGCGGCATGTTCGGCTCGCGGCTGAACATCCTCACCAACGGCAGCATGCTGTTGGGTGCTTGCCCTGGCCGGATGGACGCGCCGACGTCCTATATCTCGCCGGAAACCTACGACAAACTCACCGTCATCAAAGGCCCGCAGACCGTGCTCTGGGGCCCCGGCGCATCGGCCGGGACCGTGCTGTTCGAGCGCGAGCCGGAACAGTTCGGCGAATTGGGCACCCGGGTCAACGCCAGTGTGCTGGCCGGCTCCAACGGCCGTTTCGACAAAGTGGTGGATGCCGCCGCCGGTGGGCCGCTGGGGTATGTACGAGTGATCGGCAACACCGCCCACTCGGACGATTACCGCGATGGCAACAACGACAGCGTGCCGTCGCGCTACGACAAGTGGAACGGCGACGTCACCCTCGGCTGGACCCCGGACGCCGATACCCTGCTGGAATTGACGGCCGGCAAGGGCGACGGTGAAGCGCGCTACGCCGGGCGTGGCATGGACGGCTCGCAGTTCAAGCGCGAAAGCCTCGGGCTGCGTTTCGAGCGCTCGAACATCGGCGAGGTGCTGGACAAGGTCGAGGCCCAGGTCTACTACAACTACGCCGACCATGTGATGGACAACTACACCCTGCGCACGCCATCCGGCACCGGGATGATGGCCGGGCCCATGGCCTCCAACGTCGACCGCCGCACCCTGGGTGCGCGTATCAAGGCCACCTGGCGCTGGGCCGATGTGCAGTTGATCAGCGGCCTGGACGCCCAGACCAACGAGCATCGCCAGCGCAGCAGCATGGGCGTCGACACCTACAAGGACCTGCCGTACACCAAGGACGCCGACTTCCACAATTACGGTGCCTTCGGCGAACTGACCTGGTACGCCGCCGATCGCGACCGAGTGATCACCGGCGCCCGGCTCGACCGCGCCTCGGCCAAGGATTACCGCCAGAGCCTCGGTTCCGGTATGTCGGCCCGCCCCAACCCCACCGCCGATGACACCCGTGCCGACACGCTGCCCAGCGGTTTTGTCCGCTACGAACACGACCTGGACGACAGCCCCACTACCCTCTATGCAGGCGTGGGTCACGCACAACGCTTCCCGGACTACTGGGAGCTGTTCTCGGCGAACGTCGGCCCCAGCGGCTCGCTGAATGCCTTCGACGCGATCAAGCCGGAAAAAACCACCCAGCTCGACTTCGGCCTGCAGTACAAGACCGAAACCCTCGAAGCCTGGGCGTCGGCTTATGTCGGGCAGGTGCGCGACTACATCCTGTTCGACTACACCCCCGGGATGATGGGCACCACCTCCCGGGCCGAGAACATCGATGCGCGGATCATGGGCGGCGAACTGGGCGCGGCCTACAAGCTGAGCGAGCGCTGGAAAGCCGACGCCACCCTGGCCTACGCCTGGGGCAAGAACAGCAGCGACGGCAGCGCCCTGGCGCAAATGCCGCCGCTGGACGCACGCCTGGGCCTGACCTACAGCGAAGATCGCTGGAGCGCCGGCGCCCTGTGGCGTGTGGTGGCAGCGCAGCACCGGGTCGACGAGAACAAAGGCAACGTGGTCGGCAAAGACTACGGCAAGAGTTCGGGCTTCGGCGTGTTCTCACTCAACGGTGCCTACCGCATCAACAAACACTGGAAGGTCAGCAGCGGCGTCGACAACCTGTTCGGCAAAGCCTATGCCGAGCACTTGAACCTGGCCGGTAACGCCGGGTTCGGCTACCCGGCGAGCGACCCGCAAGCCATCAACGAACCGGGGCGCACCCTCTGGACCAAGGTGGACATGAGTTTCTAACACCATCGCAGGCAAGGCCTGACACCTGACCCTGTGGCGAGGGAGCTTGCTCCCGCTGGGCTGCGCAGCAGTCCTTCTTTGATGCGGTCGCTACGCAACCGAGCGGGAGCAAGCTCCCTCGCCACAGGTTTTGTGTCCAAACAAGGCTTTGCCCAAACCGCAAAAAACATAACGATCACATTTGCCCTGCGGAGCGCTTTCTGATGAGCCAACCGAAACCCAATTTCTACAACCTGGCCTGGCGCTGGCATTTCTATGCCGGGCTGTTCGTGGCGCCGTTCATGGTGATGCTGTCCCTGACCGGCATCATTTATTTGTTCAAGCCACAGCTCGATCCCCTGATGTACGGCAGCCTGCTGAATGTACCCGCCGGGCATCACACCCTGGCGGCGGACGACTTGCTCAAGCAGGTCCACCAAGCCTACCCCGAAGGCCAGGTCAAACAGTACCTGCCACCGGCCAATGCCGAGCGCAGCGCGCAATTCGTGGTGATCGACCAGGGTCGGGAACTGAACGTGTTCATCGACCCGTACCATGGCGATGTCCTCGGCGAGCAGGATGCGAAGAACAACCTGCAAGCCATGGCCCGGGCCATCCACGGCGAACTGCTGATCGGCACTGTCGGTGACCGGCTGGTGGAAATGGCCGCCGGTTGGGGCGTGGTGCTAGTGGTCTCCGGGCTGTACCTGTGGTGGCCCCGTGGGCAATCGTCAGCCGGCGTGCTGTGGCCGCGCTGGAGCGCCCGCGGTCGGCTGTTCTGGCGTGACCTGCACGTGGTCGTCGGTTTCTGGGGCGCAGCCTTGCTGCTGGTGATGCTGCTCAGCGGCATGACCTGGACCGGTTTCTGGGGCAAGCAATACGCCAACCTCTGGAACCGCTTCCCGGCGGCGATGTGGAATGACGTGCCCAAGTCCGACGTCGAGGCCGGCAGCCTCAACAACGCCCATCGCCAGACCGTGCCGTGGGCCGTGGAAAACACACCGATGCCGATGTCCGGCGACCATGCCGAGCACATGGGCCACGGCGGCATGCACGAAGGCCCCGCCGCCCCGACTGTCAGCCTGCAAGCGGTGCAGGACATCGCCACCGAACGCCAGGTCACGCCCGGCTACAGCATCACCCTGCCGACCACGTCCACCGGCGTGTTCACCGTCGCCGTGTTTGCCGACGACCCGCGCAACGATGCCACCCTGCACGTGGACCAATACACCGGCAAGGTCCTGGCCGATGTGCGCTGGGAGCATTACGGCGTCGTGGCTCGCGCCACCGAAACCGGGGTAATGCTGCACGAAGGCAAAATGTTCGGCCCGCTGAACCAGATCATCGTGCTGCTGATTTGCCTGATGATCCTGCTCAGCGCCGTGAGTGGCCTGGTGATCTGGTGGAAGCGCCGGCCAGAAGGCAAGTTCGGCGTACCGCCGCTGCGTCACGACTTGCCGACGTGGAAGACCGGGGTGTTCATCATGCTGGCCCTGGCGGTGGTGTTTCCGATGGTGGGGGCGTCGCTGGTGGTGGTGTGGTTGCTGGATCGGCTCGTCACCCGGCTCAATCGCCAGCCTGAGATTGCCTCATCTTCAAACTGAAGACAGTGCGTTAACGGAAGGCGGCGCGAAACCTCTACAATCGCGCCCGCCTTTCGAGCTGTGAACACCGCTCCCACAATGGGATTGTGTTTCGGCCCAATAATTGAGTGTACGCATGACCTCTCTAACCCTCTCCCACCTCGCCTGGACACCCCTGGGCCATGGCCATTGTCATCACCAGTTCCAGCTGCGTGACGTGACGTTGCAGGTGGCGGCCGGGGAGTTTGTCGGATTGATCGGCCCCAACGGCAGTGGCAAGACCAGCCTGTTGCGCTGCGCCTATCGCTTCAGCCGGCCGGAACAGGGCGAGGTAAAGCTTGCCCATCACAACGTCTGGCAACAGTCCTCGCGCTGGTGCGCCCAACGCATCGCCGTGGTGCTGCAAGAGTTTCCCGACGCCTTCGGCCTGACGGTGGAAGAAGTGGTCGCCATGGGCCGCACACCGCATAAAGGCCTGTTCGACGGCGACAATCACGAGGATCGACGGCTTGTGCGCCAAGCCCTGGCATCGGCAGGCCTTGAAGGCTTTGGCGACCATGCATTCGCGACCCTCTCGGGTGGTGAGAAGCAACGGGTGATCCTCGCCCGGGCCCTGGCCCAGCAACCGCAGTTGTTGATCCTCGACGAACCGACCAACCACCTCGATCCCCACTATCAATTGCAATTGCTGCAACTGATCAAGGGCCTGGGCATCGGCACCCTTGCCAGCCTTCACGACCTGAACCTGGCCGCCGCCTTCTGCGACCGCCTGTACGTGATCGAACACGGGCGCATTGTCGCCAGCGGCACGCCCAGGGACGTCCTGACCGTCGAGCTGTTGCGCGAGGTGTTCGGCATCGAAGCCCTGGTGGATGAACACCCGCTGTCCGGCTACCCACGAATCACCTGGATAACCCAACCATGACCTTGCGTTCCCTGCTGTTGCTGCCCCTGCTGCTGGGCAGCGCCCATGCCTTGGCCGAAGCCACCCACTATCCGTTGACAATCCAGAGCTGCAACCGCCAGGTGGTGTTCAACGAGGCACCTCGGCACGCTGTCAGCCATGACATCAACATGACCCAGATGATGCTCGCCCTGGGCCTCAAGCCGCGCATGGTCGGCTACAGCGGCATCAGTGGCTGGAAATCGGTGACGCCCGAGATGGCGAAGATCCTTGATGGCCTGCCGGAACTGGCCGCCAAGTACCCGTCGGTGGAAACCCTGCTCGATGCCAACGTGGATTTCTTCTTCGCCGGTTGGGACTACGGCATGCGCGTGGGCGGCGACCTGACGCCGCAGACCCTGCAACCGCTGGGCATCAATGTCTACGAACTGAGCGAATCCTGCGCGTTCGTGATGAAGCGTCCAGCGGCCTCACTGGAGGATACCTACAACGACCTGCGCAACCTCGGGAAGATCTTCGACGTGCAGGATCGTGCCAACGCACTGATCGCCCAGATGCAGGCCCAAGTGGCGCAAGTGCGCAAGCACCTGCCGCCCGGTCAACCCCGCGTATTCCTCTACGACAGCGGCGAAGACCGGGCCATGACCTCCGGCCGTCTTGGCATGCCCCAGGCGCTGATCGACGCGGCCGGCGGACGCAATATTCTCGATGACCTGGAAACCAGCTGGACGCGGGTGAACTGGGAGAACGTAGTGGAGCGCAACCCCGAGGTGATCGTGATCGTCGACTACGGCGAAGTCAGCGCCGAGCAGAAACAACAATTCCTGCTGAACAACCCGGCCCTGCAGTCGGTGGCGGCGATCAAGCATCGGCGCTTCATCGTGATCCCCTACGTCCAGGCCACGCCGGGCATCGATAACGTGCTGGCGGTGCAAACCCTGGCGCAGGGTTTTCACGGCCAATGAACGGTCGTCGCTACGGCGCCCTGCTGATGTTCCTCGGTGCACTGCTGCTGGTGTCGTGCGTGGTGTCCCTGGGCTTCGGGCCGGCGCGGGTGCCGGTGGCCGTGGTCTGGGACATCCTGTTGAACAAGGCCTTCGGTGTCGGCAGCGCCTATTGGTCGCCTGGCCAGGAACACATCGTGTGGCTGATCCGCGTGCCGCGCCTGCTGCTCGGTGCCCTGGTGGGCGCCGGGCTGGCGTTGATCGGTGCGGTGCTGCAAGCAGTCACGCGCAACCCGCTGGCGGACCCGCACCTGCTGGGCGTCACCTCTGGCGCGACGCTGGGGGCGGTCATCGTGGTGCTGCATGTCGGCGAGATTGTCGGCCTGCTGACCCTGCCGCTGGCGGCGTTCATCGGTGCGCTGTTGAGCATGCTGCTGGTGCTGACCATCGCTGCCCGCCAGGGTCGTCTGGAAAGTGATCGCCTGTTGTTGTGCGGCGTGGCGGTGTCCTTCGTGATGATGGCGGCGGCCAACCTGTTGTTGTTCCTCGGTGACCATCGCGCCAGTTCGGCGGTGATGTTCTGGATGCTCGGCGGCCTGGGCCTGGCCCGTTGGGAACTGCTTGCGGTGCCGGCGGCCAGTGTGGTGCTGGGGCTGGTGTTGCTGCTGGGCATGGCCCGTCCGCTGAACGCGCTGATGGCCGGCGAACAGACCGCCGTGACCCTGGGCCTGAACGCGGCGAAGGTGCGCTTGTGGATCTTCTTGATCGCCTCGCTGATGACCGGTGTGCTGGTGTCCATCAGCGGTTCGATTGGTTTTGTCGGGCTAATGGTGCCGCACATTGCCCGGCGCCTGGTGGGTGCAGAGCATCGTCGGTTGCTGCCGGTTTGTGTGCTGCTTGGCAGCCTGTTCCTGGTGTGGGTGGATGTGGCCGCCCGGACCTTGATCGCGCCGGAAGACTTGCCGATCGGTGTGGCGACAGCCGCCATCGGCGGGTTGTTCTTCATCGGCCTGATGCGCCGCCGATAAAAAGGAGACTGACTCCAACCTGTGGCGAGGGAGCTTGCTCCCTCGCCACAGGGTGTATTCACAAGCAGAGTCTCGGCAAGGCTTCAACCCCGCGCTCCAATGTGGCGCATCCCTCGCACCAAACCCCATGACGCGATCACTCATGGTGCACCACGCTTTTCCCTCCCCCCACCACCCCCCTGTTTCCGGGCCTTTTTTCCGACCGGGCACACCCCTTGCAAAAGCGCTTTCAGCGTTTGCATCTGCCCTCAAAAAAATTCATAAGTCCACGGAGATCGCACAATGAAGCGTCGTAGCTTGATCAAGGCTTTTACACTCTCGGCAAGCATTGCCGCGATGGGCATGGCCTGGACCGTCCAGGCCGCCGAGACCATCAAGGTCGGCATCCTGCATTCGCTGTCCGGCACCATGGCGATCTCCGAGACGTCCCTCAAGGACATGGCGCTGATGACCATCGATGAGATCAACGCCAAGGGCGGTGTGAACGGCAAGAAGCTTGAAGCGGTGGTCGTGGACCCAGCGTCGAATTGGCCGCTGTTCGCCGAGAAGGGCCGTCAACTGCTGACCCAGGACAAAGTCGCGGTGGTATTCGGCTGCTGGACGTCGGTGTCGCGTAAATCCGTGCTACCGGTGTTCGAAGAGCTCAATGGGCTGCTGTTCTACCCGGTGCAATACGAAGGCGAAGAGATGTCGCCAAACGTGTTCTATACCGGCGCGGCGCCGAATCAACAGGCGATTCCGGCAGTGGAATACCTGATGAGCGAAGAAGGTGGCAGTGCCAAGCGCTACTTCCTGCTGGGCACCGACTACGTCTACCCGCGCACCACCAACAAGATCCTGCGCTCGTTCCTGCACTCCAAAGGCGTAGCAGACAAAGACATCGAAGAGGTCTACACCCCGTTCGGCCACAGCGATTACCAGACCATCGTGGCCAACATCAAGAAGTTCTCGGCTGGCGGCAAGACCGCAGTCATTTCCACAGTCAACGGCGACTCCAACGTGCCGTTCTATAAAGAACTGGCGAACCAGGGCCTGAAAGCCACCGACGTGCCGGTCGTGGCGTTCTCGGTGGGCGAGGAGGAACTGCGCGGCATCGACACCAAGCCACTGGTGGGCAACCTGGCGGCGTGGAACTACTTCGAGTCCGTGGATAACCCGGCGAACAAGAAATTCGTCGAGTCCTGGAAAGCCTACGCCAAGGCCAAGAACCTGCCAGGCGCCGACAAAGCGGTGACCAACGATCCGATGGAAGCCACCTACGTCGGCATTCACATGTGGGCGCAAGCCGTGGAAAAAGCCAAGTCCACCGACGTCGACAAAGTCCGCGAAGCCCTGGCCGGCCAGACCTTCGCCGCACCGTCGGGCTACACCCTGACCATGGACAAGACCAACCATCACCTGCACAAGCCAGTGATGATCGGCGAGATCCAGGCCGACGGTCAGTTCAACGTGGTCTGGCAGACCGAAGGCCCGATCCGCGCCCAGCCGTGGAGCCCCTTCATCGCCGGCAACGACAAGAAGCCTGACTATGCGGTGAAGAGCAACTGAGCCCATGGGTGTCGGCCCCAATCCCCGGGCCGACACACAACCCCTGTGGGAGCGAGCTTGCTCGCGATAGCGGTGGATCAGCCAGAAGAACAGTGACTGACACACCGCTATCGCGAGCAAGCTCGCTCCCACAAAAAGCACTGCGCAAGGCCTAGCATATGCCCACCGCCCTCTACCGCCTCATCCTCGCCCTGGTGCTGCTGTTGCCACTGGAGGCCCACGCCGGTGACGCCGAAGATTTCGTCGCCGCCAACCCGACCCAGCAAGCCAAGCTGCTGGAAACCTGGGCCGCCCAGCCGGAGCCTGAGCGCGTCGAACTGATCAATGCCCTGCAACAGGGCCAGTTGACCGTCGACGGCCAACCCAAGACCCTGCGCCTGAACAACCGCTTGCGCGGGCTGATCGAAACGGCCCTCGCCAGCCATCAACTGCTCGCCGTCGATGCCCGCGTACGCCTCGGCGCCGCGCAGCAGCTGCAAAAAAGTGCCCGTCCGGCCCAACTGGCGTTTCTCGATCGGCAACTGGCCGGCGAGCAGGACGAAGATGTACATGCCGCCCTGAGCCTGGCCCTGGCGAACCTGCAACTGGTGGACACCAACCCGAACGTGCGCCTGGCCGCCGTCCGCCTGCTGGGGGAAACCGGCGATCCGCTGGCCCGTACCCGCCTGGAAGGTTTGCTTGAGCCCGGCGTCGAAACCGATGCCAACGTGCGCACCGCCGCCGAAACCAGCCTCGCCCAAGTCAAACGCAAACTCCTGGTGGGCGAGCTGCTGGGCCAGGCCTTCAGCGGCATGTCCCTGGGTTCGATCCTGCTGCTCGCCGCCCTCGGCCTGGCCATCACCTTCGGCCTGCTGGGGGTGATCAACATGGCCCACGGCGAGATGCTGATGCTCGGTGCCTACTCCACTTATGTGGTGCAGATGCTGTTCCAGCGCTTCGCCCCGAACGCCATCGAGTTCTACCCGCTGATCGCCCTGCCGGTGGCGTTTTTCATCACCGCGGCCATCGGCATGGCTTTGGAACGCACGGTGATTCGCCACCTCTATGGGCGTCCGTTGGAAACTCTGCTCGCCACCTGGGGCATCAGCCTGATGCTGATCCAACTGGTGCGCCTGGTGTTCGGCGCGCAGAACGTCGAAGTCGCCAACCCGGCCTGGCTGTCGGGCGGGATCCAGGTGTTACCGAACCTGGTGCTCCCATACAACCGCATCGTGATCATTGCCTTCGCACTGTTCGTGGTGGTGCTGACCTGGCTGCTGCTGAACAAGACGCGCCTAGGCCTGAACGTGCGCGCCGTCACCCAGAACCGCAACATGGCCGCCTGCTGCGGTGTGCCCACCGGCCGCGTGGACATGCTCGCCTTCGGCCTCGGCTCGGGCATCGCCGGGCTCGGTGGCGTGGCCCTGAGCCAGATCGGCAACGTCGGCCCGGACCTGGGCCAGAGCTACATCATCGACTCGTTCCTGGTGGTGGTGCTCGGTGGTGTCGGCCAGTTGGCCGGTAGCGTGTTCGCCGCGTTCGGCCTGGGCATCGCCAACAAGATCCTCGAACCGCAGATCGGCGCCGTGCTCGGCAAGATCCTGATCCTCGCGCTGATCATTCTGTTCATCCAGAAGCGTCCGCAAGGCCTCTTCGCGCTCAAAGGACGGGTAATCGACTGATGAACCAGCCCCTGATGCTCACGGCCACGCAAAAGGCCGGTCCCAAACTCACCCTCGCCATCGGCGCGGTAATCCTGGCGGTGCTGCTGAGCCTGCCGCTGCTGTCGCTGTTGGCGGCGGACCATCCACTGCACGTTTCAGCCTATACCTTGACCCTGGTGGGCAAGATCCTCTGCTACGCCATCGTCGCCCTGGCGTTGGACCTGGTCTGGGGCTACGCCGGTTTGTTGTCCCTGGGTCACGGCCTGTTCTTCGCTCTGGGCGGCTATGCCATGGGCATGTACCTGATGCGCCAGGCCGCCGGTGATGGCTTGCCGGCGTTCATGACGTTCCTGTCGTGGACCGAACTGCCCTGGTACTGGGCCGGCACCGACAGTTTTCTCTGGGCCCTGTGCCTGGTGGTGCTGGCGCCGGGGCTGCTGGCGCTGGTGTTCGGCTTCTTCGCCTTCCGTTCGCGGATCAAGGGCGTGTATTTCTCGATCATGACCCAGGCCCTGACCTTCGCCGGGATGCTGCTGTTCTTCCGCAACGAAACCGGGTTCGGTGGCAACAACGGCTTCACCAATTTCCGCTCGATCCTGGGCTTTGGCATCACCGAACCGGGCACCCGGGCCGTGCTGTTTTTTGCCACGGTGTTGTTGCTGGTGGCGAGCCTGTTCATCGGCTGGCGCCTGGCCCGCAGCAAGTTCGGCCGGGTGCTGACCGCCCTGCGCGATGCGGAAAACCGCCTGATGTTCTGCGGTTACGATCCCCGTGGTTTCAAGCTGTTCGTCTGGGTGTTGAGCGCAGTGTTGTGCGGCCTGGCCGGGGCGTTGTACGTGCCGCAGGTGGGCATCATCAACCCCAGCGAAATGTCGCCGACCAACTCCATCGAAGCCGCCGTGTGGGTCGCCCTTGGCGGGCGCGGCACGCTGATCGGACCGCTACTGGGTGCCGGCGTAGTCAATGGCATGAAGAGCTGGTTCACCGTGGCCTTCCCTGAGTACTGGCTGTTCTTCCTCGGTGCGCTGTTCATCGTCGTGACCCTGTACTTGCCCAAGGGCATGATCGGACTGCTGAAGAAACGAGGTGAACAATGAGAATCACAGCGAGTGCCGAATTCATGCTCGAACCTGCTTTCTTTCCGCCGGAACCCAACCAGGACGCCGGCAGCAGCCGCGACGCCATCGGCCTCGGCCAGGCGGCAGGCGTTGGCCTGAACACCCGCCACGGCACCATCCTGACCCTGGAAGACATCAGCGTCAGCTTCGACGGCTTCAAGGCCTTGAACGATTTGAACCTGTACATCGGCGTCGGCGAATTGCGCTGCATCATCGGCCCCAACGGCGCGGGCAAGACCACGTTGATGGACGTGATCACCGGCAAGACCCGCCCCAGCCACGGCAAGGCCTGGTTCGGCGAAACCCTGGACCTGACCAGCATGAGCGAAGTGCAGATCGCCCAGGCGGGCATCGGGCGCAAGTTCCAGAAACCCACGGTGTTCGAAGCGTTGAGCGTGTTCGAAAACCTGGAGCTGGCGCTCAAGACCGACAAATCGGTGTGGGCCAGCCTGCGGGCGAAACTCACTGGCGAGCAGCACGATCGCATCAGCGAAGTGCTCGAGACCATCCGCCTCACCAACTCGGTCAACCGCGCTGCCGGGTTGCTGTCCCACGGGCAGAAGCAGTTCCTGGAGATTGGCATGCTGCTGGTACAAGACCCGCAATTGCTGCTGCTCGACGAACCGGTGGCGGGCATGACCGACGCCGAGACAGAGTTCACCGCCGAGCTGTTCAAGTCCCTGGCGGGCAAGCATTCGCTGATGGTGGTAGAGCACGACATGGGCTTCGTCGGCGCGATTGCCGACCACGTCACCGTGCTGCACCAGGGCAGCGTGCTGGCCGAAGGGTCGCTGGAACAGGTGCAGGACAATGAGCGGGTGATCGAGGTGTACCTCGGTCGCTAGAGTGGCAAATGCTGTTCCCTGTGGGAGCGAGCTTGCTCGCGATGGCGGCGACACATTCAGCACCTAAGCAAGCTGACCCACCGCTATCGCGAGCAAGCTCGCTCCCACAGGGAACTTGAGGAGATTCTGGAAGATGCTGCAAGTCGACAAGCTGCACCAGTACTACGGCGGTAGCCACATCCTTCGGGGCCTCTCGTTCGACGTGAAGATCGGCGAAGTGACCTGCCTGCTGGGTCGCAACGGCGTGGGCAAGACCACCCTGCTCAAATGCCTGATGGGCCTGTTGCCGGCCAAGGAAGGTGCGGTGAATTGGGAAGGCAAGGCCATCACCACGTTCAAGCCACACCAACGGGTGCATGCCGGCATCGCCTACGTGCCCCAGGGCCGGGAGATTTTCGGGCGGCTGACGGTGGAAGAAAACCTGCTGATGGGCCTGTCGCGGTTTCCCGGCTCCGAGGCCAAGGAGGTGCCGGCGTTTATCTACGAACTGTTCCCGGTGCTGCTGCAGATGAAGCAGCGCCGTGGCGGTGACCTGTCCGGCGGCCAGCAGCAGCAACTCGCCATCGGCCGGGCCCTGGCCAGCCGTCCGCGCCTGCTGATTCTCGACGAGCCCACCGAAGGCATCCAGCCGTCGGTGATCAAGGAGATCGGCGCGGTCATTAAGAAGCTGGCCGCCCGGGGCGACATGGCGATTCTGCTGGTGGAGCAGTTCTACGACTTCGCCGCCGAGCTGGCCGATCAATACCTGGTGATGTCCCGGGGCGAGATCGTGCAGCAAGGGCGTGGAGAAAATATGGAAGCCGAGGGTGTGCGCGGCCTGGTTACGATCTAGTCTGTAGCGTCCTGACGATCATTGAAAATCATGAATCTACCTGTCTCTTCGTTGGCGCCTTCAGGCGTGTTCACCCCTAGCTGGCATGCCGAGCTGGAACTGATCTACGCCCGTTTTGGCGACTGCACACGCCCGGTACAGCGCCGCCATAAAGGCCCGCTGCGGGTGCAGAAGCACTTGTATGCCGAAGGCCCCGAGGTGTGCCAGCACATCATCGTCCACCCGCCCGGTGGGATAGCCGGCGGTGACCGCTTGGACATTTCGGCCCACGTCGGCCCGGACGCCTGGGCGCAATTAACCAGCCCCGGCGCGGCCAAGTGGTATCGCGCCGCCGGCCCGGCGTACCAGCAGTTGACCCTGAGCGTGGCTCCCGGCGCGACCCTGGAATGGCTGCCCCAGGAAACCATCGTCTTCAGCGCGGCCCAGGCCGAACTCAGCACCTGCATAGACCTGCAGGGCGACGGGCGTTTGTTCTACTGGGACATGGTTGCCCTCGGCCGACCGGCCAGCGGCGAGCGGTTCGACCTGGGGCATTTCCAGTCGCGGCTGGACATTCGTCGCGACGGCCAGTTGCTGTGGCATGAGCGCCAGCGCATTGTGGGCGGTGATGGCTTGCTCGACTCGCCCATCGGCCTGGGCGGGGATCCGGTGTTTGCCACGTTATGGGTGACCGGCGAGATCGACAGCGAGCTGTTGGAGCAGTGCCGCTCCCTGGGCCATGCCGTGCGCGGTGACCTGACCCAGTTGCCCGGCCTGGTCGTGGCGCGGTGCCTGGCGAGCGAGGCGTTGCTGGCGCGGGGGTGGTTGATTGCGTTGTGGCGGCTCCTGCGCCCGGCGCTGCTCGGTCGGGAGGCCGTCCCCCCGAGAATCTGGAGCACCTGAATTTGCTTTCCTGTGGGCGCGAGCAAGCTCGCTCCCACAGGGGGATGTGTTTACAGCGAAAACTATTTATCTGCCCTTATGGATTGCACATGGACCTGACCCCACGCGAAAAAGACAAGCTGCTGATCTTCACCGCCGGCCTCGTCGCCGAACGACGGTTGGCCCGTGGCCTGAAGCTCAACTACCCGGAGGCCATGGCCTATATCTCCGCGGCCCTGCTCGAAGGCGCCCGTGACGGCCAGACCGTGGCCGAGCTGATGCACTACGGCACCACGCTGCTGAGCCGCGAACAGGTGATGGAAGGCATCCCGGAAATGATCCCCGAGATCCAGGTCGAGGCGACGTTTCCCGACGGCACCAAACTGGTCACCGTCCATCAACCGATCGCCTGAGGCCATGCCATGACCTATCTCGTGCGCGACGCCCAGCCGACCGACCTGCCAGCGATCCGCGACATCTACAACGACGCGGTGCTGAACACCACCGCGATCTGGAACGAACAGGCCGTGGACCTGGGCAATCGCCAGGCCTGGTTCAGCGCCCGGCAATCCCAAGGCTACCCGGTGCTGGTGGTGGTCGACGCCGAGGAGAACGTGCTCGGCTACGCTTCATTCGGCGACTGGCGGCCTTTCGACGGTTTCCGGCACACCGTGGAGCATTCGGTGTACGTACGCAGCGATCAGCGCGGCAACGGCCTCGGTCCACGGCTGATGACCACGCTGGTCGAGCGCGCCAGGGCCTGCGCCAAGCACGTCATGGTCGCCGCCATTGAAAGCGGCAACACCGCCTCGATTCGCTTGCACGAGCGAGCCGGTTTCATCACCACCGGGCAAATGCCCCAGGTGGGTACCAAGTTCGGTCGCTGGCTGGACCTGACTTTCATGCAGTTGGTCCTCGATCCCGGGGCGCAACCGCCTGCCTTAGACAAGGAGTGATGCCTATGAACCCCGCCCAGTTGCGTCGAGTCCACGCTGAAAGCTTTGCGCATTATCGCCAGGGCCTGATCGATCTGTTGCTCGATGCCGTCGGCTATGGCGCCAGCGTGGGGTTCATGGCCGACCTCGATGCCGTCCAGGCCCGCGCCTACTTCGACGAAGTCCAGGCCAGCCTCAACCAGGGCCACTTGCTGCTGTGGGTAGTGGTCAAGGATGAACAGGTGCAGGCCAGCGTCCAGCTTGCCCTGTGCCAGAAGCCCAACGGCCTCAATCGCGCCGAAGTGCAGAAGCTGCTGGTCCGCGGCGAGGCGCGCCGCCGGGGCCTCGGCCAGCAATTGATGAATGCCCTGGAACTCGGCGCCCGTCAGCACAAGCGCGGCCTGCTGTACCTCGACACCGAGGCCGGTTCCGAGGCCGAGGCGTTCTACCGGGCCATGGGCTACACCCGCGTCGGCGAGCTGCCCGACTACTGCCAGAGCCCGGACGGGACCTACACACCGACCGCCATTTACTACAAGACTTTGGGGCAACCGCAATGATTCCAGGGCAATACCAGGTCCAGCCTGGCGACATCGAACTCAACGTCGGCCGCCGCACGCTCACGCTGAAGGTCGCCAACAGCGGCGATCGGCCGATCCAGGTCGGCTCGCACTATCACTTTTTCGAGACCAACGACGCCCTGACCTTCGACCGCGCCGCCAGCCGTGGCATGCGCCTGAACATCCCGGCCGGCACCGCCGTGCGCTTCGAGCCAGGCCAGAGCCGCGAGGTGGAGCTGGTGGACCTGGCCGGGCATCGGCGGGTGTTCGGGTTTGCCGGGCGGGTGATGGGCGACCTGGATTGACACGCCTTTGTGGCGAGGGAGCTTGCTCCCGCTGGGGCGCGCAGCGGCCCTGTTTTTGGGGGCTGCTGCGCAGCCCAGCGGGAGCAAGCTCCCTCGCCACAGTGATCGCAAATTTCGAATATTGAATTCCAAGGCAAGCACATGAAAATTTCGAGACAAGCCTACGCCGACATGTTCGGCCCCACCGTCGGTGACAAGGTCCGCCTGGCCGACACCGAGTTGTGGATCGAAGTGGAAAAGGATTTCACCACCTACGGCGAAGAGGTGAAGTTCGGTGGCGGCAAGGTGATTCGCGACGGCATGGGCCAGAGCCAGCTGCTGGCTGCCGAGGTCGTCGACACCTTGATCACCAACGCGCTGATCATCGACCACTGGGGCATCGTCAAGGCCGATGTCGGCCTCAAGGACGGACGCATCGCGGCCATCGGCAAGGCCGGCAACCCGGACATCCAGCCTGATGTGACCATCGCCATCGGCGCCAGCACCGAAGTGATCGCTGGCGAAGGCATGATCCTCACCGCCGGCGGTATCGATACCCACATCCACTTCATCTGCCCACAACAGATCGAAGAAGCGCTGATGAGCGGCGTCACCACCATGATCGGCGGCGGCACGGGCCCGGCCACCGGGACCAACGCCACCACCTGCACCTCCGGCCCCTGGCACTTGGCGCGCATGCTCCAGGCCGCCGACGCGTTCCCGATGAACATCGGCTTCACCGGCAAGGGCAACGCCAGCCTGCCGGAACCGTTGATCGAGCAGGTCAAGGCCGGGGCCATCGGCCTGAAACTCCACGAAGACTGGGGCACCACGCCGGCGGCCATCGACAACTGCCTGAGCGTGGCCGACCAGTACGATGTGCAGGTGGCGATTCACACCGACACCCTCAACGAGTCTGGCTTCGTCGAGACCACCCTCGCCGCGTTCAAGGGCCGCACCATCCACACCTACCACACCGAAGGCGCTGGCGGCGGTCATGCGCCGGACATCATCAAGGCCTGCGGCTTCGCCAACGTGCTGCCCAGCTCCACCAACCCGACCCGGCCGTTCACCCGCAACACCATCGACGAACACCTGGACATGCTGATGGTCTGCCATCACCTGGACCCGAGCATCGCCGAAGACGTGGCCTTCGCCGAAAGCCGCATCCGCCGCGAAACCATCGCCGCCGAAGACATCCTCCATGACCTCGGTGCGTTCTCGATGATCAGCTCCGACAGCCAGGCCATGGGCCGCGTCGGCGAAGTCATCACCCGCACCTGGCAGACCGCCGATAAGATGAAGAAGCAACGCGGCGCCCTGCCCGGCGACGGCGAAGGCAATGACAATTTCCGCATCAAGCGCTACATCGCCAAGTACACCATCAACCCGGCAATCACCCACGGCATCAGCCATGAAGTGGGTTCCATCGAAGTGGGCAAATGGGCTGACCTGGTGCTGTGGCGACCGGCATTCTTCGGCGTCAAGCCAACCCTGATCCTCAAAGGCGGGGCCATCGCCGCCAGCCTGATGGGCGACGCCAACGCCTCGATCCCGACGCCGCAACCGGTGCACTACCGACCGATGTTCGCAAGCTTTGGCGGCTCGCGGCACGCCACCAGCCTGACCTTCATCAGCCAGGCCGCCGCCGAGGCGGGGCTACCGGAGCAATTGGGCTTGAAGAAGAGAATCGCCGTGGTCAAGGGCTGTCGCGATGTGCAGAAGACCGACTTGATCCACAACGACTACCTGCCGAGCATCGACGTTGATCCACAGACGTACCAGGTCAAGGCCGATGGGGTGTTGCTGTGGTGTGAACCGGCTGAGGTGCTGCCGATGGCGCAGCGGTATTTTCTGTTTTGAATCGGTGTTCGCGAAGGAAATGGCTGCTATGCCGAAGGCGGCAGCCACTAACACTTCTGCTAGTTACCAGCGTTACAAAATACGGGTAAAACGGGAGACGTTGATTAACGTCGGCACTCAGCACAAGGGAAGGCCCGTCATGACCCGCTCTCGCCCTGATGATGTACATTCGCGCCAATCCCAAACCATTCTGCTGGCCGCGGATGACAAGCACTCCATCCTCGCTGAAGTTTCGGAGAGTCAGACCCGTTCTATCGCATATTCCGCTTACGGACAGCAGTCCACGCAACAGATGATTGCGACGAAGCTAGGCTTTAATGGTGAACTGCGGGAGGCGCGGCTGGGTTGGTATTTTTTGGGCAAGGGCTATCGCGTCTACAACCCGGTATTGATGCGCTTTCATAGCCCGGACAGTTTGAGCCCATTTGGGAAGGGTGGGTTGAATGCGTACATGTATTGCGTGGGAGATCCGGTGAATTTTTCGGATCCGACGGGGCATGTCGGGCAGGGCAGAAGGCTTGTTCTTCCATCTAGGTCCTCAGCCCCTGCACCTAGCTTAGATTCCCTTACCCGAAGTTCTAGAAGTACCACTGCTATTGTTTACACTCCTACCGGATCTCAGCCAGTGCGCACCGAACCTACAATCATCGCGCCCCCTCCCCCAACCACACAGACTCAACCAACCACCAATGTTACCCAACGTGTTAGGGAAATTCCTCCGCCACCACGCCCACTAAAATCAACGCCCCGCTTTAATGACTCGGGCGGACAGGTAAGTCTCATCAGCCCCGATGAGAGATCAATGGAGTTAATCTGGGACAACGGACCCGTTAAAGATGGACGTATTCCTGTTCCCCCTCCAAGAGCGTGGGGAAATAATGCCGAGCATGAGTATCACGTGAAATACGACCCTTCAGGTAACCCTATACAGATCACCAGAACTTTAAAGGTCCTGATGCCGCTGCCTGAACAGAACAGCAACATCCGAAACACAAGCTAAGTTATCAACGCTTAAATGACGGCGACCAATGGTCGCCATCGCCGATACATAGGGCTGGATTGATGTGCCGATACACCTAGTCGATCACCAACCGCCCCAACCGCTGCTTGAGCATGCGGTTTTCGCTGCGCAGTTGTTGCACTTCCTCCAGCAGGTCCAGCGCCAGGGCGACGCCTTCCCATTCCAGCTCCAGCTCGCGGCGCAACTTGGCCGCGCGGCGGGCCAGGACCAGTTCGTAGTCAGTGAAACGCCAATCCGCCGGAGCCGCGCCATGGGGTTCGAGGATGCCGTGGGCGACGATTTCGATGACGTGGACATCCTGCAACGCGGCGGCCTCGCAGAACTCCGTCAGGGTCAGTTCAATGATCGGGTTGTTCATGGTCTGCTTCTCCCAATGCGTAACTGTCGAGTCTAGCCGTGACTGCCCTTGTGGACACAAACACCTGTGGCGAGGGGATTTATCCCCGCTGGGCTGCGTAGCAGCCCCAAGACTCACCGCCTCGGTATGTCAGGCTGATTGCGCTCAGCCTTTTTGGGGCTGCTTTGCAGCCCAACGGGGATAAATCCCCTCGCCACGGTTTCTTGCCTGGCCAATCAAATGAATGCCTCAGCAACCAGCAACCAGCAACCATCAGAAATTCTCCCGCGGATCGAACGCGGCTTTCTTCGCCAGTTCTGCCCACAGTGCCTTGACCGCCTCATCGTTGGCCTTGGGCATCACGGCCTTGAGCTGCACGAACAGATAACCGCGCTCGCCGGCCTTGTTGCGCAGGCCATGGCCCTTGGCGCGCATGCGCTGGCCGTTCTGGCTGCCGGCCGGGACCTTGAGGTTGATCTTGCCGGTGAGGGTCGGCACCGCCACTTCGGTGCCCAGGGCCAATTCCCACGGGGCCAGCGGCAAGGTGATGATCAGGTCCTGGCCTTCGACGTCGAACTTGGGGTGCGGCGCGAAGCGAATGGTCAGGTACAGGTCACCATTGGCACCGCCACCGATACCCGGCGCGCCCTGGCCCTTGAGGCGGATGCGTTCGCCGTCCGTCACACCGGCCGGGATCTTTACGTTCAGGCTTTTGCTGGTGTTGCTCACATGCTGGCCGGCTGCGTTGTACTGCGGCACCTGGAAGCTGACTTTCTTCGACTCGCTCGACAGGGTCTCTTCCAGGAAGATCGGTAATTCCATTTCCACGTCTTGCCCTCGACGGCCGGCGCTGCGACCTGACTGCCCACCACCGAAACCCGACCCGCGATTGCCGAAGATCGAACTGAAGAAGTCCGAGAAGTCGCCGGTGTCCTGGCCACCGCCAAAACCGCCACGGCTTTGCCAACCCGGAGGGCCCTGGAACGGCTGGCCGTGCTGGCCATAACGGCGCAGGTCGTCGTACTCGGCGCGCTTGTCGGCGCTCTTCAGCGCTTCATAGGCTTCGGAGACGTCCTTGAACTTGGTCTCGGCGTCTTTTTCCTTACTGACATCCGGGTGGTACTTGCGCGCCAATTTGCGATAGGCGGCCTTGATCGTGGCGTCGTCGGCCGTCGGCTCCACACCCAGGATCTTGTAATAGTCTTTGAAGTCCATTGAAGGATCACCATCCATTATCGAATCGCACCACCACCCTCAGCATGCTCGTGATACAAGTCCTGGGGTTTGACCGATCTCAAGGTTTGTGACCGGGCGGTGCAGCAGAAGTTTATCGGCAGTCGGTGGCGGTTCTTGTGCCCGCCCTGTGGCTGCCAGGCTCATGCCAGCAAGTTTGGGGGTGTCGGGGCGTCTTTCAAGGCCAACGATTGCGAATTAGCAGATAACCGGCCTTCGAATCCGGGCCGCACTGACATACACTGCGCGGCCGTTTTTTCAACTGGAACCCGAAAGACATGAAAAACGCATCCCCGGCCCGTGCCTGCGGCATCGACTTTGGCACGTCCAACTCCACCGTCGGCTGGCTGCGCCCCGGCATGGAAACGTTGATCGCGCTGGAGGACGACAAGATCACCCTGCCTTCGGTGGTCTTTTTCAATCTCGAGGAACGCCGCCCGGTGTATGGCCGCCTGGCCCTGCACGAATACCTGGAAGGCTACGAAGGCCGGCTGATGCGCTCGCTCAAGAGCCTGCTGGGCTCCAAGCTGATCAAGCACGACACCAGCGTGTTGGGCACGGCCATGCCGTTCAAGGATCTGCTGGGGCTGTTCATCGGCCAGTTGAAGAAACGCGCCGAGGCCACCGCCGGTCGGGAGTTCGAAGAAGTGGTGCTGGGTCGCCCGGTGTTTTTCGTCGACGACGATGAAATGGCCGACCAGGAAGCGGAAAACACCCTGGTGGACGTCGCCCGAGCCATCGGCTTCAAGGAGGTTTCATTCCAGTACGAGCCCATCGCCGCGGCCTTCGATTATGAATCGACCATCGAGAAAGAAGAGCTGGTGCTGATCGTCGACATCGGCGGCGGTACCTCGGACTTCTCCCTGGTGCGCCTGTCCCCCGAGCGCCGCACCCACGACAACCGCCACGCCGACATTCTCGCCACCGGTGGCGTGCACATCGGCGGGACCGATTTCGACAAGCAACTTTCGCTAGCCGGCCTGATGCCGCTGTTCGGCTACGGCAGCCGCATGAAGAGTGGCGCCTACATGCCCACCAGTCACCACATGAACCTGGCGACCTGGCACACCATCAACGCGGTGTACTCGCAAAAATCCACCCTCGCCCTGGGCAGCATGCGCTACGACATCGAAGACACCGGCGGCATCGACCGGTTGTTCAAACTGATCGAACAGCGCGCCGGGCACTGGCTGGCGATGGAAGTGGAAGAAACCAAGATCGAGCTGACCCACGCCGACCAGCGTCATTTGCTCCTGGACCGGATCGAGCCGGGCCTGAGCGTGGACCTGAGCCGGGCCTTGTTCGAGTCGGCCATCGACGGCTTGCTGGAGCGAGTGCGCGGCAGCGTCACGCAGTTGCTGGGCGATGCCGACGTGCGGGTCGATCAGGTGGACACGGTGTTCTTCACCGGCGGTTCCAGCGGTATCCCGGCGCTGCGCAACAGCGTCTCGGCGATGCTGCCCCAGGCGCGGCATGTGGAAGGCAATATCTTCGGCAGTATCGGTAGCGGGTTGGCGATCGAGGCGATGAAGCGGTATGGGTGAGGAGCAGCTTCAAGCGGCAAGCGGCAAGCGGCAAGCGGCAAGCGGCAAGTGAAAGCAGGTTGGCTTCTACTTGTAGCTTGCCGCTGAAAACTTGCCGCTGCTCCTAAACCATCCCCACCTGCTTCAACTCACTCTTGAGATACGCATAATAAATCGGTCCCGCCACCACCCCCGGCAGGCCGAATGCGGCTTCGAACACCAGCATCGCCATGAGCAACTCCCAGGACTTGGCGCTGATCTGCCCGCCGACAATGCGGGCGTTGAGGAAGTACTCGAGCTTGTGGATCACGATCAGGTAACCCAGCGCCGCCACCGCCACCCAGATCGACAGCGACAAGCCGACAATGGTGATCAGGGTGTTGGACATCAGGTTGCCGATGACCGGTAGCAGCCCCAGCAGGAAGGTCATCACGATCAGGGTCTTGGTCAGCGGTAGCTTGATGCCGAACAACGGCAGCACCACCGCCAGGAAAATCCCGGTGAAGAAGGTGTTGAGCAGGGAAATCTTGATCTGGGCGAAGACGATGTTGCGAAACGCCTTGACCAGCAGGTTCAGGCGATCGAACAGCGCCGCGGCCAGAGGCTTGCGCTTGGTCAGGTCGGGGATGCGCTGCAGGGCAACGATGGCCCCCAGCACCATGCCGATCAGCAGCGTCACGAACATGTGGGCCGCGTCCTTGCCCACCAGTTGCAGGTCGCTCAGGTGCTTGCTCACCCAGTCACCGATCGCCACCCGGAACTCGGCGGCGCTGGCCGGCAGGTAAGCGTCGATGAACGGCGGTAATTGCCCACGGGCACGGTCGACCACGGTCATGAACTTGTCCAGGGACGCGCCCGGGTTTTCCGCTTCATGCAACAGGAAACTGAAAGCGCCGGCGAAGATCAACGTCAGCACACTGACCACCAGCGTGCCCAGCAACGCCACCGCCAACCAGCGAGCACGGCGGCCTTCGATCAGTCGCTGCAACTGCGGGGTGAGCATGTTGACCAGTTCGAACACCAGCAACCCGGCCAGCAGGCTCGGCAACAGGCGCAGCGGCAGCACCAGCAACAGCCCACCAAAAATGATCACCCAACTGATCACCAACAACACATGACGCTGAGAAAACGTTGGCATACAGCCTCAGGACAAAACGGCGTGAAAGGATCGGCAGTCTGCCAGCCTTCCACTAGCAGCACTAGGGATTGTATCGGCCAACCTTCGTCGCAGTTCAGGGTTTTTTGCGGTGGATGTGCCGGCCCCATCGCGAGCAAGCTCGCTCCCACCCTGGACCGGGCAACACAGCCCCACCGTGGGAGCGCGCTTGCTCGCGATAGGGCTCATGGGTTCAACGCTTATTTTTTCTTCAGGCACTCACTCATGAACGCCTTGCGGGCATCGCCCTTCAATGCCTGGGTGGTGGCCGTGGCATTGCAGGTTTTCATGCGTTCCTGCGGGGTGCTCGGTGCAGCCTTGAGGCAGGTGCTCATGAACGCCTTGCGCTCGTCACCCTTGAGCGCCTTGGCGGTGGCATCGGCGTTGCAGGTGGTCATCTTGGTCTGCTGCGCCGTCTCGGCGAAGCCCTGGGAACACAGTAGCAAACCGATCATCAACAGAGGGACACGCAGCATCTTCATGGTGGTTCTCCTGGCTGCCGCACGAGGGTGCGGCGATGAGGTGCAGTGTAGACAACGCCTGTTACACCTTCCCCAGGTTGACCCTCAGGGCCTGATCTAGCGCTTGCTCGCGATGAACGATAACGCGGTCCAACGGGCTACACCCCGGCAGCCTTCAACCGCTCGGCATGCTCGACAAACAACCGGATCGGCTCGGCCCCCTTGCCCACCAACCCCAGCGATTGATTGACGATATCGAAATGGTCCAGCGGATAGTCATCGCCGATGACCGTGCCCAGGTGCGAGCTGTAGCGTCCGACCATGCCATCGCATTGCCCCGCTTCCCTGACAAAGGTGCGGGCGAATAAACGGCAAGTGCGGTTGGTGCCGTCGAACAGATTGCGCCCTCTATCGGTCTTGCCTGGCTGCAAGGTGCCGGACCACGAGTAGTAACGCACGCCATTGACCTCTTCCGGTCCATTCCCGCCCCAGGTTTGCGGCAAGCCCTGTGGATAACGTTGGTTGAACAGCGCCACCCCGGCGGTGGTCAGGGAAGCATGGGACGCCTGTATATCCACCGGTAGCTTCGGCCCGCGATAGCCGGTTTCCAGCAGGCTCATCAGGGTGTTGATCAGGCGCAGCACGGCACTGAGCACGCGCCCCTTGGCACTGTCGGCGGGGTAGTGGGCTTGCAGGTAATCCGCCAGTTCGGAGCCGTGGTTGGTGCCTGCCACCGACGTGACCGACGCCACCAGATCCGGCCGTTTGGCCGCCGCATAGCGGGCGGTAAGGCTGCCCTGGCTGTGGCCGATCAGGTTGACTTTCTGCGCACCGGTTTGCCGCAGGATCTCCTCGATCCGCGCCAGCAATTGCTCGCCGCGCACCTCGGAAGAATGCAGCGGCGAAACCTTCACCGCCACGACCACTGCCCCGCCGCGACGCAGCGCCGAGACGATCCCATACCAGTACGAATACAACACCAGGCGTATGAACCCGAGCATGCCCGGGACCAGTACCAGCGGATAACGAGTGGCGCAGCGTTGCGACATGGCGACATCCTTGTGATCAAGAGGGGTCAGCATCGGTACTGATGATGACCAGTCTATGACATCCAGATGAATCCGTGGCGAGGGCGCTTGCTCCCGTTGGGCTGCGCAACAGCCCTTCTCAGAAGGACCGCGCCAAGGCCAGCAAACGCTCCTCGGCCTCGGCGCAGGACAACGCAAAGCTGCGCTCGGCCGACTCCTCGCCTTCTGCCGCCACCACCGTCACATCGGTAATGCCGATAAACCCCAGGACGGTGCGCAACAGCGTGTCGGCGTGGTTCATGCTCTCCAACGGGCCGCCAGGCCCGAAACCGAAATCGCCGCGACTGGTCACGATCAGCGCCTTCTTGCCCAGCAACAGCGGCTCGTAGTGCGACACGCCATTATCCAGGCTGTGGTTGAACGTCAGCCCGATGCGCACGATCTGGTCGATCCAGGCCTTCACGCCGCCGGGCACGCTGAAGTTGTGCATGGGCGCGGAGATCACCAATCGGTCATGGGCTTGCAACTCCTCGACCAAGGCATCGCTCAGGGCCAGGTCCGCTTGCATGATCAACGGGCGGGCCTGGGGCTCGGGGTAGAACGCCGCGGCGATGAACGCTTCGTTGACCGGTGCAATCACTGTCCGTCCAACTTCTCGACGGGTCAATTGCGATTGTGGATGGGCGGCCTGCCACGCCGACACAAAGACCTCGGCCAAGCGCCGGGAATGAGAGCGCTCGCCACGTGGACTGCCATGCACCACAAGAATACTACTCATCTGAATCTCCTTTTATGCGGCTACAATCAAAACTGCTTATGCCTTGCAGCTTGAGGCTCGTTGCCGCTGACAGACAAATGAGCGTTAGTTCATCTGGATGAATTAGTTTCATCCATCGTATTTCAGGAGAATCAGGATGTTCGCCAACCTGCCGCTCAACGCCCTGCGCGCCTTCGAGGCTGCCGCGCGGCTGCTCAGTTTCAAGGCGGCTGCGGCGGAGCTGTCGGTGACGCCTACGGCGGTCTCCCATCAGATTCGATCCCTGGAGAGCTGGCTGGGGCTGGCGCTGTTCGAACGCCTGCCACGCCAGGTACGCCTCACCGACGGCGGGCAACGCTTGTTCCACAGCCTGCACGGGGCGTTGCTGGAAGTGGCCCAAAGCGTCGACACCCTGCGCCCGCAACGCAGCACCAGCCACCTGACACTGTCCACCACCGCAGCGTTTGCCGCCCTGTGGCTGGTGCCTCGCCTGGGGCGTTTTTATGCGCGTCACCCGAACATCAACGTGCGCCTGGACACCCACTGCGAAGTGATCGACCTGCACCAGGACGCCAGCGTCGACCTGGTGGTGCGCTACAGCTTGGACGCCTACCCGAACCTGTACGGCATGTGCCTGTTCGATGAAAGCTTCGGGGTCTATGGCTCGCCTGAACAGGTGGCCCTGGCGGCACGGCAGGTGCCGACGCTGATCAGCGTGCATTGGCACAACGCCAAGCTGTACGCCCACGGTTGGGATGCCTGGTGCGCCCAGGCCGGGGAAACCTGGCTTACCCGGCAGCCGTGCATGCGCGCGTACGACGAGGAGCATTACGCCTTGCAAGCGGCGATCGCCGGGCAGGGCCTGGTGCTGGCGAGTAATATCCTGGCGTCCGAAAGCATCGCCAGTGGCTTGCTGGTGGGCTATCGCCCGGACGTCCAAGTCAATGGTGCTGGCTATAGCGCCCTGTGCGTCCCGGGCCGCGAACGCCATCCCCCGGTGCGGGCGTTCTTCCAGTGGCTAGGGGAGGAAGCACGGCTGTCCGGCTATGCGCTGAAAAACTCGGTAAAACTTTTTCAGGACCGTGTCACTCAGACTTAGAGTGATCGCGCCATCAGAGCGTGACGCTCCCACCGGATCAGCCTCCAGGAGAACGAGATGAGCGACATGCACTTATCCGATGTAACGACCCTGCGCGAACGTGCACGGCAGAACGTGCAGAACGGCGCAGTGACCGAAGGTTACGGCGCCGATCGGCAGGAAGTTGTCCGCCTGCTCAACGAAGCGCTGGCCACCGAACTGGTGTGCGTGCTGCGCTATAAGCGCCACTACTTCATGGCCACCGGCCTCAAGGCCAGCGTGGCGGCCAGTGAATTCCTCGAGCACGCGAACCAGGAAGCCGAACACGCCGACAAACTCGCCGAGCGAATCGTGCAGTTGGGCGGCGAGCCGGAGTTCAACCCCGACCTGTTGACCCGCAATTCCCACGCCCAGTACGTGGCGGGCAACACCCTCAAGGAAATGGTGTACGAGGACCTGGTGGCGGAACGGATCGCCATCGACAGCTATCGGGAAATCATCCAGTACATCGGCGAAAAAGACCCGACCACCCGGCGCATCTTCGAAGACATCCTGGCCCAGGAAGAAGAGCATGCCGATGACATGGCCGATATCCTGGCCGACCTCTGATACTGATACCGCTATCGCGAGCAAGCTCGCTCCCACATGGAATCGCATCTCCCTGTGGGCGCGAGCTTGCTCGCGATGAGGCCCGTCGCCTCACCGCAAGCCTGGCTTATCGGGTGGGCTTGACCGTCACCGGCGCCTTGCCCGCCTTCATCTGCTCCAGCAGCGGTGCGCACTGGTTCGGCTCACCGCCGCTGGGCGCTACCAGCGCGAGCAAGCCGGCGGCCGGTGCAGCGATCACACCCAACGCCACCATCCCGGCGCCGCGCAGCATCAGCGGCACCGCCTTGACCCCGGCGGCGGGCTTGGCGAACGGACCCCGGACGTACAACGGCGAGCGCAGGGAAATCAGGCGCCAGCCCTTGGACTCGGGGGTGATGGTCAGGTCCAGCTGTTCATTCGCCATGTTCGCCGTGCCGTCGATGTAGATGATCGCGTTCTCGGTGTCGAACACGAACAGACGCGTGGTTGCCAGGCCCGTCTTGATGTCGAAGTCCGCCGCTGCGCAGTTGATCTTCACTTCCTTGTCGCCAAAGATTTTCCCCACCACGTAGTTGCCGACGTTCAGCCCCGCCAGCTCCATCAGCTCACGACTGATAGCGCCATCGTTGATGAGCATTTTCAGCGTGCCGTTGGAAGTGCCCAGCAACGCCGCCACCGAATTGCCGCGCCCGGTGATATCGGCATCGCCGTTCAATTCGCCGAAACTGGTTTTCATCGGCTCAAAACCCGGGAACAGCTGCTTGAGTTTGAAGCCGCGCGCCGTCAACTTCGCCTGGCCTTCAAGGGGCTGGGCATGGCCATTGAGGCGGATCTGCGCATCGAGGCGACCACCGGCCACACCGAAGCGCAGGGGCTCGAGGCTCAACTGCCCATCGTTGAGCACCAGATGGGTATACAGGTCGGTGAATGGCAACTGCTCGCTATGGACAATGCGCTTGCCGGTGAACTCCACATCGGCGTCCATCACGTTCCAACGCTCGGTGCGAAACTCTTCCACGGGCAAGATCTTGTCGGCTGGCTGCTTGCTGGCGCCGCCACGGGCCTTTTGCTCGGTATTGGAGTCCGCACCGATCAGCGGCGCCAGGTCGCTGAACAGCAATTGGTTGGAGACCAGCGCGCCACTGAGTTTCGGCCGGGGCTGACTGGCGACATAAGCCAGGTCGCCATGGATATCGCTGTCGCCGATCTTGCCGTTGAACGCCTCGTAGCGGAACAGCGCCCCACCCGGCTCATGCAGCTTGGCAATCAAGCGGCCATCGGTGGCGTAAGGCGGCGAATCCGGCAGGGTCACGCCGGTCAGCGGGTAGAGATGAGCCAGGCTGTTGCCGGCCAGTTTCAGGCGCAAGTCCAGGGCCCCGAGATTCATCGGGTCGGTGAGGGTGCCGGCCAGTTCGACGCGGGTCTCGGCGATCTTCGCCTGGGCCTGGAGCGGAAAGGGTCGTGAGGCATCCTGCAATGCCAGCAAACCACCGACCTTGCCGGAGCCGGCCAGGTTCTGCCCGTGATACTGCCCGTTGACCTTGAAGGCGAACGCGTAGTCCTGCGGTGTCGCGCCCTGGTCCTGAGCCTTTTTGGCGGCCTTGTCGCCAACAATGTCGCTGAACGGGATGGGTTTGCCCAACGGGTCGATCAACAGGTCGAGCCGGGTCTTGAGCGTCTGGTCGTCAAGGGTGACGTGGCCCTTGTCGAAGCCGATGGCGCCGATGTCCACCGCCCAGCTGGACGGCTCGGCGTCCGGGTCTTTCGGATCGAATTGGAAGGTCCAGTTGGCGCGTCCGTCAGCCAGACGCTGCAGGTTGGCATTGGGCTCAGTCAGGTCGATGCGCGGTATCGCCACCCGCCGGGCCAGCAAGGCCAAGGGGGACACGCGCAACTCGACACGCTTGAGCGTGACCATTTGCGGGGTTTTCGACCAGTCAGGGTTGCCCAGGCTCAAATCCTCGGCCACCACATGGGGCCAGGGCAGCCAGGCACGCCAGCCCCCTTCCTCTGGCTCACGCTGCCAGGCTACCGCCAGATTGCCGTTGATGGCGAAGGGACGATGCAACTCCTCGGAAACCTTGGCATTGAGCGTGGGCTTGATGCGGTTCCAGTCGAAGAAGGCGATGACCAGGACCAGCACGGCCAGCAGGACAACAAGGCTGGCAAAGCTCCAGGCGAGGATTTTCGAGGTGCGCGTCATGCACAAGGCTCCTGATGACAAGTCAGCGTCCGCAACCGCGACGCCGCTGGGAACACGACCTTGCAGTCGGTTCGTTATGAAGGGTTGGACTGGTAAAGCGGCCCACAGGTGCCGATGAACGGCACAAAAAAATGCAATATTCCTGACCGATCAGCCAACAAACTGTTACCGCCCTCGCACATTTACGAGGCAGTAGTGGGTACAAAATACCCACCTCGGTGCAAAACGGCACCTCGGAAACGCCCGTTCTAGAGCCTTCGCGCAGAACAATCAATTCCGTTGATTATTACCATTGTCTTTATGAACTTTTATATCGACTTATCGAGAGTAGCATTGCCCTCGTACCCACTTTATCGCCCCCCCAAGGAGCAACGATCATGAAACGCCAATTACTGATGAGCCTGTCCCTTTCACTGCTGGCCTCCACTGCCTTCGCACTGCCAGCTTCCGAACAAGCCACGCCACAGGTCAAGGACAGCCACTCTGTCTACAGCCAGACGGTTGCCGAAGGTGGCCGTGATCGCCTGGAACAAAAAGGTCTGGTTGAAGACGGTTATGACCGCACCAAGCAAAGCGAGACCTTGGCTGAAGACGGTTACGACCGCACCAAGCAGAGTGAGACCTTGGCTGAAGACGGCTCTTCCCGCACCAAGCTGGGTGAGACCCTCGCCGAAGACGGCTCTGCCCGCACCAAGCTGGGCGAGACCCTCGCCGAAGACGGCTCTTCCCGCACCAAGCTGGGTGAGACCCTCGCCGAAGTCGGCTCTTCCCGCACCAAGCTGGGTGAGACCCTCGCCGAAGGCGGTGGTGACCGCGTGATCGAACGCAACGGCACAGTGAGCTGAGCCCATGGTGGCCCAGAAAAAAGCCCGATTCCTGCAATCGGGCTTTTGACTTTTCAAACCCCTCGTTTTCCCCGCCCGCCCCCCTCTCTATCGTTCGACGTCGACAAAGCCGATTTGCTAGAGTGCGTCGCTCCCGTGAATCAGAAGCCAGCCTTGCGATGCTGCCCCGCGCCGAACAGAAACAACAGACCCGAATTGCCCTGATGGACGCAGCCCGCCGTTTGATGGAGTGTGGCCGGGGGTTCGGCAGCCTGAGCCTGCGGGAAGTCGCCCGGACAGCCGGCATCGTCCCCACCGGGTTCTACCGGCACTTCGACGACATGGACCAACTGGGCCTGGTACTGGTCAGCGAAGTCGGCCAGACCTTCCGCGAAACCATCCGCCTGGTACGCCACAACGAATTCGTCATGGGCGGCATTATCGACGCGTCAGTGCGGATCTTTCTCGATGTGGTGCAGGCCAACCGATCGCAGTTCCTGTTCCTGGCCCGCGAGCAATACGGCGGTTCCCTGCCGGTGCGCCAGGCCATCGCCCAACTGCGCGAAGACATCAGCTCGGACCTGGCAGCCGACCTGGCCTTGATGCCCAAGTTGCAGCACCTGGACCTTGCCGCCCTGGGCGTGATGGCCGACCTCATCGTCAAGAGCGTATTCGCCACCCTGCCGGACATCATCGACCCACCCGCCCAAGCCCTCCCCGAACATCTCACGCCCCAGGCGAAGATTACCCAGCAACTGCGGTTCATCTTCATTGGCCTCAAGCATTGGCAAGGGTTGGGCAGTACCGAATAACCCGATGTACCCACTGTGGGAGCTTGCTCGCGATAGCGGAGTCTCAGCCCCCTGATTGCTCACCTGACACACCGCCTCCCGAAGAACCGCCTGGGAGATGTGGCCATCTCTGTAGGAACTGCCGACCGCTGTGACCTTTCGGGGCTTTTCCCTGCCAAACCCTCGGACATTTCCTTCAACACGCAGGGCTGCTCATGAACTAGGCAGCAATTTCGAGCGCCGCTAACCTTTGTTCGTCATCGCAAAAAACGGTGACACGGACGTGCAAGTCCGATCTAGGAACGCATTCGTTATGGCTATTCGCCGAGCATTTTTCTATGCTCGCCGACTGTTATGGCGGCTGCGCGTGGGAGACCTTCGGGTCTGCCGGGTTCCTGGACCGGTCTTGCACACCTACGTACAGCTGCCACCCATTTTTCGACGTGCAATCGGAGGGTGTCGGCTCCACTTCCAGGAATTTTCACTATGTTCAAAGCAACTCCGAATCCCCCGCAAAGCAGCCACAAATCCCGCGTCGAAGCACAGGAAGAAAAAAAGCTCGAAGACGCCGCCACCCGCGCCCTCGACTACTACCTCAAGCCCAAGCCCGCCTCACCGCCCGAACCTGACAAAAACCAACTCTTCATCGTGTCCCCCCACATCGACACCGAAACCCTGCTCGCCAACGCCTCCGAAGACCTGCTCTCCATCAGCACCATCGCCGCCGACCTGGCTGACGACGTGGACGATTCACGCCGCTGCGTCGCCCTGGCGATCAGCCGGATGGCCGATGGGGTGCAGTTGTTGGTTGAGCGGGCGTTGGATCATCTGGAAACCAAGGAGATGGCGGCGCCTGGTGCCAAGGGATAGCGCTTTGTTTTGACGCAAGCTGAGCCGACACCTTCGCGAGCAAGCCCGCTCCCACAGGTTCTTTTTGTGTCAGCCGCAAAATGGTGCACGCCATCGCGCCGCGCACCGACATGGCACGCAATCCGCCCCATCCTGAAACGCCATCCCAGCTATTTCCTACACCTCATTCGGTTGGCAAGCCCCTTGCTCTAAACACAGCACTGTTCATTGCTGGAAGCACTCCGATGCTGGTGATTCATCGCAGAATCGACACTCAACCGCGCTGGGACGCCGAGCTGCACCTGACCTTTGACGCCCGTAGCAAAAGCCGCCTGCGCTGTTTCAGTGCCGAGGGTGAAGACGTGGGGTTGTTCCTGGAACGAGGCCAACCGCCGCTGTACGACGGCGAATGCCTGCAAGCTGAAGACGGGCGCATCGTGCGCGTTTGCGCCCGCGCCGAACAATTGCTGCATGTCACCTGCGCCAACGCCTTCGAACTGACCCGCGCCGCCTACCATCTGGGCAATCGCCATGTCGCCCTGCAAGTGGGCGATGGCTGGTTGCGCCTGCTGGACGACTACGTGCTCAAGGCGATGCTCGAACAACTGGGCGCCCGCGCCGAATCCATCGAAGCCCCGTTCCAGCCGGAACACGGCGCCTATGGCGGCGGTCACCATCACTCCCGGCACGGCGACGAAGATTTCAACTACGCGCCGCGCCTGCATCAGTTCGGCGTGCGCACATGAACCCGGCCTGGGCGCTGCTGCGTCTGGCCAGCCCGCAACTGCCGATTGGTGGCTACAGCTATTCCCAGGGGCTGGAGATGGCGGTGGACAACGGCCAGGTGAAAAACCCTGACGACGCCCGTCGCTGGATCAGCGATCAATTGCTGCTGAACCTGGCACGCTTCGAAGCGCCCTTGCTACTGGCGCACTGCACCGCAGCCGCCGCTGACGATTGGGACGCGCTGCTGCAACGTTGCGAAGAACACCGCGCCAGCCGGGAAACCCGCGAGCTGTATCAGGAGAGCCGGCAGATGGGCTACTCGTTGCAGCAATTGCTCGCGGGCCTGCCGGAACTCGACCGCGCCGCGCGAGACTTTCTCGAACAGCGCAGCGAGCCGCACCTGGCCTTGTGCTGGGCCCTGGCCGCCCGCGCCTGGCAGATAGCCCCCCAGGACGCCCTCGCCGCCTGGCTGTGGAGCTGGCTGGAAAACCAACTGGCGGTGCTGATGAAAACCCTGCCCCTGGGCCAGCAAGCGGCCCAGCGCCTGACCAGCGAGCTGCTGCCGCTGCTGCAACAGGCCCAGCGCGACGCCTCGAACATCGACCCCGATCATTACGGCAGCGCCGCATTTGGCCTGTCCCTGGCGTGCATGGCCCATGAGCGCCAGTACAGCCGTCTGTTCCGTTCCTAGGAGACACTCATGAATACACAACCTCTGCGCGTCGGTATCGGCGGCCCGGTAGGTTCCGGCAAGACCGCCCTGACCCTGGCCCTGTGCCTGGCTCTACGTGAACGCTACAACCTGGCGGTGGTCACCAACGACATCTACACCCGCGAAGACGCCGACTTCCTGGTGCGCAACGAGGCCCTGGCGCCGGAGCGGATCATCGGCGTGGAAACCGGCGGTTGCCCGCACACGGCGATTCGCGAAGACGCGTCGATCAACCTGGAGGCGGTGGACCAGTTGAACCGGCGCTTCCCGGGCCTGGACCTGATCCTGGTTGAGTCGGGCGGCGACAACCTGTCGGCGACCTTCAGCCCGGAATTGTCGGACCTGACCATCTATGTGATCGACGTCTCGGCCGGTGACAAGCTGCCGCGCAAGGGCGGGCCGGGCATCTGCAAATCAGACCTGCTGGTGATCAATAAAATCGACCTGGCACCGCTGGTGGGTGCGTCCCTGGAAATGATGGACAGCGACACCCGGCGGATGCGCAACGGCAAGCCCTTCGTGTTCAGCAATCAGAAGACCGGCCAGGGCCTGGACGACATCATTGCCTTCATCGAGCGCCAGGGTCTGCTGACCGCCGCCTGATCTTTCCGACTGACCACAAGGAAGCTTATCCATGAACTTCAAACGCATCCTCGGCGCCCTTGCCCTGCTGCTGACCCCAGCCTTGGCCTTCGCCCATCCCGGCCATGGCGACAATGGCCTGATCGCCGGCCTCGGCCACCCCATCGGTGGGCTCGACCATTTGCTGGCGATGCTGGCGGTGGGCTTGTGGGCCGCGCAACAACAAGGCGCCGCGCGCTGGGCGCTGCCCTGCACTTTCGTCGGTACAATGCTGCTCGGTGGCCTGCTGGGCTTTGAAGGCCTGGATCTGCCAGCGCAGGAAAGCGGGATCGCCGCCTCGGTGCTCGCCCTGGGCCTGGCGGTGGCACTGGCGGTGCGTCCACCATTGAGCCTGGCAGTCGGTGCGACGGCACTGTTCGCGCTGTTTCATGGCGTGGCCCATGGCTTGGAACTGCCGGACATGTCGAGCCCGTGGGCCTATGCGGTGGGCTTCGTCGCAGCGACGGCGGCGTTGCATGGCGCCGGGTTTGCCCTGGTGCGGGTGTTGCCGCGAGCGGCGGCGCCGTTGGTTCGATTGGCTGGGGCGGCTTCGGCGGCGACTGGGGTTTGGTTGCTGGCGGGCTGATTCTTTAGCGCCCGCCAGGCCGTCATCGCCAGCAAGCTCGCTCCCACAGCTTGATCGGGCTCCACACTTTGATCGGTGTACACCGGCCCCTGTGGGAGCGAGCTTGCTCGCGATGACGGACTTACAAGCACCATCTCTCTGGAGTCGGTCACTCTGCTACCATGTCGCGCAATCGCCCCCAGCCGTGACGACCTCCGCCGATGCCTGATGCTTCCCGCCCCGCTCCCCAGCCTGAATTGACCGCCCTGTTCGCAACGGTGCGTCAGCATTTTCACGACGTGATCGTGCCGATGTGGCAAGGCCCGGGCTGGAATGCCGAACTGGCGTTGCCCTATGAATCCCTTGATGCCGAGCATGTGCCGCTGCCACCCCAGCGCTACCGCGCCATGGCCTGTGCGCGGCAGTTGTATGTGTTCGCCAATCTGATCGGCGAAGTGCCCCAGGCCGAGGAGCGGGCCAGTGCACTGTTCCGCTCGCTGCAGCGTCATTTCCACGATGCCGAGCATGGCGGCTGGTTCTACAGCATCGACCCGCAAGGCGCGCCGCTGGACACCGGCAAAGACCTCTACACCCACGCCTTTATCCTGTTCGCCTGCGCCCATTACTGGGGCAAGGTCCGCGAACCGCTGGTGGAGTCGGTACTCAACGCGAGCCTGGAGGTCATTGCCCGGCGCTTTGCCAGCGCAGACGGCCTCTACGAAGCCAGCCTAAAGCGCGACTGGTCAACGACCGGATCCGGCCCGTTGCAAAACCCCTTGATGCATCTGGCCGAAGCGTTCCTCGCGACCTTGTCGGTTCGCGAAGACGCCAACGTCCGCCAGGCGCTGCTGAGCCTTTGCGACGGGATGTCCAAGCATTTCATCGAGCCGCAGCAACGCGTGATGATGGAGAAGCCGCTCAGGGCTGTGGATAACTGGTTCGAACCGGGGCACCAGTTCGAATGGTATTTCCTGCTGGCTTCCTCACCCCTGCTGCGTGACGGCAAGCTGCACGCGGCCCTGGAGCACAGCTTCGGCCATACCGAACAACGCGGCGTCGCCCCGGACTCCGGCGCTGTGTGTGCAACGCTGGCCTTGGGATCCCAGGCAGGCCCGCGCGATGCCACCCAACGCATCTGGGCCCAGGCGGAATACTTGCGGGCACTCACCTTGCGCCCGGGCAGCCAGGGGCTGCTGCTGCGTCAATTGCGCGCGCTGCAGCAGCATTTCCTGCATGCCAAGGGCTGGAACGAATGCCTGGACGCCGACGGCATCGTCAGCCGCCGGGACATGCCGTCCACTACGCCGTATCACCTGCTGACCTGCTATCGCGGGCTGGCCGACTACCTGGCATAACGCTGCTGTGGCTGCTGTGGCTGCTGTGGCTGC
Organism: Pseudomonas sp. NFACC08-1; assembly: GCF_900106735.1. Taxonomy (NCBI): domain Bacteria; kingdom Pseudomonadati; phylum Pseudomonadota; class Gammaproteobacteria; order Pseudomonadales; family Pseudomonadaceae; genus Pseudomonas; species Pseudomonas sp. NFACC08-1. The sequence continues at coordinate 461,862 of NZ_FNNL01000003.1, read as the reverse complement.
TGTGACTCCTGTAGCTTTTGTGGCGAGGGAGCTTGCTCCCGCTGGGCTGCGTAGCGGCCCCAAAAGCTGGCGGCTGCTTCGCAGCCGAACGGGAGCAAGCTCCCTCGCCACAGATGTCCACCATCAAGTCTTGTTGCGCTCAATGGCAAACCCGGCCCAGGTCTGGCTCACCGGCATCAGCTCCAGGCTGTTGATGTTGATATGCGCTGGCGCATTGAGCACCCAGAAAATCGTATCGGCGATGTCCTGTGGCTGGATCGGCTCCGCGCCGGCGTAGGTCGCGTTGTAGCGTTCCTGGTCGCCACCGAAGCGCACCAGGGAGAACTCGCTCTCGCACAGGCCCGGCTCAATATTGCTCACCCGCACGCCCGTGCCTTGCAGGTCGCAACGCAGGTTCAGGGAGAACTGTTTGACGAACGCCTTGCTCGCGCCATACACATGGCTGCCCGGGTACGGGTAGTTGCCGGCGATGGAACCCAGGTTGACGATCCCGGCCCCACGACCGTGGGCGATCAGGCGCGGCAACAACAGGCGAGTACTGTAGATCAGCCCTTTCACATTGGTGTCGACCATGGTGTCCCAGTCATCAAGGTCGCACTTGGGTGCAGGGTCAACGCCCAGGGCCAGTCCGGCGTTGTTGATCAGCCCGCGCAATTTGGCGAAGGATGGCGGCAGGTTGGCGATGGCCTCTTCCATGGCCTTGCGATCACGCACATCCAATACCAGGCCATGGACTTCAGTCTGCTTCGACAGCTCGGCACAGAGGGCATTGAGGCGTTCTTCACGACGACCGGTCAGCACCAGTTTCCAACCGGCCTCGGCAAAACGACGGGCACAGGCTTCACCAAAACCGGACGTCGCGCCGGTAATAAACAGGGTGTCAGACATCGTGTTCTCCTTGTTTGAACTTCAACAGCCATTGAATGGAAATCGGCCCACAGCATGCCCGCCCTGGCACGGCAGGGGCAAGGCTTGCACGCGGCTTTTCCCAACGACTGCTCATAAAACAACCAATCAACGCCAGGCCTTGTCGAACAAGGGTCGCAGCCGGTTGCCCGCACCTTATCCACAGGCACGTCCACAGTAATCGGGGGCAAGTGCAAAACCCGCAAGCCGCTGTGCATAAGGCTTTGCGGGGTGTTTGGAAATTTTTTTCGCTTGACCCTGCAAGTGAGGTTGTGCAGCGCAAGTTATCTGCTATAAGCCAATGCGAGATGGGCGATGGCTCCAAGCCAGTAACGACGCTGCTCAGCGCCGTCTTTCCAGAGTTTAACCACAGACTTATCCACAGGCTTGCCCAGCGACTTTCAAGCCCATTGCAGCGGTCACAAAAGTGTTGACAACAGCCATTCCCGCTTGACTGAAAACGCCTGATCAAAAAACGATCACAGCCCTGCAAGCCACGTATTCAAAGGCTTTCAGCCAGCTACTCCCACGTTACCCACAGCCAGTTCCACAGCAAACGGGGACAAGTCAAAACCGTGGCAAAACAACTATTTGCGGCGACTTTATGTCGCGGTTTCGCAAGGGCTAAGGATTGTTGTCCACAATTCTCCCAAGCGACCAAAGCCCGCTCCCACAGGGAATGAGTGGTGCATTCGAGGAATAAAAAAACCGGCGATCACTCGCCGGTTTTTTCATTGCAACAACAGCCTCAATGACCGCCCAGGTACGCGTTACGCACCTCTTCGTTGGCGAGCAATTCCTTGCCGGTGCCGGTCAGGCGAATTTCACCGTTGACCATCACATAGGCCCGGTCCGACAGCTTGAGGGCGTGGTTGGCGTTCTGCTCCACCAGGAAGATGGTCATCCCCGTGGATGCCAGCTCACGCAGGGTGGCGAAGATCTGCTTCACCACAATGGGTGCCAGCCCCAGGCTCGGCTCATCGAGCAGCAACAACTTTGGCCGGCTCATCAATGCCCGGGCGATGGCGAGCATTTGCTGCTCGCCGCCGGACATGGTCATGGCCCGCTGGTTGCGCCGCTCCTTGAGTCGCGGGAACAGCTCGAACATGCGTTGCATGTCTTCGCTGGCGTATTTGTCACCGATAGGAATGGTGCCCATCAGCAGGTTTTCCTCGACGGTCATGTCGGGGAACACCCGCCGCCCTTCCGGCGACTGCGCGATGCCGTTGGACGCGATGTAGTGGGACGACTTGTGGGTGATGTCCACGCCTTGGTAAATGATCTGCCCACCGGCGGCACGCGGCTGGCCGAAGATCGACATCAAAAGCGTGGACTTGCCGGCCCCGTTGGAGCCGATCAGGCTCACGGTCTCGCCTTCGCCAATGTGCATCGAGACTTTCTTCAGGGCCTGGATCGGCCCGTAGAACACGTCCAATTCCTTGAGTTCGAGGATAGGTCCACTCATACCAGCTCCTCTTCGTCGGCACCCAGGTAGGCCGCGATCACCTTCGGATCGTTGCGAATCGCCTCGGGACCGCCCTCGGCGATCACGTTGCCGTGGTCCAGCACCACGATGTGATCGGAAATGCTCATTACCATGCCCATGTCGTGTTCGATCAGTACCACGGTCAGATCATGCTCGTCGCGCAGCAGCCGGATCATCGCGCTCAGCGCTTCGGTTTCCTGAGGGTTGAGGCCGGCGGCCGGTTCGTCGAGGCAGATGATCTGCGGGCGTGTGCACATGGCCCGGGCGATTTCCAGGCGCCGTTGCTGACCGTAGGAAAGCTCGCCCGCCAGACGGTTGGCGCAATCCACCAGGTCCACCACTTCCAGCCAATAGAACGCATGATCCAAGGCGTCGCTTTCGGCCTTGCGGTAGCCCTTGGTGTTGAGGATACCCGCCACCATGCTGCGGTTGACCCACATGTGCTGGGCCACCAGCAGGTTTTCCAGCACCGACATTTCCTTGAACAGGCGAATGTTCTGGAAAGTACGCGCCAGGCCGGCGCGGTTCACCAAGTGGGTGCCGCCGAACATCTTGTAGTACAGCCGGCTGGCGAAGGACTTCGGCGACACGAAATCAGTCGGGCGAAACGCCTCGCCCAACAGCTTGATGACGTTGGTTTGCTCGCCACGCACATTGAGCTCGATCTTGCCGCCCGAAGCCTTGTAGAAACCGGTCAGGCAGTTGAACACCGTGGTTTTGCCCGCGCCATTGGGACCGATCAGGGCAAAGATCGAGTTGCGTTTGACTTGCAGGCTGACATCGCTGAGGGCCTTGATGCCACCGAACTGCATCATCAGGTTTTCAACTTTGAGTACGACTTCGCTCATGGCGCAACCCCCTTGCGCGGCGTCACGCCGGTTCGGCTGATACGGATCAGGCCGCGAGGACGCCAGATCATCATCAACACCATCAGTACGCCGAACAGCAACACCCGGTATTCGGAGAAGCTGCGCAGCAGCTCCGGTGCCACGGTGAGCACGAATGCCGCGATCACCACGCCGACCGTCGAGCCCATGCCACCGAGCACCACGATGGCCAGGATCAGCGCCGATTCGAAGAAGGTGAACGAAGACGGGTTGACGAAGCCTTGGTAACTGGCAAAGAACACCCCGGCCAGGCCAGCCGTGGACGCACCGATAGTGAACGCCGAGAGCTTGACCAGCACATGGTTAAGGCCCATGGAGCGGCAGGCGATTTCATCCTCGCGCAGGGCTTCCCAGGCACGACCGACCGGCATGCGGGTCAGGCGATGCTTGACGTAGAGCACCAGCAGTACGGTGATGAACAGCACGATGTAGATGAACAGGAATTTGATGTTGGGGTTGTAGTCGATGCCGAAGAACTCATGGAACGGCACCCCGCCATCCTTCGCCCGCCTGCCGAATTCCAGGCCCAGGAAAGTCGGTGAAGGCACCGGCATGCCATTGGGCCCACCGGTGAACGACAGCCAGTTGTTGAGCACCAGGCGAATGATCTCGCCAAAGCCCAGGGTCACGATGGCCAGGTAGTCACCGTGCATTCGCAACACCGGGAATCCCAATATGCACCCCGCCATCGCCGCCGCGATGGCCGCCAGCGGCAGCACCGTCCAGAAGCCCAGCCCCAGGTATTGGTAGCCCAGCGCCAGGCCATAGGCGCCGATGGCGTAGAACGCCACATAGCCGAGGTCGAGCAGACCCGCCAGGCCGACCACGATGTTCAGGCCCAGGCCCAACAGCACATAGATCAACCCGAGGATGACCACCGTGAGCACGTATTTGTTGGCGAAGAACGGAAACACGATGGCAATCACGATCAACGCCGGGATGATCCAGCGCAGCCGCGACTTATAGTCCGGTGGCAGCACGTGCACGCCGGAGCCGGTGCTCTCGAAACCCTGGAGAATCTTCAGTCCCTTGGGAGTTTGCAGGAACAGGCTCAAGGCAAAGCGCCCGATCATCACGATCGCCACCAGCCAGCCGACGCGGGCCGGTTGCAAGTTGAAGCTGTAGCCATCGAGCACCACGCCGACGATCGGCCCGAACACGATCAGCGAGATCAGGCCGGCCAGGATCGCGTCGATGACGCTCTGTTTGATATCAAGCGGTTTATTGGCAGCAGACATACTTATACCTTCGCCACGAGTGGGCGACCCAACAGGCCTTGGGGACGGAAAATCAGAATCAGCACCAGCAGCGAGAAACTGAACACATCTTTGTAGTCGGAGTTGATCAGACCGGAGAACAGCGACTCGGAAATCCCGAGGATGATCCCGCCGAGCATGGCCCCAGGCAGGGAGCCGATGCCGCCGAGTACCGCCGCGGTGAACGCCTTGATGCCGATGATGAAGCCGGCATAGAAGTCGAATGTGCCGTAGTTCATGGTGATCAGCACGCCGGCCAGGGCTGCCATGGCCGCACCGATGATGAAGACGTAGGAGATCACCCGGTCGGTGTTGATCCCCAGGATCGAGGCCATCTTGCGGTCTTGCTGGGTGGCGCGGCACATGCGCCCGAGCTTGGTGTACTTGATGATGTAGGTCAGCACCGCCATCCCGGCGAATGCGGCGATCAGGATGAAGATCTTGGTGTAGGTGAGCTGGACGAAACCGCTGCCGATGTCGAGGCGCATGGCGCCTTCAAGCAGCGTCGGGACACCCTGTTGACGGGCACCCTGGCTGATCTGTGCGTAGTTCTGCAGGATCAGCGAAATACCGATGGCACTGATCAGCGGTGCCAGCCGGGTCGAGTTGCGCAGGGGTTTATAGGCGACGCGTTCGATGACCCAGCCGTATACCCCGGTGACCACCACCGTGAACACGAGCGTGCCAAGGATCATGAGTGGAAAGGATTCGATACCGAAGTAAGCCAGCAGAGCCAGACTGATTGCCGCGAGGTAAGCGGAAATCATGTAAACCTCGCCGTGGGCGAAGTTGATCATGCCGATGATGCCGTAGACCATTGTGTAGCCGATGGCGATCAGACCATAGACCGACCCGAGGGTCAGGCCATTGATCAGTTGCTGCAGGAAAATACCATCCATAACGCAATCTCACGCAGTGAGAACCTGCACACCTTTGGGTGCGCGGTTCTTCTAAGGAAAATACAGATTAACGTCGGAGCAATGTCAGGCACGACCTGCACGCGCCCTTTGGAAACCGGGGTTTGCCCGGCCCCCAAAGGAGGCGTTGACGGTCGCGTCAGCCCTTACTTCTGTTTTTCCAGCTGGTGGTATTTGCCGTCCTTGTCCCACTGATAGACCACGTAGTCGGAGACTTTCAAGTCGCCCTTGGTATCCCATTCCTTCTTGCCCATCACGGTCTGGACGGGGTTGGCCTTGAGCCACTTGGCCGCGTCTTCGCCCTTATTGGACTTGGCGCCATTGAAACCGGCGGCCAGGGCCTGGACCGAAGCGTAGGCGTACAGGGTGTAGCCTTCAGGCTCGGTGCCGTTCTTGCGGAACTCTTCAACCACGGCCTTGCTGTCTGGCAGCAGGCGCGGGTCGGCGCCAAAGGTCATGTACACACCATCGACGTATTGCGCGCCGCCGGCGGTGGTGACCAGTTCGTCGGTCACGATGCCATCGTCGGACATGAACTTCACGTCCTTGAGCCCTTGCTCACGCAACTGGCGAACCAACGGGCCGGCTTCCGGGTGCAGGCCACCGAAATAGACCACGTCGGCACCGGCCGCACGGATCTTGGTGACCACGGCGCTGAAGTCTTTCTCGCCGCGGGTCAGGCCTTCGTACAGCACTTCCTTCACGCCGCGCTTGGCCAGTTGTGCCTTGGTGGCATCCGCCAGGCCTTGGCCGTAGGTGTCCTTGTCGTGCAGCACGGCCACTTTCTTGCCCTTGAGCACGTCGACGATGTAGTCACCTGCCACGATGCCCTGCTGGTCGTCACGACCGCACATGCGGAACATGGCGCTCAGGCCGCGCTCGGTGACCTGGGGGTTGGTGGAGCCCGGGGTGATGGCGATGATGCCAGCTTCGTCGTAGACCTCGGAGGCCGGGATGGTGTTGGACGAGCAGAAGTGCCCGACCACGCCGATCACCTTGTCCTGGTCGACCAGGCGGTTGGCCACGGCCACGGCCTGCTTGGGTTCGCAGGCGTCGTCGCCCGCGACCAGTACGATTTTCTCGCCGTTGACGCCGCCAGCCTTGTTGATGGCATCGGCTGCCGCCTGGGCACCCTTCATGTACTGCTCGCCAAATGCAGCGTTGGCGCCGGTCATCGGCCCCGCCACACCAAATTTCACATCAGCTTGAGCAAACGCAGAAACACCCAGCGCAGCTGCCACTGCGAGGGCCAGGAAACCTTTCTTGTAAAACGTCTGGGACATGAGGTGGTGCTCCAAGGTTTTTTTTAGTTGGCACTGCGACTTCATTTCACTGAAAAGCTCAGAGCAAGGGCCGTGCCATCGGTTTTTTATTCTGAAAAAAGTCGCTGCTTTATTGTTATTTCGACTGTTTCGAGCCCTTTTTCATAGGGCGTGCAACCGTCTAAACCGCACGAGGTGCAACCTTTTATTTAAATGAGTGAAACCCTCTGTGAGCCATCATTGCAACCATCGCACGAAACAGCGTGCAACCGCTGTGTAACAACCCACGTCACCGAACTGCACACTGTCGGTGCACGATTGCTACAACCCGCACCATAACAGGCTAGACGCTACGCCGGAAAACGCGGCTTCCAGCAACAATTTTCAACACTCAAATGACGATCCGCAGGCACTGGCCCGCGTGATACAGCGAAAAGCCCGCTTCATACAGGCAACTGCGCAACCCCACCCCGGCCAATGGCTGCATGGGGGCGAACGGGATCGGCAGGGCCTGGGCGTTACCGTGACACAGGTAATCGGCGAACGCCTTGCCGACCACCGTGCCGGTGGTCACGCCCCGACCGTTGTAGCCGGTAACGGCCACCAGCCCGGGAGCCGGTTCGAACAGGCGCATCAAGTGATCGGGGGTAAAAGCAATGCAACCGGTCCAGGTGCACTCCCACTCCACCGACTTGAGGTAAGGAAAATAGTGCTGCTGCACCCGATCGGCCCAAGCCTTGAGGAACCAGGTCGGCTTGCGGTTGCCGTTGCCCAGGCTGCCCAGCAGCAAACGGCCGTCCTTGTCCCGGCGGATGCTGCTCAACACCTGGCGGGTATCCCACGAGCCCTGCCCGCCCGGCAGAATGCGTCGGGCGGCCTCGTCGGTCAGCGGGACCGAGGCGACCTGATAGTAATAACCGGGGAAGAAATTGCGCCGCAGCTCGGTCCAGTCGCCCTCGGTGTAGGCGTTGGAGGCGATCACCACCTGCTCGGCCAGCACCGCCCCCTGGGCAGTCTGCACCGACCAGCGCTGGCCTTGGCGTTCCAGGTGCGTCACCGGCGAGTGGTCGAACAACTGACCGCCAAGGTCGGTGGCCGCCTTGGCCAACCCGCTGGTGTAGGCCATCGGGTTGAGCGTGCCGGCGCGATGGTCGAGCAGCGCCGCGGCGATTTTCGACGTGCCGGTGGCATCGACACAGGCCTGGCCGGTGAGCAACTCCACCGGGGCACCGCGGCGCTTCCATTGCTCTTCACGACTGCGCAGGTCGGCCTCGCCCCGGGCGTTATGGGCCATGTGCAAGGTGCCTTCGCGGCGCAGTTGGCAATCGATGTTGTATTTATCGATGAGGCTGAACACCAGGGCCGGTGCGGCCCCCAGCATGCGGTTGAGCTGGCTGCCCACCGCCTCGCCGAACCCGGCCTCGATGTCATCCGGCGGGATCCATAGGCCGGCGTTGACCAACCCGACGTTACGCCCCGATCCGCCGTGCCCGGCCCGATGGGCTTCCAGCACAACCACGCGCTTGCCTTGTTCGAGCAAATGCACCGCCGCCGATAACCCGGTAAAACCCGCGCCGATCACACAGACGTCGGCCGTGACTTCACCGGTGAGCCCGCTGTTTTCAGGCCTTTGCGGCGTCAGTTTTTCCCATAGACATTCTTCGCGTAACGGCATTGCCAGCTCCTGGTCAGGAGCAGCTGCGAGCTTCAAGCCTCAAGCTGCAAGCAGGGGTCGCTTGCAGCTTGGAGCTTGCGGCTTGAAGCTGCTTAATCAAAGGTAATCCCCTGCGCCAACGGCAACTCCAGCGAGTAGTTCACGGTGTTGGTCTGGCGGCGCATGTAGCCGCGCCAGGCGTCGGAGCCGGATTCGCGACCGCCGCCGGTTTCTTTTTCGCCACCGAATGCGCCGCCGATCTCGGCGCCGCTCGGGCCGATGTTGACGTTGGCGATGCCGCAGTCGCTGCCCACTGCCGACATGAACTGCTCGGCTTCACGCACGTCGGTGGTGAAGATGCAGGACGACAGGCCCTGGGGCACGGCGTTGTTCAGGTGCAGGGCCTCGGCAAAGTCCTTGTAGCCGACCACGTACAGAATCGGCGCGAAGGTTTCGTGGCGCACGACGTCGCTCTGCTCCGGCATCTCGACGATGGCCGGCGAGACGTAATAGGCATTCGGGAACTGGTCTTCGAGTTGGCGCTTGCCCCCAAACACGCGCCCGCCTTCGCTCAGGGCCTGCTCCAAGGCGTCCTGCATGTTGTCAAAGCTGTGCTTGTCGATCAGCGGCCCGACCAGGTTGCCTTCCAGCGGATGGCCGATGCGCACTTTCGAATAGGCAGCCTTGAGGCGGGTGACGATTTCTTCCTTCACCGACTCATGGGCGATCAGCCGACGCAGGGTGGTGCAACGCTGGCCGGCGGTGCCGACGGCGCTGAACAGGATGGCGCGTACGGCCATGTCCAGGTCGGCGCTCGGTGCCAGGATCATGGCGTTGTTGCCGCCCAGCTCCAGTATGCTGCGGGCGAAACGCGCGGCAACTTTCGGTGCCACTTCACGGCCCATGCGGGTGCTGCCGGTGGCGCTGATCAATGCCACGCGCGGGTCATCCACCAGCGCTTCACCGGCATCACGACCGCCGATGATCACCTGGCTCAGGTATGGGGGGGCGTCGCTGAAGTTCTTCAACACGCGCTCGAACAGCGCCTGGCACGCCAGGGCGGTGAGCGGGGTCTTTTCCGACGGCTTCCAGATCACCGCGTTGCCGCACACCAGGGCCAGCGTGGTGTTCCAGGCCCAGACCGCCACCGGGAAATTGAAGGCACTGATCACCCCGACCACGCCCAGCGGATGCCAGGACTCACGCATGTGGTGGCCCGGACGCTCGGAGGCGATGGTCAGGCCGTACAGCTGGCGGGACAGGCCGACGGCGAAGTCGCAGATGTCGATCATCTCTTGCACTTCACCCAGGCCTTCCTGGGTGATTTTGCCGGCTTCCCACGACACCAGCTCGCCAAGGTCGGCCTTGTATTCACGCAGCAGGTCGCCAAATTGACGCACCAGCTCGCCGCGACGCGGGGCCGGCACCTGGCGCCACAGGTCGAAGGCGTGTTCGGCACGGCTGACCTGCTGCTCGACCTCAGCCGCGCCTTCCCAGTTCACAGCGCCGATACGGCTGCCATCAATGGGCGAATGCACCGGTTGTGTGCCGTTCTGGTACAAGGCCGAGTCGACGCCCAAGCGATCAAGCAATGCAGCAACCATGGAAAATTTCCTCACACGAAAAACAAAGGATTGGCAGCCGGACGAATGCGACTGATCAGACCTGTAGTTGTAGCTGGCCTGAGTCTTGCCAACAAACGACCTTTAAGCGAGATATCATTCCGTTTATTCATGCTGGCCATGACCGGATAAGCAGAGCGACAAGAAATAAGGCCTCATATGCTCAATAAACGCTATTTGCCGTCGATCACGGCGCTGCAATGCTTCGAAGCGGTGACCCGCCACTTGAGCTTCACCCGTGCCGCCGAAGAGCTGAATCTGACCCAGAGCGCCGTCAGCAAACAGGTCGCGCAACTGGAGGAGCTGCTGCAGCACTTGCTGTTCCGACGCGTGCGCCGACGCTTGCAGCTGACGCCTGCCGGTGATTTGTACCTGGGGGAAGTGCGAAAAATCCTCACACAGGTGGAGATGTCTACCCATTACCTGCGCTCCTACGGCGGCGACACTGAAGTTCTGCGCGTTTCCACGCCTCCGACCTTCGGCGCTCGCTGGTTGGTCCCACGCTTGAAGGGCTGGCGATTGCGCCATCCGAAGATTCACCTGGACCTGTGCAGCGAGCAGGAGGCCGACGACTTGCTGCAAGGGCGCAGCGACCTGGCGTTCTATTTCGGCCAAGGCTCGCGCCCCGGCACCGAATCCCTGAAGCTGTTTGGCGAAGAACTGGTGCCCGTCTGCGCGCCCGGCAGCCTGCCTGACCAGCCCTTCACCGACCCGACCCAACTGGCCGAGCTGGTGCTGCTGCAAAACGCCTCGCGGCCCCAGGCCTGGCACGACTGGTTCGACCACCAGGGCTACCACACCGAACATAGCTATCACGGGCCGCGTTTCGAAACTTTCTACATGTGCATCCGCGCCGCCCAGGTCGGCTGCGGCGTCGCCCTGCTGCCGCGGTTTCTGGTGGAAGAAGAACTGGCCGACGGTAAACTGGTCATCCCCTGGCAACACGCGATGCCCAGCACCAACGCCTATTACCTGGCCTATCCGGAACATTCGGCGGAAGTGCCCAAGGTGCGGTTTTTTGTGGAGTGGATGTTGGAGCAGATCGAGAGCCCGGGTACGCCGCAGTAGCCATTGGCTTTCACCCTGTGGCGAGGGAGCTTGCTCCCGCTGGGCTGCGAAGCGGCCCCAAAAACGTGCGGGCGCTGCGCACCCGAGCGGGAGCAAGCTCCCTCGCCACAAAGGCCTGTGAACACTAAAAAATCACTGGCAATACCCACCCAGGTTATGCGCCACTAACCCCCTCATCCCAAACCGCTGCACCCCGCTGCCCGCCGCAGCGGCCTGTCTGGAGAACCCTATGAGCGAGAGCGTATTTGCCGATCGTATCGTGCAGAACCTGCTCGACACCGACTTCTACAAACTGACGATGATGCAGGCGGTGTTGCACAACTACCCCAACGTCGAAGTCGAATGGGAATTTCGCTGCCGCAATAGCGAAGATCTGCGCCCGTACCTGGCGGAGATCCGCTTTCAGATCGAGCGCCTGGCCGAGTTGAGCCTGAGCGCCGACCAGTTGGGTTTCCTGGAGCGCATCAGTTTTCTGAAGCCGGACTTCCTGCGTTTCCTGGGCCTGTTTCGCTTCAACCTGCGCTACGTGCTCACCGGTATCGAAAACGGCGAGCTGTTCATCCGCCTGCGCGGGCCGTGGCTGCACGTCATTCTGTTCGAAGTGCCGCTACTGGCCATCGTCAGCGAGGTGCGCAATCGTTATCGCTATCGTGAAATCGTCCTGGAACAGGCGCGGGAACAGCTTTATCGCAAGTTCGACTGGCTGAGCGCCAACGCCAGCGCCGAAGAACTGTCCGAACTGCAAGTCGCGGACTTCGGCACCCGTCGTCGTTTTTCCTTCCGTGTCCAGGAAGAAGTGGTCAACGTGCTCAAGCATGACTTCCCCGGGCGCTTCGTCGGCACCAGTAACGTGCACCTGTCCCGGGAACTGGACATGAAGCCCCTGGGCACCATGGCCCACGAGTGGATCATGGCCCACCAGCAATTGGGCCCGCGGCTGATCGACAGCCAGATCGCCGCCCTCGATTGCTGGGTGCGCGAGTACCGAGGCCTGCTGGGGATCGCCCTGACCGATTGCATCACAATGGACGCCTTCCTCAAGGATTTCGATCTGTTCTTCGCCAAGCTGTTCGACGGTTTGCGCCATGACTCGGGCGACCCGGTGATCTGGGCCGAAAAAGCCATTGCCCACTATCACAAGCTCGGCATCGATCCGATGAGCAAAACCCTGGTGTTCTCCGATAGCCTGACATTGCCCAAATGCCTGGAGATTTTTCGAGCATTGCGTGGTCGCATTAATGTCAGCTTCGGTATTGGCACCAACCTGACGTGTGACATTCCAGGTGTAGAGCCGATGAGCATCGTGCTTAAAATGATCAGCTGTGACGGGCAACCCGTGGCCAAGATTTCAGACGAGCCCGGCAAGACCCACTGCAAAGACCCGAATTTCGTCGCCTACATGCGACATGTTTTCCAAGTACCTGCCGCCCTTTCTGACACATCAAGCAAGGAGTGAATTCATGCAAGCCGTACAGCGTGAGATTGCTGAACAGCTCAAGGTCCAGCCACCGTTCGCCGATGACGCCGCCCTCAAGGCCGAAATCGCCCGTCGGGTAGACTTTATCCAGGATTGCCTGGTCAACTCCGGGCTCAAGTCCCTCGTGCTGGGCATCAGCGGTGGCGTCGATTCGCTGACCGCCGGGCTGCTGGCCCAACGTGCCATGCGCGAACTGCGGGAGAAAACCGGTAACACCGCCTACAAGTTCATCGCCGTGCGCCTGCCGTACGAAACCCAGTTCGACGAGCATGAAGCCCAAGCATGTGTGGACTTCATCGACCCGGACGAGCGCCATACCGTCAACATCGGTCCGGCGGTCAAGGCCTTGGCCGATCAAGTCGCGGCGTTCGAAGGCAAGGCAGCAGTCTCGCGGGATTTCGTGCTGGGCAATACCAAAGCGCGGATGCGTATGGTGGCGCAATACACCATCGCGGGCACCGAGCACGGCCTGGTGATCGGCACCGACCATGCCGCCGAAGCGGTGATGGGTTTCTTCACCAAGTTCGGTGATGGCGCCTGCGACTTGGCGCCGTTGAGTGGTTTGGTGAAAAACCAGGTCCGGGCCATCGCTCGTGACTTTGGCGCGCCGGAGTCGCTGGTGGAAAAAATCCCCACCGCCGACCTTGAGGACCTGTCCCCAGGCAAGCCGGACGAAGCCTCCCACGGCGTGACCTACGCCGAGATCGATGCGTTCCTGCACGGCAAGCCGGTACGGGACGAGGCGTTCAGGATCATTTGCGAGACCTATCGCAAGACTGAGCATAAGCGGGTGATGCCTTACGCCCCATGACTACAAGAGGCGCCTGCTCTGCCGCCATCGCGAGCAAGCTCGCTCCCACAGGGGGTTGCCTGGCATAAAAAAAGCGCCCTGCATGGGTAATGCTGTTCATTTAAGAACAATGATGGACCTGTGGCGAGGGAGCTTGCTCCCACTGGGCCGCGAAGCGGTCGTAAACCGGTGGATGCAGTGTGTCTGATGCTCCGCATTTGGCCGGTTTTGGGGCCGCTTCGCGGCCCAGCGGGAGCAAGCTCCCTCGCCACGGGTGTATCGATTGCCTTAAGTGAACAGCATTACCCTGCATGGGGCGCTTTTTTATGCTTGAAGTGATTATTTCAGGGTAACGGTGCCTTTCATCATCGAGATGTGGCCTGGGAACGAGCAGAAGAAGCCGTACGCCTCACCAGCAGCCAGTTTCGACACATCGAAGGTCACCGAGTCGCTTTCCTTGGCACCAATGAGTTTGGTGTGGGCGATGATGCGTGCATCACCTTCCGGCAGGTAGTTCTTGTCGATGCCTGCTGCCAAACCAGCCGTGGCAATCGGCTGCATGTCAGCCTCTTTGCTCAGCACCCAGTTATGGCCCATGACGTTTTTCGGCAAGCTGCCCGAATGCGTCAGCTCAACGGTGAACGTCTTGCAGCTCTTGTCGATCTCGATGGCCTTGGTGTTGAAGGACATCTGGTCGGTCGAGTCGATGGTGGTCTTGCACTCCGCTGCCATCAGTTGGCTGCTGGCCAGCGTCAACAGGGATACTGCAACAAGTTTGGCAAACATCGTGAATCTCCAAGGCATGGTTAACAAAAATCCGTCAAAGGGGAAGACTGCCTGAATTTCAGACAAGTTCCTATGACCTGAATCAAAGATTGTATACAACTTAAGGCTATCAGCCTGATGGACACAATCAACCAGCCAGAGGGATGACGCCACTTTATGATCAGCCTCACCACCTCTCGGGAGCGCCCCTCATGAACGTCAACAGCCTGTTATGCAGCTTGCTCGCCGCCTACGCCTGCGGCGCCAGTGGTACCTACGAAAAAACCCAGCGCGAGGTTTAATCGCTTTGCGCCACCAAGGCCAGGCTTTACTCTGGGTCGGTTACTGATCATGGAGTAAAGCATGTCCATCGCGTCTGTTTGTGTATTTTGCGGCGCCAGCACCGGCACCGATCCAGCGTATCGTGAAGCGGCGCAGGCCTTGGGCCGGGCATTGGCGGAACGAAAATTGACCCTGGTCTACGGCGGCGGTGCCGTCGGCCTGATGGGGATCGTCGCCGACGCGGCGCTGGCGGCCGGCGGCGAGGTCATCGGCATCATCCCGCAAAGCCTCAAGGACAAGGAAATCGGCCACAGCGGCCTGACTCGCCTGGAAGTGGTGGACGGCATGCACGCCCGCAAGGCACGCATGGCCGAACTCAGCGATGCCTTCATCGCCCTGCCTGGCGGCCTCGGCACGTTGGAGGAGTTGTTCGAAGTCTGGACCTGGGGCCAACTGGGCTACCACGGCAAACCGCTGGGGCTGCTGGAAGTGAACGGTTTCTACAGCAAGCTCATCGGCTTTCTCGATCATATCGTCGACGAAGGCTTCGTCCGCGCGCCCCATCGTGACATGCTGCAGGTGAGCGAATCAGCGCAGAGCCTGCTCGATGCGCTGGACGAATGGCAACCGTCAGTGCAGCCAAAGTGGGCCGAACAAAAACCCAGCTAACGGCTCGGCCCCGATACAGGGCAGAATATGCGCCGCTCAACCTCACCTTCGACCCCAGAGGATCGCCCATGGCCAAACCCAATTATTCCTTCGCCAAACGTCAAAGAGACTTGGCCAAGGAGCAGAAGAAAGAGGAAAAGCTGCAGCGCAAGAAAGCCACAGCTGAAGAAGAAGCCTCACTGACCCCGGATACCGAAGGCGAAGTGGCGGCAGAAGATGATGTTGATGCACCGAAAGATCAGGCGCCCGACGCCTGAGCCCCTCCGGGCCCGATGATGTAATCCGGCCCCACGGTTTGTGTCCAGGGCCGGCAGCCTAGCTGCCGGTCCTCACAACCCCAATGCCTTGATAATCGACTCGCGATAACCCGTTGGCAGGTTCGCCGGCAGCCGCCCCGGCTCGAACAGCCCAATTTCCTTGTGTTCATGACTGATCGTCGGCACGAAACCGCCCAGCAACTGGCAGCGGTACGTGGAGATGAAGACGTGCTTGCCGGGGATCACCTCGAACAAGTACGAATCCAGTGGCTCCCCCACGCTCACCTCGATCGCCAGCTCCTCGGTAATTTCCCGCGCCAGGCATTGCGGCGCTGTTTCGCCCAGCTCGATCCGCCCGCCGGGCAATTCCCATTCATCCCGTTCGTTGAGCATCAGCACGACCAGGCCTTCGGGGGATTGCAGTACGCCTTTGATGGAAACCGGGAACATGAAGAAGCCTCGAAGTTAATGATTTATCTGTGGCTAGGGAGCTTGCTCCCGCTTGGGTGCGAAGCGCCCATAAAAATGGGGTCGCTGCGCGACCCAGCGGGAGCAAGCTCCCTCGCCACAAGTATTTCACCGCAGAGCGGGGTCATGACTCCAGCGGCATCACCGTCACCCGCACCTCGGGATCATGATTGCCGCCCCCCAGGATCACGCCCCGCAACGGCGACACATCGGAAAAGTCCCGGCCCCAGGCCAGGGTGATGTGTTCCAAGGCCGGTTGCACGTTGTTGGTCGGGTCAAAGTCCACCCAACCCAACACCGGGCAATACACCGAGACCCAGGCATGGGACGCATCGGCGCCAATCAGCCGGGGTTGGCCGGGTGGCGGCTGGGTCAGCAGGTAGCCGCTGACGTAACGCGCCGCCAGCCCGCGAGAGCGCACGCAGGCCAGCATCAAGTGGGCGAAGTCCTGGCACACGCCCCGCCGCCGCTCCAGCACCTCCACCAGCGGCGTGGCCACCTGGGTCGCCTCGGCATCGAAGGTGAACTCCTCGAAAATCTTTTCCATCAGCGCCCGCACGCCAACCATCAACGGGCGCCCCGGCGGGAAGCAGCTTTCGGAAAACTCGACGAAGCTGCGCTTGAGGTGCACATACGGTGACTCGAAACGAAAACGGCATGCTTGCAGCAATGGCGCCGCAAGTGGCCGGCCGCTGTAGGTCAGCGCGTTGCAGGTCGACTCCCAGGCCGGGGACAGGTTGAAGTCCAGCGAGGGGCGAGACAGCACCTCGACGCTCAAGCGAGCATTGACCAGCAGCTCGTCATGGGGGCGTTCGAAGGCCAGGCGGGTCAGCGGGTTGCCGAACACATCCTGCTCATCGCGCCGGGTCGTCGGCTCCGGGCTGATCAGCAACTGCTGTTCGGTGCAACGCTGCCAGTCACAGGCGCGCGGCCACAGATGAGCAAGCTGCTGGGCCAGGGACACCGGGCTGTCGTAGTGGTAATGGGTGTCGTGGAGGATCTGGTAACGAGCGCTCATCAGACGGATACCGTGCGTTGGCTGACGTCATCGACGTGGGCGAAATGACGCAAGGCCAGGCGATCGGATACCTGGCCACCGACATCGGCCACTTCCTGCAACAGGTCGGCCAGCCCATCAAGTGCTGCGCGCAGGCTGGCTTCGCCAAACAGGGGATTTTCCAGGCAACGCAAGTCAAAGCGAGAAAGACGCGTCACCAATTCTGGCAAGGCCGTTTCCTTCGGCGCGCCAAAATCGTCGTTCAGGCGCTTGAGCGTGCGGGCCACCAGTTTTAACTGGAAAAGCACCGCGTGGGGGTTCTGCTCGTCCAGCAACAACAGGTCCAGCACCGGGATCAGTTGCGCCACCGCCAGGTAGCGCGAACGGTAGGTGATGCTGCTGTTGCCCAGTTCCAGCAGCCACTCCAGCCCGGCCTGGTCGAATACTGCATCGCTGCGCAAAAACGCCGCCAGGCTGCTGCTGAGGAACTGCAAGCGCTCCAGGCGCCGGCCAATCATCAAGAAGCGCCAGCCCTCGTCGCGGGTCATGTCGTCCAAGGCAAATCCAGACAACGCCGCCAGGGACATCACCAGCCGATTGAGGAAATCCAGCAACTCACCGAAATCCGGTTCCTCGGTTTCCAGCTCCGCCGCTTCGCGCTGCAACTCCACCAGCGCCTGCCAGTTCTCCCGGGACAGCTTGCCGCGAACCTGCGAGGCCGCCCACTGCAAGCGCTGCAGGTTGGAACGCAGGCTGAACGACCAGTCGTCGCCCAACAGCGCCGCCAGCAAACGCTCGTGCAGCTCACCCTCTTCAGGCAGCAGCATCAGGCTTTCGCCCAGGGCCACCGCCGACTGCAGGGCCTGCGGGTCATCGCCATCGACATATCGTCCCAGCATGATCCGCAGCAGCCGCGCGCTGTCGTCGCAGCGTTCGCAGTAACGGCCGAACCAGAACAGGTTTTCCACCACCCGCGAAGGCAGGTACGGATCGCGTCGAACCAGGTCATGGACGCCTACGGTTCGCTGGGCCGTCCATTGTTCACCGCCGGGCACCTGCTCGCCCAACACCCAAGTGTCCTTGCTGGCGCCGCCGCGCTGCATCGACACCACTTCGGCGTCGGCCTCGGCGGCCACGCGGGTCAGGCCACCCGACAGCACCCGATAATCATCCTTCCCGGACACGGCATACACGCGCATGCCAATGGCCCGAGGCTGGATGTGCCCGTCTTCGGCCTGCCAGACCGGGGCCTGGGACAGTTGCGCCAGCTCCTGGGCGACATAGGCATAGGGCCGAGCCTGCATGCGCGCCGCCAGTTGGCCGCGCTGCACCTCGTTCAGGTCACGGCCGAACACCGGGGTGAAACTTTGGGAAGGAAACGCCGGCTTGATCAACAGTTGCGGCAGCTTTTCCAGGGCCTGGGCCAGCACCGGCGGCTCACCGCACCACCAGGTGGCGATGGACGGCAGTATCAATTCCTCGCCGAACAGATACTGGCTGATCTTCGGCAGGAACCCCAACAGGCCCGGTGACTCCAGCACGCCGCTGCCCAGGGCATTGGCCACCAGCACCCGGCCCTGGCGCACCGCTTCCAGCAGTCCCGGCACGCCGAGGGCTGAATCAGTGCGCAGCTCCAGGGGGTCACAGAAATCGTCGTCGAGCCGGCGCATGATGGCGTGAACCCGGCGCAAGCCGCTAAGGGTCTTGAGGTAGACCGTGGCGTCCCGCACGGTCAGGTCGCCCCCTTCCACCAGCGGATAGCCAAGCTGACGGGCCAGATAAAGATGCTCGAAATAACTTTCGTTGAACCGCCCCGGCGTCAACAGCACCACCAGTGGCGACTCTCCGTCGCTGGGTGCCTGTCGTGCCAGGGTTTCCTGCAAGGTGCGGAAGAACCCGGACAGGTGTCGCACCCTCAGGTCGCGATACAGCTCGGGGAACGCGCGGGAAACGATCATGCGATTTTCCAGCGCATAACCGGCCCCCGAAGGCGCCTGGGTCCGATCCGCCGTGACCCACCAACGGCCATCGGGGGTGCGCGCCAGATCCACCGCATACAAGTGCAGGAAGCTGCCGTCCGGCGGCACGATGCCCTGACAGGGCCAAAGGAAGTTGTTGTGCCCGAACACCAACTCTGCCGGCAGCAGCCCTTCGCTGATCAGCCGCTGTGGCCCATACAGGTCGGCCAGAACCGCATTGAGCAGGCGCGCACGCTGGGCGATCCCGGCCGACAGATGTTTCCATTCCTGCGGGTCGATCACGTGGGGCAGCAGGTCCAGCTCCCACGGCCGGTCGGCGCCCTTCGGATCGGCGTAGACGTTATAGGTCACACCGTTTTCCTGGATCTGCCGAGCCAGCAGCGCCTGACGCTGGATCAGGTGAGCCGGCGTGCTGCGCTGCAACTGATCGAACAACCGCCGCCAGTGCGGACGCACCGCACCGTTGTCGTCCAACAGTTCGTGATAGGTGCCCGTCGTCAGCGGGTAACGGTCAAGCAGGTCAGGCATGGAAAGCTCGGCAGACGGCAATAAAAGGTGAGACTAGCGCAAGCGCATGACGCCCGGATAGTTGAGTTTGGAGCGGAACATGACGACCGTGGCGAGGGAGCTTGCTCCCGCTGGGCTGCGCAGCGGCCCCAAGACAGCAGACTCCATTGGCCTGACACACCGGGTCGTCAGGTTTCAGGGCTGCTGCGCAGCCCAGCGGGAGCAAGCTCCCTCGCCACGGGGTTCGCTTACACCTTGGGTGCCCCTTGAAAACGACGCAGGTCGAGCGTGAGGGGAAATTCGTCATCCATTGCCAGGCTAGGTATCGGAAGTTTCCCAGGCGTGTGTCCGATACGGAAGAAACGCGCCATCCGCCGGCTTTCGGCCTCGTTGGCATTCACCGGCAGGCTGTCGTAGTTACGCCCCCCCGGATGGGCCACGTGATACTGGCAGCCGCCCACGGAACGTTGCATCCAGGTGTCGAGCAAATCGAAGACCAGTGGCGCATGCACCGGGATGGTCGGTTGCAGGCAGTTGGGCGGTTGCCAGGCGCGGAAGCGCACCCCGGCGACGAACTCGCCGACCCGTCCAGTGGGTTGCAACGGCACCGGCACGCCATTGCAGGTCAGCAGGTAGCGTTGCGGCGCCAGGCCGCTGACTTTGACCTGCAAGCGCTCCAGGGAGGAATCCACATAACGCACGGTGCCGCCTACCGCGCCCTCTTCCCCCAGCACATGCCAAGGCTCGAGGGCTTGGCGCAATTGCAGTTCGATACCGCTGACCGCGTAATCGCCCACCTTGGGGAAGCGGAACTCCAGGTGCGCGGCGAACCACTCGGCCCGCAGCGGGTAGCCGGCGGCGTTCAGCTCATGGATGACATCGGCAAAATCCTGCTCGATAAAGTGCGGCAACAAGAACCGGTCATGCAGCTCGGTGCCCCAGCGCGCCAGTTTCGCCGGCGCGTAAGGCTCACGCCAGAACCGCGCCACCAGTGCCCGCAGCAGTAATTGCTGGGCCAGGCTCATGCGGGCGTGGGGGGGCATCTCGAAAGCACGCAACTCCAACAGGCCGAGACGCCCGGTGGCGCCGTCCGGTGAATAGAGCTTGTCGATGCAGAATTCGGCACGGTGTGTATTGCCGGTCACGTCGATCAACAGGTTGCGCAACAGGCGATCGACCAACCACGGCGGGCATTCCTCGCCGGGCTGTGGCATTTGCGCGAAAGCGATTTCCAGCTCGTACAACGCGTCGTTGCGCGCCTCGTCCACGCGAGGTGCCTGGGAGGTCGGGCCGATGAACAATCCGGAAAACAGGTAGGACAACGACGGATGGTTATGCCAGTAACTGATCAGGCTGCGCAGCAGGTCGGGACGCCGCAGAAACGGTGAGTCAGCCGGTGTCGCGCCACCCAGTACGAAATGGTTACCACCGCCAGTGCCAGTGTGCCGGCCATCGATCATGAATTTCTCGGTGGTCAGTCGGGTCTGTCGCGCCTCTTCGTATAAAAATTCTGTCCGCTCGACCAACTCATCCCAGGTCGCCGAGGGTTGCACGTTGACCTCGATCACACCCGGGTCGGGGGTGATGCGGAAATTGCCCAGGCGCGGGTCGCTCGGCGGCTCGTAGCCCTCCAACAGCACCGGACAATGCAGCTCCTCGGCCGTCGCCTCGATGGCGCTGACCAGCTCCAGGTAATCCTCGACCCGCTCCAGTGGCGGCATGAACAGGTACAGCCGGCCATCGCGGGCCTCGGCACAGAAGGCGGTGCGGGTCAGCCAGTCGGCGGATTTGTCGATCTCCGGGACGCGCTCCTGCTCGACCGCCGGCTCGCCGTGACGCGCCAGTTGCTCGGTGCCGGGCAGCTCGGGCAAATCCTGGTTCGGGTCGGTGGGGTGGATGAACGGGTACTCGGCCGCCGTTACCCAAGGCTGGGACGCCAGCGGCAAGCGATAACCCAGGGGCGAATCCCCCGGCACCAGGCGGCAGTGGTTGTCGCGCAGGTACCAGCGACCGCTTTGCCACTGATCGCCCTTGGCGGTACGGGCCAGCGGCAGGACCTGGCCGATGACCTTGTCCAGGCCCTGGCTGAAGACCTTGCGCAACCGTGCACGCTCCAGGGCGTCCTCCAGGCGTGGGTCCTCGGCCGTGACATTCGAAGGCAATGCACCTTCGCGCCAGAGGTAATAGAAGTTGTCTTCGTAGGCCGGAAACACGAACCGCGCAGGAATTTTCAAACGCTCGGCGACGCTCGCCAGGAAACGTCCGGCCAGTTCGCCATCGGCGCCGTAGTCCTCCTGCTCATCGGCAATCAACGCGCTGTTGTGCCAGATCGGCACGCCGTCGCGCCGCCAATAGCAGTTGAGCGACCAGCGCGGCAATTGCTCGCCGGGGTACCACTTGCCCTGGCCGAAATGCACCAGCCCCTTGGGCGCATAGTGATTGCGCATGCGCTGGAATAGCTCGGCGGAGAGCCGGCGTTTATCCGGCCCGAGTGCCGCAGTGTTCCACTCGGCACCGTCCGGGTCATCAATGGAGACAAAGGTCGGTTCGCCCCCCATGGTCAGGCGCACGTCGCCCTCCAACAGGTCGGCATCGATCTGCCGTCCGAGGGCCTGGATCGCCAGCCACTGTGCGTCGGTGTAAGGCTTGGTCACCCGCGGCGCTTCCCAGATCCGCTCCACGGACATCTCGTGGCTGAACTCACACTCGCAAGGCTCCACCAAGCCACTGATCGGGGCCGCCGAGGACGGATCGGGACTACACGCCAATGGGATATGGCCTTCACCAGCGAACAACCCCGACGTCGCATCCAGGCCGATCCAACCGGCACCGGGCAGGTAGACCTCACACCAGGCATGCAAGTCGGTGAAGTCCACCTCAGTGCCGGACGGACCATCGAGGCTTTTCACATCGGCGGTCAACTGGATCAGGTAACCGGAAACGAAACGCGCGGCCAAGCCAAGGTTGCGCAACAGCTGCACCAACAGCCAGGCCGAGTCGCGGCAAGAGCCGGACGCGTGCTCAAGGGTATGCTCCGGGGTCTGGACGCCCGGCTCCATGCGAATCAGGTAGTTGATGTCTTCGCTCAGGCGCTGGTTGAGCGCCACCAAAAAATCCACCGCTGGCAATGGCGTGCGGTCGATGCCGTCCAGATAGGCCTGGAATTTCGGCGTCAACGGCAGGGTTTCCAGGTAAGGCGCCAACTCCTTGCGCTCGTCGGCCGCGTAGGCGAACGGAATCTTTTCGGCGTAGGGCTCGAGAAAGAAGTCGAACGGATTGAACACTGCCATTTCCGCCAGCAGATCGACTTCGATGCGCATCTCCTGGGTTTTCTCGGGAAACACCAGCCGCGCCAGGTAGTTACCCTGGGGATCCTGCTGCCAGTTGATGAAGTGCTGCTCGGGCGAAACCTTCAGCGCATAGGAAAGAATGCGCGTGCGGCTGTGGGCCGCCGGGCGCAGGCGAACGATCTGCGGGCCGAGTTCGACGGCGCGGTCGTAGCGGTAATGCGTAACGTGGTGCAATGCGACATGGATCGACACGACGTGCCTCCTGCGAGCCTGAGCGTTGGTGAAAGCGGCGCAAGACTTATGCCATGCAGGCAGGTCGGACACTTTCTTTGTCTACTCAAGGCAGTAGAGCACTAAAAACGCGCGCTGCCCGAATTCATCTGCAAAGCAATGCACATAAATGCGGCGCGGGCAGCGGGAATCGACTCAGCGACGCGGGCGTGATGCCTTGGCGGCCTGGATGGTGAGTTCGCGCTGACGGCGGACTTCTACCAGTTTGCTGCGCATTTCGCGATGGCGCTTGCTGTTTAGCAGTAGCAGCCCTAGCAACGGGAACAGCAACCCAGCCACATAGACAACGGGGTGCGGTTTATAGCCGTAGGTGGGAAGGACAGTGAAAAGGCACCCCAGATAGAACACAACGATGACCCGAACACCCCATGACCGCCCTCTGATCATGAAGAAATGACTCAGCGCCAAGAGCAGAGATAGCACCAGTGCAATCAGGAAAGAATATTTTGCCCGTTCAGGATCACCTCGAAAATAAGTACTTGATGCCAATGAAATCGAAGCGGAGACCGCAAAGCAGGCTAGAAAAAAGGCGCCGATGAAGGTCGGGAAATAGTGAGCAAGGAAAGCGCTCAATGAATGCTTGCGATTCATTATTTCTTTCTCTGCCCCTTCAGCTCTTGCCTTAACATTTCACGTTGATGACGGATCTCCACCAGCCGGCTACGCATCTCGCGATGCCGTTTGCTGTTGAGTACCAGCAAACCCAATAGTGGAAACATCACAGCCAAAACATAGATGACCTTATGCGGATGGCTCCCTATGGTGGGTAATACGACTAACAGGCATAAAACCAGAACGGCGACCACTCCCCACACCCACAATGGCCATCCGCGCACCATCATGAAATTGCAGTGCACCACCACCAGGGTGACCGCCGCGCCCCCCAGAACCGACCAAGTCGCTTGCTCGTCGATTGAAGCCCCGGCGAAATAGGACGTTGTCACCAAGGGAATAGCACAGCCCAAAGAGAGCAGCGCGGCGAAAATGCCGCCCATGAAAGTCGGAAAGTAACGCGCCAAAAAACGGGGCAGACTCAGATCTTCCATTACTCCTCCAGCTCTTCGTACAAGCCAACGGCAATAGTTTTGACATTGCCCGACAAGCTACTACCCGTCAGGCCTATCGCCGCCCCCAAGGCGTCCTTGATCTGAGTAACCGTAGCGTGCTGCAGTTGGGTCGGAGTGAAGCGCTTTGGCAACTCACCGGCAAGTTGCTTGAGCTTGAGCATCTTTGGCGTCAGCCGGGGATCATTGATGCTCAACAACTCTTTGGTCAACTTCGACCGCTCCTGGCGAGTCAGGCCACGCAAGACTTCACGCAGACTCTTACCCGTACTGGCCTTGGCCACCCTCACAAGTTTTATGGTGGTTAAGGTAGAAGCCCCTACGCCCAGCAAAGAGGCAGCATCCAGACCGATCGAGGCGTATTGGTACCACTCTTCACTGTCCAACTTGTCATTGATCTGCGGATTAGTCACTTCTGCCGTCGTACGGATAATACCGATACCACATTGCACTGAACTCGCCGTCGCAGCCGCATAACCTAAAGCCACTACCACAGTGCTAGCCCCGGCACTGAAAGGAACCGCAATCGACCCACTGAGCACGACAACCCAACCCAATACCGCTCCAGCGCAGGACAAGGTGGTATTGATCGCCTCTCCCACCAGGCGCGATTGCCGAGGATTGACCTGTACCTGCTGGGCAAACTGCTCAGGCGCGATGTACTTCTGCGCCTCATGCAAAATGATCCGCTTGGGCTTGATGCTGCAAATCGGCTTGAACTCACGCAGGGTCACTACATTGAACTCAGCATCGATGTACACCACGCCTGCACCGACGATGCCTGGATCGGCATCGATGGCGGCGAACAGACGTGGCAGGTTGATTTGGCTTTCAATGCGTTTGCGGGCCATGACCTGGGAGAAGCTCAGGTCCATGCCGATGCCTGTTGAAGCGCTGCTCATATGAATCGTCCTTGAGAAACGGAAGTGAATCTTTATCCACACACAATATTGTGGCGAGGGAGCTTGCTCCCGCTCGGCGGCGAAGCCGTCGTACACCGGCCGGCACGGTCTGTCTGGAAACATTGCATGGGATTGTTTGGGCCGCTTCGCAGCCCAGCGGGAGCAAGCTCCCTCGCCACAAGGGCTATGCGGGCGCCACGATAACAAACGGTCAGCACCGTCGCCAGAAAGCAAAACGCCAGCACTTAGGCTGGCGTTTTGCGATGCGGCTAGGCGATCAGCGCGGCACGACAGGCTTGCGCGCCGGTTTCGGTCCTTTGCCCTTGGCGGCGTCCTTGCGTTCCTTGGCGGCCTGCTGGTTGCGGGCGAATGCCGCGGCCTTGGCCTGCTCACGCTTGTCCCACGGGTTGCCGCCGTCGCTGGCGCGCGGTGGCAGGCCGGTGTGCTGGGTCAGGATCTTGGTGGTTTCCTTGCCAACCTTGTGGCTGCCGGCTGGCGTCGAGTTCTTGCGACGGGCGCTCTGGTAGCTGTCGGTGGCCGGCTGGTGCAACGGAATCAATTGGTGCTTGCCTGGCCCGATCAGGTCGGCACGGCCCATGCGGGTCAGCGCTTCGCGCAGCATCGGCCAGCCCTTGGGGTCGTGATAACGCAAGAAGGCCTTGTGCAGGCGGCGCTGCTCCTCGCTCTTGACGATGGTCACCGCGTCGCTCTTGTAGGTGACCTTGCGCAGCGGGTTCTTGCCCGAGTGGTACATCGCCGTGGCCGTAGCCATTGGCGATGGATAGAACGCCTGCACCTGGTCGGCGCGGAAGCCGTTGCCCTTGAGCCACAGCGCCAAGTTCATCATGTCTTCGTCGGTGGTGCCCGGGTGGGCGGCGATGAAGTACGGAATCAGGTACTGCTCTTTCCCGGCTTCCTTGGTGTAC
Source organism: Pseudomonas sp. NFACC08-1 (assembly GCF_900106735.1). NCBI lineage: Bacteria > Pseudomonadati > Pseudomonadota > Gammaproteobacteria > Pseudomonadales > Pseudomonadaceae > Pseudomonas > Pseudomonas sp. NFACC08-1. The sequence goes on along the minus strand of NZ_FNNL01000003.1, from coordinate 436,140 downwards.
TTCTCGAACATCCGCTTGAATTTGTCATAGCTGCCGATGCCCGGCTTCATCATCTGGTTGAGCGGGCCTTCTTCGGTATGCTCCGGAGCGATCTTCAGGTAACCGCCGACGTGGTGGGTCACCAGCTCCTTGACGTATTCCGGCGACTCGACCGCCAGGTCGTAACGCAGGCCGGAGGCAATCAAAATCTTCTTCACCCCAGGCAAGGCCCGGGCGCTGCGGTACAGCTGGATCAGCGAAGAATGGTCGGTGTTCAGGTTCGGGCAGATGCCCGGGAACACGCAGGACGGCTTGCGGCACGCGGATTCGATTTCCGGGCTCTTGCAGGCGATGCGATACATGTTCGCGGTCGGGCCGCCGAGGTCGGAAATCACCCCGGTGAAACCGGGAACCTTGTCGCGGATCTCTTCGATCTCGCGAATGATCGATTCTTCGGAACGGTTCTGGATGATCCGGCCTTCGTGCTCGGTGATCGAGCAGAACGTGCAGCCACCGAAGCAGCCACGCATGATGTTCACCGAGAAACGGATCATCTCGTAGGCCGGGATCTTCTCCTTGCCGTACGCCGGATGGGGGACGCGTGCGTAAGGCATGCCAAACACGTAGTCCATTTCTTCGGTGGTCATCGGAATGGGCGGTGGATTGAACCAGACATCGACTTCGCCGTGCTTCTGCACCAGGGCACGGGCGTTGCCCGGGTTGGTTTCAAGGTGAAGGACGCGGTTGGCGTGAGCGTAGAGCACCGCATCGCCACGGACCTTTTCCACCGAGGGCAGACGGATCACGGTTTTGTCGCGGGTCATTTTCGGGCTTGCCAGGATCTGCACGACCTTGGCTTCGCTCGGGTCTTCAACCGGCCCCTTTTCCTGCTCGATAGCACAAGCCTGGGTGTCTTGGGTGTTCACATACGGGTTGATGATCTTGTCGATCTTGCCCGGACGATCGATGCGCGTGGAATCGACTTCGTACCAGTCTTTCGGCGTGTCACGACGGATGAAGGCCGTGCCGCGCACGTCAGTGATGTCTTCGATCTTGTGACCGTAGGACAAGCGCTGGGCAACTTCGACAATCGCCCGCTCGGCGTTGCCGTAGAGCAGGATGTCGGCGCAGGCGTCGATCAGGATCGAGTTGCGGACACGGTCCTGCCAGTAATCGTAGTGAGCGATGCGGCGCAGCGACGCTTCGATGCCACCCAGCACAATCGGCACATGCTTGTAGGCTTCCTTGCAGCGCTGGCTGTAGACCAGGCTCGCGCGGTCCGGCCGCTTGCCCGCCATGCCGCCCGGGGTGTAGGCGTCATCGGAGCGAATCTTCTTGTCGGCGGTGTAGCGGTTGATCATCGAGTCCATGTTGCCGGCCGCGACACCGAAAAACAGGTTGGGCTCGCCAAGCTTCATGAAGTCGTCTTTGGACTGCCAGTTCGGCTGGGCAATGATCCCGACGCGAAAGCCCTGGGCTTCCAGCAAACGGCCAATGATCGCCATGCCGAACGACGGGTGATCGACGTAGGCATCACCGGTCACGATGATGATGTCGCACGAATCCCAGCCGAGCTGATCCATCTCCTCCCTGCTCATGGGCAGGAACGGCGCCGGGCCGAAACATTCGGCCCAGTACTTGGGATAGTCAAATAACGGCTTGGCTGCTTGCATGTCGATGACCGGTATAAAGGATGAAAAATCGCGGGCGCGGAATATAGCACAAATTTTGACCAATTCCGACGGCTATGGTCGGAAATCGATTTTGTGGCTCGCCCCCAGAACTCAAGCCAGATACAAATCAATTGTGGCGAGGGAGCTTGCTCCCGCTGGGCTGCGCAGCAGACCCACTGCTGCACCCACTTTTACCCTGGCAAACCGCATTCGCTGGTTTTGCGACTGCTGCGCAGTCGAGCGGGAGCAAGCTCCCTCGCCACAAAGACAATATCCGATCGAGCGAACGGCTTACTCGTCGTCATCGAAATTGTAGCTACCCGGCGCCAGGTTTTCGAAGCGCGTGTATTTGCCGATAAACGCCAGGCGGATGAAGCCGATCGGGCCGTTCCGCTGCTTGCCGATGATGATTTCGGCGATGCCCTTGTGCTCCGTCTCGGGGTGGTACACCTCGTCGCGGTACACGAACATGATCACGTCGGCGTCCTGCTCGATCGCTCCGGATTCCCGCAAGTCGGAGTTCACCGGACGCTTGTTGGGGCGCTGTTCCAGGGATCGGTTCAACTGGGAAAGTGCTACCACCGGGCAGTTGAATTCCTTGGCCAGGGCCTTGAGGGAACGGGAGATTTCGGAAATCTCGTTGGTCCGGTTGTCGCCGCTGGAACCCGGGATCTGCATCAATTGCAGGTAGTCGATCATGATCAGTGCGATATCACCGTGCTCACGCACCAGGCGACGGGTACGGGCGCGCATTTCCGACGGGCTGATACCGGCCGTATCGTCGATGAACAGCTTGCGGTCGTTGAGCAGGTTGACCGCCGATGTCAGGCGGGGCCAATCGTCGTCTTCCAGCTGGCCGGAACGGACCTTGGTCTGGTCGATACGCCCCAGGGACGAAAGCATACGCATGATCAGCGATTCGCCTGGCATCTCGAGGGAGTACACCAGCACCGCCTTGTCGCTGCGCAGCACGGCGTTTTCCACCAGGTTCATCGCAAAGGTGGTCTTACCCATGGACGGACGGCCGGCGACGATGATCAGGTCGGACGGTTGCAGACCGCTGGTCTTCTCGTCGAGGTCGGTGTAACCGGTGGACAGGCCGGTGATGGCGTTGTCGGTGTTGAACAAGGTGTCGATGCGGTCGATGGCCTTGGTCAGCAGGTCGTTGACGCTGACCGGGCCGCCGGTTTTCGGACGGGCCTCGGCGATCTGGAAGATCTGCCGCTCGGCTTCGTCAAGGATCTCGGCGGCGGTACGGCCTTCCGGGTTGAAGGCGCTGTCGGCGATTTCGGTGCTGATGCCGATCAATTGGCGCAAGGTCGCCCGCTCGCGCACGATCTGGGCATAGGCCTTGATGTTGGCGACCGACGGTGTGTTTTTCGCCAGTTCGCCCAGGTAACCGAGGCCGCCGACCTGGGACGTCTGCCCTTCCTTGTCCAATTGCTCGGCCAGGGTCACAACGTCGATCGGCATGTTCTGATCGGCCAGACGGGCGATCGCACGGAAAATCAGACGGTGGTCATGCCGGTAGAAATCGCCATCGGAGACTTGATCGAGCACGCGTTCCCAGGCGTTGTTGTCCAGCATCAGGCCACCGAGCACGGCCTGTTCGGCCTCGATGGAATGCGGAGGCACCTTCAGGGCAGCGGTTTGCAGATCGTATTGCTCGGGAGCGGTGATTTCGTTCATGGCCACTTCTGGTTATGAAAATCAGGAATTGCAGAAAGACAAAGGGCACGACCTGTAAACAGGATCGTGCCCGATGTTACCGGCAAGCACCCGAAGGTGCCAACCGACAGGTGTTACTTAGGCTGCTACCACGACAACGCGTACGGTGGCTTCAACTTCGGCGTGCAGGTGCACGGCTACGTCGAATTCGCCTACGTTGCGGATGGTGCCGTTCGGCAGACGAACTTCGCTTTTCGCAACTTCAACGCCGGAGGCGGTCAGTGCGTCAGCGATGTCGTGAGTACCGATCGAACCGAACAGCTTGCCTTCGTCGCCAGCGGTGGCAGTGATGGTCACTTCCAGCTCAGCCAGTTGGGCAGCACGGCTTTCAGCCGAGGTTTTACGGTCTGCGGCAGCTTTTTCCAGCTCGGCACGACGCTCTTCGAACGCAGCCAGGTTGGCAGCGGTCGCAGCGGTGGCTTTGCCGTAAGGCAGCAGGTAGTTACGACCGTAACCGGCCTTAACGTTTACTTTGTCACCCAGGTTGCCCAGGTTGGTGACTTTTTCCAGAAGGATCAGTTGCATGTGAAAATCCTCTAACTTTTAACCTTCACCGTTCGCGTTGTCGGCGTCTTTCGGCGCCATACGACCGCGAAAATCAATCAGGCTGTCAACGATGGCCAAGACCACGAGCAACGGACCGAGCAAGTGCATGAAAGGCAACAACGTCACGTATACCCCCACCAGCCAGAAAGTGGCCAGTCGTTTCTGCGCCACCAGCCCGTGAATCAGGGCCAGGCCGGCGAAGACCAGCGGTACACTGCACAACGGCAACAGGATCAATGCATGCAGCCCGAAAAACGGAGCAACACACATGACGGCCAGCAGTGACAGCGCCACGCTCTTGGGGAATCGGATGGCGCGAAACTCGCGACCGAAACCACCGGGGTTATACAACGATGCCTGCCAATAGCGCCCAAGAATCAGGCACAGCACGCTAAAGATCTGCAGCGAAGACGCTATCGAAATGATCATCAGCGGAGCGCTCAGGGCGGTGAGAAACGCCTTCTGGTCTGCCGAGAATGTCTCGTAGACCTCACCCATCGCCAGCGGCAGGACGTGTTCGAACGTCTGCGCCAGTGACTCGATGAAGGAACTGAATACAGTTCCCAGGCTCACCGCACACAACAACCCCACGGCCACGCTGCACAGCAGCACGCGGTTCCAGGTATGGCCGGCGCGCAAAACCAACGCCAGGCCACAAGCCCCGAGCAACACCAGGAGTGTTGTCGGGTCCTTCAGGAAGTACCAGCTCACCAACGCTGACAGCAACCCGATACCCAGGACGCTCAAGGCGTCCGAACCGCGCCGCAGGAGCACAAGGCACCCAGCGGCGGCACTCAACCAGAACAACAGCGGCAATGCCGCGGATCCGGCCACAACCAACGTGGCCTGCACACGTCCCCGCATGATGAAGTCAGCTAAGGCGCGCATGCATTCAATCCCTTACTACTCGTCGACTGCCCGGTCTCAGCGGCCGTGGCTGTCGGTGTAGGCCAGCAGGGCCAGGAAGCGGGCGCGCTTGATAGCGGTGGCCAGCTGACGCTGATAACGAGCTTTGGTACCGGTGATACGGCTTGGAACGATTTTGCCGGTCTCGGATACGTAGGCTTTCAGAGTGTTGAGATCTTTGTAATCGATCTCTTTCACGTCTTCAGCGGTGAAGCGGCAGAATTTACGACGACGGAAGAAACGTGCCATGTGATTGGCTCCTTAAAAGGTCCGTGGATTACTCGTCAGCGTTATCGCTGTTGTCGCTGTCGCTATCGCTGTCATCGCCATCGGCGCTGTCAGAGTGCTCAGGACGGTCGCGACGCTCACGGCGCTCACTGCGGTTTTCTTCAGCCTTGAGCATCTCGGATTGGCCGGTGACGGCTTCTTCGCGACGGATGACCAGGTTACGGATCACTGCATCGTTGTAGCGGAAGTTGTCTTCCAGCTCGGCCAGGGCCTTGCCGGTGCACTCAACGTTCAGCATCACGTAGTGAGCCTTGTGAACATTGTTGATTGCGTAGGCCAGTTGACGACGGCCCCAATCTTCCAGACGGTGGATTTTGCCGCCGTCTTCTTCGATCAGCTTGGTGTAACGCTCAACCATGCCGCCGACTTGCTCGCTTTGATCCGGGTGGACCAAAAAGATGATTTCGTAATGACGCATGAATGCTCCTTACGGGTTGTAGCCTGCCGCTCAAAAACGGTCAGACAAGGAGTGAATGACACTTATGGACTTGTGGACGCTAGACACATAAGTGCCTGCCATCACAGCAAGGGGCGCAATTGTAGAGAAGGGTCGAGGGCGGTGCAAGGTAATTGGCGATTATTTGAACAACCGCCGATCCTTGCCCCTGCACAAAACACTGTGGGAGCGAGCTTGCTCGCGATAGCGGCGTGCCAGTCAACATTTCTGGCACTGATACACCGTCATCGCGAGCAAGCTCGCTCCCACACTTGATACGCGTCTGGCTCAGGGCTTTTTGGCGACAGCCTTGACGCTGCGCTGGCGCAGCGCTTCGAACAGGCACACACCGGTCGCAACCGAAACGTTGAGGCTGCTGACGCTGCCCGCCATCGGCAGCTTGACCAGGTAATCGCAGTGCTCGCGGGTCAGGCGGCGCATGCCTTTGCCCTCGGCGCCCATGATCAGGATCGTCGGGCCCGTCAGGTCCTGGTCATAAATGCTGACCTCGGCCTCGCCCGCCGTGCCAACCACCCACAAGCCGCGCTGCTGGAGTTTTTCCAGGGTGCGCGCCAGGTTGGTCACCGCCACCAGCGGAATCACTTCCGCCGCGCCGCAGGCGACCTTACGCACAGCCGGCGTCAAGGTTGCCGACTTGTCTTTAGGCACGATGACCGCCAACGCACCCGCTGCATCTGCCGAACGCAGGCAAGCGCCGAGGTTATGCGGGTCGGTCACGCCGTCCAGCACCAGCAGCAGGGGGGCGCCTTCGGTGCGATCGAGCAGTTCGTCGAGCATCGCCTCGCCCCAGACCTGGCTGGGGCTTACGTCCGCAACCACACCCTGGTGAACGCCTTCGACCCACACGTCCATTTCGCGACGCTCGGCCTGGCCAATGGCAACCTTGTTTTGGCTGGCCAGTTCGACCAGCGCTTGCACACGCGGCTCGCTGCGACCTTCCGCCAACCACACTTGCTTGACACGTTTAGGGTGGTGACGCAGCAGTGCTTCTACGGCGTGCACGCCGTAGATTTTTTCCAGACTCATGACTTGGCCTTAGGTTTGCGCGACCCGCCGCTTTTCGCAGGGGCCGAACCCGCTTTTGGCGGGCCTTTACGGTGTTTACTTGGCTTGCTCGACGGCTTTTCCGCCCCGTGGGACTTTCCCCCAGACGCCGCTTTACCACCGCTTTTGGCTTCGTTGAGCAACTGCTGCTTCAACTCGCGGCTCTTGCGCAACTCGGCATTTTTCGCCGCAGCGTCGCTGGGGCGGTAGGCTTCGGGAGCCTTGTCCTTGACGGACGAACGGCGACCGGCCTTGGCTGGCTCAGGCTCTGCGGTTTTTGCAGGAGCACCTTTACCTTTGGTCGCAGGCGCGGCGGTCTCGTTGCCACGTTTTTTACGGCCAGTCGGTGCTTCGGCGGGCTTGTCAGACATTCCGAAGTCGATCTTGCGCTCATCGAGATCGACGCGCATGACCTGCACTTCCACGGTGTCGCCCAGACGGAAGCTGCGACCGGTGCGCTCGCCCGCCAGGCGGTGGTGCACAGGATCGAAGTGGTAGTAGTCACCCGGCAAGGCGGTAACGTGCACTAAGCCCTCGACGTAGATATCGGTCAGCTCGACAAACAAACCAAAGCCTGTCACTGCAGTGATCACGCCTGGGAACGACTCGCCCACGCGGTCTTTCATGAACTCGCACTTGAGCCAGTTCACCACGTCGCGAGTGGCTTCGTCAGCGCGCCGCTCGCTCATGGAGCACTGCTCGCCCAACTGTTCCAGGGCCGCTTCGTCGTACGGATAGATCCGTGCCTTCGGAATGGTCATGGCACCGGCGCGCTTGACGTGCGGGGTGTTCTGCTTGGAATGGATCACGCTGCGGATCGCGCGGTGCGTGAGCAGGTCCGGGTAACGGCGAATCGGCGAGGTGAAGTGGGTGTACGCCTCGTAATTCAGACCAAAGTGGCCCTGGTTGTCGGCGCTGTACACCGCCTGGCTCAGGGAGCGCAGCATCACGGTCTGGATCACATGGTAATCCGGACGATCCTTGATGCTCGCCAGCAGTGCCTGGTAGTCCTTCGGCGTCGGGCCGTCCTTGCCTTTGTGCAAGGACAGGCCGAGTTCGCCGAGGAAGGCCCGCAGTTTTTCCAGACGCTCCGGCGGCGGGCCGTCGTGCACGCGGTACAACGCAGGAATCTCGTGTTTCTTGAGGAATTCGGCGGTGGCCACGTTGGCCGCCAGCATGCACTCTTCGATCAGCTTGTGCGCATCGTTACGGGTCGTCGGGGTGATTGCCGCGATCTTGCGCTCGGAACCGAAGACAATCCGGGTTTCCTGGGTCTCGAAATCGATCGCGCCACGCACATGACGGGCACCCAGCAACACCTTGTACAGCGAGTAAAGCTGCTTGAGGTGCGGCACCACGCCAGCGTATTCGGCACGCAAGGCCTTGGCTTCACTGGTCTTGGGCGTTTCCAGGATGGTGCTGACCTTGTTGTAGGTCAGGCGCGCCTGGGAGTGGATCACCGCTTCGTAGAACTGGTAGTCGGTCATTTCGCCGGTCTTGGAGATGGTCATCTCGCACACCATGGCCAAACGGTCGACTTTCGGATTCAGCGAGCACAGCCCGTTGGACAGCTGCTCAGGCAGCATCGGGATCACGCGCTCAGGGAAATACACGGAGTTGCCGCGCACCTGGGCTTCGTTATCCAGGGCCGAACCGATCTTCACGTAGCTGGACACGTCGGCAATCGCGACGAACAGCTTCCAGCCGCCGGAGAACAGGCGCAGCTTGCCAGGCTTGGCTTCGCAGTAGACCGCATCGTCGAAGTCGCGGGCGTCTTCACCATCGATGGTGACGAACGGCAGATGACGCAGGTCGATGCGCTTTTCTTTGTCTTTCTCTTCAACTTCCGGCTTGAGCTTGGCGGCTTCCTTGAGCACGGCCTCGGGCCAGACGTGAGGAATGTCGTAGGTGCGCAGCGCAACGTCGATCTCCATGCCCGGCGCCATGTAGTTGCCGACCACTTCAACGATATCGCCCTGCGGCTGGAAGCGCGCCGTTGGCCAGTGGGTGATTTTCACCTCGACGAACTGACCCACCTTGGCGGCGCCATTACGGCCCGGGGTAATCAGCACTTCCTGCTGGACCTTCGGGTTATCCGGCACAACAAAACCGATACCACCTTCTTCGAAGTAACGGCCAACGATGGACTCGTGGGCACGGGACACCACTTCGACGATCACGCCTTCACGGCGACCACGACGGTCCAGGCCGGAAACGCGGGCCAGGGCACGGTCGCCGTCGAATACCAGGCGCATTTGCGCCGGGCTCATGAACAGGTCGTCGCTGCCGTCGTCCGGGATCAGGAAACCGAAGCCGTCACGGTGACCGGCGATGCGGCCCAGGATCAGGTCGAGCTTGTCCACCGGCGCATAGGTGCCGCGCCGGGTGTAGATCAGTTGAGCGTCGCGCTCCATGGCGCGCAGACGGCGGCGCAGGGCTTCGAGTTGGTCCTCGGTGGTCAGACCGAACTCTTCGACCAACTGCTCGCGGCTAGCAGGCGAACCCCGATCGGCGAGATGCGCCAGGATCAGTTCGCGGCTAGGAATAGGGTTTTCATATTTTTCCGCTTCACGAGCGGCCTCGGGATCGAGGGACTGCCAATCGGCCATTAGAGAGTTTTCACCTTGTCTATATGCGGGTTAGTTTGGCATAGGCTTAATGAAACGGGAAATTTCAAGCATCCGATCGCTTTTCTAAAGCCATTTGACCCGCCTTGGAAGCCTGGAAAAGCACCGCTCGTGAAATTTAGCGGTTTTTTTCTCAGGAGGGGTTTACAGTTAAAAAGACGCTCCGTATAGTGCGCGCCATCGACGACGTACACACGATGTCGATATTGCCCAGATGGTGAAATTGGTAGACACGCCAGCTTCAGGTGCTGGTGACCGCAAGGTCGTGGAAGTTCGAGTCTTTTTATTCGAGCAACAGGTCACCGGCCTGGCAGCTCAACAAAAACCCGCGAAAGCGGGTTTTTGCATTTTTGCCCCCTGCAATTGCGTTTGGCAATTACTAAAACAAAAACAGGGGTTTACAGATCAAAATGCGCTCCGTATAGTGCGCCACATCAACAGCGGCAACGCTGAAGATGCTGCCCAGATGGTGAAATTGGTAGACACGCCAGCTTCAGGTGCTGGTGACCGCAAGGTCGTGGAAGTTCGAGTCTTCTTCTGGGCACCAATTCTTGCTTCAAGGTTACGACCTTGAACCTCACAGAAACCCGCGAAAGCGGGTTTTTGCGTTTCTGGGTCCTGGAAATATCTGAGTCGCTGAAATCGCTATCGCGAGCAAGCTCGCTCCCAAAAGGATCGCAGTGAACGAGATCCGCTGTGGGAGCGAGCTTGCTCGCGATGAGGCCAGCCCAGCCGCCAGATCAGGCCCGGAACTGCCCCAGGCTTGCTTTCAATTGCGCAGCCAGGCTGTCGAGCACCTTGCCGCTGGCGGTGGTCTCGACCACGGCCTGGGCCGCCTTCTCGGCCTGGGCATGGATGGTTTCCACGCGCCCGCGCACCGCTTGCGCGCCCTGGGCCTGGTGAGCCGCGGCCTGAGTCGCCAGGCCGATAGCCGCATGCACCTGCTCGACGGACGCCTGCACCGACTGCTGCAATCGCGCACTGTCTCGTAGCACCACCAAGCCTTCGCTGGCCTGGCGCCCAGCCTGGCCGATAGCGGCCACCGCCTCGCGAGCGCCCTGCTGCAAGGCCACGATATGCGCCTGGATATCGCCCGTTGAACTTTGGGTCTTGCTCGCCAGGGCCCGCACCTCATCCGCCACCACGGCAAACCCGCGCCCCGTTTCCCCGGCCCGCGCCGCCTCGATGGCGGCATTCAAGGCCAACAAGTTAGTCTGCTCGGCGATGCCGTGGATCACCGTCAACACCACTTCGATCTGTTCGCTCTGCTGCGCCAGCCGCTCAATCACTTTCGCACCGGTGTCTACCTGCCCGGCCAACGCCTCGATCAAGCTGCCGACCTTGGCCGAAGTGCGGGTATTTTCATCAGTGGCCTGGCGGATCTCCACGACCTGCTGCAAAGCCGCCTGCATCGCCTGGCTTTCCGATTGAGCCTCATCCGCCATTTGCGACAGTGCACGCAGGCTCTCGGCCACCTCATCACGCTGCATCCCGGCCGCCGCATCGGCACCGGAGTTACGCAAGGTCATCGCACCGATTTCCACACCGGTACGCTGGGCCACATCGCCTGCCTCGCGCACGATGGGTTGCAACTTATCCACAAAGCGATTGACCGCCGAGGCCATGTCGCCGATTTCGTCCTTGCTGTTGATTTGCACGCGCTTGGTCAGGTCACCCTCGCCTGCCGCCAAGTCGTTCATGGCCGCGATCAGCAACTTCAAGCGATTGACCACCCGACGCCCCAGCACCACGGCCAGCAACACCAACACACCGAAGCCCACCAATGCCAGGCCCAGGCCGATACGCCAGCGCAAGGTGCCTGCCGCTTCCTGCACGGTGCTGGCAGTGTTGGTCTGCATCTGTGTGGCGGTGGCCTGGGCCGACTCCAGGCGACCGCGCATGGCGGTGGCGCTGTCGGCCGCCGCCCCCTTGAGGCTGTCACCGACCAACTGGTCGCTGCTGGCGATCAAGGCCGAGAAGCGCTGGTCCAGCGCCTTCAGATCAGCGTCAACGGAAGCCGTGGAAACGCCCATCAATACCTTGCCAATCTCTACGCCGTTGGGGCTGATCGAGGCTTCGAGGTAATACACCGAGGGGTCGCTCTTCGCCGCATCCAGCACTTTGTCCAACGCCCGCTCGCCCTTGCCTTTTTCCAGCAGCGCCTTGTTGATCGGGTTTTCCCGGTTCAGGTAGCGGGTCAGGTGCTCACCACTGGCGTCGTCATAAATAACGAACAACACATTAGGGTTGCGCTGGGCCCGGCGGGCGAATTCGGAAAGGGTCGGTATGTCGCTGTCCCACATAGCGCGCGGCGCGACCGAGGCCAGGAGTTGCGCCATATCGTTGGCGGAATCCTTGAGCGTTTTCTCCAGCGTCGTCCGCAATTGCGCCTGTTCGTCCTTCAACCGCGGGGACAAACCGGCAGTGAGACGCTGACGGGTGCTGGCAGACAAACTGTCCAGGCTCGAGGTGACCTCGCGCCCGGCCTGCTCCAGTTCGCCAGACAATTTCTGACTGTCGCCCCCCAGCCGAGCGCCTAGATCGGCCTCCAGGGCGGTGACAGTGCTTCGTGTCAGCGCGACAGCCACCAGCACCTGCACCAAAAGGGCGATACCAAGCGTAACGAAGACGGGCCGCAACAGACGGCTTTGTAACAGTGAGAGAACGGCCGACACAGGGGAATCCCTCTACTAAACGCCATTAATTTGATGGCACTTCAAAGAAGTACTTATTGTTAACGATGCATAGCAAAGGTCGTGCCGTTCGGCCGGCAGATACGACAAAGGCCCCAAACGAGGGGCCTTTGTTTTTTACATCAACGACTTATCAGGCAAACGGGTGACGCAGAACGATGGTTTCGTTGCGGTCCGGCCCCGTCGAAATAATGTCGATCGGCGCACCGACCAACTCTTCGACACGCTTGATGTAGTTGCGGGCAGCCACTGGCAGCTCTTCCAGGGTCTTGGCGCCCACGGTCGATTCGGTCCAGCCTGGCATCTGCTCGTACACCGGCTCCAGGCCGATGTAACTGTCGGCGTCGGTCGGTGCGTCGATGACGGCGCCGTCCTGGTTCTTGTAGCCCACGCAGATGTTGATGGTTTCCAAGCCGTCCAGCACGTCCAACTTGGTCAGGCACAGGCCCGAGATGCTGTTGACGTCGATGGCGCGACGCAGGATGACGGCATCGAACCAACCGCAACGACGGGCACGGCCGGTGGTAGCGCCGAATTCGTGGCCACGCTTGGCCAGGAAGGCGCCGACATCGTCGAACAGCTCAGTCGGGAACGGCCCCGAACCCACGCGTGTGGTGTAGGCCTTGGTGATACCCAGGATGTAGTCCAGGTACATCGGACCGAAACCCGACCCCGTGGCGATGCCGCCGGCGGTGGTGTTGGAGCTGGTGACGTACGGGTAGGTACCGTGGTCGATGTCCAGCAGCGAACCCTGGGCACCTTCGAACATGATGTCCTTGCCAGCGCGACGCAGCTCGTGCAGCTCGGCAGTGACGTCGAGCATCATCGGCTTGAGCAGCTCGGCGTACTCCATGCACTCGTCCAGGGTTTTCTGGAAGTCGATGGCCGGCTCTTTGTAGTAATTGACCAGGACAAAGTTGTGGTAGTCCAGCAACTCGCCCAGCTTGGCGGCGAAACGCTCACGATGGAACAGGTCACCGATGCGCAGGCCTCGACGGGCTACTTTATCTTCGTAGGCCGGGCCGATACCGCGACCGGTGGTGCCGATCTTCAGCTCGCCACGGGCCTTTTCACGAGCCTGGTCCAGCGCGACGTGATAGGACAGGATCAGCGGGCAGGACGGGCTGATACGCAGGCGCTCGCGCACCGGTACGCCTTTTTCCTCCAGCTTGATGATTTCCCGCAGCAAGGCGTCGGGAGCCACCACCACACCGTTGCCGATCAGGCACTGTACGCCTTCGCGCAGCACGCCCGACGGAATCAGGTGCAGGACGGTTTTTTCACCGTCGATCACCAAGGTGTGACCTGCGTTGTGGCCACCCTGGTAGCGCACTACGGCGGCAGCATGTTCGGTCAGCAGATCAACGATCTTGCCTTTGCCCTCATCACCCCACTGGGTGCCCAGGACTACGACATTCTTACCCATAACACTTGTCCTCATTCGCGCAAACTTGGTGCCGGCCGCAGCCGGCAGGAAAACTCAAGAAGCCAGCGGCAATACTTGCCAAAGCCCGTTCTGCTGAATCAATTGCCGGTCGCAGTCCGCTTCACGGGCGGCGGCCAAAGGCTGCCCAGGCAAAGCCTGGACGACACGCTGACCCTCACTGCGCAGCTGGCAGACCGCTTGCCAGAGTGCCGCATCCGTACTGTCAGGCATCCAGATACCGCCAGACGGTAGCTCGACTTCAGCACGCCCCAGGGTCACCAGGGTTTTCAAATCGGTAGAGAAACCGGTCGCCGGACGAGCACGACCAAAGTCGGCACCGATGTCGTCATAACGGCCGCCTTGGGCGATGGACTGGCCCACGCCCGGGACGAACACGGCAAAGACGACACCCGTGTGGTAGTGATAACCGCGCAACTCACCCAGGTCGAAATACAGCGGCAACTCGGGGAAACGCACCGACAGACGCTCGGCAATCGCCAGCAAGTCGTCCAGCGCCGCCAACACAGGCGCCGGCGCGTGAGCCAGGCGTTCACGGGCAGCGGCCAATACCTCACGTCCGCCGCACAGGCCCACCAGCGCCCGCAGCATGTCCGACAGATCGGCCGGCAGGCCCTCGGTCAGGCTGATGACTTCGTCGATGGCCTTGCGTTGCAGGGCATCGAACAGCTGCTGCTCCACTTCGCCGGACAAACCGGCCGCTCGGGCCAGGCCGCGATAGATGCCGACATGGCCCAGGTCCATGTGGACATCCGGCACATCAGCCAGTTGCAGCATGGCCAACATCAGGCTGATGACTTCCACGTCGCTGCTCGGACTGGCGTCGCCATACAACTCGGCGCCCAGCTGGATCGGGCTGCGCGAAGACGACAAGGCACGCGGCTGGGCGTGCAGCACACTGCCGGCGTAGCACAGGCGGCTCGGACCCTCACGGCGCAGGGTGTGGGCGTCGATGCGCGCCACTTGCGGCGTGATGTCGGCACGAAAGCCCATCTGCCGGCCCGACTGCGGGTCGATCACCTTGAAGGTGCGCAGGTCCAGGTCCTGGCCCGCACCGGTGAGCAGGGATTCCAGGTACTCGATATGCGGGGTAACGACGAACTCGTAACCCCAGCTCTGGAACAGATCCAACACCTGCCGACGCGCTACTTCAATTCGCGCAGCTTCCGGTGGCAGTACTTCTTCGATGCCATCTGGCAGCAGCCAGCGGTCTACCGTTGCCATTACGCCATTCCCCTATGGTCCGGGCGGCCAGCCCTCGGGCAAGCCTTGAGTGAAGCAGAAAATACTTGGCCCACGCGCAAAACACGCGCATGAGCGCCGTGACGAATGGCGTCATGCCGTTCACCTACGAGCGATTGAATCATTGTGGCGAGGGAGCTTGCCCCGCTGGGCTGCGAAGCGGCCCCATTGCTGTGAGCGCTTCGCACTCATGCGGGAGCAAGCTCCCTCGCCACGGTTTCTATCCAACGCCTTAAATGAGCAGCACTCCAGCCTCGCCCAGCACTTTCCTCGAAAAACCTGTCGAGTCGTTCAACCCGACGCCTGCAACCAAAACCACAATCAAACGTGCAGACGCAAAAAAGCCGGGAATTTCCCGGCTGCCGCATCATACACACGTTTTCCCAAAGGATCACCCCGCCCGACGCTTTAGCCGCCGGGCGGAGTGCCTCAGGTCAACGTCGCATCAAGGCTTGGCCTTTTCCAGATAACGGAAGAAGTCACTGCTTGGGTCCAGGACCATGACGTCGGATTTGTTTGCAAAACTTTCACGGTAAGCGCGCAGGCTACGGTAGAAACCGTAGAACTCCTGATCCTGGCCATAGGCCTTGGAATAGATCGCAGCGGCCTGGGCATCACCATCACCACGGACCTCTTCCGATTCCCGATAGGCTTCGGCCAGCAGTACGCGGCGTTGGCGATCGGCGTCGGCACGGATGCCTTCGGCCAGCTCGTTACCCTTGGCGCGGTGCTCGCGAGCCTCACGCTCACGCTCGGTGCTCATGCGCTCGAACACGCTGCGGTTCACTTCCTTCGGCAGGTCGATGGCCTTGACCCGGACATCGACCACTTCGATACCCAGCTCTTTTTCCGCCATCGTGTTCAGCGAACGCGTGATATCGGCCATGAGCGCATCACGCTCACCGGACACCACTTCATGCAGCGTGCGCTTACCGAACTGGTCACGCAGGCCCGATTCCAGACGGCGGGACAGACGCTCGTCGGCGATCTGCTTCAGGCCCGAGGTCGCGGTGTAGAAGCGCTCGGCATCCTTCACCCGCCACTTGGCATAGGCATCCACCATCACGGCTTTCTTTTCCAACGTCAGGAAGCGTTGCGTCGGCGCATCCAGCGTCATCAGGCGGGCGTCGAACTTGCGCACCTTGTTGACGTACGGCACTTTCACATGCAGCCCTGGCTGGACATCAGCCTGGACCACGCGACCGAATTGCAGCAACACCGCACGCTCGGTCTGAGCCACGATGTAGAAGCAGTTCCAGGCAGCGATCGCCACGACGACACCGACAATAAGGGCGATCAGCGATTTATTGCTCATCAGCGACTCTCCCTGGTACGTGCTTGCTGTTGCTGCAGATCCGCCGCACGGGCGTTGCTTTCATTGCTGGTGGCTGCCGCGCCGGTCGACGGTGCGCTGGTGTTGCGACCGCTCTCGACCATCTTGTCCAGCGGCAAGTACAGCAGATTGCTCTGGCCGTTCTTGTTGCCGGTCACGAGGACCTTGCTGGTGTTGCTGAAGACTTCCTGCATGGTGTCCAGGTACAGACGCTCACGGGTGACTTCTGGAGCCTTGCGATACTCGGCTACCAGCTTGGTGAAGCGATCAGCCTCACCCTTGGCGCGGGAGACCACTTCATCGCGATAACCGTTGGCATCTTCGATGATGCGCTGGGCCTGACCACGAGCTTCCGGCACGACGCCATTGGCATAGGTTTCGGCCTGGTTGCGCGAACGCTGCTCGTCTTCACGGGCACGGATCACGTCGTCGAAGGCTTCCTGGACCTCACGCGGGGCTGCCGCGCTCTGGACGTTGACCTGGGTGACGGTGATACCGGTGCGATAGGTATCGAGGAACCGCTGCAGGCGCTCCTTGATTTCGCTGGCCATCAACTCACGACCTTCGGTCAGCACCTGGTCCATGGCGGTGGAACCCACCACATGGCGCAAGGCACTTTCGGTCGCATGCTGCAGGCTGATTTCCGGCTGGTCGACGTTCAGTACGAAGTCCTGCAGGTTGGTAATCTTGTATTGCACGGTCAGCGGCACTTCGACGATGTTCTCGTCTTCGGTCAGCATCTGGCCCTGCTTGGTGTACGCACGCTCACGCGTGACGTTCTCCATATACTTCTGGTCGATCGGCGGGAAATAGATATTCAGGCCCGGTCCAACCGTCTCGTAGTACTTGCCGAAGCGCAGCACCACGGCCTGCTCCTGCTCGTCCACGACATAGACCGCGCTGTACAGCCAGACAGCCGCCAGCACGACCAGACCGATGCCGAGCAGGCCGAAACCGCCGCCCTTGCCCGGACGACCGCCGCCATCGTCACCGCGTTTTTTACCACCACCGAACAAACCGTTCAGGCTTTCCTGCAGCTTTCGGAAGGCCTCGTCGAGATCCGGCGGCCCCTTGCGGTCGCCGTTGTTACGACGCTTGCCACCCCAAGGATCCTGATTATTCGAGTTGCCACCCGGCTCATTCCAAGCCATAGCGCTCTCCATCTGATAAAGCAAAGACGCACCCACGGCGCGCCGACCAATGCTACAGAATGCCTGACACAGCTTTCTCAGGCTTTTATTGCAAAGTGTGTTGCTCGATGAATTCCATCGGTTGCAGCCCTTCGCGGCTGACCAGCCGATTGAGCTCCGCCCGAGGCAGGCGAACAGCCAGCAGGCAGACGCCTTCGTCGTCGTGTTCTTCTTTTTGCACGGCCCCCAGCTCAAAGAACTGGGCTCGCAGCCGGGCGAAACGTTGCGGCAACTTCAGGGTGCCAACAAACAGATCGTTGCCCAACAGCTCGGCCACTGCCTGTTTGAGCAGGTCCAGGCCGGTGCCATCACGGGCCGACAGCCAGACCCGTTGCGGCTTGCCGTCGGCATCGCGCTGGATCTGCGGCTCCACGCCTTCGAGCAAATCGAGTTTGTTGTATACCTCCAGGATCGGCAAGTCCTGAGCCCCGATCTCGCCCAGCACCACCATCACCTGCTCGATCTGCAGCATCCGGTCCGGTTCGGCGGCATCGATCACATGCAGCAGCAGGTCGGAGTTGCTCGACTCTTCGAGCGTAGCCCGGAAAGCCTCGACCAGTTTATGCGGCAGGTGACGGATGAAGCCCACGGTGTCGGCCAGCACGATCGGCCCGAGGTCGTCCAGGTCGAGCCGACGCAGGGTCGGGTCGAGCGTGGCGAACAACTGGTCAGCAGCATAGACGTCGGATTGGGTGACGTTATTGAACAGGGTCGATTTGCCGGCGTTGGTATAACCCACCAGTGAAACCGTCGGGATGTCCGCGCGCTTGCGGCCGCGCCGCGACTGCTCGCGCTGGCTGCGGACCTTTTCCAGGCGCCCCTTGATCTGGCGCAAGCGAACCCGAAGCAGTCGCCGGTCGGTTTCCAACTGGGTTTCACCCGGGCCGCGCAGGCCGATACCGCCCTTCTGCCGCTCAAGGTGAGTCCAGCCGCGAACCAGCCGCGTACTCATGTGCTCAAGCTGGGCCAGTTCGACCTGGAGCTTGCCTTCATGGGTGCGGGCGCGCTGGGCGAAAATATCGAGAATCAGCCCCGTTCGGTCGATCACGCGACACTCGAAGACACGTTCGAGGTTACGTTCCTGACTGGGTGTGAGGATGTGATTGAAAATCACCAGATCGACCTGTTCGGCCTTGACCAGGTCGCGCAACTCCTCGACCTTGCCACTACCGATCAGGAACTTTGCGGTTGGCCGATGACGCGGCACGTTGAAAAACGCGACGGTCTCGGCGCCGGCCGAAAGTGCCAATTCCTGAAACTCCTGCGGATCTTCGCGCGCCTCAGGGTCCTGTCCATCCAAGTGAACGAGAATGGCCCGTTCACCACCACCGTGGCGCTCAAAGAACAAAGGAGGCTCCTATCAGGCGTTACCCGGTTCAGCGTCACCGCCTTCGGATTCGGTTGCGCTAGGCAGACGAATTGGACGAACTGGCACGACTGTCGAGATCGCGTGTTTGTAGACCATTTGGCTGACGGTGTTTTTCAGAAGGATGACGAACTGGTCGAAAGACTCGATCGTGCCTTGCAGTTTGATCCCGTTGACCAGATAGATGGACACCCCAACTTTCTCTTTACGTAAAGTGTTCAAGTAAGGGTCTTGTAGCGAATGCCCTTTTGACATGTGCCGCACTCCTTTAAGGATCAATAATAAAAATCGGAATCAGATGGCTTGGGCCGTCACACCCCCAAGGATAGACGGCAATTGCAAGGACTCAGCTCAATATGGAGATGGTCCCGAGGTATTTCAAGGCGCGTGGCAGATTGTCGCAATCGAGACTGTCGAGCCAATGCAAGTCAGTCCAGCTGCGCAGCCAGGTGAACTGGCGTTTCGCCAATTGGCGCGTGGCAATGATCCCACGCTCCTGCATCTCGGCTGACGTCAGCTTGCCGTCCAGGTAATCCCAGACTTGTCGATAACCTACAGCACGTATAGACGGCAACCCGGCATGCAGGTCACTTCGCTCACGCAGGGCTACGACCTCGTCTATGAACCCCTGTTCCAACATTAATGTGAATCTTTGTTCAATTCGCCGATGCAGCACTTGCCGGTTCGCCGGAGCGATGGCCAGATTCGCGACAGTATAGGGCAATTGTTGCAGTCCCGAAGCGGCTGCTTCAGTACTTTGCGCAGATTGTCGCTGGCGCAGGGCCGTCATGCTCTGGCCGCTGACCCGATAAACCTCCAGGGCCCGACTGAGGCGCTGCGGGTCATTGGGGTGAATACGCGCCGCCGATTCCGGGTCGATGACCGCCAATTGCTCGTGCAGGGCTTGCCAGCCAAGGCGCGCGGCCTCTTCTTCAATCTGCGCGCGCACTTCGGGATCGGCTGCCGGCATGTCCGCCAACCCATCGACCAAGGCCTTGTAATACAGCATTGTGCCACCCACCAGCAGCGGAATCTTGCCCCGCGAGGTAATCTCGGCCATGGCCTGGAGCGCGTCACGACGGAAATCAGCCGCCGAATAAGCCTCGGCCGGGTCGAGGATGTCGATCAGGCGATGGGGAAACTCGGCCAGCAGTTCCTTCGACGGCTTGGCGGTGCCGATGTCCATGCCCCGGTAGACCAGGGCCGAATCGACACTGATCAACTCGCAGGGCAGGACCTTGGTCAACTCGATGGCCAGGTCGGTCTTGCCGGCGGCGGTCGGCCCCATCAGGAAAATCGCGGGTGGCAACTGGCTCATCAACGACCGCGCAGGAACAGTTTGTCCAGGTCGTCCAGGCCCAATTGGGTCCAGGTCGGCCGGCCATGGTTGCATTGACCGCTGCGCTCGGTGTTTTCCATGTCCCGCAGCAGGCCGTTCATTTCCGGCAGGGCCAGGCGCCGGTTGGCGCGGATCGCGCCGTGGCAGGCCATGGTACCGAGCAGTTCGTTCAGGTGCGCCTGGATGCGGTCGCTGGTGCCATATTCCATCAAGTCAGCCAGTACGTCGCTGACCAGGCGATTGGCCTCGGCCTGCTTCAACAACGCCGGGATCTGACGGATCGCCAGGGTTTCGGGCCCCAGACGCTGCAATTCGAAGCCCAGGCGCTGGAACCAGGCCACATGTTCTTCGGCGCAATCGGCTTCGCGCTGGCTGACGGCCAGGGACTCGGGCACCAACAGTGGCTGGCCGCTCAGGCCTTCGCTGGCCATGGCGATTTTCAGCCGCTCGTACATGATCCGCTCATGGGCGGCGTGCATGTCCACCAGGACCAGGCCCTGGGCATTTTCCGAGAGGATATAAATGCCTTTGAGTTGCGCCAGGGCATAGCCCAGCGGCGGGATATCGCCTTGGCCGTCGGGCATCGCCGCCGCTCCAGCTTCCGGCAAGGGTTTGAAGAACTCGCGATAGGCCGCCTGGGCCTCGGCTGCCGGCACGCTGGATTGCGGACGCGGAGTGTATTGGTATTGATAGCCGCTGCCGGTACCGCTCCCGGCCGTGTTGTAGCTCGGCTGAGGCTGGGGCTGCTCCAGCAGTGCGTTGGCCGCCAGGCGCATTTCGCCCTGAGGCCCGAATTCGCCAGCTTCCAACCCCGTTGGCCGGACCATGCCGCCCACCGCCGCCGGAGCCGCCAGTTGATCTTCCGGGCGCACATCGCCCAACGCACGGTGCAAGGTGCCGTAGAGGAAATCGTGGACCATGCGCCCGTCACGGAAACGTACTTCGTGCTTGGTCGGGTGTACGTTGACGTCGACCACGGCCGGATCGACTTCGAAAAACAGCACGAAGGTCGGATGCCGGCCATTGAACAGCACATCGCGATACGCCTGGCGCACCGCGTGGGCCACCAATTTGTCGCGCACCGCCCGGCCGTTCACGTAGAAGTACTGCAAGTCCGCCTGACTGCGGGAAAAGGTTGGCAAGCCGACCCACCCCCACAGGCGCAAGCCATTGCGCTCCACCTCGATGGGCAATGCCTGCTCCAGGAAACCTGCGCCGCACACCGCGCCGACACGTCGGGCGCGTGCCGCATCATCGTGGGCCTCGTGCAGGCTGAGGATGGTCTTGCCGTTGTGGCGCAAATGGAACGCCACATCAAAGCGCGCCAAGGCCAGACGCTTGATGACTTCTTGCAGATGATCGAATTCAGTCTTCTCGGCCTTGAGGAACTTGCGCCGGGCCGGGGTGTTGAAGAACAAGTCGCGCACTTCCACCGAAGTGCCCACCGGATGGGCCGCGGGCTGCACGCGGGAGGCCATGTCCCGCCCCTCGGTCTCGACCTGCCAGGCCTGCTCGGCATCGCGGGTGCGGGAGGTAAGGGTCAGGCGCGACACCGAACTGATGGATGCCAGCGCCTCGCCCCGAAACCCCAGGCTCATGACCCGCTCAAGATCCTCCAGGTCGCGGATCTTGCTGGTGGCATGACGCGCCAGGGCCAGCGGCAGGTCGTCAGAGGAAATCCCGCCACCGTCATCGCGCACCCGCAGCAGCTTGACGCCGCCCTGTTCGACATCCACATCGATGCGCCTGGCCCCGGAGTCGAGGCTGTTTTCCAGCAACTCCTTGATGACCGACGCCGGACGCTCGACCACTTCGCCAGCAGCGATCTGGTTCGCCAGCCGGGGGCTGAGCAGTTCGATGCGGGCAGGGTTACCGATCACTTCGTCACTCATCGCTGGACCGCCACTTCGTTGCCGGGAATGGTCAGGGTCTGACCAATCTTGAGCTCGTCGCTTTTGAGATTGTTGGCACTGCGCAAGGTGGCGGGCGACACCTGATAGCGCACGGCGATCATCGCCAGGGTTTCGCCGGGGCTGACCCGATGGTCCCGCGGGCCTTGGGCAATCTTGCCCGAGTCGCGCAACCAGGCGATGTAGGTGCCTGGCGGTGGGTTTTGCTGGAAGAACTGCCGCACGCCGCTGCTGATGGAACGGGCCAGCGCCTGCTGGTGGTTGGCGGACGACAGCTTGGAGGCTTCGTTGGCGTTGGAGATAAACCCGGTCTCCACCAGGATCGACGGGATGTCCGGCGACTTGAGCACCATGAATCCAGCCTGCTCGACGCGCTGCTTGTGCAGCGGCGTGACCCGACCGATGTTGCTCAGGACTTTCTGGCCGACGTTCAGGCTGGAGGTCAGCGAGGCGGTCATCGACAAATCGAGCAACACACCGGCGAGCATCCGGTCCTTGTCGTCGAGGCTGACGTTGCCGGCACCGCCGATCAGGTCGGAACGGTTTTCGCTGTCGGCCAGCCAACGGGCAGTCTCGGACGTGGCACCGCGGTCGGACAGGGCAAACACCGAGGCCCCGAACGCTGCCGCCGAAGGCGCGGCGTCGGCGTGGATGGAGACGAACAGGTCGGCACCTTTCTTGCGGGCGATCTCGGTACGCCCACGCAAGGGAATGAAGTAGTCGCCGGTACGGGTCAGTTCGGCGCGGAAGCCTTTCATGCCGTTGACCTGGCGTTGCAATTCGCGGGCGATGGACAGCACCACGTCTTTTTCCCGCTGCCCGCGCGAGCCTGAGGCGCCTGGGTCTTCGCCGCCGTGACCGGCGTCGATCACCACGATGATGTCGCGCTTGCCAGCCGGGGCCGGTGGCAGCTTGAGCGCAGGTTCGGTCGGGGTCACTGGCACCGCTGGCACCGTGGCAACATTGGTCGGCGGCGGCGGTGGCGCCGCATCGGCCGGGTTGTCGAACAGGTCCACCACCAGCCGGTTGCCGTATTGGGCATTCGGGGCCAGGGTGAAGCTTTTCGGGGTCACGGCTTTTTTCAGGTCGATGACCACCCGCAGGTCGGTCGGCGTACGCTGGGCCGAACGCATCGCGGTAATCGGCGTGTTGGCGGTCGCCACGTTCAATGGCGCGCCCAGGGACGCGCCGTTGATGTCAATCACCAGGCGATCCGGGGCGGTCAGGGTGAATACGCTGTGCTGCACCGGGCCCGTCAGGTCGAACACCAGCCGTGTGTTGTCCGGCGCCCGCCAGAGGCGAACGCTGTTGACCTTTGTCTCGGCCACAGCATCGACGGCCAGTGCCGTAAGCAACAGTCCTACGACAGCAACCACCGCGCGAAAGCGCATACCAAACCCCATCATCAATTAGTTTTCCAATGCCAAAGCGGCACACCACGACTCGCCACGCGAGCCTTGCGGCGTCAGTTTCAGCGAACGCCCGCCGTTCTGCGCGCCAATGGTAATGGTCAGGTCGGGCTTTGGCAAAAAGCCTGCACCCTTCTGGGGCCATTCGATCAGGCACAAGGCGTCATCTTCGAAATAATCGCGAATACCGAGGAATTCCAGCTCCTCCGGATCCACCAGTCGATACAGGTCGAAATGGAAGGCGCGAATGTCGCCGATCTCGTAGGGCTCGACCAGGGTGAACGTAGGGCTCTTGACGGAGCCGACGTGCCCGAGACCGCGAATGATGCCACGGGACAGGGTGGTTTTCCCCGCGCCGAGGTCGCCTTCGAGAAAAATCAGGCCGTGACCGGCGGTGATCTGCGCGATGCGGGCACCAAATTGTGTCATGGCTTGTTCGTCCGCCACGTACAGGGTTACTTCAGACACGGTGAATGTTCCTCCAACAACTGACGAATGGCCGGAATCAGATCGGTGGCTGCCACCCCCCGACCCGAACGACCGGCCTGGGCACCGGCATTGGCATGCAGCCAGACCGCCAGGCACGCGGCCTCGAACCCCTCCATGCCCTGGGCCAGCAAGGCGCCGACCACGCCGGCCAGCACATCCCCCAGGCCTGCTGTGGCCATGGCCGGATGGCCCTGGCTGCAAACCGCCAGGCGACCGTCCGGGCTGGCAATCAGGCTGCCAGCGCCCTTGAGGATCACCGTGGCGGTGTATTTCTGGCTCAATGCATGGGCTGCCGCTGGACGGTCGGCCTGCACCTGGGCCGTGGATAACGCCAACAATCGGGCCGCCTCGCCTGGGTGCGGGGTGATGACGCACTGTTCAGGCAGGCGGACATCGCCGCTGCAGAGCAGGTTCAGCGCATCGGCATCCCATACTTGCGGCAGCGGCGCATTGGCCGCCGCCGACAACAGGCTGCGCCCCCATGCGGCCTGGCCCAAGCCCGGCCCGACCACCAGCACGCTGGCCTGCTGGAGCAAGCCCATCAATTGGTTCGCCGAATGGGTGCCTTGCACCATCACTTCCGGCAAACGCGTCAGCGCGGCGGATACGTGCTCGCTGCGGGTCGCCATCGAAACCATCCCCGCACCGCAGCGCAGGACGCTTTCGGCGCTCATCTGGATGGCGCCGCCAAAGCCCCGGTCGCCACCGATCAACAGCACGTGACCGAACTTGCCTTTGTGGGACGTGGCGGCACGAGGTGTCAGACGTGGCAGATTATGGGGTGAGAGCAATCGGGCACTGGCCGGTGCCGCGTCAACAATATCTGGATCGGCGTGCAGGTCGTTGAACACCAGTTCGCCGACCCGGTCCGCCGCTTCGCCGGTAAACAGGCCCAGCTTCAAGCCAATAAAGGTCACGGTGAGATCGGCCACCACCGCCGTGCCCAGCACCCGGCCGGTATCGGCGCACAAGCCCGAGGGGATATCCACCGCCGCGACCGGCAGACCGCTGACGTTGATCGTATCGATAGCCCGCACATAAGGCTCGCGCACCTCGCCACTCAAGCCCGTGCCGAGCAGCGCATCCAGCAACACGCCGCGCAACTCTGCCTCATCCGACCACGGCTCCATCGGCACGCCCACCGCCACCGCTTCGGCGTGGGCATTGGCGGCGTCGCCCTGCAAGCGCCGGGGCTCGCCCACCGTCAGCACCCGCACCGACCAGCCAGCGCGCCGGGCCAGGGTCGCGACCAGATAGCCATCGCCGGCGTTGTTGCCATGCCCGGCCAGCACCGTCAGCTCGTGGGCATCAGGCCAGCGCCGGACAATCGCTCGCCAGGTGGCGCGGGCGGCGCGTTGCATCAATTCGAAACCGGCGGTGCCGGCCGCGATCAGTTGTGCGTCGAGGGCCCGGACCTGCGCGGCGCTGTACAGCGCGTCGGGAAAATCATCTTTAGTGTGCGGCATGCGTCTTCGGGCTCCGATGTCTGGCAGAATTATACGCATCTCAGCTCTGGTTTCTCTCGCCTCATGCCTGCCATTCCCACAGACCTCCCCGCCCTCGCCCAATCCATCAAGGAGTGGGGCCGCGAGCTGGGCTTCCAGCAGGTCGGCATCAGCGGCCTGGACCTTGCCGAGCATGAGCAACACCTGCAACGCTGGCTCGATGCCGGGTACCACGGCGAAATGGACTACATGGGCGCCCACGGCAGCAAACGCTCGCACCCCGAGGAACTGGTGCCGGGTACGCTACGGGTGGTTTCCCTGCGCATGGACTACCTGCCGGGCGACACGCACATGGCGCAGATGCTCGGCCAACCGGAGAAAGCCTACGTCTCGCGTTATGCATTGGGCCGCGATTACCACAAATTGATCCGTAAACGTGTGCAGCAACTGGCAGAAAAAATTCAGGCGGTGATCGGCCCCTTCGGTTATCGCGCCTTCGTCGACAGTGCTCCAGTCCTGGAAAAAGCCATCGCCGAACAGGCCGGCCTGGGCTGGATCGGTAAAAACACCTTGGTGTTGAACCGCAAGGCCGGAAGCTATTTCTTCCTGAGCGAGCTGTTTGTCGACCTGCCGCTGCCGGTGGACCCGCCCCATGCCAGCGAACATTGCGGGAAATGCACCGCGTGCCTGGACATCTGCCCTACGAATGCCTTCGTCGGGCCCTACGTGCTCGATGCCCGCCGCTGCATTTCCTACCTGACCATCGAGCTGAAAAGCGCCATCCCCGAGGAACTGCGGCCGTTGATCGGCAACCGGGTGTTCGGCTGCGATGACTGCCAGATCGTCTGTCCCTGGAACCGCTTCGCCCGGCCGTCCGGGGAAAGCGACTTCAAGCCGCGGCACAACCTGGACAATGCCGGGCTGGCCGAGTTGTTCATGTGGGACGAGGCAACGTTCCTGAGCAGCACCGAAGGCTCGCCGCTGCGCCGCGCCGGGTACGAGCGCTGGCTGCGCAACCTGGCAGTGGGCCTGGGTAATGCGCCGTCAACGATTCCCGTGCTGCAAGCGCTGCAGGCGCGGCGCGACTACCCGTCGGAGCTGGTGCGCGAGCATGTGGAGTGGGCGTTGCGGCAACATGCCGAGCGTCAAACCTCGTCGTTGTAGACGAACTTCGGCATTTCCCAGTGAAAACGAATCGCCAGGAGCCGCAGCAGGAAACCACCGAACAAGGTAATGAGGATCGCCTGTTCACTCGGCAGTTGCAGGAAGACGCACAGCAGATAGCACCATGCCGCGGCAAATGAAACGCTGGCGTAGAGCTCGCGACGGAAGATCAGCGGAATATCGTTGCAGAAAATGTCCCGCAAAATACCGCCGAACACCCCAGTGATCACTCCGCTGACCGACGCCACCAGCATGCCATGCCCCATTTCCAGGGCCGTCATGCAGCCGATCAGGGTGAACGCCACCAGCCCCGCGGCGTCGAGCACCAGGAACAATGAACGCAGGTGGCGCATCCAGCGCGCCAGGAACACCGTCAGCATCGCCGCCGCGGTGGTCAGCACCAGGTATTCCGGGTGTTTGACCCAGGTGAGCGGGTAATGACCGAGCAGCACGTCACGCACCGAACCGCCACCCAGCGCCGTGACACAGGCGATCAGCACCACGCCGAACCAGTCCATGCCGCGGCGCCCGGCAGACAAGGCGCCGGTCATGGCTTCGGCGGTGATGGCGATCAGATAAAGCATCAGCAACATGGTGGCGGTCCTTGCAGGAAGGCGCGCAGTCTAGCCATTTCGGGCAGGCACCAAAAGAGGGCAAGGCAACGACTTCCACCTAAACATGCCGCCTCTGGTCCAAACCGATCCCTGTGGCGAGGGAGCTTGCTCCCGCTCGGCTGCGCAGCAGTCGCAAACCGGACAATGCGGTCTACCTGAAGGACGGTTGGGGCCTGCTGCGCAGGCCAGCGGGAGCAAGCTCCCTCGCCACAAAAGCAATCTCGCCGGTCGCCGGGTGCCGGTTAGAACTTGATGAAATGCTTGCGGTAATGCTGCAACTCGGCGATGGACTCGCGGATGTCGTCCAGGGCCAAGTGGCTGCCGCCCTTCTGGAAGCTGTCACGCACTTCTGGAGCCCAACGGGCGGCCAGTTCCTTGAGGGTGGAGACGTCCAGGTTGCGGTAGTGGAAATAGCTTTCCAGGGATTTCATGTGGGTATAAAGGAAGCGACGGTCCTGGCAGATGCTGTTGCCGCAGATCGGCGACTTGCCCTTGGGCACCCACTGCTCCAGGAAGGCGATGGTCTGGGCTTCGGCCTCAGCCATGCTGATCTTGCTCTCGCGTACCCGCTGGGTCAGGCCCGAGCCGCCGTGCTGGCGGGTGTTCCATTCATCCATGCCGGCCAGGATCTCGTCGCTGTGGTGGATCGCGATCACCGGGCCTTCGGCCAGGGTGTTGAGGTCGCTGTCGGTGACGATGGTGGCCATTTCGATGATGACGTCGGTGTCCGGGTTCAGACCGGTCATTTCCAGGTCGATCCAGATCAGGTTCTGCGGGTTTTGCATAGGGAAGCTCCTCGGCGTAGCCACGCAGTTTAGCTTAGGCCGGCCCTTGGGCGTGCTAAACTCGCCGCCGTTTTACCCTATTCGCTGCATTTCTTCATACGGAACACCCATGGCCAAACGCCAACTCAATCGTCGTCAGAACTGGCGCATCGAAAAGATCCAGGGCGAGCGCGCCGCCCGCGCCGCCAAACGCGAGTCCAGTGCTGTCGAAGCCTTGGAAGGTGGCGACCTGGGCCCGGAACAGACCGGCCTGGTGATCGCCCACTTCGGTGTGCAGGTCGAGGTCGAGGCCCGGGAAGGCGAGCTGGCCGGCCAAGTGTTCCGTTGTCACTTGCGCGCCAACCTGCCGGCCCTGGTCACGGGCGACCAAGTCGTCTGGCGTGCCGGCAACCAGGGCATCGGTGTGATCGTGGCGCAATTGCCACGCCACACCGAGCTGTGCCGTCCGGACAGCCGTGGTCAGCTCAAGCCGGTAGCGGCCAACGTCGACATGATCGTCATTGTATTCGCGCCCTTGCCCGAGCCCCACGCCAACCTGATCGACCGTTATCTGGTGGCCGCCGAACACGCCGGCATCCGCCCGTTGTTGCTGCTCAACAAATTCGACCTGATCGACGAGCACAACGCCCCGGCGCTGAACGCCCTGCTGTCGGTCTATCGGGATTTGGGTTATCCGGTGCTGGAAGTCTCGGCCCATCACGGCAACGGCATGGAGCAATTGCAACAACAACTGGACGGGCGCATCAGTGTGTTCGTCGGCCAGTCTGGCGTGGGCAAGTCATCGCTGGTCAACAGCCTGCTGCCAGACGTCGAGACTCGCGTCGGGCCGCTGTCCGAGCTGTCCGGCCAGGGCACCCACACCACCACCACCGCGCGGTTGTTCCACTTCCCCGGCGGCGGTGAATTGATCGACTCGCCGGGCATACGTGAATTCGGCCTGGGCCACGTCAGCCGGGCCGATGTCGAGGCCGGGTTCATCGAATTCAATGACCTGATCGGCACCTGCCGCTTCCGCGACTGCAAGCACGACCGCGAACCTGGTTGCGCGCTGCTCAAGGCGCTGGAAGAAGGTCGCGTGCATCAGCAACGGATGAATAGCTACCGCTCGATCATCGCCAGCTTGCCGGATAGCAGTTACTGACCCGGAATGTGAGCCGGACACCATTGTGGCGAGGGAGCTTGCTCCCGCTGGGCTGCGAAGCAGCCCCAAAACCCGCCAAATGCGGAGCATCAGACACACCATTTACGACTGCTTCGCAGCCGAGCGGGAGCAAGCTCCCTCGCCACAAAGGCAAGCACGCCTCAGGTGAACAGCGCCTCATAAAAAAGCCGACAATGATGTCGGCTTTTTTATGGATCACTGCGCCGGCGGCTCGGCCGGTTTCGGCGCAGCGTCGTCGAACAGGTTCAGACGCTCGCGCAGCTCATGGGCCGGCACGGGTTGCTGGTCCGCCGGCAAGGCGTTCGGATCAGCCGCCGCGCCAGGCGTCGTCGGTGCTTCACCCGGTGCGCCCTGCCCCTGGGCCGGATCCAGCGGCGGATCGTCGGTTTGCGAACCTTCGATGGCTTGCTGGGCCTTCTTGGTCAACACCACGATATCGATACGTCGGTTGACCGGGTTGAACGGGTCCTTGCGATCGAACAACGCCGAGGACGCATAACCGACCACCCGCGCCACCTGCTCGTCCGGATAACTGCCGGCCACCAAGGCGCGACGGGCCGCGTTGGCGCGGTTGGCGGAAAGCTCCCAGTTACCGAAGTCTCCTTTGCCAACGTAGGGCTTGGCATCGGTATGACCGCTGATGCTGATTTTGTTCGGCACCGCTTTGATGGTGTCGGCCATGGCCAGCAAGATGTCTTCGAAATAAGGCTTCAGGCGCGCGCTGCCGGAATCGAACATCGGCCGGTTCTCGGCGTCCATGATCTGGATGCGCAAGCCGTTCGGCGTGATTTCGAACAGGATCTGGTCCTTGAATTTCTGCAGTTGCGGGTTCTCTTCGACCTTGTTCTGCAACTCTTGCAGCAACAACTCCAGGCGTTCGCGCTCGATCTGCTCGGCCATCCCTTCGACCTGCTCGGAGTCCACCGTCACCTTGTCAGGCTGGGGCTGGGACTTGACCTCGGGGTTGAGTGTGTTTTCCGGGGCCAGGGTCGGTGAACCGCCCAGGTCGATGATGTAGGGCGTGCCGCTTTCGGAAAAGCCGACCGGGTCCTTGAAGTAACCGGCGATGGCGATCTTCTGTTCCGGGGTCGCCGTGGACAGCAACCACAGCACCAGAAAGAACGCCATCATCGCCGTTGCGAAGTCGGCGAAGGCAATTTTCCAAGCACCGCCATGGTGCCCGCCGGCGATGCGCTTGACGCGCTTGACGATGATCGGCTGGTTATTTTCCATGATTTAGCGACCGCGAACCGCTTGTTCCAGCTCGGCGAAGCTTGGACGGTGCGCCGGGTACAGGACCTTGCGACCGAACTCCACCGCCAACGATGGCGGCATGCCCGAGGCCGAAGCCACCAGGGACGCCTTGATGGCTTCATAGACGTTTAGCTCTTCCTTGGCATCATGGGCCAGGGAATGGGCCAGCGGACCGAAGAAACCGTACGCGGCCAAAATACCGAAGAAGGTACCCACCAGTGCCGCACCCACGTGCAGGCCGATGGATTTCTGGTCGCCATCGCCCAGGGACGCCATGGTCACCACAATCCCCAATACCGCCGCGACGATACCGAAGCCAGGCATACCGTCGGCGATGCCGTTGACCGCGTGGGAGGGGTGCTCCAGGTCTTCCTTGAGGCTGTACAGCTCCATGTCGAACAGGCCTTCGAGCTCATGGGGCGCCATGTTGCCGGACGACATGATGCGCAGGTAATCGCAGATGAACGCCGTCATGCGGGCGTCCTTGAGCACAGCCGGGTACTTGGCGAAAATCGGGCTGGCGGCGGCGTCTTCGATGTCGCCTTCGATCGCCATCATGCCTTCGCGGCGGCTCTTGTTGAGGATCTCGTAGATCAGCCCCAGCACCTCGAGATAGAAGGTGTGGCTAAAGCGCGAACTGAACATGCCCAGGGATTTCTTGAGCACGTGCATCGTCATATAGCCAGGGTTGGCCTGCAGAAATGCACCGAGGGCGGCGCCACCGATGATCAACACCTCGAAGGGTTGGACCAGGGCCGCAATCTTGCCATGGGAGAGCACGTATCCGCCGAGTACGCTCGCGAACACGACAATGATGCCGATAATTTTAGCCATAGATAGAAAGTACTTATTTAAGTCGGGTTCAAGGTCATATTCGGAAGCTGAAAAATCTCTTCTTCTACTTATCGGCAAAACTGCGCCAGACTATAGTCAGTTCCGGCGAAAAGCCAATTTTGCCCCGTTCCGGGCGTAGATACCCTTTGCGATGATCACGTCCAACCATGGCTAACGAAACGAAGGTTCCAACTCCACGACCGACCACCCTCGAAGGCTGGGTCAAGCTGCTCGATGGCGTGCACCTGCCGGTGCCCCAGGCCAGCCATGACCTGGTCTGCAAGGCCATTGCCGACAGTCGCCGCTCGTTACGTGACATCGCCGAATTGATGCAGGACAGCCCCGCCCTGGCCCTGAGCGTCATCCGCGAGGCCAACTATCACACCCATGGCAGCCTTGCGGAACCTGCGGAAAATCTCGAAGTGGCCATCAACCGCCTCGGCCTCAAGCGTACCGAAGAACTGCTCGCTCGCTTGCCGTCGTTGCCAAGGCACGAAATCCCCATCGCCTTGCGCCAGCTGCAATTGATCAGCCAACACGCCACGCAACAGGCCAATGGCTTTTTTGCCAGCCGCCTGGCGCGGCTGTGGCAGGACATTCACTGGGGCAGCCTGCTGTTTCTCTCGCCGCTCTGGCCATTGGCCTTGACTCACCCGCGATTGCTGGGGGAGTGGGAATTGCGGGTCGTCCACAAACGCGAGCCCGCGCGCAAGGTAG
Source organism: Pseudomonas sp. NFACC08-1 (assembly GCF_900106735.1). Classification (NCBI taxonomy): domain Bacteria; kingdom Pseudomonadati; phylum Pseudomonadota; class Gammaproteobacteria; order Pseudomonadales; family Pseudomonadaceae; genus Pseudomonas; species Pseudomonas sp. NFACC08-1. Next base: position 404,502 of record NZ_FNNL01000003.1, on the reverse strand, counting down.
AGCGTGAATTGTTCGGCGTCAGCCTGCTGAAAATCTGCCTGGCGCTGGTGGAGGCCTGGCGCTTGCCGATCTGGGTGATACAAGGTTATCGCCTGCTGCTCAATGAACGCCGCGAGCTGGTGCAGGTTCTGCGCATCGCCCGGGACAGCGAGCACCCGCTGCGCCAGCAGAATCGCCTGGACGACGACCCAACCCTGCGGCGCTGGCTCAATCAACCGGCCAATACCGTGTTGCTGGCCAACGGCCTGGCACTTTCAGCGCAACAGGCCTGGGACGGCCCCCACAGTGCCCGCTGGCAATACCTCACCAGTTTGTACCTGCAGATGCCGATGGATGAGGTCCAGCAACAGCTGCACCAACAAGCCGTCACCAGCGCCCGTCATGACGCCATGCCAGACCTCTGGCATCCGGCCGTGGCGTTGCTCTGGCCCTGGGGCAGCCGTCGCATCCACCCCGGTTTGCTAGCGCCCCCACCACCCAGCGCCGAGGACCTGAGCCAGTGGCGCAAGCAATGCTCCGCGCTGCTGGTGGAACCGAGCCCCTTCAGCAATGCCATGCACCTGACCACCTCGGCACGGGACGTGTTGGTGGCCTGTGGCATGCGCCGGGTGATGATCCTGATGGCCGACCGCAACCAGACCAGTGTGCGCGTACACCAGACCGCCGGCCTGCCCAAAGAAGCCGCGGCCATGAGCTTTACCATCAGCCAGAGCAAAATAGTGCAACGATTGCTGGCTCAGCAGGCCCAGGTTCGCCTGAACCCGGACAACAACGCGCAGTTTTCGGCGCTGCTGCCACCGGGCCTGCGCAGCCTGTTCCGCGGGGAGCACCTGCTGCTGCGCTCGCTGACCTGCAATGGCCGGGTGATCATGCTGGTGGTGGTGGACCAGGGCGGCGGGCCGTTCTCGGACGTGACCGTACAAGCCTTCGGCAAAACCGTGCAATGCATCGAAAGGGCCCTGCATACCTTTACCAACCGCGGCCGCTGAACTTGCTACAATCTTTTCCCTTTGCGCCCCTGGAGACCTCACATGCCTGACTTCTCTGGCTTGCCGTTGGTGATCGAGCCGAACGAGCTGCTGCCGCGCCTCGACGCCCGCGAACTGATTCTGGTGGACCTGACCAGCGCCGCCCGCTACAGCACCGGCCATATCCCTGGCGCACGCTTCGTCGACCCCAAGCGTACCCAGCTGGGTCAACCGCCGGCGCCAGGCCTGCTGCCGGCCAAAGCCGACCTCGAAGCCCTGTTCGGCGAACTCGGGCATCACCCGGATGCGGTCTACGTGGTCTATGACGATGAAGGCGGCGGCTGGGCCGGGCGGTTTATCTGGTTGCTGGACGTGATCGATCACTCCAACTATCACTACCTCGACGGCGGCTTGCTGTCGTGGCTGGACGAAGGCCTGCCGGTGTCCGTCGAAGTGCCTGCGCCCGTCGCAGGCCCGGTCAGCCTGACACTGCACGAAGCGCCCACCGCCACCCGTGAGTACCTGCAAAGCCGTCTCGGTGCTGCCGACCTGGCGATCTGGGACGCTCGCGGCCCGCTGGAGTATTCGGGCGAAAAAGTCGTCGCAGCCCGAGGCGGGCACATTCCCGGCGCGGTCAATTTCGAATGGACAGCCGGCATGGACCAAGCGCGCAACCTGCGCATTCGCAAGGACATGCCGCAAATTCTCGAACAATTGGGCATCACGCCCGACAAGGAAATCATCACCCACTGCCAGACTCACCACCGCTCCGGCTTCACCTACCTGGTGGCCAAGGCGCTCGGTTATCCACGGGTCAAAGGCTATGCCGGTTCCTGGGGCGAATGGGGCAACCACCCCGACACACCCATCGAGCTTTGAAGGTTCTTAAGGACAATTAATGAAAAACCGTTTGTTCATCCTCACTCAGTACCTGCTGCCCCACCACCTGTTGTCGCGGCTGGCCGGCTGCATTGCCGAATGCCGCGTGCGCTGGTTCAAGAACGCCTTCACCGCTTGGTTTGCCAAGCGCTACCAAGTGGACATGTCCCAGGCACTGGTGGAAGACCTGACTGCCTACGAGCACTTCAACGCCTTCTTCACCCGCGCCCTGAAAGACGGTGCACGCCCGCTGGACGACACCCCGGGTGCGATCCTCAGCCCCGCCGACGGTGCCGTCAGCCAGCTCGGCCCGATCGAGCACGGCCGGGTCTTCCAGGCCAAGGGCCACAGCTTCAGCGTGCTGGAACTGCTGGGCGGTGATGCGGCCAACGCGGCGCCGTTCATGGGCGGCGATTTCGCCACCATCTACCTGTCCCCCAAGGACTACCACCGCGTGCACATGCCACTGGCCGGCACCCTGCGGGAGATGGTCTACATCCCTGGGCGGATTTTCTCGGTCAACCAGACCACCGCCGAAAACGTTCCGGAGCTGTTCGCCCGCAACGAGCGCGTGGCGTGCATTTTCGACACCGAACGTGGGCCGATGGCCGTGGTGCTGGTGGGCGCGATGATCGTGGCGTCCATCGAAACCGTCTGGGCCGGGCTGGTGACGCCGCCCAAGCGCCAGCTGAAAACCTTCCGTTATGACGAAGCCGCCCGCGCGCCGATTCATCTGGAAAAAGGCGCCGAACTGGGCCGCTTCAAGCTGGGTTCGACGGCCATCGTGCTGTTCGGGCCGGACCAGGTGAAATGGGCCGAAGGCCTGGTGGCCGGATCGCCAGTGCAGATGGGCCAGGGCCTGGCGCTGCCCAAAGGCTGAGTAAGGACCACATGTGGGAGCGAGCTTGCTCGCGATAGCGATATAACAGTCACCTCAATGGCGACTGTCCTGGCCTCATCGCGAGCAAGCTCGCTCCCACAGGGCATCCAGCATAGATAGCACACCTCCTTCGGCTACAACTGCTAGAGTTGGAAACATCACGTTTATTTCCCGCCGGAGCCCGTACACGGCATGAATGAGACCAGCCCTCTCCAGCTATTGCGCGTCCTGACCCCGACACAATCACGTCTGTCGTTCTGCGATGCTACGCCACGGGACCTCAAGCGCTGGATCGCCAACCTGCCCAAGGCCAACATCGGCGAAACAGCCCGCCTTTTGTACCAAGCCCTTGGCGAACTCAACCAACTGCTCACGCCCAGCGACAATCGCCTGCAACTGCTCGAGCTGCTGCGGCCCGAGGTGTATTACGTCTGCAAGCACCTGGAGCGGCACTTCCTGCAACAGGCCATCGTGCTGGATGAGCGCTCGCGCAAGATCGTCAACCTGTGCCAGGCACTGCAAACCCAGCTGGCGATGGGCTACAAACAGATCGTGGCGCGTATCGCGTCGAAATACACCAAGGACCGAGCCCGCCTGCTGAGCACCGCGCTACAACGGGCGATGCATGCCCTCAATGGTCCGCTGCTGCGTGCCAGTCAGCTATACAGCCCCGTGCCTGAAGGGCTGTGGCTCGATTTGCATCAGTTGCATCGGATCGCCTGCCTGCACCAGTTGCAGCACCTGAGCGTGAGTGACGAACTGGCCAGTCAGGTTCATCAACTGCCCCCCGAACAGACCTATGTCGTTGCCCTGTTGCTGGGAGCGTCACGCAGCAATCAGTTGCGCCAGAGCCAGATCGGGCGGCTGACCGAAGTGCTCGAAGCCTGGAGCCAGTGGGTCAAGCTGGATCCCGCCAGCAGCACTGCCAGCCTGTTCGCGGTCGCTCCGCAACTGGATGTCGGGCCACGCTACCGCTCCAAGTTCCGAGCCGAACAACAGCCCACCTTGCAGGGCTTCGACCCACAGCCCCTGGTGCGCGCAATCGCCACGCACCTGGAAGAACCTGCCGAGCAAAGCCTGCCGGTACCGGGCGGCATGAGCGTCGATACCTTGCATCACCTGCAAGCCGCCTGGGGCGAAGCAGCGGAACGCAGTTTCCAGCGCACCGAGGGCAATGGCACGCTGACACTGTGCGTGGGCATGAGTGCGCTGCACTATTACCTCGGCGGCGAGCGCTCTTTCAACGAAATACTGAATAGCCCCACCACCCGCAAGGCCCGCTTCGAAGCCTCATCAAGCAAGACAAACGACACCTGGGGCCAGGCCTTCGACGCCGCCCCCGCCGGCGACAGCGACCTGCTGCCCTATGAAGAAATCGAGTACCCGGTCAACCCGAGCGATGATGACGGCAGCCACTCCGACAACCAGCATCACTTCCCCACCTACGACCTGCCGATCATCAACCACAGCCCCGGCGGCTACTGCCTCGGCTGGCCCAAGGAAGTACCGGAACAGCTGCAAGCGGGAGAAATGATCGGCATTCGGGACAGCAGCGACCAAGCCTGGAGCGTTGCCGTGGTGCGTTGGATCCGACAAGTGCGCAACGGCGCCATGCAAATGGGCATCGAACTGGTCGCCCCCCATGCCCAACCTTGCGGGCTGCAACTGGTCCGGGAAAACGAGCACGGTCACTACCTGCGCGGGCTGTTGCTGCCAGAGATCAGTGCCATTGACCTGCCCCCGACCATGATCGCCCCCCGCCTGCCTTTCCAGGAGGGCCAGCGGGTGTTGATCAATACCAACGGCCAGGAACGCCGCGCCGGCTTGGACCGCCGGGTGACCAGCACCCACAGTTTCAACCAGTTTTCCTATCACTCGGAAGACTCAACCGAAACCGGGGATAGCGGCGACCAGGAAGGGAATTTTGATTCGTTGTGGAAATCGCTCTAGGCCGAACACACCCCCTCTGTGGCGAGGGAGCTTGCTCCCGCTGGGGCGCGAAGCGGCCCTAAAACCTGACACCCAGGTGTGTCAGGTTGACCGCATCGGGCCTGCTGCGCAGGCCAGCGGGAGCAAGCTCCCTCGCCACAGGGGTATTCACTCCCCAAAGGGGTATGGCTCAGAGCTGCCCATCCCGATCCCTGAAGCCCAACAGGTACAACACCCCATCCAGCCCCAGGGTGGAAATCGCCTGCCTGGCCGACTGCTTGACCAGCGGCTTGGCGCGGAACGCCACGCCCAAGCCCGCTATCGCCAGCATCGGCAAGTCGTTGGCACCGTCACCCACAGCGATGGTCTGCTCCAGGCGCAGGCCTTCTTTTTCAGCCAGTTCACGCAGCAGGTCCGCCTTGCGCTGGGCATCGACGATCGGCTCGACGGCCACGCCGGTCACTTTGCCATCCACCACTTCCAGTTCGTTGGCGAACACGTAGTCGATGCCGAGCTTGGCCTGCAACTGCTTGGCGAAGTAGGTGAAGCCGCCGGACAGGATGGCGGTCTTGTAGCCCAGGCGCTTGAGTTCGGCGAACAGCGTCTCTGCGCCTTCGGTCAGGCGCAAGGAAGCGCCAATGGAATCCAGCACGCTGACGTCCAGGCCCTTGAGCAGCGCCAGGCGCTCCTTGAAGCTGGCGCGAAAATCCAATTCGCCAGCCATGGCCCGCTCGGTAATGGCTGAGACCTTGTCGCCCACGCCGGCCGCCTTGGCCAGTTCGTCGATGACTTCGGCCTCGATCAGCGTCGAGTCCATGTCGAACACCGCCAGGCGGCGGTTGCGGCGGAACAGCGAATCTTCCTGGAAGGCGATGTCGACGTTCAGTTCCTGGGCCACGCTGAGGAACTCGGCACGCAACGCCTGGGGGTCGGCTGGCTCGCCGCGCACGGAAAACTCGATGCAGCCCTTGCCCTTGTCGTCCGGGGTATCCAGCGGCATGCGCCCGGACAGTCGGTCGATGTGATCGATGTTCAGGTCATATTTGGCGGTGATGGAACTGACGCGCTGCAATTGCTCGGCGGTGACCTTGCGGGTCAACAGGGTAACGATGTGGCGTTTCTTGCCCTGGCCGGCCACCCAATGCCGGTAATCGTCCTCGGACACCGGGGTGAAGCGCACCTGCTGGTCGAGCTTGTAGGCGGTGAACAGGATGTCCTTGAGCACCGACTTGCCTTGTTCGGCGTCCGGGATTTCAACCAGGATGCCGAACGACAGTGTGTCGTGGATCACCGCCTGACCGATGTCGAGAATGTTCACACCACCCTGGGCCAGAACGCCGGTAATGGCCGCAGTCAGACCCGGACGGTCGCTACCAGTGATGTTTATCAGGACGATTTCGCGCAAGGCGCACCCCCGCAGGTGGAAAAAAACCGCATTCTACCCACATTCAGTGACCATCGGGCACCGCCAGTGCTTTGCCGGTCATGGGGCTGTCGCTATACTGCGCGTCAATTTCACGGACAAAGAGCCGAGCTCAGTGAACCGGCCCACGCCAGTCAAAACCGACAACTTCTTCCTGCTGATCTTCCGTGCACTGCGCCACCGTCGTGTGCCGATTGCATTGCGCATTGCCAGCCATAACGTGATCCTGGTCGCCCTGGCCCTGGTCATCTATGCCTGCGTGATGGGTTTGCAATTCAAGCAGGCGATGCACGAGCAGGCCGACGCCCTGGGTGAAAGCCTGACCACCCAGACCGCCACGTCCGCCACCGAGCTGCTGGTGTCCAACGACATCCTCAGCCTCAACGTGCTGCTCAACAACCTGACCAAGAACAAGCTGGTGGCCCACGCCGCCATCTACAGCGTGGACAACCGCATCCTCGCCGAGGCCGGCCAGCGTCCCAAGCCCGGCCTGCTGGGCGAGTCCGGCGGCATGTACCAGAGCAAGATCACCTTCCAGGACGTGACCGCCGGGCAACTACGCATCAGCCTGGACATGGACCAGTTCCAGCAGCCGATGACCATCAGCCTGCAAAGCATGGGCATCCTCAGCGCGATCCTGCTGGCGCTGGCTTTGGCCCTGAGCCTGCGCCTGGGCCGGCACATCTCCACGCCGCTGTTGCAATTGCGCGTCTGGCTGCGGGACATCGACGAACACACGCCGGCCACCCAGCGCCAGGACGAAATCGGCGACCTGGCCCGGCAACTGCACGCCAGCTTCGCGCCGGAGCCTGAGCCCGTGCCGGAACCTGAAGACATCGACTACATGGACGACGAGGCCGAGCCGGGCTTCGAAGTGCGTAACCTGCGCGACCCGGGTTTCGACGAAAGCCCGCCGATGCCGACCTCCAAACCGGCGCCACGCCACGTGGTACGCACGGTAGAGGACGAGGAAGACGACGACGCCTTCGCCGAGCTGCGTGACGAGTCGGTCGATGGGGCGCCCCGGTCGGTCGTCAAGCCTGTGGCTTCGAACCTGCCCCAACACAGTGCCGTACTGGCCGTGCAACTGGGCGCCCAGGACCAACTGCGCCGCCTGCCCCAGGCACGCCTGAAGGAATTGCTCGAGCGCTACCGCGACTGCCTCGACCAGGCCGCATCGCTCTATCAGGGCGAACTGCACACCCTGAACGATGGCAGCACGCTGATGCTGTTTCACACCGAAGACAGCGGTGACGACTACCTGACCAACGCCATTTGCTGCGGTGAGTTGCTGCGCGCCTTGGGCCACCAGTTGCAGATCGAAGTCGCCGACAGCGGCATCACCCTGCAACTGCAATTGGGCCTGACCCTGGGCGATGGCTTGTTTGGCCTGAGCCAGATCGACCTGCTGCTGACCGAAACCGCCCAGGACGCCCTGGCACTGTCGCAACACAGCCGCAACCTGCTGCTGGTGGAGCGCAAGATCAACGACGACGCCCTGATCCGCCAGCGCGCCCGTATCCGCCCCATCGCCAGCCCCGAAGGCGCGTGCTGCGTGGAACGCTTGATGGAGCCTTATCCATCGATGCTGGAGCGGCAGTTGGCGCGGATGCATGAACGCCAGGCCTGACGCTCAGGACGTGAAATGACGAAGCCCGCAGATGAGTGATGGTCTGCGGGCTTTTTTGTTGCCTTCAGCGTCGCCATCGCGAGCAAGCTCCCACAGTGGATCTCTGCAAAACCTGTGGCGAGGGAGCTTGCTCCCGCTGGGCCGCGAAGCGGCCCCAAAACTATTCCAAACCACTGAACGCGAGCCTGAAGAAAGTGGCTGTCTGCGGGCTTGTCTGTTGCCTTCAGCGCCGCCATCGCGAGCAGGCTCGCTCCCACAGGGAGATGTCTGCAAGCCTCAGACCCAGTGTGTGCGAGCTTGCTCGCGATAGGGCCGGCCCAGGCCCCAGGGATCCAACCGGCAGAAACGACAAAGCCCGCAACAATGCGGGCTTTGTCGTATATCCGGTCCAACCGTCAGAACCTGAACACTTCCATGTCCGTACGAATCGGCAAGGCCATGGGGATCTTGTCCTTGTCCTTTTCTACCGGCTTGGCCGGGGCAGGAGCGGCCTTGCGTGGGACTTCTGCAATAGGTGGCTGGTTGGCCAGGGGCTTGAGCGACACGGACAGCTGTTCGGCCAGGCGTTGCAGGAGCACGCCCTGGGCCTGGACCTGTGCCGCGGTGCTGCCGGCATGTTGCTCTTGCAGATGAACGATGCGGTTTTCACGCACCTTGCCACGACGGTCGATCAATCGCCATTGGGCATCGAGCACAGCCGGCTGGGCTTTACCCGAGTCCAGGCGGGTAATCGACAGCAGCACCTGTACATCCGGGGTGAAACCTTGGGTCGCGGGTGCCAGCACCACACGCTGGCTGTCCAGATGCCCGGCGACCTGGCGCAGCAGCAACTGATCGATGTCAGAAGACAGGCTGCCAGCCCAACGACCGTCAGTGGCGGCCTGCAGGCTGCCGTCCGGTTGGCGTTGCAATAAGGTTTCACGTTGCAGGTAGTCGGCGATCAGGACCGGCCCCAGCAATACTGCCATGCCTGTGCTTTGCGCAGGCTGGGCCGGGGTTCCGCTGTCCAGTTGGTACAGCGACACCGGCTGGTTCATGCTGCAGCCCGCCAGGCCAAGCAGGCCGGCGAGCCACAAAATAGGGAGGCGCAGAGCAGTCATCGTTCCGTCCAGGTGGCAGCCACAAGGCTTACCACAATGAAAAAATACTCGGTCATTATGAAGAACGCTCGGCCACGCCGGCGCTTGAAAGGGCCTATCATCCGTGAATATGCGCGCCGACTCCAGCGCGAAAGTATCGATCTGCGGCATTTAATCGCAGACCGAGCCCTCTAGTACGCCTAATTGAGGTTTTCGACGAGCAGCGCATCGACTCGCTGAAATCCCCTTGGAAGCTTGTTGCCCCGCCGACCACGTTCACCCTTGTAATGCTCAAGATCGTCAGCCTTCAACGAAAGCGTGCGCTTGCCTGCCTGTAGCACAAGCGTGGCGCCTTCCGGCAACACTGCAATATCCGTGACATATTCCTCACGGCTGGCGACCCGTTCGCCGGAAATACCAATAATCTTGTTGCCCTTGCCTTTCCCCAGCTGCGGCAGGTCGCTGATCTTGAACACCAGCAACCGGCCTTCGGTAGTGACCGACGCCAGCCAGTTGCTCTCCCGATCGGCCACCGGCCGTGGCGCAATCACCTTGGCGTTGTTCGGCAGGCTCAACAACGCCTTGCCCGCCTTGTTCTTGGCTTGCAGATCCTCGCCCTTGACCACGAACCCGTAACCCGCGTCCGATGCAATTACGTACAGTCCTTCATCATCAGGCATCAGCACGCATTCAAAAGTTGCACCCGGCGGTGGCGTTAAACGACCGGTCAGCGGTTCGCCCTGACCACGAGCCGACGGCAGGGTGTGGGCTGGCACCGAATAGCTGCGCCCGGTGGAGTCGACGAATACCGCAAACTGGTTGGAACGCCCGGCCGCCAAGGCCTTGAAGCCGTCCCCGGCCTTGTAGGAAAGCCCCGTCGCGTCAATATCATGACCTTTGGCGGAGCGCACCCAACCTTTTTCTGACAGCACGACGGTCACTTTCTCGTTCGGCAGAAGATCGTGCTCGCTCAGCGCCTTGGCTTCGGCACGCTCGACGATTGGTGAGCGACGGTCGTCGCCGTAGGTTTCGGCGTCCTTGAGCAGTTCGGTGCGTACCAGCTTCTTGAGCTTGGCTTCGCTGCCCAGCAGGGCTTGCAGCTTGGCCTGCTCCTTGAGCAACTCATCCTGCTCGGCGCGCAGCTTCATCTCTTCCAACCGCGCCAACTGCCGCAGACGAGTGTCGAGGATGTAGTCGGCCTGGATTTCGCTCAGGGCAAAACGCTCGATCAGGCTGGCCTTGGGGTGCTCCTCGGTGCGGATAATGTGGATCACTTCATCCAGGTTGAGGTAGGCAATCAGCAAACCGTCCAACAGGTGCAGGCGACGCTCGACCTTGTCCAGGCGGAATTGCAGGCGCCGGCGCACGGTCTTGACCCGGAATTCCAGCCACTCCACCAGCAATGCCCGCAGGTTTTTCAACTGCGGCTTGCCGTCCAGGCCGATGATGTTGATGTTGACCCGGTAGCTGGACTCCAGGTCGGTGCTGGCGAACAAGTGCTGCATCAGCGCGTCGTGATCGACTCGACTGTTGACCGGAATGATCACGATGCGGCACGGGTTTTCGTGGTCGGATTCGTCGCGCAAGTCAGCCACTTGCGGCGCTTTCGACGGTTTTGCCTGCATCATCGCGGCAATCTGTTCCAAGACCTTGGCCCCGGAGACCTGATGCGGCAGCGCCGTGACAATGATGTCGCCGTCTTCAACGTGATACACGGCGCGCATGCGCACCGAACCACGGCCGGTCTCGTAGATTTTCAGCAGGTCGGCGCGCGGGGTGATGATTTCCGCTTCGGTCGGGTAGTCCGGGCCCTGGATGTGCTCGCAGAGCTGTTCCACCGTGGCTTTCGGCTCGTCCAGCAGACGCACGCACGCCGTGGCCACTTCCCGCAGGTTGTGGGGTGGCACGTCGGTGGCCATGCCCACGGCGATGCCGGTGGTGCCATTGAGGAGAATATTCGGCAAACGTGCTGGCAGAACCAGGGGTTCGTCGAGGGTGCCGTCGAAATTCGGCCCCCAATCCGCGGTGCCCTGGCCCAGTTCGCTGAGCAGCACCTCGGAATAGCGCGACAGCCGCGCCTCGGTGTAACGCATGGCCGCGAAAGACTTGGGATCGTCCGGCGCACCCCAGTTGCCCTGCCCATCCACCAGGGTGTAGCGATAGCTGAATGGCTGGGCCATCAGCACCATGGCTTCATAGCAGGCCGAGTCGCCGTGGGGGTGGAACTTACCGAGCACGTCACCGACGGTACGCGCCGATTTCTTGTGCTTGGAATCAGCATCCAGCCCCAGCTCACTCATGGCATAGATGATCCGCCGCTGAACCGGCTTCAAACCATCGCCGATGTGCGGCAAGGCACGGTCCATGATCACGTACATGGAGTAATTGAGGTAGGCATTTTCGGTGAAGTCAGCCAGCGATCGGCGTTCTACACCGTCTAAGCTGTCTGCAAGAATGTCGCTCATGCGGGCCTCATCAGTTCGTTGTCTGGCGCAGCAGCATGGTGCCGTCGCGCTGGGTAAATTCAAGTTTGTTCAGGGCGCTCATACCCAGCAGCACTTGCGTGCCACCCAGGCCTGGCGCCACCAGGGCACGGACATCGCGCAAGACGATGTCACCCAATTGCAGCCGGTCGATGCGGGTGCGATAGCCCTCGCTCAAACCGTTGGCGGTACTCAACGTCACGCCGAAACCTTTTTCCAGCTTGAGGCGCTCGGCCAACTCCACCGGAATCGCCACGTCGGTGGCGCCCGTGTCGAGCATGAAATCCACCGGTTGGCCGTTGATCTGGCCGCTGGCGACGAAATGCCCCTGCCTATTGCCGACCAACTTCACCTCGATAAACCCTTCGCCTCTTTGCGAATACACCTGGGCATTGGGATTTTGCTGGCGCTGTTCCCATTGGGCAAAAAATCGCGTTGCCAGGAACAGCGCCGCGCACCAGGCCAATATCATCAACACCCGGCCAGCACGCTTGCCCGGCGGCTGACTCATGGCGAGGCGCCCCAGCCACCGTCCGGCGCGGCGAAGCGCCAGATGATCGGCCGCGTTTCGCCGTCGGCGCGGGCACCGTCATTGTTGTCCAAGCCGACCCAGGCGCCCTCGGCGTCCACGACCAGCGCTTCGGCCAGCCCATGCTCCTGGGAATAACGCCGACTGTCCTGCAACGCCTCGGCAGCGAACGACCAGCACCGCTCCACCTGGGCGGTCTGCTGGTCACGCCGACAGATCTGAAAGGCGTTGCGTTCCAGGGTAAACAGCTTGCCATTGAACAATGACAGATCAGCGAAGTCCCGCGAAACCGCCTTGGCCTTGGGGAATTGCGCCGGTTGCATCTCCAGCCCCGCTTCGCTCAGCAGCACGCAATTACCATCGCAGTCCCACACCGTCTGTTGGCGCCTGATCTGCAACAGGCCGCGACGTTCGCGCTCCGCCGCCAGCCACAACTGATCACCCGCCGGGTTGATCGCCAGGCCTTCGAACAAGGCGTTGAAATGCAGCAACATGCCACTGCCCCGGGCCTGACGGATCAACGTCGGGGCGATTTTCAACCAGGAGGCGTCTCCCGACGGCGACACTTGCAACACCGCGGCATGAGACTCGCTGACCACATAACGATTGCCAGCACTGTCGCAACTGATGCCTTCGAAATCCAGCTCACCACCACGCAGGAACGACGCAGCCCAGGTCCGGGAACGCAAACCCCAGGGCAAACCGCTGTCGGGCACCTCAGGCACGTCGATCTGCACCGCGGCTGCCGGCCAGACCCGCGCATCGGAAGGTGTAAGGCGGTAGATCCGATCATCGTCGCGATCAGAGACCGTCCACATTTCGTTGCCGCACCAGGCCAGCCCGGACAGATTGCCGCCGCGCATGCCATCGACGGCGTGCTCAGACAGCAACTTCAGTTCCGGCGCCGGTCCAGCGACAACCACCCCCGCCCACAGCCACAACGCCAGGGCGAAACCGTTGCGCATCAGGCCAACACCTCGGCCAGGTCCCCTTTGGATTCGAGCCAGGACTTGCGGTCGCCGGCGCGTTTCTTCGCCAGCAGCATGTCCATCATTTCCGACGTCGCTTCGAAATCATCCAGGGTCAGTTGCACCAGACGACGGGTGTTCGGGTCCATGGTGGTTTCGCGCAGTTGCGGCGGGTTCATCTCGCCCAGGCCTTTGAATCGAGTGACCTGTGGCTTGCCGCGCTTCTTCTCGGCCACCAGACGGTCGAGGATGCCGTCACGCTCGGCCTCGTCGAGGGCGTAGTAGATCTCCTTGCCCAGGTCGATGCGGTACAGCGGCGGCATCGCCACATAGACGTGACCGGCGTCCACCAGCGGGCGGAAATGCTGGACGAACAAGGCGCAGAGCAACGTGGCGATGTGCAGGCCGTCGGAGTCGGCGTCGGCGAGGATGCAGATCTTGCCGTAGCGCAGCTGGCTCATGTCCTCGGCGCCCGGATCGACGCCGATGGCGACGGCGATGTTATGCACTTCCTGACTGGCCAGCACTTCGCTGCCGTCCACTTCCCAGGTGTTGAGGATCTTGCCCCGCAGCGGCAGGATCGCCTGGAACTCCTTGTCCCGCGCCTGCTTGGCCGAACCACCGGCAGAGTCACCTTCGACCAGGAACAGCTCGGAACGCATCGGGTCCTGCCCGGCGCAATCGGCGAGCTTGCCCGGCAAGGCCGGCCCCTGGGTGATGCGCTTGCGCTCGACCTTCTTGCTGGCCTTGAGACGACGACCGGCGTTGTTGATTGCCAGCTCCGCCAGGGCCAGGCCGGTTTCCGGGTTGGCGTTGAGCCACAGGCTGAACGCATCCTTGACCACCCCGGAAACAAACGCCGCCGCCTCACGGGACGACAGGCGTTCCTTGGTCTGGCCGGAGAATTGCGGCTCCTGCATCTTCATCGACAACACGAAGGCGATGCGTTCCCAGACGTCTTCCGGCGCCAGCTTCACGCCACGGGGCAGCAGGTTGCGGAACTCGCAGAACTCGCGCATGGCATCGAGCAAGCCCTGGCGCAAGCCGTTGACGTGGGTGCCGCCCTGGGCCGTAGGGATCAGGTTGACGTAGCTTTCCTGGACGCTTTCGCCGCCTTCGGGCAGCCACAACAAAGCCCAGTCCACCGCTTCCTTGTTACCGGCCAGACTGCCGCAGAATGGCTCGTCGGGCAGGCGTTCGAAACCGCTGACCGCGTCCACCAGGTAAGAGCGCAGACCGTCTTCGTAATGCCATTCGACTTTCTCGCCGGTGGCCTTGTCCTCGAAACTGACCAGAAGCCCCGGGCACAACACGGCCTTGGCCTTGAGCACGTGCTTGAGGCGGCTGACAGAAAACTTCGGTGAATCGAAATACTTCGGGTCCGGCGCGAAATACACGCTGGTGCCGGTGTTGCGCTTGCCGACGGTGCCAACCACTTCCAGCTCGGTGGCCTTGTAGCCATCGGCGAAGGTCATCTGGTATTCGTTGCCGTCACGCTTGACCCGCACCCGTACCTGGGTCGACAAGGCGTTGACCACGGAAATACCCACCCCGTGCAAACCGCCGGAGAATTGGTAGTTCTTGTTGGAAAACTTGCCGCCGGCGTGGAGCTTGGTCAGGATCAGCTCGACGCCCGACACGCCTTCTTCAGGGTGAATATCCACCGGCATGCCGCGGCCGTCGTCGCTGACCTCCAGCGAGTGATCGGCGTGCAGGATGACCTGCACCGAACGAGCGTGCCCGGCCAAGGCTTCGTCGACACTGTTGTCGATGACTTCCTGGGCGAGGTGGTTCGGCCGACTGGTGTCGGTGTACATGCCGGGGCGCTTGCGCACCGGGTCGAGGCCCGAGAGGACTTCGATGGCGTCTGCGTTATAAGAGCTAGCGCTGGGAGTGGCCATGGGGTCTCGTCGTCAGTGTTCAGTGAAAAAGGGGCGATGGCTCACAACGACGTGAAGTCGATCGCCTGGTACAAATCGGCGCCAATGCCGGCAAAACTCAACAGCGCCGGCAACTGCTGGGCAAACCCTTGGAAACTGTGGTCGCCACCGGCCTGGATACGCAAGGCACAGGCGCGGTAATACTGCTGGGCGTGGCGATAATCCAGCGTTTCGTCCCCGGTTTGCAACCACACCTGAAACCGCTGCGGATCCTGGGGCGCCGGCACGTCCAGTTCGGCCAGGGCCGTGACGTGGTCGTGGGTCAATTCCCAGGTTTCGTCGGTGTACAAATTCTTCTGCGTGCCCAGGTAACCGTCAAACATCCGATGCGGGCTGACGGCAGGGTTGATCAGCAGCGCCTTGAGGCCGTGGCGTTCGGCCAAGTGAGTCGCATAGTAGCCGCCGAGCGAGCTGCCGACCAGCAGCGGTCGGCCCAGTTGTGCAATCGCCTGTTCCAGCTGACCGATGGCTTGGCGGGGGTGGTGGTGCAGGGCTGGGACTTGTAGGCGGTCGCTCAGGCCCAATTGCGCCATTACTTTGATCAGCTGACTGGCTTTGGTCGACGCAGGGGCGCTGTTGAAGCCGTGGATATAAAGGATAGAACCCGACATTGCCGACTCCCTGGGTGTGGGGCAAAGGCCGGAGTTTACAGGGAGTTTGTGGGGGTTTGGGGGTGAACTGTGCATCCAAGACAACACAAAACCCTGTGGCGAGGGGATTTATCCCCGCTGGGGCGCGAAGCGGCCCCCTTCAGCTGGATTGGGTACATATCCATTTCTGCGGTAACGGCCACTTAGGGTTCCGCCCTGACGGCGGGTCACTTTCGAAAAGCGCGAAAGTAACCAAAGCGCTTCTGCCCCACCACTCGGCACCTCGCCTAGGCTCGGTGTGCCCTCACTCCGGCATTGCTCCGTGGGCCCGCTGCGAAGGGCCATCCATGGCCCAGCGCAGCTATCCCGGCATCCATGCCGGGATGCCCACTCCACAATGCCTGCGTTCGGCCAGCGTGGTTAACGGGGCGCCGAGATCAACGTCCTCCGCGAGGCGGCCTGAGAGCCGACCTGGCTTAGGGTAATCGCGTTTCTCCAGTGGAAGCTTGCTCGCTTTTGCGCGCGGTGCGGTCAGGGTTGTGTATTGACGTTGTCCAGCATCCGATTCGCCAACAAGGCGCCCAGCTCGATCAGTTGCTGAATGCCAAGGGCAACATGGCGTCGCGAGCCTTTCAGGTCGAAGGCAAGGTCGCTGACCATGGCATCGGCTGAGGCCAGGGTTTCGCTGAGGTTGGCCAGTAGGCTTTCGGTGTCGACGCCGTCCACGACGGTGAACAGTTGACCTGAGGGCTTTTTCTTTTTGGCTTGAGGTTTGGGGTCGAGATAGTGGTCGATAACGCGCTTGGCGGCTTCATCAAGTATCGGGGGAATCTGGCTGGCTTCGGGAGAAATGGAATCGTTTTTTGTTGGCCCAGAGTTATCTTCAGACATGTTGGCGCTCCATTAGGATTGAAATAAAGCTCCTTTTTTTTTCAGGTTTCCAGGCCTGGCCGCTGAATTTTCAGCGACAGGAAAAGGTTAGCGACAGCCCTTCCCACCCGGCAACCGCCAGGGCTCGTCGGAAAAATCTGCTTGAACCAGGAAGGGCGTCCGACCATTCCCACAACCCCTGGTCGGCTGTCAGGCCGCCATCGCGAGCAAGCTCGCTCCCACACAGTTTTTTGGTCGTTTATAAGATCAGTATCCACCGCCGATCCCTGTGGGAGCCGAGCTTGCTCGCGATAGCGGTGGGTCTGCTTGCATCAATGCTGAATGTACCGCCGCCTTCGCGAGCAGGCTCGCTCCCACGGGGGAAACGCGGTCCCCATCAAGAACCAGGCCGGCTATAAGGCCGCCTCGCGGCGGACGTTGATCTCGGCGCCCCGTTAACCACGATGGCCGAACGTAGGCATTGTGGAGTGGGCATCCCGGCATGGATGCCGGGATAGCCGCGCTGGGCCATGGATGGCCCTTCGCGGCGGGCCCACGGAGCAATGCCGGAGTGAGGGCATGCCGAGCCCTAGCGAGGCACCAAGTGGTGGGGCAAAAGCGTTTTGCTTACTTTTGCGCTTCTCAAAAGTGAGACGCCGTAAGGGCGGAACCTTAAGTGGCCGTTACCGCAGAAATGGATATGTACTCAATCAAACCTCAGTAACCGTCGGACTCATAGTCCGGGGTAAAAGCAAACCCAACCACCCGCTCAACCCCCGTCTCCAACCGCCCATCCGGCCAAAGCCGCAACCACCGATACCCCGGCGCCTGCGAGCCCACCGCAAAATCCTCACTCCCCGGCTCAAACTGAATACAAGTCGAAGGCGAAGCCAACAAACGAACCCCCTCGCGCACCCGGTCAACCTCCTGATGCACATGCCCCCACAGAACAGCGCGCACCTGGGGAAACCGATCCAACACCGCAAACAACGCCTCAGGATTACGCAACCCGATAGGCTCCATCCACACACACCCAATCGACACCGGATGATGATGCAGACACACCAGATGATGCCGCTCCGGCGCCTCACTCAACGCATTGGCCAACAGAATCAACTGCTCCTCAGCCAAAAACCCCGGCACCGAACCCGGCACGGCGGAATCCAACAGAGTGACGCGCCAGTTGCCAATATCCACCACCGGTTCGAGCAGCGTGCTCTTGACCGCCGCTTCAAGCATGACCTGCGGCTCATCATGGTTACCCGGAATCCAGCGCGCCGGCGCATCGATTCGCCCACTCATCTGCCGAAACGCCTGATAGGACTCCAGCGTTCCATCCTGGGACAAATCCCCCGTGGCCAGCATCAAATCGATCTTCGGCTGCTGCTTGAGCACCAGGTCAACGACCGCCCGCAGGCTGTCGCGGGTATTCATGCCCAGCAACGAACCGTCGGCCTCGGCAAACAGGTGACTGTCGGACAGCTGGACCAGCAACGCCGCATCAGCGGTGGTCAGGATGGATACGTTCGGCAAATCGCTCTCTCCCAGGCGCACTCACGCCGTTGGATGACGCCGCAATTATGCTGGGGAAGATCGAAAGGGGAAACCCGCGAACCGGAACCGGTTCACAACCAGTGTCCAGTATTTGAACGACAACTACCGAACGACTTCGAACTCGTGGCCCAGCGCCAGGCAATGACTCAGCCATTCACCCAAAAACAGGTTCAACTGGGCCTTTTCGTCCGGCTGGTGCATTGACGCATTGGGATAAGGATAGATGCCGCGAAAGCGTCGCGCATGTTCGGCACTGACGACTTCGGCCATGCGCGCATCATGATAGACCTGGACTTCCAGCTGCGGCACCGGTAGCCAGGGTAGGCTGTGCTCCTGGCGCACCTGCAAGGTCGTGGTGTACGGGCAGGTCTGCAGCACTTCGAGGGCCAGCACGCCGAGCATCTGGTCGCCGTGGGTCACGGCGATACGCCGCGGCGCCGGATCGTTGCGCATGTCCGGCAACAAGCGCATCAGGCGGGCGTAGTTGGCCTCGCAGGCGGCCTGCAACCCCACCAGATCGACGCGATAGCGATCGCGCAGCTTGTTCAGGACCATAACCCCCTCACTTCCTCGCGGTTCAAGGCCAGCCATTGCAGGGCGATGATGCTCGGTGCATTGCAGATTTGTCCGTCGCGCACAGCTTGCAGGGCATCTTCGAAAGACCAGACCTTGACGCGGATATCTTCCGCCTCTTCCTCCAGGCCATGCAGCCCGCCCGCCCCCGAGCTGTCGCAACGCCCCAGGTACAAATGGACGAATTCATCGCTGCCGCCCGGGGATGGAAAATACTTGGTCATCGGCCAAAGCGCAGCGAAGGCAAGCCCAGCTTCCTCCTGCGCTTCACGATGAGCAACTTCTTCCGGTTGTTCGTCCTTGTCGATCAGGCCGGCCACCAATTCCACCAGCCAAGGGTTGGCGACCTTGTCCATGGCGCCGACGCGAAACTGCTCGATCAACACCACTTCATCGCGCTGCGGGTCGTAGGGCAACACGCACACCGCGTCATGGCGCACGAACAATTCACGGCTGATTTCGCGGCTCATGCCACCGGCAAACAATTCGTGACGCAAGTGCACACGATCGAGTTTGTAGAAACCCTGGAAGCAGCTCTCGCGCTTGACAATGTCCACGGTGCTCGGTGCGGCGTTGGCGAAATCGGTCATGACAATCCTCGTGTGCAATGGATCAATACGAGGTTCCAACCTCGGCTTCGCGCCATCCTAACGCGCCCGTACCCTTTGATGCAGCCCCTTTCCACTCATCGGGATGGACGGCAGAAGGTGAAAGAACTCTAATGAGCTTAGTGGCGAACTGATTGTCCTGCTGGCAGTCGAAGCGGGTAACTTTTCGCCTTTCCCTGTTCCATGAAGGACGCCCATGTCGCTTTTCAAAACTGCCTCCGTGGCCGCCATTGCCCTGACCCTGGGCGCTTGCCAAAGCCTGTTCCAACCCAATTACCGCGCACCGCTGGAAACCACCCGCGATGCGTCGGAGCAACTGCAACAAGGATGCGCCAGTGCCGACTGCCCGTTGGTGAACATCGATACCCTGCACTTTCCCACCGAGCCGGCCCTGGACGGCATCGTCGAAAAACGCCTGCTGCAAATGACCCGCACCACCCCGGACGCCCCGGTTGCACCGACGCTTGCCGCCTATCGCGAGCAGTTCCTGCGCAGCGCCGCGCCCCGCAACAGCAGCTATTTGCAGGCCAAGGTACGTGAGCAACATGACGGCCTGGTGATCATCGAACTGTCCAGCTACCTGGACACCGGCGGCGCCCACGGCACGCCGGGCCGCGGCTTCATCAACTATTCGCGCCAGCAACACAAGGATCTGACGCTGTCGGACATGCTGCTGCCGGGCCAGGAGGAAGCCTTCTGGAAAGCCGCCCAGGTCGCCCACAACAGTTGGCTGATCAGCACCAAGCTGGATCAGGAACCCGAGTTCCTGAAACAGTGGTCCTTCCAGAAAACCCCACACGTGGCGCTGACCTACGGCGGGGTGATCCTCAAGTACGAAGTGAGCACCATCGCCCCGTACGCCCTGGGCCACATCGAATTGAAGATCGCTTACCCACGCCTCAATGGCATCCTCAAGCCCGAGCTGTTCCCCGGCCGTAGCTGAAAGCCCGGCCCAGCAACAGTTGCAGCAACCCTGCCAGAATCAGCGACGGCAGGGTTGCGCCGATGTCTGGATGGAAGTTGGCCAGCAAGTGATAAGTGCTCACCCCACCCAACCAGGCCAACAGGGCCGGCCAGCGCAATGCGGCTGATACCACTTGGCTGCTGCGCTTGCGCAGGATGAAGTGATCCACCAGCACCACGCCAAACAGCGGTGCGAACACCGAGCCGATCAGCAACAGGAAGTTCTGGTACTGCGCCAACGGCGCGAAGCAGGCGATCAAGGTACAGAGCACGCCAATCGCCAAGGCCAGGTGCTCGACCTTCAGCCCCGACAACATGCCACTGGAGACCGCCGCCGAGTGGATGTCGGCGAAGGCGTTTTCCGACTCATCCAGCAGAATCAGCAGCAACGGAATGCCCAACCCGGCGCCAGCCAAGGCCAATAGCAACGCATTGACTTCACCGCTCGGCGCGAACGCCAAGGTGTAGGCCACGCCCAGGCTCATCAGCCAGACGTTACCGATGAAGAATCCCACGGCAGTACCGCCGAAGACATTCCTGGCACGTTTGCCGAAGCGCGAGTAGTCGGCGATCAGCGGCAGCCAGGACAACGGCATCGCAATGGCGATATCAAACCCCACCGCCAACGGCATCGAGCCATCGCCTGCCTGGGCCCACAACGCCGCCAGGTCAGCCTTGGCGAACAGGTTCCAGGTCAACCAGATGCACGCCGCCAACAGCAGCCAAATGCCCCACTTACGCAGGACTTTACGCACGAACGTCAGCGGCCCGCTGACCGCAAGCAGGGTCGCCAGGGCGCCGAAGAACAGCGTCCACAGCAGTGGGTTGGAGCCCAGGCTGCCTTCGCTGAAGGCTCGGGCACCGAGCAGGCTGGCGGCATCACGCATGACGATGATTTCGAACGAGCCCCAGCCGATCAACTGCAGCAGGTTCAACACCGCCGGCACGCTCGCGCCCTTGCCGCCGAGGCTGAGCTTGAGGGCCGCCATGGCCGACAGGCCGGTGTCGCTGCCGATCACGCCGACGGCCGCCAGCAGCAGGACGCCCACCAACGTGCCGAGGAAAATCGCCAGCAACGAGCCGCTCAAGCCCAGGCCCGGCGCGAGCAAGGCGCCGACCTGCAAGACCATCAGGCCGATGCCCAGGGAGAACCACAGGGAAAACAGATCGCGGGCGCCGAAGACACGTTTGTCCAGGGGGACCGCGGTGTCTGGGGAGTAGGTGCTGGGTTGGATGTTCACAGAGATTCTCAAGGGAGATTATTGTTTTGGGTCGCAGATCACCCCTTGTGGCGAGGGAGCTTGCTCCCGCTGGTCTGCGAAGCAGACCCAATACCAAACGCCGCGTCCTGTCAGTCAGAATAGCGGTGCAGGTTTTGCGGCTGCTTCGCAGCCGAGCGGGAGCAAGCTCCCTCGCCACACAGGGTGAGCGGTGCTTTTGCAAGCACCGCCCGGATCAAACTTTCTTGTAAAGCTGACTTCCTTCCTGCTTGAACCGCTCGGCCTGTTCCGCCAAGCCCTGGGCAACATCGACATCCACCGCTTCAATGCGCTGGTTGGCCGCGTACTCGCGCACTTCCTGGGTGATTTTCATCGAGCAGAATTTCGGCCCGCACATCGAGCAGAAATGCGCGACCTTGGCCGAATCCTTCGGCAGGGTTTCGTCGTGGTACGAACGGGCGGTGTCCGGGTCCAGGCCGAGGTTGAACTGGTCTTCCCAACGGAACTCGAAGCGCGCCTTGCTCAAGGCGTTGTCACGGATCTGCGCGCCCGGGTGGCCCTTGGCAAGGTCGGCCGCGTGGGCGGCGATCTTGTAGGTGATGATCCCCGTCTTCACGTCATCCTTGTTCGGCAGGCCCAGGTGTTCCTTCGGCGTGACGTAGCAGAGCATGGCGCAACCGAACCAACCGATCATCGCCGCACCGATGCCGGAGGTGATGTGGTCGTAGCCCGGCGCGATGTCGGTGGTCAGTGGGCCGAGGGTGTAGAACGGCGCCTCGTCGCAGCACTCGAGTTGCTTGTCCATGTTCTCTTTGATCAACTGCATCGGCACGTGGCCGGGGCCTTCGATCATGCATTGCACATCGTGCTTCCAGGCGATCTTGGTCAGCTCGCCGAGGGTTTCCAGCTCACCGAACTGCGCTTCGTCGTTGGCGTCGGCAATCGAGCCCGGACGCAGGCCATCGCCCAGCGAGAAGCTGACGTCGTAGGCCTTCATGATTTCGCAGATGTCTTCGAAGTGGGTGTAGAGGAAGTTCTCTTTGTGGTGCGCCAGGCACCACTTGGCCATGATCGAACCACCACGGCTGACGATACCGGTGACGCGCTTGGCGGTCATCGGCACATAGCGCAGCAACACGCCGGCGTGGATGGTGAAGTAGTCGACGCCCTGCTCGGCCTGTTCGATCAGCGTGTCGCGGAACAGCTCCCAGGTCAGGTCTTCGGCCACGCCGCCGACTTTTTCCAGGGCCTGGTAGATCGGCACGGTGCCGATCGGCACGGGCGAGTTGCGGATGATCCACTCGCGGGTTTCATGGATGTGCTTGCCGGTGGACAGGTCCATGACCGTGTCCGAACCCCAGCGGATGCCCCAGGTCAGCTTCGCCACTTCTTCTTCGATGGACGAACCCAGCGCGCTGTTGCCGATGTTGCCGTTGATCTTCACCAGGAAGTTACGGCCGATGATCATCGGTTCCAGTTCGGTGTGGTTGATGTTGGCCGGGATGATCGCGCGGCCACGGGCGATTTCATCGCGGACGAATTCCGGGGTGATGACTTTCGGCACGCTGGCACCGAAGCTGTGGCCGGCGTGTTGCTGGTCCAGCAGGCCGGCGGCGCGGGCGACTTCCAGCTTCATGTTTTCGCGGATGGCGACGTATTCCATCTCGGCGGTGATGATGCCTTTGCGCGCGTAGTGCATCTGGCTGACGTTGGCACCGGGCTTGGCACGACGTGGGTTGTTCACGTGGGCGAAGCGCAGCTTGGTCAGCTCGGGGTCGGCCAGGCGTTCCTGCCCGAAGTTGGAGCTCAGGCCGGCAAGACGCTCGGTGTCGCCACGGGCTTCGATCCACGAAGAGCGCACGTCGGCCAGGCCTTTGCGCACGTCGATGATCACGTTCGGGTCGGTGTAGGGACCCGAGGTGTCGTACACCACGACCGGCGCGTTGATTTCGCCGCCGAAATCGGTGGGGGTCACGTCAAGGCTGATTTCGCGCATGGGCACGCGGATATCCGGGCGGCTGCCCTGGACATAGATTTTTTGCGAGCGGGTAAAGGGCTGAACCGATTGCTCATCGACCTTGGCCGAATCGCTGAGGTTGGTCGCGTTTTTTGATTTTGTCGTCATCACGGGCTCTCCAGACACACATCCAGGCAGTGGATTTTTGTCGGAGCGAACCTGTAACGAATGGACGCGTCCCTGCACGAAAGTGCGGACGCTGTGCTTGCTGCTCGAGCATGTTCGAAAATCGAAAGTCGATGGTCGAACAACATCCCGGACGAAGCACAAGAGGACTCGCCGGGTGACGAGAAATCTTGTTCCCTACGCAGGCGCTAACCTGATCAGGTTCAACGGGATCCGAAATTATTCGATCTCAGCCTCATAGCAAGGCACCCCGACAAGAACCCGGCCAGTCTAGACACAACCACGAGAGAACGCCATCGCCAGGGCAAAAGGCGTGATGAATGGCGCATATACAGGATTGTTGCGGCGCGCAGGCGCAACTACACTCGCTACGCCGCGCCTCTTGTGCGCAATCATCTGAGAAGTAGGGAACGCCTCATGCTGCGCAAACTCTCACTGGCCCTTGCCGTGTCTTGTGCGTCCAATGGAATGGCCTGGGCTGCCGAAGCACCCTTGACCACCAGAACCGATCTGGTGAGCGTGTATCAGGAAGCGGTGGACAACAACGCCGATCTGGCCGCGGCTCGCGCCCAGTACGGCGCCCAGAAGGAAGTGGTGCCCCAGGCGCGTGCCGGGTTGCTGCCGAACCTTTCGGCCGGTGCCGACCTGAACAACACCCGTACCGAGCTCGACCAGCCGGCGATGACCGCCACCCGCAGTTCCACGGTTTACCAGGCCACGCTGTCCCAGCCGATTTTCCGTGCCGATCGCTGGTTCCAGTTACAGGCTGCCAAGTCAGTTGACGAGCAAGCGTCGCTGCAACTGTCGGCCACTGAACAGAACATGATCCTGCAGAGCGCCGAGAGCTATTTCAACGTGCTGCGCAGCCAGGACAACCTGGCCTCGACCAAGGCCGAGGAAGCGGCGTTCAAGCGTCAACTCGACCAGTCCAACGAGCGCTTCGACGTGGGCCTGTCGGACAAGACCGACGTGCTGCAATCCCAGGCCAGCTACGACACCGCCCGCGCCAATCGGATCCTCGCCCAGCGCCAGGTCGACGACGCCTTTGAAGCCTTGATCACGTTGACCAACCGCCAGTACAACTCGCTCCAGGGTATCGTCCACACCTTGCCAATCCTGCCGCCGGCACCAAACGATGCCAAGGCCTGGGTAGATACGGCAGCCAAGCAGAACCTGAATTTACTGGCCAGCAACTACGCCGTGACCGCCGCCGAGGATACGCTGCGCCAGCGCAAGGCCGGTCATGCACCGACCCTCGATGCGATAGCCCAGTACAGAAAAGGTGACAACGACGGCCTCGGTTTCACCAACCCGAACCCGACCGGACAGCGCTACGGCGGCGATGCCGAGCAACGCACCATCGGTTTGCAGCTGAGTATCCCGCTCTACAGCGGCGGGCTGACCAGCTCCCAGGTGCGCGAGTCCTACTCGCAACTCACCCAGACCGAGCAGCAACGCGAAGCCCTGCGCCGGCAGGTGGTGGAAAACACCCGTAACCTGCACCGTGCAGTGAACACCGACGTGGAGCAGGTCCAGGCCCGGCGCCAGTCGATCATCTCCAACCAGAGCGCGGTGGAAGCCACGGAAATCGGCTACCAGGTGGGCACCCGCAACATCGTCGACGTGCTCGACGCCCAGCGTCAGTTGTACACCTCGGTGCGCAACTACAACAACGCCCGCTACGACTACATTCTCGACAACCTGCGCCTCAAGCAGGCGGCTGGGACGTTGAGCCCGGCGGACCTGCAAGACCTGTCGCGCTATCTCAAGCCCGACTACAACCCGGACCGCGACTTCCTGCCGCCGGACCTGGCCCAGGCAGCGGCGCAGCAACTGCGCTCGCGGCCAGCGCAGTAACGTAGAGAGATAGTGTGTGGCAATAAGCTTTTGTGGTGAGGGGATTTATCCCCGCTGGGCTGCGCAGCAGCCCTAAAACCTGACAGCGCGGTGTGTCAGTCGTTTGAGAATGGGGTGCTTCGCACCCCAACGGGGATAAATCCCCTCGCCACAAAAGCGTGCTCCGAGTTCAAAAAAGGTGGGCTGCTCGTGATCAGTCGAGCAACCGCCCCAACCCCGCCAGCAACCGCTGCAACGCGCCCTGGTTGCTGCGCATCACCTTCAAGCCCGCTTCGGCCATGCGCTGGGCATCGCGGGGCAGTTCGAACAGGCGCTGCACCGCCAGGGCCAGGCTTTCGGCATCTTCAACTTCCGCCAGCGCACCGGCGGCGCGCAGTTGCGCGGCGATTTCGAGGAAGTTGAACAGGTGCGGCCCGCTGAGTACCGGTTTTGCCAGCGCCGCCGGTTCGAGCAGATTGTGCCCGCCGTTGGGCACCAGGCTGCCACCGACAAACGCACTGTCGGCCAATGCGTAGAGAAACAGCAGCTCACCCATGGTGTCGCCCAGCAGCACCGAGGCCTGGGCAGTGACGGGTTGCGCACTGGAACGCCGGACCGTGGCGAAGCCTTCGCTTTCGCACAGCTGGTGCACGGCATCAAATCGCTCGGGATGACGTGGCACCAGGATCAGCAACGCATTGGGATAGCTGTCGAGCAACCGACGGTGGGCAGCCAGCACCACTTCGTCCTCGCCTTCATGGGTACTGGCGGCGATCCACACCGGACGCTCCGTGGCTTGCCACTGGCGGCGCAAGGCGCTGGCGTTTTCCAGCAGTTGCGGGTCGATGGTCAGGTCGAACTTGATCGAGCCGGTGACCTCGACGGTTTCTACCCGGGCGCCCAACTGACGGAAACGCTCGGCTTCGGCGTCGGTCTGGACGGCGAACAGGCTCATCTCGGCGAGCATCGGCCGGGTAAGCTTGGGAAAGCGTGCATAACCCCGCGCCGAACGCTCCGACAACCGCGCATTGGCCAGGGCCACGGGAATGCCGCGTCTGGCGCATTGGTGAATATGATTGGGCCACAGCTCGGTTTCCATGATCACCGCCAGGGACGGCCGGACCCGGTCGAGAAAACGCTTGGCGGCGCAGGGCAAGTCGTAAGGCAAATAGCAATGCTGGATGCGCGGCTCGTTGGCGAACAACGCCCGGATCCGCTCCGAACCGGTGGGCGTCATGCAGGTGACGGTGATCGGCAGCTGTGGATAACGTTGCAGCAAGGCGCGGATCATGGGCGCGGCGGCAATGCTCTCGCCCACCGACACCGCGTGGACCCAGATCCCCCCCGGCAGCATGACCGGCAGTCCCCAGGAGAATCGCTCGCCGATGCGCCGGGCATACGCTGGCGCCTTGCGGGCCCGCAACCACAGCCGAATCGCTACCAGTGGCAGCCCCAGGTAAAACAATGCGCTATAGAGAGTTCTGTTCATGGCGGCGGAGTTTATCGGTTTTTCAGCCGATCGCCTGCAACTGCACGGCAAAACGTTCCGCCAGCCAACGCGCGGCCGGGCCCAGGGGTTCATCGCGTCGCCAGACCAGTTCCACCACCAGGGCCGGCGGGGTCCATTCGCTGCTGAGCTCGACCATGTCGCCCAGGTAGGCCGGGTACTGCACCACATGCCGAGGCAACCAGGCCCAGCCCAGGCCACTCCTCAGCCATTCGGCCAACACATAGAAACTGTCGGCTCGCCAGACCTGCGGGCTGGCCTGTTCACTGCCGGGATAGACGCTGGACTGGGTGGCCATCAACAACTGGCGGTGCCGAGCCATTTCCCGACAGGTCACATAATCATGGTTCGCCAGTGGGTGGCCCCTGCCGCACACCGTCACCATCTCGACGCTGCCCAGCACCCGGCGCTCCAAGGCCTCGGGGATCTGGTCGTGATAGAACAGCAAGCCGAGGTCGGCGCGCCGCTCCACCAGTTTGCGCGCCACGTCGCCCTGGGCGGCGCTGGCCAGTTGCACTTCCAGGGTGGGGAATTGCTCGGCCAGGGCCGCCAGGCTGTCGATGACCGGTTGATAGGGCATGGCTTCGTCCTGGGCCAGGCGCAGCGACGCTTCCTGCCCGCGCATCAGGGCCAGGGCCCGGCCATTGAGACGCTCGCACTGACGCAGCACTTCCCTGGCCTCTTCGAGCAAGGCTGCGCCAGCGTCGGTGAGCCTGGGCTGACGGCCGCTGCTGCGCTCGAACAGGTTCACGCCCAAATCCGTCTCCAGCAACGCAATCGCACTGCTGATGGCCGATTGGGCTTTGCGCTGATCCCGGGCCACGGCGGAAAACGAACGCTTCTCGGCGACCCCGACGAACAGCCGCAATTGCTCCAGGTTCCACTGAACGTTCATGGCTCAACCTATCTTGATTACAGATAGGTAATGACTTTACCGCATCTGACCTATCTCTAGAATGGCCCCATCGAAAGACGCAACCGTCGAAGAGGAACCGCCTATGAACGCCTACTACTACCTGGCCATCGCCATCTGCGCCGAAGTGATCGCCACCGTTTCGATGAAAGCGATCAAGGGCCTGAGCACACCCCTGCCTTTGCTGCTGGTCATCGTCGGCTACGCCACCGCGTTCTGGATGCTGACGCTGGTGGTGCGCACCGTACCGGTGGGCGTGGCCTATGCGGTCTGGGCCGGGCTGGGGATCGTCATGGTCAGTGTCGCGGCGTTGTTCATCTATGGGCAGAAACTGGACGTGCCGGCGATGCTGGGGATGGCGTTGATCGTGCTGGGGGTGGTGGTGATCCAGCTGTTTTCCAAGACGGCCGGGCACTGAAAACACACTGATCATTTGAGCTGGAACACCTCTGTGGCGAGGGAGCTTGCTCCCGCTTGGGTGCGAAGCGCCCATAAAAATGGGGTTGCTGCGCAACCCAGCGGGAGCAAGCTCCCTCGCCACAAAAGCTTTCCCTGCACGCTGCCGATGTTGATCGTCAACAAATTCCCTCTGCACCGAGTCTGTATACTGCGCCCTCGTCTTGAACACTGAGGTCGCTCATGCCATCCGTTATTTCCACCGACATTCTGATTGTCGGCGCAGGCGTCGCCGGCCTCTGGCTGAATGCACGCCTGCGGCGCCAGGGTTTTTCGACCGTGCTGGTGGAAAGCGCCAGCCTCGGCGGCGGGCAGAGTGTCAAATCCCAGGGCATCATCCATGGCGGCGCCAAGTACGCCTTGCATGGCGCCCTGACCGGTGCCTCGGAAGCCATTGCCGACATGCCGCGTCGCTGGCGCGAAGCCCTGAAAGGTGAAGGTGAGCTGGACCTGTCCGGCGTGCGCATGCTGTCCGACGCCCATTACCTCTGGTCCCCCGGCACCCTGGCCGGCAACCTCACCAGTTTCTTTGCCAGCAAGGCCGTGCGCGGGCGGGTCGACCAGGTCAAGGGCGACCAGTTGCCGCCGGCCCTGCAAGACAAACGCTTCAAGGGCAAGGTCTATCGCCTGGCCGAGCTGGTGGTGGACGTGCCGAGCGTGATCGCACGCCTGGCGGAACTGGCCGGCGACAGCTTGCTGGCCGGGCAACACATCGAACCGCTGCGCGAAGGTGGCGAGCTGATCGGACTCAAGGTCGATGGCCGCGAGATTCGCGCGCAACGCATTGTCCTCAGCGCCGGGGGCGGCACCGCCGACCTGCTCGACGCCTTGGGCCTGGACCAGCCAGCCATGCAGCGCCGACCGTTGCACATGGTCCTGGTCAAGGGGCCCAGCCTCAAGCCGCTCTACGCCCATTGCCTGGGCGGCGGCCCGAAGCCGCGCGTCACCGTGACCACTCATCCGGCGGCCGATGGCCAATGGGTCTGGTACGTGGGTGGCGATCTGGCCGAAGGCGATGGCGTGACCCGCGAGCCTGCCGCACAGATCGCCGCCGCCCAGAAAGAACTCGGCCAGTTGTTGCCTTGGATTGACCTGAGCACTGCGCAATGGGCCACGCTGCGGGTGGACCGCGCCGAACCGTTGCAGTCGGGCCTGACCCGCCCGGACAACGCCTTCCTCGCCGAGCAGGATCGCCTGCTGGTGGGCTGGCCGACCAAACTGGCCCTGGCCCCGGACTTCGCCGATCGGGTGGTCGATGCCTTGCAGCGCGATGGCATCCAGCCAAGCCACCCGGCCCCACTGCCGGACCTGCCGAAGCCGCCGATGGGCGTCCCTGCCTGGGAGCAACTGCTGCCATGAGCCAACCGACCCTGCATGACCTCTATCGCCCCCTGGGCCATGACGGCCCGCGGGTCTCCCCCCTGGGCCTGGGGACCGTCAAGCTTGGTCGCGACCAAGGCGTCAAATACCCCAACGGCTTTCAGATCCCCGATGACGACGAAGCACGTAGGTTGCTCAAACTGGCGCGCGACCTGGGTATCAACCTGATCGACACCGCGCCGGCCTATGGCCTGAGCGAAGAACGCCTCGGCCCGCTGCTGCGCGGCCAACGCCAGGACTGGGTGATCGTCAGCAAGGTCGGCGAAGAATTCAGCGACGGCCAGTCACGCCATGACTTCAGCGCCGCCCATACCCGATTTTCGGTGGAGCGCAGCCTCAAGCGCCTGGAAACCGATTATATCGACCTGGTGCTCGTGCACTCCGACGGCAACGACCTGGCGATCCTCAACGACAGCGAGGTCTACCCGACCCTGGCGGCGCTCAAGCGCGAGGGCAAGATCGGCGGCTTCGGTTTTTCCGGCAAGACCGTCGACGGTGGCTTGAAAGCCTTGGAGCAAGGCGATTGTGCGATGGTCACCTACAATCTGAACGAACGAAACGAAAAGGCTGTCATTGACTACGCCAGCGAACACGGCAAAGCGATCCTGGTGAAAAAGGCCCTGGCCAGCGGCCACGTTTGCCTGAGCCCCGGGGTAGACCCGGTTCGCGCCAGCTTCGAACTGTTGTTTGAGCATCCTGGGGTCGCCAGTGCTATTGTCGGCACCATCAATCCGCTGCACCTCGCCCACAACGTCGCGACCGTAGCCAAGGTCCTGCGTAAAAACTGACGCCGCCCTACGCGGCCTTAAGGAAGGAGCCGACATGCCGCGTACGCTCATCAGAAAGAATCCCAGCAACTTCAAGACCCTGCCCCTGTTCGTCGAAGCGACACCCGAAGGCCTGACTTACCAGAGCGTCGGCATGCCGCTGAATTTCGCCCAGACCTTGCAGCGCCGCCGCCCGGTAGCCGTGGCCGATACCGAACGCTTTTCCTTGGAGTTGGCAAACCTGGGCGTTTCTGTGCGCCTGACCCTGCATTGGCAGAACCGCGACTATTGGGTACTGGTGCGCCAGCGCCGGCAGGATCGCGGCGATGTGGTGCTCAAGCTGATTTCCGGCTACGTCCCAGCCCACGAGTTGAACCTGCCACTGCTTACCGCCATCAGCGAAATTGCCGAAGAATGCCTGCTGGAAACCCCGGAAGGCTGGCTTGGCGGGCGTTTCAACGACACCTGGCTGCCGGCCCCCTACGCCACGGCCCTGCATTACCGCGAAGCCTTGCCGTTTCGGCTGACACCCCTCTCGGGCTCCGCCCGCCCGGTGCGCAGCGCCAACCTGCAACTGATCGAGCGACCACGGGCCTACGTGCATCTGCCGACGGCATCGCTGCAATTGATCTATGACTTGCGCCTGGATGTGCCCAAGGAAGCCAAGTCCCTGAGCCTGTTTCACGTCGATGAGCGTTTGGAGGGCGACCAGTTGGTGGCGCGCCTGGACCGCAAGCGACCTGATCTCTACTTGATGCCGCTACAGGACGGCCAACCCATGCCCGAGCTGTACACCTTGAAAAAGGACCAGCTATACCCGGCCAGCACGCGTGGGCTGTACCTGGCGGAGAGCTTTGCCAAGCAGGACGGCTGGCTGGTGCGAGACGAGCGGATTCGCTGGAAGGACTGGCTGCGCCAACAAGGGCTGACGCCACCGGGCAAGGAGTCAGGCCTGACTCGACTCAAGGGCAAGGCCCGGCAATTGCTCAAGAAGATCGTGCCGCGCAAGGTAGTTCGTTAAGACAAAGAACAACTAGTCGAACCTAACCTGTGGCGAGGGGATTTATCCCCGCTGGGCTGCGCAGCAGCCCCCAAAGCCTGACAACGCGGTATGTCAGATAGCTTTGAATGGGGGCGCTTCGCACCCCAACGGGGATAAATCCCCTCGCCACAAAGTCTTTTCGTCGCCAATTGAATCGCCAAACTCAGTTGTTGCGGATCTTCTCCACAATCGCCGTCGTCGAGCTGTTTTCCACCAGCCCCAACACCTTCACTGTGCCGCCGTAGGCGGTGACAATGTCCGCGCCCACAACCTGGTCGATCCCGTAGTCACCGCCCTTGACCAGCACGTCCGGCTTGACTTCGCGCAGCAGGTTTTCCGGCGTGCCCTCGCTGAAACTGATCACCCAATCCACCGCGCCCAGGCCGGCCAGGACCGCCATGCGTCGGTCGACGCTGTTGATCGGCCGCCCCGGCCCTTTGAGGCGGCTGACGGAGGCGTCGTCATTGACCGCGACGATCAGACGATCACCTTGGGCCCTGGCCTGCTCGAGGTAGGTCACGTGGCCTGCGTGCAGGATGTCGAAGCAACCGTTGGTGAAGACGATTCTTTCGTTGTGGGCACGGGCGTCGTCAACGGCCAGCAACAGTTGCTCCAGGCCCAGCACACCGCGCTCGGAGCCTTCCTCGCGCTGGATGGCGCGGCGCAGTTCCGGGGCGCTGATCGCCGCCGTACCCAGTTTTCCAACAACGATGCCGGCCGCCAGGTTCGCCAGGGCTACCGCATGGGGCAGTTCTTCCCCTGCGGCGATGGCGGCGGCCAGGGTGGAGATCACGGTGTCGCCGGCCCCCGTCACGTCGAACACTTCACGGGCACGGGCCGGCAGGTGCAACGCCGGGTGATCGGGGCGCAGCAGGGTCATGCCATGCTCGCCACGGGTCACCAGCAAGGCGCCGAGATCGAGGTCTTGCATCAGCTGGGCGCCTTTGCTCACCAGTTCGTGCTCATCGACACAACCGCCAACGATGGTTTCGAATTCGCTGAGATTCGGCGTGATCAGACTGGCGCCACGGTAGATGGAAAAATCCTTGCCCTTGGGATCGGCCAGGACCGGAATGCCACGGGCACGCGCGGCCTGGATCAGCGCCTGGTGGTTTTTCAACGCGCCTTTGCCGTAGTCCGACAACACCAGGACCTTGACGCCTTCGAGCAGGCTGTCGACCTCGGCACCAAGGGCCAGGGGGTCGGTGGCGAACGGCTCTTCGAAATCGATGCGCAACAGTTGCTGGTGACGACTCATGACCCGCAGCTTGACGATGGTCGGCTGGTGCGCAACACGCTGGAATATCGCACGTACGCCCGCGCCCTTGAGGCTGTTGGTCAAGCTGTCGGCAGCCTCGTCGTCGCCGGTCACGCCCACCAGGGAAGCCGGCGCGCCGAGGGCGGCGATGTTCAAGGCAACGTTGGCGGCACCACCGGGACGATCCTCGATATGCTCGACCTTGACCACCGGTACCGGCGCCTCAGGGGAAATTCGTGAGGTACCGCCATGCCAGTAGCGGTCGAGCATGACATCGCCGACCACCAATACAGGGGCTTGATCGAATCGCGGCATGGACAACTTCATGGAGCATCCCACATACAAAATGAACAGGGCGGGGATATTAGCACAGGGTTGGCGCAAGGCTCTTCTATGGCGGTGACGGGATGCGTTAGTCGTGCAATAGCGCCCACAGCCGGTCGCAGGCCTGGCCCAGCTCCAGCTTGTCGGTGTCGATTTCGCAAGCGGGTGTCAGCGGCACTTCGTATGGACTGTCGAGCCCGGTGAAATTCTTGAGCCTACCCGCGCGCGCCTCCCGATACAGTCCTTTTGGATCTCGTTTGGCACACACGTCAAAAGGCGTGCTCACATAAACTTCGAGAAAAGTGTCCGGGGCGAACAATTGCCGTGCGGCCTCACGGTCAGCCCGAAACGGGGAAATGGCCGCGACAATGACGATCAGTCCAGCATCGACCATCAATCGCGCCACCTCACCGATTCGTCGGATGTTTTCCTTGCGCGCCTCGGGGCTCATGCCCAAGTCACTGCATAACCCCTGGCGCAGGTTGTCCCCGTCAAGGAGGCAGGTGTGGAGGCCTAGCTCGTGCAAGCGTACTTCCAACGCATTGGCCAATGTTGACTTTCCCGCGCCGGACAAACCGGTCAGCCAAATACATCGCGGTCGCTGGGATTTGATCGCCGCCCGGGCCTGCGCTGAGACTGTCAACGCAGAAGGCCCGATAGCCGGCCGTGATGTCGATATCTTTGTCGTCCTGTCCATAACCGAGTCTCTCCCTGAAATCGAAATCCTGGGGGTTTACCGGCCTCCGCGCTGCATCGCGCGCATACCGACTTATTGCCCAGAGCAAAGCATAGGCTGAACACCGCATGTCGACGGCTCGCTAATCATCCTTTGGCGACACATCCAGTGGGCGCGTCCAGAAAAGCTCATGTCGACGAACCGCCTTGCGGAAAAACTCATCCTCCCCGGTACGAGGCCAGCGACGCCCGGCCAACAACCGCTGGATCATTCGCCGCAGCTGTCTTTTGAAGGGTGGACGCCCCTGCAGATCGTGCTGCATGCCTAAGGCCATCGCCTTGTCCATACGGGTTGGTGCATCCAGCAGCGGACTCCATAGGCCATCGGCCGGCAACGGCTCGATGGCTGGCGGCAAGGCGATACCATAGCCTGCCGGACCCATTGGCCAACGGTCGTTATCGTGCAGGTGGTTGGCATACAGCAGCAGGGTACGTGGGCGCCAGGTACTGAGTTCAATTGCCTCCATCAAGGCGCGAGTACCGGCAACATGGTCGCTGTGAGGATCCAGTTCGGGATGAGGTGTCACTACCGCGTCCGGTCGGTGATGCTCAAGCAGTCCTACCAGATCGGCCACCAGGTTGCGCCAACTGGGCTGGCCGTCAACGTCACCGGGCAGACTCAGGGCGTTGAACCGGCGCACGTCCCGAGTATCACTATCGCCCGACTCCAGAGAGCCGAAGCTTCGCTCCGGTTGTTGCGCCATTGCCCCTAACTGAAGGCAGTAGTAGCCCAATTGCACACACTGCTGCTGCCCCACCCCGCCCCACAGCGGTACCGCCAGGCTGTCCCAGCTACGCAGGCGGCCCTTCAGACGAGCGGCTTGAGCCATGTCCAGGCCCATATCGCGATAGTTATCGGCTTCGATTTCACCCTGGGTGAGCGTGACAATGGCCACATCGCTCGCCCGACTATAGAGACCAAAAGCCGCGAGTTCGGCATCATCGGCATGAGGAGCAATGATAAGCAAACGTTGCTGGCCAAAGTCCGGGTTGCTCAGGACATGAAGGGTCGCCTGTGACGCCAGACTGCAAAAACGGCCGTGCACTCTCAGGGCGCCGCTTGCCAGTAGCGAATCCTGTCCGGACAGATTGAGGAAACGTTCCCCCGCGGCACCACGCTCCAGATCCTGGCGATCGTCACCGATCCATACCTGAGGATCGAAAAAACGCCCCAACCAATGGCTTTTGACCCGCACTTGCAGAATCAGGGTCTGCCCCGCGCTGAACGCGCCCGCCACCTGCAAGAGGCCATCGTTCAAAATGGCAGAAAACTGCAGCGTGCCTGCAGGGAAGTCATAACGATAGTCGTCGTCCGGAGCATAGAACAGATGATCGCAAAACCAGGCCTCGTGGGCGACCCAGCCCAACAGCAGGAAAAGCGGCGACGCCCACCACGACACAAAAAAACCCAGTGCCGACGCCACCAGCAACATGCCAATCAGTATCAG
Source organism: Pseudomonas sp. NFACC08-1 (assembly GCF_900106735.1). Lineage (NCBI taxonomy): Bacteria > Pseudomonadati > Pseudomonadota > Gammaproteobacteria > Pseudomonadales > Pseudomonadaceae > Pseudomonas > Pseudomonas sp. NFACC08-1. The sequence goes on along the minus strand of NZ_FNNL01000003.1, from coordinate 369,607 downwards.
GCGTTTGCGTTGACGATGGCGTTTGAGCAATTGCTGTTTGCGTCCGCTCATGGCTGTTTACCCTCGCTCAAACCTGATAGACCGGAACCCGGTGACACCAGCGATCCTTGTATTCGCGATCGGCACGGCCGAACGAATAACGCAGCGGCTTGCCCAGGGCGCGGGCCTGCTCCCAAGCGGTTTGGGTATTGACGAAACTGAGCACGCTGCCAGGACTGAACTCGCGACTCTGCGGGTCGACGCCGCCGTTGATGTATTCAAGGCTGGTCCACTTGGGTGCCTCGACCCGGTACAGGATCTGAATAGCCACCGGCTCGTCGTTCAGGTAAATCAAGGACCCGGTCATGAACTCACGCATCAGGCCGAACACGTCAGCCAGATGTTTTTTGCCCGGGGCTTCGAAGTTCCAGCGGCGTTGGAACAGGTCTGCATAGATGGCCGCCTGTTCGCTGGCGCTCAGCTCCAGCATAGGCCGGATACTGCCACCCGCATCCTCCAACAAACGCTGCTCGCGACGTTGGTTGTAACGAAACTTCTTACTGTATTCCTCGGGTTCACGGGCCAGCGCCAAACCTTCAGGCTGCTCAACAAGGCCAGTCATGTTCCGGGCATTGAGCTCGGACACATAGCGCATGCGATGTCGTACACGAATCCGAGCGTCTTCGGCAACCGGCAGGATGACCTCGGCATTGCCAAGATCGAGCATGCCACGCTTGCCTTCACGCTTGAGCACATCCTTGGATAAGGCCACATGACGTCCCCAGGTCGGGATCGCAGCACACAATTGCCCGTCAACGAACCACCCCAGGTAACGCACCGGAATACCTACAAGCCCGGCCAGGCGCTCGACCACATTGGGATGAGTTGCCACACTGCCACCAAACTGTTGCCAGGCCTGGGCGTAAGCCACAGCATCAATGGGGGTCCAACCACTTTCTCGCCAAGACCGCCAGTAACTCAAAATCAAACGAAGGACTCCTTCGCTGCCTCTTCGGCACCTTCGACGAAATCTTTCTCGTGCAACCGGGCATAGAAGCCATTGAGTGCCAGCAACTCGGCATGAGTACCGCGCTCGACGATGCGCCCCTTGTCCATCAACAGGATCAAGTCGGCCTTCTCGATAGTCGACAAGCGGTGAGCAATCACCAGCGTGGTGCGCCCTTTTATCACTTGATCCAAAGCTGCCTGGATGTGGCGCTCGGACTCGGTATCAAGGGCCGAGGTCGCCTCATCCAGAATCAACAACGGTGCGTTCTTGAGCAGCGCACGGGCTATCGCCAGACGCTGACGCTGCCCTCCGGAAAGCAGGACGCCGTTTTCGCCCACCAGCGTGTCGTACCCCTGAGGCATCTGTTCGATGAACTCGGCGGCGTAGGCATCTTCGGCCGCCTTGCGCACAGATTCGAACGGCGCATCGGCAAGGTCACCATAAGCGATGTTATTAGTGACGCTGTCGTTGAACAGAGTGACCTGCTGGGTCACGAGGGCGATGTGGCGCCGCAGGTTGGTAAGTTTGTATTGCTCGACGTCCACACCATCGAGCAGGATCTGGCCCTGGTCATGGTGATAGAAACGCGGGATCAGGTTGGCCAAGGTCGACTTTCCGCTGCCCGAACGCCCCACCAGAGCAATCATCTGACCTTCTTCGGCCGTAAAGGAAATGTCATCGAGCACGATCTTCTCGGTACCCGGATACTGAAAGCTCAGATTACGCACTTCCAGACGCCCGTTGACACGAGCCATCTCCTTGGTCCCCGTATCGACTTCCGGTTCCTCGTCGAGCTGCTCGAAAATGCTATCTGCTGCGGCCAACCCTTTCTGGATGGTGGCGCTGACTTCCGACAACTGACGGATGGGCTTGGGTAACAAACCGGCGGCGGTGATATAAGCAACCAATTCGCCGGCAGAAGCGTCGCCGCGAAGGTAAAGCACCAGGTACATCAACACGGCCATGCCGATGTAGATCACCAACTGCAACATCGGCGTATAGATCGACTGGGTCCGGGTCATACCCAGGCTGCGGTTCATGTTATCGGCACTGGCCTTGTGAAACCGTTCGATTTCGTAACTTTCACCGCCAAAGCTGCGAACCACACGGTAGCCCTGGATCGTCTCCGAGGCCACGTGGGTCACATCGCCCATCGCCACCTGGATTTTCTTGCTCTGTTTACGAAACTTCTTGCTCGCGCTACTCACCAGAATGGCAATAACCGGCAGAATCGCCAGCAATACCAGCGTCATCTTCCAGTTGCTGTACAGCAAATAACCGAACAGGAACACCACCGTCAGGCCCTCACGGATCACCACCTTGATCGCATCGGTGGCGGCACCGGTGACCATGGTCACGTTATAGGTAATACGGGATATCAGATGGCCGGAGTTATGGTTGTCAAAGTAACGGTTGGGCAGGGTCAAAAGGTTGTCGAAGAGGGCGCAACGCAGGTCGTGGACAACGCCACGGGCAACCTTGGCCAGGTAGTAATTACCCAGGAATGAGCCTATGCCTTGGTAGACGGCAATGAGCACGATCAACAACGGCACGCCGAGCACCAGCGAAACGCCCATGAACTGAGTGTCGTTGGGCTTCTGCAAGGCATCGAGAAAATGCTTGAGCATATCTGCCAGCATCGGCTGGCTGGATGCGAACAGCACGAAACCGATAATACTGATGGCGAAAGCACCCCAGTACGGGAGCACGTATTTCAGCAACCGCAGGTAAATCGTCATGCTCGACTGCTGGTCGGAATTGGCCATTCGGTGCGCCTCGGACGTTTGAAAAAAGAGACAAGATGTAGATTGTAACAGCGAACGAATTACAACACCGGCGCAGTCAGGACTGAACGACTGGGCAGCACAGCGATAGCAATTCGCTTTCGCGTCATAAGCATCAGGAAACAGAAACGCTCTGGGTGGAGCGTTCGGTTTCAGCGCTCCCCCGAGCGGCCAACACAATACTCAAAGCAATCGGCAGCCAAGTGATCAACCAATCGGCGTTCGGTTTGAGCCAGAGACCGATGCCATCGGTCAGCAACGACGCTCCGGAAAAAACCCAGAGTGCCAGCAACACTTGACCCAGCGGCTGGGCTCGCGAAATCCAGCCGCGCCAGCCAGCCGCCAGCCACAGCCAGCCGAACAACAGCAGGCCAGGCACCCCGAGACGCACTCCGGTATCCAGAAAGAGGTTATGGGGATGCTTGAAGGACCTCGCTATTTCAGGGACCGGAATCAGGTACTCATTGAATCCCAACCCCGTTACCCAGTGGTCCAGAATCAACTGAATACCACCTCGCCATAGCTCGGGACGGTAAGAGACGCCACGCTGCAATAGAATCTCGGGTTTGAATAGAGCAATGCACGCCACTCCCAACGCCCCCAGAAGGATCAGGCCGCTTCCCAGGCGTGACGGTCGCGCTACGGCCATAACGAAAAAACAGACGACCAAGCCGATCCAAACACCACGCGTTTGGCTGAAGCCCAGAAACAGCGCATATCCGATCGCTGGGATCAGCAGCAACGCCATCACAACAGGAGGGAAGCGCCTGGTTCGCAGTGTGAACGCGCCCATGATTGCCAAGGCGCCCACCGCGTGCGCCGCCATGATCGCGGTGTCCCATAAGCCGATGGCGATCACCCGGGAGTGCAAAGACCGCGCGGATAGACCATAAAAATACACCCAAGAAGCGGCAGCAAAAACACCACCGATAATCGATGCGTACAACAACATGGACTCTAGCCGCCATTGGCGGTTCTGTGCCGCCAGCAACACGCCTGCCAAGGTCAAGGCTACATAGAATGTCACCTTGACCTTGCCGAACACGTTATCGCCCCCCTCGACCGCCAATACCAGGAACGTCCAGGCAACGAACAAGAGGAAAAAAATGCACTCCGGCTGTTTGAGTAACAGGCGAAAATCCCGATGAACCAGCGCCAGCAAGGCGGGCAGCCAGAGCAGCACAATCAACATCTGGTGATAAAGTTTGTTGCTCGGCAGTACCCACGGGCCACATAACAAAATGAGGAGCCCGATGGATGCCCACACCGCCAGGACATCCTTGCTAATAAACCTTTTCATTTCTGACAGCACTTAACTTTTCCCCAGCATTCGATCGGCAACTCGTTGCAACTGAGCTTTATCTGCGTTCTTCCAGCCCCCCTTAATGCAATAGTGCTCGCTAAGGTAGTGCAGGAAGTTACGTCTTAATTGCTCGTCAAGCGGCCATCGCGGGAATGCACGCGCCAATTCCACCGCCTGCTCAGCGGTGTCGGCATGCATCACCAGCCCCTCTATGTTGAAAAACGCTTGGCCCAAGGTAAGCACGGGCCTGCCCAGGAGCAGGCTTTCCAGGCCAACCGTCGAATTGATCGTCATCACAAAAAGACTGGACTCAATCAATTGCTGGGTAGAGTTACCGTTGGCGAACAGCACACGATCACCGGTACGCTCATGCAGTTCTGGATACGTCTCTCGACTGGACGGATGCTCCTTGAACACCACTGTCAGCCCCGTCTCTTTAGCCAGTCGTTCGCCCAAGGCAAACATCTCGCGCATGTTGCTGATCCAGGGAGAAAACAGCCGAACCTGGCTATCTCGGTCATCTTGAAACGGAACAAAGACGAACTGCTGCGGCAGCGCAATGGGTGCCGGGCCAGTGGTACGAGGCGGACGGGGGATCAGCACTGGTGCGGCCTGGTTTTCAGGCACGAGGTAAGGATAGTTGAGGTAAAAATCGGCCTCACGCGGAACCGCATTCAGGTAATTCACGCCCTTGGGGTCCACCGTCGTGGTATCGGGCAACAGGCCATTCTCGAAAAAGAACGTCTTGCAACTCGACGGGGCCAGCGCCGTCAGCAATCGGCAATAGCGATGGGAACCATTCCAGAATACCAATGCATCAGGACGCTCACGATTGAGCAAAGCCTGGGCCCGCAGTGCCATCCCAAAAAGTTCAAGACGTAGCAGTAGGCGGTAAAGCCGACCATTGCTCTTGTTCTTGACGCGACGCTCCTCGCATTTCTCTTCGATCAAGCTCTCCCAGTCGATGCGAGAAAGGATCCTGGATATCTGGAGCGCCCCGAACCAAGGCATCTGTGAAGGGGTAACTACTTTGCCTTGTAGTTCTGTTTCGTTGAGCAACCGATTGAAATAAAGGCCTTGATGAGCGGCCAAGGAAATGAACAGCATTGTCGTCATGGAGTGTCCAGAAGATAGGCAGCACCTACACGCCAGCCGACGCATGGCGAATAGCAACATGGATCAGAACCAACACTCTGTGACAGAGTCCAGGCGACCCCATGGACAGCGCCGGGATCCTTTGAAATGTGGCGCGACTATACCACAGCTGTTTTTGCAGCATGCACACTGCGGTAACATAGCCTGCGGCTCATCCATCGGGCCAGTTTTTGGAGCACTGATGCAAACGCTCGACCATGCACTTTATCTCAGCCTGCGCGAAGGTGCCGAGGTTCTCGAAGCCGATGGTAAAGGGGATAAAGTCCTGCGCCTGACTGATGGCTCGATACTCAAGCTGTTTCGTCGCAAACGCCTGCTGACCTCCGCGCTCTGGGCTCCTTACGCCAAGCGCTTCGCCGATAACTGCCGAACGCTGCGCGAACGCGGCATCGAGTGCCCGGAAATTCTCCAAGTTTATCGCATCCCCAGCATCAAGTGCGATGCCGTCCATTACACTCCACTGCCTGGCTACACCCTGCGTCAACTGCTGAACGTGGATACTAATGAGGATCTTCAGGCGCGATTGGGAGAGTTCGTTGCACGGTTGCATCAGAACGGCATCTACTTTCGCTCCGCGCACCTGGGCAACGTCGTATTGACGCCGCAAAACACGTTGGGACTGATCGACATTGCTGATCTGCGCACCTACCGCAAGCCGCTTCGCAAAGGCCTGCGCCTGCGCAATTTCAAGCATATGTTGCGCTATCGGCAGGAGCGCGATTGGCTACTCAAGGACAACCAGTTCCTGGAGCACTACATGACCCACCAACACCTGTGCAATGAACTGGAAGTGAGGCTGGCGCTCAACGCTTAAGCCATCTACCCCCGAGGTCAACCGACTGCAGGCAGCCTGAAGGTCTCGAAGTCCCGCACAGGCTCTACGTCGTGCAACAGGTTATCGACTAGTTGAACGGTTTTCGCCAATCCCTGAGAACCGTACACCAAGTGATAATCGGCGAAATGGCGGGCTCGGGCCACATGCCCCTGGTAGTCGCACTCAAGCGCCTGCAACTGACGGGACAATTCAGGTTCATCACGAACTTGAGGTCCAAAAAAAAGCGAATGGGAAAAAATGTCCTGATCACTGCCCGCGTTCACATGGATCACCGGCCGGCCCGCCAACCCTGCCTCGATACCGGCATTGGACATGATATTGATCACAACGCTGGCCTGGGCCAGCGCCTGGGCTAGCGAGCACGTGATATCCAGCAGTTCTACGTTGGCCAATCGCTCGGCAGCAGCGCTCCAGAATTGCGCCTTGCTACGCGGGTGACGCTTGAACAGTACGCGATAGTGCGGATTGCGCTCGGCCCAATCGCACAATAACTGATAGGTGTTCTGGTAGCCCGAGTCTTTCTCCCGATCAGGACCAACCCCCAAAACCAACACCGTTCGGAGCGCCGGGTCGGCGACAGGCAGATCATAGGTTTCATCGACCAGGTAGGACCCGACCAGCACGACTGTCGACTCACCAAACCGCAAGGTTCGCTCTTGCAAGGCAACGAGCGAACTGCGCCCAAAGACGCCGTAGAAATCAAAGTCGTTCATCGCCAGCCGCCGAGAAGACTCCAGCGTCGCGGCGTGGGCCAGATGCAGCAGTCGAGCGCCACGCGCAGCCAATGCCAGGCGCAGAAATGGCGCATGGAGACTTCCGTTGCGCTCGTTGATCAACACCTTGGGCTGATAGGTCATCACTAACCACTGGGCATGGGCCGCGTATACCAGATATCGCAGCGGTACAGACTGCGCAGGTGCCACAAGCATTCGCTGCGCGCAAGCATCTGACGGCGAGCGTAAAGCGGCTTCCTTCAGATGGTGTCCGCGCTCGCGCAGGGCCTCGATCAAAATATTCTTGCGCTGCAATGCCATGGACTTGGGGGCCGAATGCAGCAACAGCACCTCACAGTGCATGGGGTCGACCGAACCACTCAAGCACGCTTTGGCGCGTATCCCGACAGCAACATCGACGAGCACATCACGAACCAGGCGCAGCAGGCTGCCAAAGCGACCATGACGCTCGCGTAGCAACTTCCAACGATAACGATCCAGCTCCCGTGCCTTTTGCGCCCAGCATCCATCAACCTGGAGCACTCCTTCGCCGGACAACGGCGCACTCATTTGAACAACAACCGAATGGCCTTGCGGGTATAGGGCCAACGCGTGAGAGAACGAATATCGGTGCGCACAGCTTGAACATAAAAAGCCCTGGCGTTGACATAGTCGCCAGCGGTGTAGCAATCACGGAACAACGACAGGCAGCGCTGAGCCATGAAAGCCTGGCGCAAGTCCTGCAGTTCAGGTAAGCGCGCAGGGGAAAACACCTCGTCAACCATCCCAATGCCCGCCGCCAGGCTTTGCTTGAGGTCGTGCCGCATACTGTCATCATGCTTATAGATCAACGCCAGCGGCTGATCGAGAACGCTGCACGGGAAACGCGCCAACACCTGGGCAAACACCGGGATATCTTCGACGTTACGCAAGTGCTCGGGGTAATTGCCCGGCACAAACACATCGCGATGCATCACGCAGGCACCGTTGGACAGCGTCACCGTCTTGTCCAGCAAGTAGCCACGCACACGTTCGCGCGGTGTGGCAGGCAAGGGTTTTACGCGATGCTGGACCCGACGGCCATCGGCAAACACCGACCAGTGCCCACCAATGATAAAACGGCTCTCGGGATGACTGGCGATATGTTGGGCCACCGCAGCCAGCGCGCCTGGAGCCATCTCATCATCGGCATCCAGGAAGATCATGTATGGCCCTCGTGCCTCCTCGATCCCGCGATTACGAACCGAAGATAGACCACCATTGGGTTTACGCAGAACTCGAAAGCAATTCGCATGTTCAGCCTGGAGCTGTTCCAGCACTTGTGGCGTCGCGTCAGTTGAACCGTCATCGATCACCAGCAGTTCAGCTGGAGCATCTCCCAACTGCGCCACAACAGAGTTCACCGCACGCGGCAATGTCTTGGCGTAGTTATAAGCAGGGATGACAACGCTGATCAACGTCTCAGTCATAAGCGTCCACGCCATCTTTGACCACCAGGATGTCTTCCATGATCAGGTACTGCAGATCGGAACCGAAGAACATGTTCAGCGCGTCGGTGGGCGAGCAGATCATCGGTTCGCCACGACGGTTGAGCGAAGTGTTCAGCGACACGCCGTTGCCGGTCAGGACTTCCAGGGCCTTCATCATGTCGTAGTAGCGCGGGTTGTATTCGCGCTTGAGCACCTGGGCCCGAGACGTGCCGTCTTCATGGACGACTTCCGGAACGCGGGTTTTCCATTCTTCGGCCACTTCGAAGGTGAACGTCATGAACGGCGCCGGGTGGTCGACCTTGATCATCTGCGGCGCAACGGTGTCGAGCATCGACGGGCAGAAAGGCCTCCAGCGCTCGCGGAACTTGATCTGCTCGTTGATGCGATCGGCCACGCCGCTGGCGCTTGGGCAACCGATGATCGAACGACCGCCCAAGGCCCGCGGGCCAAACTCCATGCGCCCCTGGAACCAGGCCACCGGGTTGCCGTCGACCATGATCTTGGCGATGCGCTCGGGGGTGTTGTCGATCTTGCGCCACGCAGGCTTGCTCGGATGACGGGCGCATGCAGCGATCACATCTTCGTTGCTGTAGGCCGGGCCGAGGTAGACGTGTTCCATCTTCTCTACGGGTACGCCACGGGCGTGGGACACATAAGCCGCAGCACCCACAGCAGTACCGGCGTCGCCGGAAGCCGGTTGCACGAACAGCTCCTTGACGTCGTCACGGGCGATGATTTTCTGGTTCAACTTGACGTTCAACGCGCAGCCACCCGCGAAGGCCAGCTTGCCGGTTTCCTTGAGCACGTCGCCCAGGTAGTGGTCGATCATCTGGAGCGCGAGCTTCTCGAACAGCGCTTGCATGCTCGCCGCGTAGTGAATGTACGGCTCGTCGGCGATGTCGCCTTCGCGTTTCGGGCCGAGCCATTCGATCAGCTTCGGCGAGAAGTAGAAGCCCTTGCCCTTCTCTTTATAGCGACGCAAGCCGATCACGTTGGCGTAGTCGGTGTTGATCACCAGCTCGCCGTTTTCAAAAGAAGCCAGGCGCGAGAAATCGTACTTGCTGGCATCGCCGTAGGGCGCCATGCCCATGACCTTGAACTCGCCGTCGAGCATTTCAAAGCCGAGGAATTCGGTGATCGCACCGTACAGGCCGCCCAGGGAGTCCGGATCGAAGAATTCCTTGATCTTGTGGATCTTGCCGTTTTCGCCGTAGCCAAAGAAGGTCGTGGCGTATTCGCCCTTGCCGTCGATGCCCAGGATCGCGGTTTTCTCCTGGAAGCCCGAGCAGTGATAGGCGCTGGAGGCGTGGGCCAGGTGATGCTCGACCGGCTCGATCTTGATTTTTTTCGGATCGAAGCCCAGTTGCTCCAGGCACCAGACGATCTTGCGGCGATAGCGCTTGTAGCGACGGTTGCCCATCAGGATCGCGTCGAGGGCCCGGTCCGGGGCGTACCAGTAGCGCTTGGCATAGTGCCAGCGCGCCTCGCCGAACAGGCTGATCGGGGCGAAGGGGATCGCCACTACATCGACGTCGGAAGGCTTGATACCGGCCTGCTCCAGGCAGAACTTCGCCGACTCGTAGGGCATGCGGTTCTTTGCATGTTTATCGCGTACGAAGCGCTCTTCCTCGGCCGCTGCGATCAGCTTGCCGTCAATGTACAACGCAGCGGAAGGATCATGGCTAAGGGCGCCGGACAGGCCAAGAATCGTCAATGCCACAGGGGTCTAGCCTCTTATGTCTGCATATGGGCGACAAGCGCCGCGAAAAATTGATGTGCCGCGCGCCCAGGGCACGGGGCAGCTAAAGGGCGGGATTATAGCTTAAAAGCGGCCTTAAGCCTCTAGCGACAAGCGGCGAGTGGCTTTATTGGGAGCCAAGCCCGGTCCTGTGGCGAGGGAGCTTGCTCCCGTTCGACTGCGCAGCAGTCGTAAACCTGCTAACGGTTTTACAGGTGCACCGTGTTGAATGGTTTTGGGGCTGCTGCGCAGCCCAGCGGGAGCAAGCTCCCTCGCCACAGGGTTCCCTGAGGGCCTTAAGTAAACAGGGCCTTCACCTGTGATTTACAGGGTAGAAGAGACGCTATTGGCCTCTCTAGGCAACCGCTGATCAATCACCCGATACAACCCACTGTCCTCAGGCCAATTACGCATGAACCGCGCGCGATCACGGGCGTAGGCCTGGGCGAAGCTGGCGTGGGTGCGGTGTTGGCACATCGAGTCGAGGTCGATCAACGCCCAGCGGTCTTGCTGCCAGAACAGGTTGTGGCCCTTGAAGTCGCCGTGACTGATGCGTTCGCGGATGAGGTCCGCGAACAAGCGATCCAGCGCCAGCAATTCCGTCTCGGGGGCGTCACCGTTTTCCACGTAGGGAGCAAAACGCTCGATGATGTCGGACCCGGACAGGTATTCGGTCACCAGGTACGCACCGCGACGCAGCCACAGGAAACGCTTTTCCAGCAGAGCCAGGGGCTTGGGCGTGGCGATGCCGAGAAAGGCCAGGCGATGGCCTTCGCGCCAGGAATGCCAGGCGCGACTCGGGCGCCAGAAGCGCTTGAGCCAATGGGCGAAGTTCTTGATGTTGTAGCGCTTGATCACCAAGGTGCGACCGTTCACCTCGACTTTGCCGACACTGGCCGCGCCGCCGGTCTTGAATAGGTGTCCCTGGTCGAGCAATGCATCGGCCTGCTCTAGCACCGGTGTCATGGCCGCTTCTTCATCACGGCGGATCGCCCGCAGGCCAAACGCCCCGCGTTGCACGCTGAACAGGCTGCACTCGCGCCCGACTTTCGCGAGGAAATCCTTCAGGCGCCAGGCTTGCACCTTGTCGATCTGTTTTTGCAGCGCTTCCATGGGCAGCGCGTGTTCGGCGTTGCCTAGCAGGTAATGCACCAACAGCTCTTCATTGAACGGCTGGAGGGCTTTGGGAAGCTGAGCGAAAAACACTCCCAGGTTCTCCAGGACTTTCTGCCGCGACAGCGGTTGACCTGGGGTTTCAGCACGGATGCCGGCGCCGTCGATCAAGTAGAGCTTGCCGTCGTGACGCAGCAGATTGTCCAGGTGCAAGTCTTCCTGCCATAGGCCTTTGCTGTGCAATTGCGCGATAGCGCCCAGGGCTTCGGCCAATACCGCCGTTTGCTCGTCAGCCAGCAATGGCAGGTGCTCGACCTGTTTCCAGGCATCCCCCAGGCTCTCGGCGCCTTCGAGCAATTGGAACAACAACCAGCCGCCTTCACCCTCTTTCAGGCCATCGGCGAGCAACAGCGGCGTCGTCAACCCTTGCTCCGCCAGCAGGCGCACGCCTTGCAGTTCCCGTTGAAAATGCCGGGCGGCCTTGCTGCCCACCAACAACTTGGCCAGCACCGGCCGGCCGCGCCAGACGCCCGCGCCAACGTAACGCTGCCCCGGCAACACACGCAACAGCGAAAGCAGCTGCAACTTCGCCGGACCGGCGGCATCGGCCAGCTCCAGGCTCAGGGGCAGGCTGGGACTGCGGCCGGCGTTCTTCAGTTCGGACAAGTGCATCAACGGGCTTCCTTGTGGCTGCGCCGGATGGTCAGGCGGGTCATCCAGCTATCGACCAGCGCTCCGTCGAGCGGCTGGTCCAGATAAACAGACAGCAATTGGCGCACCTCGTCGTGACTCCAGATCGAGGCGCGACGCAGCAACGGCTCCAGGTCCTTGATCCGATCTCGCAGGCCGAACAGCAGTGGCCGGGTCTTTTCCAGATCAATCAATTGCGCCTGGTAACCGCTATCGCTGGCTTGCAGAAAGATGTGTTTTGGATAGAAACAACCGTGCACCTGATGCATGCCGTGCAGACGCCGCGCCAACTGGCCGCAGGCTTTCAAAATGGTGGTGCGTTGCGCCGCCGTCAGGGTCGACCAGCGCCGCAGCAGTGAATCCAGGTCATCCCAGCCGTCCAGGGCTCGGGTCAGCAAGACCGCTCGCACCTCGCCATTCACCTTGCGCTGACCATAGAACACCGCTTGCAGGGCCGGAATCCCCAACTGGCGATATCGGCTGATGTTGCGAAACTCCCGGGAAAAACTCGGCTCGCCAAACGGGTGGGACAAGGTCCGGGTCAGGTAATTGCTCTGGCGCTTGAGGTAATAGCCCTGCCCCTCCAGGTCCAGCCGGAACACACTGCTCCAGCCGTCACCCAAGGTGTTGGGAACGTCCACCGCGTCCAGTTGCCGCGCCCACAAGGCCTCGAAGCTGTCCAGGCCATGACGTTGCAACAACGCCCGGTCTTCAGCGGCCAGAAAATCAGTCATTCACGCCCCTCGAAAAATCTCACCACGTGACGGATGCGTTTCTTGTCGCACGCATTGAGCCGGTCGCGCTGGCGGTATTGCAGGTAGAACCGCAGGCGCTGCGTGGCCGACAAGTGATACTTGGCCACTTTGTCCAGGCACGCCAAATCCTTGGTGATGCGGTACTTGAGCCAGAAGCCGCGCCAGAAGTCGCCGTTCGGGCAGTCGATCAAGAACAGCTTCGCCTGGTCATCGACCAGCAGGTTGCGCCATTTCAGATCATTATGGGTGAAGCGCTGCTCGTGCATGGTCCGTGTGTAACCGGCCAGTTGCCGGCTCACGCCTTCAACCCAGGCGCGGTCGGCCAGCCTCGGATCGCAACGCTCGGCCAGCGCCGAGAGGTCTTCTGTATGCGGCAGTTCGCGGGTGATCATCGCGCCACGGGCATAGGCCGCGCCGTTTCGCTCCAGGCCCCAGGCGACGATTTCGGCGGTAGGGATGCCCCACTTGGCGAAGCGCTTGAGGTTCTGCCATTCGGACTTGACCCGCGGCCTGCCCAGGTAACGGCGCAAGCCCTTGCCCGCCCCGACGTAGCGCTTGACGTAGTAATTCACACCGTTGCGCTGCACCCGGATCACCTCTGACAACGGATCACGGGTCAAACGCTCCCCTTGCAACGCGAAGACCGCCTCGAGGCTGCCGAAATCCTGCGCCAGGTCGGCGTAGGCCGGCTCCAGTGTCCAACCTGACATCAGAGCGCGTCCCCGTATCGCTGCTTGCGGGCATACAGCTTGTTGGCCTTGCCTTCGAGCCAGGCCAGCAGCGACGCCTCTTCCGCGAGGATCCGGCGCAACGGCTGCTGGAAATAGCCCTTGAGAAAACGCAATTTGTCCCGCCGGGTCAGGCCAATGTCCAGCGCCGAGAAATACAGCGCCGCCAGGTCCTTGTTGCGCCAGCGAGCGGTAATGGCTGGACGGGTCTGGGCACGGTGCAGGTCGATCACCGAAAGCTTGAAGTCGGCAGGCGTCACCGGCTTGTCGGTGTGCAGCAGGAAGTGGCAGATGTAGCAGTCGCGATGGTTGACCCCGGCGCGGTGCATCATGCCGGTCATGCGCGCCACTTCGGCGATCAGGGCACGCTTGAGTGCCGGTGGCGGCGGCTGCTTGACCCAGTCGATGCTGAAGTCTTCGAGGCTGACGGTCGGCGCCAGCTCTTCGGTGACGATGAACGAGTGCTGGTCCGCCGGATTGCTGCCCTTCTCGCCGTAGGCGACAGCGGTCATGGTCGGCACGCCAGCCTCCTGCAAACGCTGGATAGCCTTCCACTCCTGCCCTGCCCCGAGGACCGGCAGCTTGGCGGTGAACAAGTTCTTGAAGATCTCGCCCCAACCGATGCCACGGTGGATCTTCACGAAAAAGCCGCGACCGTCCACCTCCGTGCGCAAGGTGCGCCGGGCTTCCAGTTCACGATAGACCTCGCCCTTGAGCGCTTCGACTTCGGTGAACGCATCGCGCCCGGCCCAAAGGCTCTTGAACGGTTCGGCCAGCATCAACTTCATTGTGTGTGCTCCGCCAAAATCACATCGGCCGCGTGCTGCGGCATGCTGTAGAGGTCGGCCGTCTCGGCGAAGGCCAGACCGTTGCGGCTCCAGGCCGTCCTGGCATCGGCATCGTTCAACATGCGGCCCAGATACTCGGTGAGCTGGGCTTGTTCGAACGGCTCGTCCAGCACCAGGCCACTGTCGGCCTCGGCGATGTAATGGGCGTACCCACACACCGCGCTGACCAGCACCGGCAATCCGGCCACCAGCGCTTCGAGCAGTACGGTGCCGGTGTTCTCGTTGTACGCTGGATGGATCAACAGGTCGGCACCCAGCAGGAAACGCGGGATGTCGCTGCGCCCCTTGAGGAACCGCACATTATCACCGAGCCCCAGTGCGGCGCTCTGCAGTTGGAATACCTTGGGGTCGTCCTGGCCGATTACAAACAACCGGGTGCGTTTTCTCAATTCGGCGGGCAGCGCGGCCAGGGCCTTGAGGCTGCGATCCACGCCCTTGGTCTTGAACCCGGAACCGATCTGCACCAGCAGCAGGTCGTCATCGGCCAGTTCGAATTCGGCCCGGAACGCCGCGCGGATCTCGTCGGCGTCGGCGGGCCGACGCCGGTCCTGGGCGATGCCCGGCGGCAGCAGGTGAAAGCGCTCAAGCGGTGTGCCGTAGTGCTTGATGAACAGTGGCTGCTGGACTTCGGAAATCATCAGCACGTCGGTCTTGGCATCCTTGGCGAACACCGCCCGCTCGTACTCGGCGAAATGCCGGTAGCGGCCCCAGCGCCGGTACAGCGAATTGCGCAGGTTCTGCGCTTTGTCTTCGAAGCAGCCGTCGGCAGCGTAGTACACGTCCAGGCCGGGCATTTTGTTGAAACCGATCAAACGGTCCACCGGGCGCTTGGCCAGGTCGGCCTCCATCCACGCACTGAGCTTCTCGTTACGGCGATGGTTGAACAGCGCCTTGACCGGCGCGACCAGCACCTCGAAGCCGGGCGGCACGTCACCTTCCCAAATCAGCGTGTAGACGCGGATCTGGTGACCGCGTCGCTGGCACTCCAGGGCGATGCGCATGAAGTCACGCTGCAGGCCACCGAAGGGGAAGTACTTATAAAGGACAAAAGCCAATTGCATCAGCGCGACTCCTCAGCCAATAACGTGCTCAGGTGGCTGGCAACACGCTCGGGGTTCAGACGCGTGAAGCACAGGGGCTGCTCGCGTTTCAGGTCAAACCGCCGGGCATCTTCGGCGGTGGGTGGGTAAGTGCACTGCTTTTGCATGCAAGGCGCACAGGGGAAATCGCTGGCGAGATGGATCTGGCCCTTGCCGTAGGCGCCGGTCAGCACCGGATTGGTCGGGCCAAGCAACGAAATGGTCGGTACGTCCAGGGCCGCAGCCAGATGACCGAGACCGGTGTCCACAGCCACACAGGCCTGGGCACCGGCAAGCACCTTGCCCATGCCGCCGAGGTTCAGCTTCGGCAGCACCAGGGCGTTGCGCAACCCGTTGGCGATGCGTTCGGCCCGGGCCTTTTCGGCGGGGTTGCCCCACGGCAGTTTTACCACCACGCCGAACTGCCCCATGCGCTCGGTGAGCTGCCGCCAGTAAAGTTCGGGCCAATGCTTGGACTCCCAGGTCGTGCCGTGCAGGAACACCACGTAGGGATAGGGGCGTGGCAATTCCACCAATCGGTCGACGTTGAGGCCATAGTTACCCAGCGTCTGCGGCAAGTCATACCCCAGCGCCAGGGCAAACAGCTGCCGTACGCGCTCGACCGCATGCTGACCACGGGCCACCGCCAGGCGCCGGGAATAAAAGCGCGCCGCCAGGGGTTCACGCGCCGAATTTTTATCCAGACCGGCCACCGGAGCCTTGACGTAGCGAGTCAGCCAGGCGCTTTTCAGCAGGCCTTGGGCGTCGATGACCAGGTCGTACTTTTCGGCCCGCACGCTCTGCTTGAAGCGTCGCCATTCGCCACTCTTGATGGTGTGCCAGAGGTTCTTGCGCCAGCGACGGATCGCTACCGGAACGACTTTGCCCACGGCCGGGTGCCAGGTGGGGATTTCGGCAAAGCCTTCTTCCACCACCCAATCGAACTTGATGCCAGGAATCGCCCGCGCCGCGTCGGTCAGCGCCGGCAGGGTGTGGACCACATCCCCCAGCGAAGAGGTCTTGATCAGCAATACCCGCAAGTTACCGAACCTCCACGGGTGTGCCCTGCAAACGCTCCAGGGCCTCGTTCACCGACGATGGCATGAGCTGGCGCAGGCAATTGTAATGACCGAAGCGACAGGTGCGGTCGAAGCACGGACTGCACTCGATACCCAGCCGCACGACTTCGACCTGGTCGGCCAACGGTGGCGTAAAGCCCGGCGAGGTGGAACCGTAGACCGCCACCAATGGGCGATTCAGGGCCGCGGCCACGTGCATCAGGCCGGAGTCGTTGGAGACCACCGAATCGGCGCAGGACAACAGGTCGATGGCCTCGGCCAGGGACGTGTCGCCGCTGAGGTTTACCGACTCTTCCCGAAGGCCCGGGATCAGCCGTGAGCGGATGTCCTCGCCCACCGGATGATCTTTTTTCGAGCCGAACAGCCAGACCTGCCAGCCTTCGCGAATCTTCGCCTCGGCAACCTGGGCGTAATGCTCGGCCGGCCAGCGCTTGGACTCACCGAACTCGGCCCCCGGACACAGGGCCAATACCGGTCGGTCCAGGCTCAGGCCGAACTTGGCCAGCGCCGCTTCGCGGGTGAGCGGGTCGATCTGCAGGCTCGGTCGTGGATACGGCTTGGGCAACTCGGTCCCAGGCTCGTAGGCCAAGGCCATGAAGCGCTCGATCATCAGCGGGTAGCGCTCTTTGTCCAGGGTGCGCACGTCGTTGAGCAGGCCGTAGCGAAACTCGCCACGCCAGCCGGTGCGCTTGGGGATGCCCGCGAAAAACGGCACCAGTGCCGATTTCAACGAATTGGGCAACACAATCGCCTGGTCGTACTGACCGGCCAGGGATTTGCCAATGCGCCGACGGGTCGCCAGCTCCAGCACGCCGTGGCCGAGCGGGAAGCTCAAGGCCTTGCGTACCTCGGGCATACGCTCAAGGATCGGCCGGCTCCACTCGGGGGCCAGGACGTCGATTTCGCACTGCGGATGACGCTGTTTCAGGCACTGGAACAGTGTCTGCGCCATCACCATGTCACCGACCCAGCTGGGCCCAACGATCAGAATATTCATGTAGTTTCCAAAAACGCTACGGGGAGGCCTCGCCTCCCCGCCTCGAGAATCACTGTGGCTCAGGTCGCGAAAACACCGGCAATCTACTGTGGGAGCAGGCTTGCTCGCGAAGAGGCCGGCACATTCAACATCCCAGTTGACTGACACTCCGCTTTCGCGAGCAAGCCCGCTCCCACGTTTTAAGCTTCAGCTCAGCCCCAGCTCCCGCCAGATCCGCAGCACCTGCCGACGCTCCTCCACGAACTGGTCGCCTGCGATCACCCCGGCATCTTTCTGCAAGGCCTGGCGGTGAGCGGCGGAGCGATAGGCTTTGTAGGCTTCGCGCAACAGCGTGGCATCTTCGGCCGACATCAGCCCGACCTCCTGCAACCCGTCCAGAATGCGGATGTTATCGGTGTAGCGCACCAGCGATGGGTGTTCCTCGGACCACGCCAGAGCCGCGTATTGCACCATAAATTCAATATCGACGATACCTCCGGCATCCTGCTTGAGGTCGAAGGGCGCCGTGGCCTCGAAGGCATTTGGCGCGGTTCCGGCGGCGGTGACCTTGCTGCCCAGGTTGTCGCGCATCTTGGCGCGCATTTCGCTGACCTCCTGGCGCAGCGTCGGCAAGTCACGCTTGCGCCCCAGCACCTGGCCGCGGACCTTCTCGAACGCCTGGCCCACGTCCTGGCTGCCCACCAGCACCCGCGCCCGCACCAACGCCTGATGCTCCCAGGTCCAGGCTTCATTCTCCTGGTAACGGGCAAACGCCCCGAGCGAACTGACCAGCAACCCCGACGCCCCGGATGGCCGCAGGCGCATATCCACTTCATACAACTGCCCGGAGTTGGTCTGCGCGGTCAGCAGATGAATGATCCGCTGGCCGAGCCGGGTGAAGAACTGCGCACCATCGATGGGTTTGGGACCGTCGGTTTCCGCGTGCGGATCGCCATCGTGGATGAACACCAGGTCCAGGTCGGAACCATGTCCCAATTCCAGGCCGCCGACTTTCCCATAACCGACAATAATGAAGCCCGGATCGCACAGACTGCCATCGGTGCGCAAAGGCACGCCGTGCTTGGCGGCCGTCTGGCGCCAGGCCAGGACCAACACTTGTTCGAGAATCGCCTCGGCCAGCCAGGTCAGGTAATCGCTGACTTTCATCAGCGGCAGGCTGCCGGCGATTTCCGAGGCGGCCACCCGCAGGCGGTGCGCCAGCTTGAAATGCCGAAGCGCCTCCATTTGTTGCTCAAGGTCATCCTCAGGGATGCGCGTCAGGCGCTCACGCAACTCTGCCGCCAACTCCGGCGCCAAGGGCGGCTTGAACAGCCGGCCCTCATTGAGCAATTCATCGAGCAGCAAGGGGAAACGGGTGATTTGTTCAGCAATCCACGGGCTCGCCGCGCACAACGTCAGCAAACGGCGCAGGGCGCCAGGGTTTTCCGTCAACAACACCAGGTAGGCCGAGCGGCGGGCTACCGCTTCGACCAAGGGCAGCACCCGCTCCAGCACCAGGTCTGGATCGGCATGTTCCACGGCTTGGGCCAGCAGGCGTGGAATGAAGGCATCCAGACGCTCGCGTCCCAGGCGCTGCATGGCGCGCAGTTGCGGGCTGCCGCGCAGGGCGGCCAAGGCCTTGAGGGCTTTGGGTGCATCGACGAAGCCACCCTCCTCCAACTGACGACACGCCGCCTCTTCATCCTGGCTGTCTTCCCACAACGGCAACCATTCACCGCCCACCACGACTTCGCTCTCGCCACCCGCCTCTTCATCCGGGTCGGCGATGACCTGGCCGAAATGCCAGGCCACACGCCCGCGCCAGTACATCAATTGCTCGTGAAAGGCCGACCAGTCGGCAAAACCCAGCATGAACGCAATGCGCGCCTGGTCCTGCGGGTTGTCCGGCAACATCTGGGTCTGGCGATCGGCGATGGCCTGGATCGCATGTTCGGTATAACGCAGGAATTCATAGCCTTGGCGCAGCTCGTCGATCACCTTGGCCGGCAGATAGCCCTGGCCTTCGAGTGTCCCCAGCACCTTGAGCAGCGGACGCTGCTGCAAGCTCAGGTCGCGGCCGCCATGGATCAGTTGGAACGCCTGGGCAATGAACTCCACCTCACGAATGCCGCCCGAGCCCAGCTTGATGTTGTCGGCCATGCCCTTGCGCCGCACCTCCTGCTGGATCAGCTGCTTCATGGTGCGCAACGCTTCGATGGCGGAAAAATCCAGGTAACGGCGATAGACGAACGGGCGCAGCATGTCGAGCAACTGGGCACCGGCCACCTGGTCGCCCGCCACCACACGCGCCTTGATCATGGCGTAGCGTTCCCAGTCGCGGCCCTGGTCCTGGTAATACTGCTCCAGGGCATTGAAACTCAGCACCAGGGCACCGGCTGAGCCATAGGGGCGCAGGCGCATGTCGACGCGGAACACAAAACCGTCGACGGTCATCGGGTCCAGGGCCTTGATCAGGCGCTGGCCGACACGAATGAAAAACTCCTGGTTATCCAGTGGTCGCTTGACGCCAACGGTTTCGCCGCCCTCGGGGTAGGCGAAGATCAGATCGATGTCCGACGACAGGTTCAGCTCCACGGCACCCAGCTTGCCCATGCCCAGGATGACCATCTGCTGCGGCTCGCCGCTGCGCCGTCCGGTGGGTGTGCCGAATTGCTGGCTGAGGCGCTGGTACAACCATCGATAGGCCTGGTCGATGCAGGTGTCGGCCATGTCCGAGAGGTCGCGGCAGGTCTGGACCAGGTCGGCTTGGCGGGTCAGGTCACGCCAGATGATCCGTACCTGCTGGCGGGTTCGCTGGCGGCGCAGGACGCGGCCCAGTTCTTCTTCAGTCTCGGCGGCCCGCACGGCGGCACCGATCTGCGCGCACATTTCACCGGGCGCCAGGCTACGGTCCAGCTCGCCGCTGCGCACCAGCTCCAGCAGCATTACCGGGTCGCGGAGACTCTGCTCGATGACAAAGTCGCTGGCGGCGGCAATACGGTTGAACGCCTCCCAGCGCTGCGGGGTCCAGGCCGACAGCCCGTGATCGTCGTCGAGCAAGGCGACCACCGCACGGAACGACTGCTCGGCACGACTGACCAATGACTGGAGAATGGCCGGCACCGTTTCCGATATTGGGACAAGCGAGGGCAGGCTCATGGTCTATCCTTGATCGGCGCGGGAGAGGCTGGATGTAGTGTTTTTTCCAAATACACTACCTGATCGACTGTCGAACAAAGATGATAAATAGCTGAAAATCTGATTTTATTGGCAGCCGGCATCAAGTTTTTACCTGTACGAGTTGGCTAATGACCAACAGTAACGATTATTCTCACAACGAAACGAGGGGCCATAAGCCGCTCATGTGTAGTTTTACTACTCGTCTATACATTCGAAAGGCTGAAACGGTCGACGATTTGTAGTAAAACTACACGCCGCCGAAACAACCTTCGGCAATCCAAGAATTTATATCGTCTGCCCACAAGGCCAGTCGCAAACTCAGGCAACCGATTCTGGTAGCCTTTCCGCCCTGGAGCAAGCCATGCAAGACCTCGATCCCGTCGAAACCCAGGAATGGCTGGACGCCCTGGAATCGGTTCTCGACAAAGAAGGCGAAGACCGTGCTCATTATCTGATGACCCGTATGGGCGAACTCGCAACCCGCAGCGGTTCGCAACTGCCCTATGCCATCACCACGCCGTACCGCAACACGATCCCCGTTACCCACGAAGCACGCATGCCTGGCGACCTGTTCATGGAACGCCGCATTCGCTCGCTGGTACGCTGGAACGCGTTGGCCATGGTCATGCGTACCAACCTGAAAGATTCTGACCTGGGCGGTCACATCTCCAGCTTCGCCTCCAGCGCGACGCTGTATGACATCGGCTTCAACTACTTCTTCCAGGCCCCGACCGACGAACACGGCGGCGACCTGATCTACTTCCAGGGCCACGCATCGCCAGGCGTCTACGCCCGTGCGTTCATGGAAGGCCGCATCTCCGAAGACCAGATGAACAACTTCCGCCAGGAAGTGGACGGCAACGGCCTGTCTTCGTACCCGCACCCTTGGCTGATGCCGGACTTCTGGCAGTTCCCGACCGTTTCCATGGGCCTGGGCCCGATCCAGGCGATCTACCAGGCACGCTTCATGAAGTACCTGGAAGCCCGTGGCTTCATCCAGCCAGGCAAGCAGAAAGTCTGGTGCTTCATGGGTGACGGCGAGTGCGACGAGCCAGAATCCCTGGGCGCGATTTCCCTGGCCGGCCGCGAGAAGCTGGACAACCTGATCTTCGTCATCAACTGCAACCTGCAGCGCCTCGACGGCCCGGTTCGCGGCAACGGCAAGATCATCCAGGAACTCGAAGGCGTGTTCCGTGGCGCCCAGTGGAACGTCAACAAAGTCATCTGGGGCCGTTTCTGGGACCCACTGCTGGCCAAGGACGTCGACGGCATCCTGCAACGTCGCATGGACGAAGTCATCGACGGCGAGTACCAGAACTACAAGGCCAAGGACGGCGCGTTCGTCCGTGAGCACTTCTTCAACACGCCTGAACTCAAGGCGATGGTTGCCGACTTGTCCGACGACGAGATCTGGAAACTCAACCGTGGCGGCCACGACCCGTACAAGGTCTATGCGGCGTACCACGAAGCGGTCAACCACAAGGAACAACCAACCGTCATCCTGGCCAAGACCATCAAGGGTTATGGCACTGGCGCCGGCGAAGCGAAGAACACCGCGCACAACACCAAGAAAGTCGATGTCGACAGCCTGAAGTTGTTCCGCGACCGCTTTGACATTCCGGTCAAGGACAGCGAGCTGGAAAACCTGCCGTTCTTCAAGCCTGAAGAAGGCAGCGCCGAAGCCCGTTACCTGGCCGAGCGCCGTGCCGCACTGGGCGGTTTCGTGCCGCAGCGTCGCGCCAAGAGCTTCAGCGTTCCGACCCCACCACTGGAGACCCTCAAGGCGATCCTGGACGGCTCGGGCGACCGTGAAATTTCCACCACCATGGCCTTCGTGCGGATCCTCGCGCAACTGGTCAAGGACAAGGAAATCGGCCAGCGCATCGTTCCGATCATCCCGGACGAAGCCCGTACCTTCGGTATGGAAGGCATGTTCCGCCAGTTGGGCATCTACTCGTCCGTTGGCCAGCTCTACGAGCCAGTCGATAAAGACCAGGTGATGTTCTACCGCGAAGACAAGAAGGGCCAGATCCTCGAAGAAGGCATCAACGAAGCAGGTGCCATGAGCTCCTTCATCGCCGCCGGTACTTCGTACTCCAGCCACAACCAGCCGATGCTGCCGTTCTACATCTTCTACTCGATGTTCGGCTTCCAGCGTATCGGCGACCTGGCCTGGGCGGCCGGCGACAGCCGTACCCGCGGCTTCCTGATCGGCGGTACCGCAGGCCGGACCACGCTGAACGGTGAAGGCCTGCAGCACGAAGACGGCCATAGCCACATGCTGGCCGGGACCATCCCGAACTGCCGCACCTATGATCCGACCTATGGCTACGAGCTGGCGGTGATCATCCAGGACGGCATGAAGAAGATGACCGAAGAACAACAGGACGTCTTCTACTACATCACCGTAATGAACGAGTCCTACCAGCAGCCAGCCATGCCGGCCGGTGTCGAGGCAGGCATCGTCAAGGGCATGTACCTGCTCGAAGAAGACACCCGCGAAGCGGCGCACCACGTCCAGTTGATGGGCTCGGGCACCATCCTGCGCGAAGTGCGTGAGGCAGCGAAGATCCTGCGTGAAGAGTTCAACGTCGGCGCCGACGTCTGGAGCGTCACCAGCTTCAACGAACTGCGTCGCGACGGCCTGGCCGTAGAGCGCAGCAACCGCCTGCACCCTGGCCAGAAGCCAAAGCTGAGCTACGTCGAAGAATGCCTGAACGGCCGCAAAGGTCCGGTCATCGCGTCTACCGACTACATGAAGCTGTTCGCCGAGCAGATCCGCCAGTGGGTTCCTTCCAAGGAATTCAAAGTGCTGGGCACCGACGGTTTCGGCCGTAGCGACAGCCGCAAGAAGCTGCGTCACTTCTTCGAAGTCGACCGTAAGTTCGTTGTGTTGGCAGCCCTGGAAGCCCTGGCTGACCGTGGCGATATCGAACCTAAAGTGGTGGCCGAAGCCATCGTCAAGTTCGGCATCGATCCAGAAAAACGCAACCCACTGGACTGCTGAGGAGAATTTTCGTGAGCGAACTCATTCGCGTACCTGACATCGGCAGCGGTGAAGGTGAAGTAATTGAACTGTTTGTGAAGGTCGGCGACCGTATCGAAGCCGACCAGAGCATCCTGACACTTGAATCGGACAAGGCCAGCATGGAAGTGCCTGCGCCGAAGGCCGGTGTGATCAAGAGCCTGAAAGTGAAGCTGGGCGATCGCCTGAAAGAAGGCGACGAACTGCTGGAGCTGGAAGTCGAGGGCGCCGCTGCGGCACCTGAAGCGGCAGCGCCTGCAGCGGCCCCGGCGGCGGCTGAAAAGCCCGCCGCGGCACCGGCTGCCGAGGCGGCTCCCGCTCCGGCTGCTGCGCCTGCGGCGGCCACGGTCCAGGACATTCACGTTCCGGACATCGGTTCGTCGGGCAAGGCCAAGATCATCGAAGTGTTGGTCAAGGCCGGCGACACGGTCGAAGCCGACCAGTCGCTGATCACCCTGGAATCCGACAAGGCCAGCATGGAAATCCCGTCGCCGGCCGCCGGTGTGGTGGAAAGCGTCGAGATCAAGCTGGAAGACGAAGTCGGCACCGGTGACCTGATCCTGAAGTTGAAAGTAGCCGGCGCCGCCGCTCCGGCCGCGCCAGCCCAGGCCGCGGCACCCGCTGCCAAGACCGAAGCCGCTCCGGCTCCGGCTGCTGCCGCACCTGCCGCCAAGGCCGAAGCCGCGCCCGCCCCGGCCGCCGCACCAGCCCCAAGCGGTGCCAAGGTGCACGCCGGCCCTGCGGTGCGTCAGCTGGCCCGTGAGTTCGGTGTCGAGCTGTCCGCCGTCGGCCCAAGCGGCCCTCACGGTCGTGTGCTGAAAGAAGACGTGCAAGCCTACGTCAAGGCCATGATGCAGAAGGCCAAGAACGCACCGGCCGAAGGCGCCAGCGGTGGCGCGGGTATCCCGCCGATCCCGGCGGTGGACTTCAGCCGCTTCGGCGAAACCGAAGAAGTGGCCATGACTCGCCTGATGCAGATCGGCGCGTCGAGCCTGCATCGCAGCTGGCTGAACATCCCGCACGTGACTCAGTTCGACCAGGCCGACATCACCGAGCTGGAAGCTTTCCGCGTTGCGCAGAAAGCCGTGGCGGAAAAGGCCGGCGTGAAGCTGACCGTACTGCCCCTGCTGCTCAAGGCCTGTGCGCACCTGCTCAAGGAACTGCCGGACTTCAACGCCTCCCTGGCCCCGAGTGGCAAGGCTGTGATCCGCAAGAAATACGTGCACATCGGCTTTGCCGTCGACACCCCGGAAGGCCTGCTGGTACCGGTCATCCGCAACGTCGACCAGAAGAGCCTCTTGCAGCTGGCTGCCGAAGCCGCTGCCCTGGCCGAAAAAGCCCGGAACAAGAAGCTCACCGCCGACGACATGCAAGGCGCCTGCTTCACCATCTCCAGCCTCGGCCACATTGGCGGCACCGGCTTCACGCCGATCGTCAACGCGCCGGAAGTGGCGATCCTGGGTGTTTCCAAGGCCACCATCCAGCCTGTCTGGGACGGCAAGGCCTTCCAGCCGAAGCTGATGCTGCCACTGTCGCTGTCCTACGATCACCGTGTGATCAATGGCGCCGCCGCTGCACGCTTCACCAAGCGTCTGAGCGACCTGCTGGGCGACATCCGCACCATCCTGCTGTAACACCGCACGGCCCTCCCTTGGGGAGGGCCATTCGGAGCACTGTTTTCCGAGCGCCACGCTCGTACCTCAACCCCGCCCGTTTGGCGGGGCTTTTTTTGCCTGGAATTCCAGACAGGCTGCCTGGATGCTGGATGTCCCGGCCTCATCGCGAGCTTGCTCCCACAGGGACAACACAAGTCCTTTGTGGGAGCGAGCTTGCTCGCGATGGCGGAAAATCAGTCACCGCGGCAACTTTCCTACCTCGCAAGCTTGAAATGACTACGCCCCCTGTTAGTCATTACCCACAACTTGCGCCCTCTCCTCGATCAATATTTATCCTGCATCGCGCTTTAGCATCGGAGCCTCAAGGCAACTTGATGTTTGCCCCCACTGCTGAAACTTCGAATGGATTCGAATATGTTCAAACCTACCGTTGGCCCCATTGTCGGCCACACGACAACCGACCACGCCCGGATATTTCTGCGCGGCGATCGCGACAACAACCGGGTATTCGCCGGTATTCGCCATCGGCGCCAAGGCGATACACGCTGGTCGAAAGGGCATTTTGTCCAATTGAAGACCTACCGCGACATGTCCGATGTCATCGTGCTGAAAGGCCTTCAACCCGATACCGCCTACGAGTACCAGGCCGGCTGGTTCAGCCCCCTGAGCCCGACCCATACCGTGGAAACCGTCCAGGAACTGCCGCTGCAATGGCCCAGGACCACCTACTGCTTACGCACGCCGGCCAGCAAAACCGATGCGCCACGCGCTTATATCGTGGGCTCTTGTCGCTACTTGCGAATCGCCGCCGGCATCCCATTGCTACCTGGGCTTGGCGACCGCACCTTTGCCGGCATCAACCGCCTCGTGGCGCAGGCCAACCCACCGATCAGCGCGGTATTGATGACCGGCGACCAGGTTTATCTGGATGACCTGAATGTCATCGGACCGGACCGAACCTATCAGAACATCCTTTTCAGATACCGATCAGTATTTACCCAGCCGCATATCCGGAAACTGATGTCTGGCACCCCTACCTACATGATCCTTGACGACCATGAGATCGAAGACAACTGGCCCGCCAGGAAAACCGTCAACGACGACATCCTCTACGCAAATGCCATGGGCGCTTATAGGCTTTATCAGGCCAGCCACGGGCCAGCCCATGAACTGTCGAGCGACGGAACATTACACAAGTCGTTAACCCGTTACTGGTACACCTTCTCCCACGGCGATATCCAATGGTTCGTCACCGACAGCCGGACGCAACGCAACCTGTCGGCGAATGACCGGCGCATCCTCGACGAAGAACAGGAACAGTCCCTGCTCCAATGGCTCATCGACAGCCCCGCCAGGGTCAAACTCGTCGTGACCAGCGTCATGTTCTTCCCTGACAGCAAGCACGATGACGGCGACGCCTGGCAGGCCTTCCCGGAACAACGCCTGCGCCTGCTGGAAACCATACGCCGCCATCGGATCAAAAACGTGATTTTCGTCTCGGGCGATGTCCACGGCTCCATGACCAGCCGCCTGCGTCACAGCGAGGATCCTGATTTCGAGGTCAACACCGTCGTTTCCTCACCGTTCTACAACAGTAAATTGCTGCCTTTTGCAAAAGCCTCGGATTTTATTTTCCACAGGCCCATGGCCCTTACCCAAAGCGGCCAGTACCGCTATGAACTGACCAGCAAAGTGGTGAGCCAGGACAACTTCGCCCGCCTGCATGTCACGGCCCAGAGCCTTCAAGTCACCTTCCACGACCGGGACGGCAACCCCTTGCAGACGGTCGACATCCCACTGCAATGATCTTCCATGCCCTCTGATCGGTCGGCGACTGGAGAAATCCTCTCGTCGGCCGATAAAAGGTTTATAGCACTTGGCCTTCATCTCTCTTGTCAGCCAGTGCCGCAATGATGCAACCTTGCGCCAATCCGTAATAACGAGGGCGTCAGCCCGGCGCGATCAGCATTTTCGAAGCGAGTTTCCCCATGAAAAGCCAACCCGATGCCGCCAGCCGTATGGCGGCCGAGGTAGTGACGCAGTTACCGGTGCCCTCGCGGCTCGGTATGCTGCGTTTCGAACGGCTGAATGAAGCAAGCTGGGCGCTGTTGTTCCTCGATCCCAACTGCGAGCGATACTTCGGCCTGCCCGCCGTAGAGCTGTGCTCGCTGGTCAGTGCGCCTTACGCCAGCTTGATGGAACCCGAAGCACGCTATCAACTGCACGACGCCATCCAGCAACAATTGGCCCAGGCCGCGCATTACCAGATTCGCTACACGCTCCACACCGCCAAGGGCCCGATGAACGTGCTGGAGACGGGTGAGGCCTATAAGCAACACAATCGTCATCTGCTGCGCGGTTACCTGCTGGCAGTGGACAATTTGCTGCAAGGCGAACCCTCCGTGCCGGCACTGGACCTGGAAACCCAGAACTCACGCCTGCAGATCGCCCTGGAACTGAACCAGCGCGCCCAGCAAGAACAACTCCAGCACCTGGACCGGGTACGCGCCCAACAGGACTTGATCCTGCTGCTGACCCGTCAACGCTACAGCGCCAACAACTCTCTGCTCGAAGCCGCCGAACTCATCACCCGCAGCGCCTGTGACATCTACCAGATCGACTGCGCCAGCCTCTGGAATCTGGACGATGGCAAACTGGTACCGATTTCCGCCTACAACCGCGCGTCCCAGGCGTACTTCCTGCCCGCGGTGATCGACGCCAACGACTTTCCCGACTACATGGAGGCGCTGCAGACCTGCCGCGCCATTGACGCCCATAATGCAATGCGCGACCCACGTACCCGAGAAATGGCCGAGAACCTGCGCGCTCGTGACGTCAATGCCATTCTCGACGCCAGCGTGCGTATCGACGGCCAGGTGGTGGGCGTGCTGTGCCTGGAGCAAGTAGGCGTCACCCGCGCCTGGCAGTCGGATGAAATCGCCTTTGCCGGCGAGCTCGCGGACCAGTTCGCCCAAGTCATCAACAACCATAACCGACGCACCGCCACCAGCGCCCTGCACTTGTTCCAGCGCGCCGTGGAACAGAGCGCCAACGCGTTCCTGCTGGTCAATTGCGACGGTGTGGTGGAGTACGTCAACCCGAGCTTCACCGCGATCACCCAGTACACCACCGAGGAAGTCCACGGCCAACGCCTCTCGGAACTGCCGGCCCTGGAGAACCTCAGCGAACTGCTGTTCGACGCCCCCTCGGCGCTGGCCCAGAGCAACAGTTGGCAGGGTGAGTTCAAGAGTCGACGCAAGAACCTGGAGCCCTACTGGGGCCAGCTGTCGATTTCCAAGGTCTACGGCGATAACCGCGAGCTGACCCACTACATCGGCATCTACGAAGACATCACCCAGACCAAGCTGGCCCAGCAGCGCATCGAGCGCCTGGCGTACACCGACAACCTGACCAACCTGGGCAACCGTCCGGCGTTCATTCGCAACCTCGATGAACGCTTCGCCCGGGACAGTGATTCGCCCATCAGCCTGCTGCTGGTGGACATCGACAACTTCAAGCGCATCAACGACAGCCTCGGCCACCAGACCGGTGACAAACTGCTGATCAGCCTGGCCCGGCGCCTGCGCAACAGCTTGAGCCCCAGCGGCAGCCTGGCGCGATTTGCCAGTAACGAATTCGCGGTCCTGCTGGACGACACGAGCCTGGAAGCCGGGCAACAGATCGCCAGTCAGTTGCTGATGACCCTCGACAAGCCGATGTTCGTCGATAACCAGTTGATCAGCGTGACCGGCTCCGTGGGCCTGGCCTGCGCGCCGCTGCACGGCCGCGATCCGCAGACCCTGATGCGCAACGCCGGCCTCGCCTTGCACAAGGCCAAGGCCAACGGCAAGCACCAGGTCCAGGTGTTCACCGAAGCACTGAATGCCGAGGCCAGCTACAAGCTGTTCGTGGAAAACAACCTGCGTCGCGCCTTGACCCAGAATGAACTGGACGTGTTCTACCAACCCAAGCTGTGCCTGCGCAGCGGCCGGCTGCTGGGCATGGAGGCGCTGCTGCGCTGGAACCATCCGGAAAAGGGCATGATCCGCCCGGACCAGTTCATCAGCGTGGCCGAAGAAACCGGCCTGATCATTCCCATCGGCAAATGGATCGCCCGCCAGGCCTGCCGGATGAGCAAACAGCTGACCGCGGCCGGCCTGGGCAACCTGCAAGTGGCGATCAACCTGTCGCCCAAGCAGTTCTCCGACCCGGACCTGGTCGCCTCCATCGCCAGCATCCTCAAGGAAGAACAACTGCCGGCCCGGTTGCTGGAGCTGGAGCTGACCGAAGGCCTGTTGCTGGAAGCCACCGAAGACACCCACTTGCAGCTCGACCAGCTCAAGCGCCTGGGGCTGACCCTGGCCATGGACGACTTCGGCACCGGTTACTCGTCCCTCAGTTACCTGAAGAAATTCCCGATCGACATTATCAAGATCGATCGCAGCTTCATCCACGAAATCCCGGACAACCAGGACGACATGGAAATCACCTCGGCGGTGATCGCCATGGCCCACAACCTGAAACTCAAGGTCGTGGCCGAAGGCATCGAAACCGCCCAGCAACTGGCGTTTCTACGGCGCCACCGCTGCGACGTCGGCCAGGGCTACCTGTTCGACCGGCCAATCCCGGGCGCGGAGCTGATCGAAAAGCTCAAGCGCTACCCGCGTGGGCCTCTGGTCTGACAGCTGCGTATAGCTTGCGGCGGCTTTTCTGAGGCACACTGACGGTCTATTTCGCTCAACTCAATCTGACTGAAAGGACTGATAAATGGTCTTGCGCTCGGAAATCCTGGTGAACAAAAACGTGCTCCCTACTCAAGAACAAGCCCTGCCTGGCCGTGAAACCCCGATGACCGTGCCGGAAAAACACTTCGTCCTCGACGCACCGCTGCTGGGGCCGTTTGCCATGGACGTGGATTTCGCGATCTTCGGCCTCGGCTGTTTCTGGGGCGCGGAACGCAAGTTCTGGCAGCGCGAAGGCGTGGTCAGTACCGCGGTGGGTTACGCCGGTGGTTTCACACCGAACCCGACGTACGAAGAAGTCTGCTCGGGCCTTACCGGCCACAGCGAAGTGGTGCTGGTGGTCTACGAGCCGGCGAAAGTCAGCTACGAACAGCTTCTGAAGATGTTCTGGGAACTGCACAACCCGACCCAGGGCATGCGCCAGGGGAACGACATCGGCACCCAGTACCGTTCGGTGATCTATGCCACCACCCCGGCCCAACTGGCGGCGGCCAAACACAGCGAGCAAGTCTTCCAGGCCGAGTTGACCAAGGCCGGCAAAGGCACCATCACCACCGAAATCGAAGAAGCGCCAACGTTCTACTTCGCCGAGGCCTATCACCAGCAGTACCTGGCGAAGAACCCTGAAGGCTATTGCGGGATTGGCGGGACCGGCGTGACCTGCCCGATCTGACTGTCCGGCCCTGAACAGCTTCGCGAGCAAGCCAGCTCCCACAGGTCTGGCGGCGTACACAACTCTTGCGTACGCCTAAGATCCCCATGTGGAAACGAGCTTGCTCGCGATAGCGCCCTTCCAGGCGCCAGCAAAACTCAGCTTTCAGCAATCAACCAATCCATCTGCCACCCGCCCTGGGTCTGCCCCAGCTTTTTCGACAGCCACGGCAGCAGTTCACGCAACTCTTGCTCCAGCCCCCACGGCGGGTTGGCAATCGCCAGGCCGGAGCCGTTCAGGCTGTTGGGCGTGGCCAATGGATGCACCAGCAGTTCCACCCGCAACAGCTTCGGCGCGCCCGTGCCGGCCAGGTCCTGGTAGAAGCGGCGCAACATCCGCTGGTCCTTGACCGGGTACCAGATCGCCGCCACCGTCTGGCGCATCCGGCCAATGGCTTCCTTGAGGGAGGCGGCGCAGCGCTGCATCTCGTCCAGCTGTTCGAAGGGCGGATCGATCAGCATCAAGGCACGCTTCTCCGCCACCGGCAGCAGCGCCCGCGGCACATGCCAGCCCTCACCCAGATGGACCGCCACGCGACGGTCGCCTTTCATGTTGTCCTTGAGCAACACGCCGTCTTCAGGGTGTTTCTCGTTGAGCAGCACACGGTCCTGCGAACGGGTCAGGCGCCGCGCCAACTCCGGCGAGCCCGGGTAGTAGCGCAACTGCCCGTCCGGGTTCATCTCGTGCAGCACCTTCATGTAGTCGGCGGTCAGCGGCGGCAGATCGCTCTCGCCCCACAACCGCGCAATGCCTTCCAGATACTCACCGGTACGGTTGGCCTGGTCACCCTGCAAGTCGTACAACCCGATGCCCGCGTGGGTATCGAGGTAGGCGAAGGGCTGCTCCTTGCGCGACATCAAGGCAATGAGTCGGGTCAAGGTCAGGTGTTTGAATACATCGGCGTGATTGCCGGCGTGGAAGGCGTGGCGATAATTCATGGCGGCTCCTGCGAAGGGCGACGAGTTTACCTTGAAGTGCGTCGAACGTCAGGGGTTCGCAGCCCAGCGGACAGGCCATCATCAGCCCAGCTCTCGCAGCAAATAGGCCTGCAATGGCGCCATTTTCGCCTCAGCCACCGCCGATCGCTCAAGAAAGTGGGCAATCTTGCAGCGCAGGACGCTGCCGTCGACCCGCTCGAACACATGCGGATGCTCTTCACCCAGCCAAGTGAGCACGTTGTCCAGCAGACAGTCCGTCGGCCCCTCGGTCGTTGCGGCCAACAGGGTGATGGGCACTTGCCACCAAGGAAAAGCCTGGGCCGGCCGCTGGGTATTTCCCACGACCTCAAGGGATCGGCCATTGATCAGACAACGTTTGATAACCGGCAAGAGTTGCCCGGCCTCCACCTCCGTCGATTGCAGGATCGGCCGCATGAAGCGCCCATCCCAAAAACGCAGGAAGACCGGCTTGCCACCGGGCAACAGTACCTGTGTGAGCCCTCGCAAGTGTTCGACAAGGATTTCTTGACTCACGCACGAAACCGCCAGCCAACCCCAATCGAGGGAATCGGTGGCGGCTATCCAATCAAGAAACCCACTGTCTGCGCTGACCAGCCCTACATAGGGCATGACCGCTTCCCACCCGGCGTACGGCGTGTCGGCCCAGATCGGGCTGGCGACCGAGTTCATCGAGCGCCTCCAAGCCGACAACGCCCCGGCGCTACTGGCATTGCTGAAAATGGCGAATAGTTGCTCGGAGGCCTGCAAGGGGTGCTCCTCAAGCCAGGCGCGAGGAGGTTGATCGCTGTTCATGGACGCCTCCGGACATCGACAGGCTTGTGAAAGACGGGCGGCGCTGCACAGGCGCCATTTCTGCAACGCTCGCACTCCTCACAGAACGGCGCCGAACCTTGGAAACTGAGAATCTGCGCAAGGGAAAGCGCAGGTTCCGCCGCAGCGACCCGCTTCTCGGCGCCGCCTGGAGAGCCGAATGCCGCGCTCATGACCGCCATCGGCGCGCCACCGACCTCGATGGGTACGCTGCTGGAAATCCCGCCAGCACCGATGTTGATCCAATGACCGCCAGCCTGAAGGGTCACGCTCGCGCCCCCATCCAAGACTACCTGCTGGCCGGCGCTGACATGAAACTGCTGGCTGGCATTCAGGACCTGGCTGGTGACACGAATATGCCGCTCACCGCTCACCAGCAGATGATCGTCATGCCGCACTTCTGCCCGGCGTTGACCGTGGGTGAGGCGCTGCTCATCGGCCTTGAGCTCGTGCCGTGCCGTACCGGCGACAACGATGCTGCGCTCGTGATCGACCTGCACCCGCTGGTCATGCAGCACATGCTGGGTCCAGTTGCGCTGGGCCCGCAGGTAGATCTCCTCGGCGCCCTTGCGATCCTCGATGCGCAATTCGTTGTAGCCTCCCCCGCCGGGGCTGCTCTGGCTGCGCAACACGCTGCGGGTCTTGTCCGCAGGCAAGTCCAGTGGCACCGGGTTGGCGCCGTTGGGCAGACAACCGACGACCAACGGCTTGTCCACGTCGCCATCGATGAACCCCACCAGGACTTCCATCCCGACCCGGGGAATCATCACTGCGCCATAGCGATCGTGAGCCCAACCGGAGGCCACGCGCAGCCAGCAGCTGGAATGTTCGTCGCGTTGACCGTCGCGATCCCAGACCAGTTGCACCTTGACCCGTCCGAACTCATCGCAATGGATCTCGCTGTCCACCGGTCCGGTCACCACCGCCAACTGATAGCCCTGGGCACGGGGCTTTTCGTGATGCAAGGGTGGCCGAAAGAACACGTCCCATGGCGTGGCAAGAAAGGTATTTTTGTAGCCCTGGAATTCATCCGGGCCGGCGGCGGTTTCTTCCAGCACCTGCGGTTGGCGGCCATGATGGTCGATCTGCGTCAGGAGCCAGAGATCATTCCACGGCTCTCGGGGATGTTCCTTGATACGCATGAAATGTCCGCTGACCAGGGCGTTTTCATTGCTGCCGCCTTCTGCCACGCAGTGGTCGGCGCCGTGGCGCTCGAGGGCGCGTCGGGTCAGATGCTTGCCGTCGTCACGGGCGCAGAAACCACCGGGATAGTGATAGTCCTCGAGCACAGGACGCTGTCGATTGTCGAGTTGGGTTTGCAGTAACGAACCGGGCCTGCGGAAGTCGTAATCGCGCAACGTCACGGCAGTGGTACGGGTCTGGAGCCGCACCGCCAGGCGCTTGATGGCCGGCTCGTTGGCAGCCATGCCGCTGTCCGGCAGGTATAGCGTCGACTCAGGCAGGCGGGGAAACACCGTCTGGTCGTCACCAAACACCAGCAGATGACCGCAAGGGCGATGCCTGAAGTGATAATGGATACCGACTTCGGCGCAGATCCGCTCGATGAAGGCCAGGTCGCTTTCGCCATACTGCACACAATACTCGCGTTCGGGATATTGGCCGCCAAGCGTGAACTGGCAGGCATCCGCCAGGATCCCGTGCTCCTTCAACACCCGGGCGACGATATCGGGTACGTTCAGGCGCTGGAAAATCCGCTGGTTGATGCGATGGCGCAAGTAGGCCAGGCGGGGCACCAGGCTGATCTGGTAACGGGTCAGGCGTTTGCCCGAATCCCCCTGGGCCACGCTATAGACCTGACCGTGTACGCCACTGTCCCGATCATCGAACCCCAGAAATGCCTGGCGATGCAGGAGCTCTTCCAGCGCCAGGTCAGACCGCTCGCTGACCAGTTCCAGGTCAAAGCGATAGGGCTGGCTGATGGCCTCCTGCCCCTTGAACTCAAGCACTTTGAGTTCACTCGGCCCGCTGTCGAGCGTTAGCGTGAAACGTGATGGATTGGCAGGCGCGAACATCCGATGTCCTTTGCTGAGTGGAGGCCAGCGATTCTGCATCAGCCATCGGAAAGTTGATCGGCGCTCAGGAAAAACAGATTTTCCTTACATACACAAAGCTAAAAGCTGCAAAACGTGTGGCGCTTTCCGACAGACAATCCTTGCATCACGCCCTTCAGAAACCGTCGCACGAATGAATCAGCAACTTCTTACAACGCAACAGGACTCTGACTGCAAGTTCGCGTGATACCGTTTTTTACCCGATTACAAAAAGCAAAGGACGCAACCCATGACCATTCGCTACGCAAAGATTGCAATGATCCTGGCGCTCGCCGCATTCGCCTTCCTGACCGTGTTCAACAACATTACGGACTACAGCTCCAATTTCAATTTCGTCCATCACGTGCTGAGTATGGACACCACCTTCCCCGACAATGCCGCCCGGTATCGTGCGATCGACCAACCCTGGGTGTGGCACGGTGCCTATTGGCTGATCATCCTCGGTGAAGCCATCACGGCAGGGCTGCTGGGCTACGGCGCGCTGCTGCTGTGGCAGGCGCGCAAGGCCGAGGGCGCGGTGTTCGCACGTGCCAAGGGGTGGGCCATCGCCGGCTTGACGGTGGGTTTTTTCGTCTGGTTTTTCGGCTTCATGGTCGTTGGCGGCGAATGGTTTCTGATGTGGCAGTCAGAAATCTGGAATGGCCAGGATGCCGCGTTCAGATTCTACATGGCGATCCTGGGCGTGCTGATCTTCCTCAACCAGGCGGATCCCGACATGGCGTGAGCGCCGTGAGCATCGCGGGCCCACATCACGCTTCCCATAAGTGTCGAAAGTTTCACGTCAACAACATCAAGAACTTCAGGAAACTC
This sequence comes from Pseudomonas sp. NFACC08-1, assembly GCF_900106735.1. Lineage (NCBI taxonomy): Bacteria > Pseudomonadati > Pseudomonadota > Gammaproteobacteria > Pseudomonadales > Pseudomonadaceae > Pseudomonas > Pseudomonas sp. NFACC08-1. The sequence continues at coordinate 334,407 of NZ_FNNL01000003.1, read as the reverse complement.
ACTGATGAAATTTCCCCTGCTCGCCGCTGCGAGCCTGATCACTGCCTTTCATCTTTGCCCCCCCGCGGAGGCCCACTTGATTTGGAATGGAGACGCCGCCAATCCTATCGGTAAAGAAAAAATATTCGCGAATGCCGTGAGTGAATGCCCAGCCCCGTCCAGCATCACCGTGGTAGACGATGATGACCGAGGCAAATCCTGGTTATTCCATAAAGGCGCCGGCGAGCCCCGCTGCGAAGCACGCAATATCAGGACTGGCGCCAATCACACACCCTATCGATTCGAAAAGGACAGAACCTATTTTATTGGCTGGTCATTCAAGTTGAATGACACCCAGAGCAATCATCATCCATTCCAGTGGAAGTCCTATGAAGCGGGGCATCAACAAAACTATCCGTTCCTGATGAGTGCCAAGGACGGCAACTTGAGGCTTTTCTACTACGGCATGCCAGGCGAGACATCCGGTGTGATCTGGACCCAACCCATTGAACCGCTGAAGTGGTACTGCCTGGTCTTGGCCATCCATACTTCCAATCAATCAAGCAGCGGTTGGACGCAGTTATGGTTCGAGGGTCAGGCACAGACCTTCAGCAACGGCCAGAAACGCTTTTCCGGAAGAACCTGGGACGGCGCGAACATAGGTGCGAACGAGCCTAAATGGGGCGTTTACAATAAGCATCAGCCAGGCGTCATGGAGGATGTGAAGAACTATATTTCCGGCCTGAAGATCGGCACCACGTACGCCGATGTCGAACAGTCCTGTCATTGAGGGGCTGGATTCGCTCGGAGAGCCACACGTTTTGCCAGTCCCATCCCACCTGACACCCGTAAAAAAGGCCCGCCTCCATTGGAGACGGGCCGTTTTCATGCAAGTCGTCCTGCGAGCCATCAAGGCCTCGCCGAAGGCCTTACTGGTTCAGGCGAAAATCTTTTTCCGCCGCGTCGAAGCGCTGCAGCATACCGGCGGTAGGCGCGCCCATCTTGCTGACGAAGTAGATAGCCAGGCTGGCGAAGATGAAGCCCGGGATGATTTCGTACAGGCCCAGCAACGCGAAATGCTTCCAGACGATCACGGTGATCGCACCCACCAGAATGCCGGCGAGCGCGCCATTGCGGGTCATGTTCTTCCAGATTACCGAGATCAGGACAACCGGGCCGAAGGCAGCACCGAAACCAGCCCAGGCGTAGCTCACCAGACCCAGTACGCGGTTTTCCGGGTTAGCGGCCAGGGCAATGGCGACCAGGGCCACCAGCAGCACCATGGCGCGGCCGACCCAGACCAGTTCCAGCTGGGAAGCGCCCTTGCGCAGGAAGGTCTTGTAGAAGTCTTCGGTCAGGGCACTAGAGCACACCAGCAACTGGCAACTCAGGGTGCTCATCACCGCCGCCAGGATGGCCGACAGCAACACACCGGCAACCCATGGGTTGAACAGGATCTTCGCCAGCTCGATGAACACCCGCTCTGGGTTCTCGGTCACGGGACCGGCCACGTCAGGGTGCGCCGAGAAGTAAGCGATACCGAAGAAGCCCACAGCCACGGTGCCGCCCAGGCACAGGATCATCCAGGTCATGGAAATGCGACGGGCATTGGCGATCGACTTGACCGAATCCGCCGCCATGAAGCGCGCCAGGATGTGCGGCTGGCCGAAGTAGCCCAGGCCCCAGCCCATCAGCGAGATGATGCCGATGAAGGTGGTGTTTTTCAGCATGTCGAACGACGTAGGATCTTTTGCTTCGATGGCCAGGAACGTGGTGTCCACACCACCGGTAGCCAGCAGCACGATGATCGGCGTGAGGATCAGCGCAAAGATCATCAGGGTGGCTTGTACGGTGTCGGTCCAGCTCACGGCCAGGAAACCACCGACGAAGGTGTAGGCAATGGTTGCTGCAGCACCGGCCCACAGCGCCGTCTCGTAAGACATGCCGAAGGTACTTTCGAACAGACGGGCACCGGCCACGATGCCGGAAGCGCAGTAGATGGTGAAGAACACCAGGATCACCACCGCAGAGATGATCCGCAGCACGCCGCTCTTGTCTTCGAAACGGCTGGAGAAGTAGTCCGGCAGCGTCAGTGCGTCACCGTTGTGCTCGGTCTGAACCCGCAGGCGACCGGCCACGAATAACCAGTTCAGGTAGGCACCGGCGATCAGGCCGATGGCGATCCAACTTTCCGACAGGCCGGACATGTAGATTGCACCGGGCAAACCCATCAACAACCAGCCGCTCATGTCGGAAGCACCTGCAGACAGCGCCGTCACCACGCTGCCCAGGCTACGACCGCCCAGGATGTAATCGGAAAGGTTGTTGGTGGAGCGGTAAGCCATCAGACCGATCAGGACCATGGCTGCGATATAGATCACGAAAGTGATCAAGGTGGGATTACTAACACTCATGAGTTACGCCCTGGCTTTGTTTTTATGTAGCGGTGGCAGTTGAAAGCATCGACAACACAGATGTTGTAGCGACGATTTGCAGTCCCGCGAATTTATGACTGATGTTTCCCCAGGAAAGCCATCAGCCGATGCCCCTCGGCTTTGAACCGGTTGCACCTTGGCCGCGAATGCTATTCAACAAATCAAATAAGGTGCAACCAGTTTCGCTCGAATAAGTTGCACCTGATCGGTTTTATCGCAAGATTCGAGTTTTTTGCTCCCTTTTAGTGCAGTTCCCAGCACTCAGCTAGAAGCTAAAGCACTAAGCCGGTGCAGGATCAGCCGGACGATATTTGCTTCCGGATGAGCTGCCTGTCATTTCGAGAAAAAAAGGGTTGCACCCGGTTGCACCTCAATCATCCCGCAGCTAATCTTGCCGCCAGCTGATGCCACGCGATACGTGGTAAACATGAGGATAAAAATATGGCTACCACCACCCTTGGGGTCAAACTCGATGACCCGACCCGCGAACGCCTCAAGGCGGCCGCAACCTCGATTGATCGCACGCCGCACTGGCTGATCAAGCAGGCAATTTTCAATTACCTGGAAAAACTCGAGGGTGGTGCAACCCTGACCGAGCTGAACGGTTCACCTCGCACCGACAGCGACGATGCTGGCGATGTGCAAGTCGACCATGCTCACCAATGCTTCCTCGAATTTGCCGAGAGCATCCTGCCGCAATCGGTCCTGCGCGCCTCCATCACGGCCGCTTACCGTCGCCCAGAGCCGGAAGTGGTGCCGATGCTGATCGAACAGGCCCGCCTGCCGGCACAAATGGCCGAAGCCACCAACAAACTGGCGGCTTCGATTGCTGAAAAACTGCGCAACCAGAAAAGTGCCGGTGGCCGTGCCGGTATCGTTCAGGGTTTGCTGCAGGAATTTTCCCTGTCGTCCCAGGAAGGCGTAGCACTGATGTGCCTGGCCGAGGCGCTGCTGCGCATCCCGGACAAAGGCACCCGCGACGCGCTGATCCGCGACAAGATCAGCACCGGCAACTGGCAGCCACACTTGGGCAACAGCCCGTCGCTGTTCGTCAACGCCGCCACGTGGGGCCTGCTGCTGACTGGCAAGCTGGTCGCTACCCATAATGAAGCAGGCCTGACCTCTTCCCTGAGCCGCATCATCGGCAAGAGCGGCGAGCCGATGATCCGCAAGGGCGTCGACATGGCCATGCGCCTGATGGGCGAGCAGTTCGTCACCGGCGAAACCATCGCCGAGGCCCTGGCCAACGCCAGCAAGTTCGAAACCAAAGGCTTCCGCTATTCCTACGACATGCTGGGTGAAGCCGCACTCACCGAACACGATGCGCAGAAGTACCTGGCCTCGTACGAACAAGCCATCCACTCGATCGGCAAAGCGTCCCACGGTCGTGGGATTTATGAAGGCCCAGGCATTTCCATCAAGCTGTCCGCCCTGCACCCACGTTACAGCCGCGCCCAGTACGAGCGCGTCATGGACGAGCTGTACCCACGCCTGCTGTCGCTGACCCTGCTGGCCAAGCAATACGACATCGGCCTGAACATCGACGCCGAAGAGGCCGACCGCCTCGAGCTGTCGCTGGATCTGCTCGAGCGCCTGTGCTTCGAGCCGCAATTGACCGGCTGGAACGGCATCGGCTTCGTGATCCAGGCCTACCAGAAGCGTTGCCCGTACGTGATCGACTATGTGATCGACCTGGCTCGTCGCAGCCGTCATCGCCTGATGATTCGCCTGGTAAAAGGCGCGTACTGGGACAGCGAAATCAAGCGCGCCCAGGTCGAAGGCCTGGAAGGCTATCCGGTCTATACCCGCAAGGTGTACACCGACGTGTCCTACATCGCCTGCGCCCGCAAACTGCTGTCGGTGCCGGAAGTCATCTACCCGCAGTTCGCCACGCACAACGCCCATACCCTGGCAGCCATCTACCACATCGCCGGCCAGAACTATTACCCGGGCCAGTACGAATTCCAGTGCCTGCATGGCATGGGTGAACCCCTGTACGAACAGGTTGTAGGCAAGGTTTCCGAAGGCAAGCTGAACCGTCCGTGCCGCGTGTACGCTCCGGTCGGCACTCACGAAACACTGCTGGCGTACCTGGTACGTCGCCTGCTGGAAAACGGCGCGAACACTTCGTTCGTCAACCGTATCGCCGACCAGTCCATCTCGATTCAGGAACTGGTGGCCGATCCAGTGGCCAGCATCGAGCAGATGGCGACGCTGGAAGGCGGTTTCGGCCTGCCGCACCCGCGCATCCCACTGCCGCGCGACCTGTATGGCAGCGACCGCGCCAACTCCAGCGGCATCGACCTGGCCAACGAACATCGTTTGGCGTCGCTGTCCTGCGCCCTGCTTGCCACTGCCCATAACGATTGGAAAGCCGTGCCGATGCTCGGCTGCGCCGCCAGCGAAGAAACCCCGGCCCCGGTACTGAACCCGTCCGATCACCGCGACGTGGTGGGCCATGTGCAGGAAGCCACGGTCGCCGATGTCGACAACGCCATCCAGTGCGCCCTCAACGCCGCACCGATCTGGCAAGCCACGCCGCCAGCCGAGCGCGCCGCGATCCTCGAACGTGCCGCCGACCTGATGGAAGGCGAGATCCAGCCGCTGATGGGCCTGCTGGCCCGCGAAGCCGGCAAGACCTTCGCCAACGCCATCGCCGAAGTGCGTGAAGCCGTGGATTTCCTGCGCTACTACGCGGTGCAGGCGCGCAACGATTTCACCAACGATGCCCACCGCCCACTGGGTCCGGTGGTCTGCATCAGCCCGTGGAACTTCCCGCTGGCGATTTTCAGCGGCCAGGTCGCCGCCGCCCTGGCCGCCGGTAACCCGGTATTGGCCAAGCCCGCCGAGCAGACGCCATTGGTGGCTGCCCAGGCGGTGCGCCTGATGCTCGAAGCCGGCATTCCGGAAGGCGTGCTGCAATTGCTGCCGGGGCGCGGCGAAACCGTCGGTGCCCGCCTGGTGGGTGACGAGCGGGTCAAGGGCGTGATGTTCACCGGCTCCACCGAGGTCGCTCGCCTGCTGCAACGCAACATCGCCGGGCGCCTGGACAACCAGGGCCGTCCGATCCCGCTGATCGCCGAAACCGGCGGCCAGAACGCCATGATCGTCGACTCCTCGGCGCTCACCGAACAAGTGGTCATCGACGTGGTGTCGTCGGCCTTCGACAGTGCCGGCCAGCGTTGTTCGGCCCTGCGGGTCCTGTGCTTGCAGGAAGATTCCGCCGACCGCGTCATCGAAATGCTCAAGGGCGCCATGGCCGAATCGCGCCTCGGCAACCCCGAGCGCCTGTCGGTGGACATCGGCCCGGTGATCGACGCCGAAGCCAAGGCTGGCATCGAGAAACACATCCAGGCCATGCGCGATAAAGGTCGCACCGTGTACCAGATGGCAATCGCCGACAGTGACGAGTGCAAGCGCGGCACCTTCGTGATGCCAACCCTGATCGAGCTGGAAAGCTTCGACGAGCTGCAACGCGAGATCTTCGGTCCGGTGCTGCACGTGGTGCGCTACAAGCGCAAGGAGCTGGACCAGTTGATCAACCAGATCAACGCCTCCGGCTATGGCCTGACCCTGGGCGTGCACACGCGCATCGACGAGACCATCGCCAAGGTCATCGACAATGTCCATGCCGGTAACGTCTACGTGAACCGCAACATTGTCGGCGCGGTGGTCGGCGTGCAGCCGTTTGGCGGCGAAGGCCTGTCGGGCACCGGTCCCAAGGCCGGTGGTCCGCTGTACCTGTACCGCCTGTTGTCGACACGTCCTACCGATGCGATCCAGCAATCCTTCGCCCGTGGTGATGCCCTCACCGCGCCGGACCTGCGTTTGCGCGACGCCATGAGCAAACCGCTGACCGCCCTGCAAGCCTGGGCCGACAGCCAGAAGCTCGCCGAGCTGAGCGCCCTGTGCGTGCAGTTCGCGGCTCAATCGCAAAGCGGTATTACCCGGACTCTGACCGGCCCGACCGGCGAGCGCAACAGCTACGCCATCCTGCCCCGCGAGCACGTGTTGTGCCTGGCCGACGTGGAAGGCGACCTGCTGACACAACTGGCGGCCGTACTGGCCGTGGGCGGCTCGGCCGTATGGCCGGAAACCGACACCAGCAAGGCCTTGTTCGCCCGCTTGCCGAAGGAGATTCAGGCGCGCATCCAGCGGGTGGCCGACTGGACCAAGGACGAGGTGCTGTTCGACGCAGTCCTGCACCACGGCGATTCGGATCAACTGCGCAGCGTTTGCCAGCAAGTGGCCAAGCGTGCCGGTGCCATCGTCGGGGTCCATGGCCTGTCCCAGGGCGAGACCAGCGTGGCGCTGGAGCGTCTGGTGATCGAGCGGGCCTTGAGCGTCAACACCGCGGCCGCGGGTGGTAACGCCAGCTTGATGACTATCGGCTGAAAGCAGCTGCGAGCGGCAAGCTACAAGCGGCAAGTAAAAGCAGATGCTTTTGCTTGCCGCTTGTAGCTTGCCGCTCGCAGCTTGTGCTGCTCTATCACCCCCATCAATCATCCTGTTCAGCCTTTATCAGCACGCCTAGACTCGGCCCATCCCAAAAAAAGGTAAGCCGCCATGTCCGAGACGCTGCTCAGTTCCCGCAATCTGGCTTTCGAGCTGTATGAAGTCCTCGATGCCGAGGGCCTGACCCAGCGCGAGCGGTTCGCCGAACACAATCGCGAAACCTTCGACGCGGCCCTCGCGACGGCGCGAAACATCGCCGAGAAATTTTTTGCCCCCCACAATCGCAAGAATGACGAAAACGAACCGCGCTACGAGAACGGCGAGGCGATTCTGATTCCCGAGGTGAAACCGGCGGTGGATGCCTTCCTCGAGGCGGGCTTTCTCAACGCCGCACGCAGTTTCGAGGCAGGCGGCATGCAACTGCCGACGTTGCTGTCCCAGGCCTGCTTCGCGCACTTCCAGTCGGCCAACGCCGCGTCCACGTCTTATCCGTTCCTGACCATGGGCGCGGCGAACCTGATCGAAAGCTTCGGCAGCGAAGAACAGAAAAGACGCTTCCTGCAACCGATGATCGACGGTCGTTTCTTCGGCACCATGGCCCTGACCGAACCCCATGCAGGCTCTTCGCTGGCGGATATTCGTACGCGTGCAGAGCCGGCATCCGATGGCACCTATCGACTCAAGGGCAACAAGATCTTCATTTCCGGCGGCGATCATCCGTTGTCGGAAAACATCGTGCACATGGTCCTGGCGAAATTACCGGACGCGCCGCCGGGTGTGAAAGGCATTTCGCTGTTTATCGTGCCCAAGTTCCTGGTCAACGATGACGGCAGCCTCGGCCAGCGTAACGACGTGCTGTTGGCCGGGCTGTTCCACAAGATGGGCTGGCGCGGCACCACCTCCACCGCGCTGAACTTCGGCGACAACGGCGCGTGTGTCGGTTACCTCGTAGGTAAACCGCACCACGGCCTGAGCTACATGTTCCAGATGATGAACGAGGCGCGGATCGGCGTCGGCATGGGCGCTGTAATGCTGGGTTACGCCGGCTACTTGTATTCCCTGGAATACGCTCGCGAACGCCCACAGGGCCGGGTGCCCGACAGCAAGGACCCGACCACCGCCCCGGTGGCGATCATCCAGCACGCCGACGTGCGCCGCATGCTGCTGACCCAGAAGGCCTACGTTGAAGGTTCGTTTGACCTGGGCCTGTACGCGGCGCGCTTGTTCGACGACACCACCACCCTGGAAAGCGAAGCCGAGCGCAGACGCGCCCATGAGCTGCTGGACCTGCTGACCCCGATCGTCAAATCCTGGCCCTCTGAGTTCTGCCTGAAGGCCAACGAGCTGGCGATCCAGATTCTGGGGGGCCACGGCTACACCCGCGAATACCCAGTGGAGCAGTATTACCGCGACAATCGCCTGAACCCCATCCATGAAGGCACCCACGGCATCCAGTCCCTGGACCTGCTGGGGCGAAAACTGGCGCAGAACGGCGGTGCCGGGCTCAAGCAACTGGTCCGCCTGGTGGCCGACACCACCGAACGCGCCCAGGCGCACCCATCGTTAACGCCGTTGCGCCAACCACTGGAAGCCCTCGTGGCACGCCTGCAAACCGTCACCCTCGGACTGCTGACGGACCTGGCCCAGGGCAAGGTGAACAGCAGCCTGGCCAACTCGGCCCTGTACCTCAAAGTGTTTGGCCATATGGTGATTGGCTGGCGCTGGCTGGAACAGGCGATCCGTGCCGAGGAGGGCCTGGCCAAGGGGAATACCGCGGACAGCGACTTCTATAAAGGCAAGCTGCAAGCGGCGCGCTACTTCCTGACCTGGGAAGTGCCGGGTTGTCATCATGAGCTGGCGATTCTCGAAGCGCGGGATGATACGTGCCTGGGGATGCGGGATGAGTGGTTCTGAGCCAGCTTGGTGCGGCAGACATCCAATCGCGAGCAGGCTCGCTTCCACAAGGGGTTCCAAGTGGACGCGACATCTGCGTTCCCCACCGATCCATTGTGGGAGCGAGCTTGCTCGCCATAGCAGTGTTTCAGCCAACACACAGGTAGCTGGGCTGACGCCATCGCGAGCAAGCTCGCTCCCACACAAGCCCCACAGTCAACATTCGCTAACCGATTCAGGCCTGCTGGATCGTCTTGGCAATCACATCGACCGTGGCGCTGACTTGCTCTTGGTAACGGTCGAGTTCCGCTTGATGTTGCTTCTGCATTTCCATCTGCTGCGAACACAGGTTCATGGCCGCCAGCACCAGCAGGCGATCACCGATCAGCGTCGGGTATTTCCTTTTCGTATCGGCCAGTGCAGCCTTGAGCATCGAAGCGGCGTCCAACAGGGCCTGTTCCTGCCCGGCTGGCGCTTTGATTGAATAGTCTTCTCCCAGGATCGAGATGACTGTCACCCCATCGGCGCCGTGCTTCATGCGCTGACAGGACCGGCGCTGGCGCGCTCGATCAGGGCCTGGATGCGGGCCGCGGTGGTGCCGTGCAGTTCTTCCTGTTCCATCAGGCTCAGTTGCAGGCTTTCGTTTTCATCCTTGGCCTTGGCAAGCTCGGTGTTCAGGGTTTCGTTCAGGCCGGTGAGGTGACGGTTCTGTTGCACCAGGTCATTGACCAGTTGCTCCAGTTGGCTGAGGGATGTTTCCAACATGTTGATTTCCAGGCTTTTTCAAGGGGCGCGTACGATAAAGAAAAGTCACTGCCAATGCCACGCTTTACGGGGTGGCAGGGCTTTCCAGCGAGCTTTAGAGACTGCGAATGGGGAATCTGGTTCCGACCCTTCGTCGCACCGCCACCTTTGCTCCGTGACAAAAACACGCATGTCACTCAAGACTTTAGTCGTATGACCGATAAGTCAGGGAACAGCAGTCACAGCCCCGCACGGACGCGTCTATTTCCGGTACTTTCCATGTCCCTACGTAATATGAACATCGCGCCCCGGGCATTCCTGGGGTTTGCCCTGATCGGCGCCCTGATGCTGGCCCTTGGGGTATTTGCCCTGACCCAGATGAGCACCATCCGCGCATCTGGCGAAAGCATCGCCCGCAACAGCGTGCCCAGCATCAAGGCCCTGGATGAGTTCACCCAGCTCACCCTGCGCCTGCGGGTGCTGTCCTATCGCTTGCTGACCAACCGCGAACCGGACATCCAGCAGAAAACCTACGATCTGTTCGAGCAGCGCAACCAGCAGATCCGCGCGGCCCAGGCTACCTATGAAAAGCTGATCAGCGCCCCGGAAGAACGGGCTGCCTACGATCAATACGTGCAACTGCTGGGACAATACCGTCAGCTTGAAGATCGGATGAAAACCCTGTCGCGCAACAATCAGATCGAAGATCTGCGGGCTTTGCTCAACACCGAGCTGTTGAGCAACTCCGAAGCCATCAACGCGGTACTCGGCCGCCTGCTGGAAATCAATAACCAACAAGCCGACGCTTTTAATCGGGGCGCAGAGCAACAATATTCAAGAGCCTTCAATTTGGTTGTCACCCTGCTGCTCATCGCCACCGGCCTGACCCTGCTGTTCGCCTGGCTGCTGACCAACAGCATCACCAAACCGATCGCCAACGCCCTGGACGCTGCCGAAGAAATCGCCAAGGGCAACCTGACTCGACCGATTGTCGTCGATGGCAGCGACGAAGCCGGTCGCCTGCTGCGGGCAATGTCGACCATGCAGGAAAAACTGCGCGACACCTTGCAGCGGATCTCCGGCTCGGCCACACAACTGGCCTCCGCCGCCGAAGAACTCAACAGTGTCACCGATGAAAGCGCCCGTGGCCTGACCCAGCAGAACAACGAAATCGAACAGGCCGCCACCGCAGTCAATGAAATGACCAGCGCCGTGGAGGAAGTCGCGCGCAATGCAGTGAGCACCTCCGAAGCATCGAAAAACGCCACCACCTCCGCAGGCGACGGTCGCGACCTGGTGCAGGAAACCGTCAGCGCCATCGAACGCATGAGCGCCGATGTGCAGGGCACCGCGGCGTTGATCGGCAACCTGGCCAATGAGTCCCGTGACATCGGCAAGGTGCTGGACGTGATCCGCGGCCTGGCCGACCAGACCAACCTGCTTGCCCTGAACGCCGCCATCGAAGCCGCCCGTGCCGGTGAGGCCGGTCGTGGTTTTGCCGTGGTGGCCGACGAAGTCCGCGCCCTGGCCCATCGCACCCAGCAGTCGACCAGCGAGATCGAACGCATGATCGGCAGCATCCAGAGCGGCACCGAACACGCCGTGGATTCGATGCGCAACAGCACCGAGCGCGCCGAGTCGACGCTGAACATCGCCCGCGGCGCCGGCATGTCCCTGGACACTATCAACACCGCCATCGTCGAGATCAACGAACGCAACCTGGTGATTGCCAGCGCCGCCGAAGAGCAGGCCCAAGTGGCCCGTGAAGTGGACCGCAACCTGGTGAACATCCGCGACCTGTCGGTGCAATCGGCCACCGGCGCCAACCAGACCAGCGCCGCCAGTGCGGAACTGTCGCGCCTGGCCGTGGACTTGAACAACATGGTTGGGCGGTTCAGCCTGTAACCCACTAACGGTTGATCGTCCACAGACCGTGAGCGATCAACCCTCCAGCTTTTGTGGCGAGGGATCTTGCTCCCGCTGGGCTGCGAAGCGGCCCCAGGACCTCAAAAGCGACGACTGCTTCGCAGCCGAGCGGGAGCAAGCTCCCTCGCCACGGTATGATCAGCTCCCCTCCCTCCCAACCTTTTTTGACAGCATCACATTTCAACAGGTTAGAATCGCTGGCACGCAGACTGCATGGTCAGTCTGCGCCCGCCCTTAGCTTTCCCGGAGTACTGCCATTGACTGCTACGACCATCAACAGCCTGTTCTTGATCGGCGCGTTGCTGGTAGGTGCGAGCATCCTGGTCAGTTCCCTTTCGTCCCGCCTGGGCATCCCGATCCTGGTGATCATCCTGGCCGTGGGCATGGTGGCCGGTGTCGACGGCGCCGGTATTCTTTTCGATAACTACGCCACGGCTTATCTGGTCGGCAACCTCGCCTTGGCCGTCATCCTGCTGGACGGCGGCTTGCGCACGCGAGTCTCGAGCTTTCGCGTCGCACTGTGGCCAGCGTTGTCGCTGGCCACGGTCGGTGTGCTGATCACCACCGGGCTGACCGGCCTGGCGGCGGCGTGGCTGTTCAACCTGAACCTGATCCAGGGCCTGCTGATCGGCGCCATCGTCGGCTCGACCGATGCCGCGGCGGTGTTCTCGCTGCTGGGCGGCAAGGGCCTGAACGAACGGGTCAGCGCCACCCTCGAGATCGAGTCCGGCAGCAACGACCCCATGGCGGTGTTCCTCACTGTCACCCTGATCGGCATGCTCGCCAGTGGCGAAACCGGCTTGCACTGGAGCCTGCTGGGGCATCTGGTGCGCGAGTTCGGCATCGGCGCGGTGATCGGCCTGGGCGGTGGCTGGCTGATGTTGCAACTGGTCAATCGCATCAACCTGGCCAACGGCCTGTACCCGATCCTGGTCATCAGCGGCGGCCTGGCGGTATTCGCCTTGACCAACGCCCTGCACGGCAGCGGCTTCCTCGCGGTATACCTGTGCGGCCTGGTGATCGGCAACCGTCCGGTGCGCAGCCGCCACGGCATCCTGCACATGCTCGATGGCATGGCCTGGCTGGCACAGATCGGCATGTTCCTGGTGCTAGGGCTGCTGGTCACGCCTCATGACCTGCTGCCCATCGCCCTGCCCGCCCTGGGTCTGGCGCTGTGGATGATTCTGTTTGCACGGCCCCTGTCGGTCATGGTGGGCCTGTTGCCATTCAAGGCATTCCACGGTCGCGAAAAAGCTTTTATCTCCTGGGTCGGCCTGCGCGGCGCGGTGCCGATCATCCTCGCGGTGTTCCCGTTGATGGCTGGCCTGCCTCACGCCCAGCTCTATTTCAACCTGGCGTTCTTTATCGTGCTGGTCTCGCTGCTGGTGCAGGGCACCAGCCTGCCGTGGGTCGCCAAGCTGCTGCACGTGACCGTCCCGCCGGAGCCCCTGCCGATTTCCCGGGCGGCGCTGGAAGTCCATGTCACCAGCGAGTGGGAGCTATTCATCTATCGCCTGGGCGCGGAAAAATGGTGCATCGGCTCGCCCCTGCGGGACCTGAAAATGCCCGATGGCACCCGCATCGCGGCACTGTTTCGGGGCCAGCAACTGCTCCATCCGTCGGGCAGTACGGTGCTGGAAGTCGGTGATTTGCTGTGTGTTATCGGCCATGAACACGACTTGCCAGCCCTTGGAAAACTGTTCAGCCAAGCGCCGCAGCGGGGCCTGGATCTGCGTTTCTTCGGCGACTTCGTACTCGAAGGAGACGCCCAGCTGGCCGCGGTTGCGGCGTTGTACGGGTTGCAACTGGACGGCATCGATCCGGACATGTCCCTGGGGCGCTTCATCGCTCAGAAAGTCGGTGGCGCGCCGGTGGTCGGCGACCAGGTGGAATGGAATAACACCCTGTGGACCGTCGCGGTCATGGACGGGAACAAGATAGGCAAAGTGGGCGTCAGATTCCCCGAAGGAAGTCGCCCGGGTCCCGGCTTGTTCCTCTAAACTGCTCCCACTCTCACTTGCTTGACCGGTCTCTATGCCTACCCTGCGCTCCTTTATCACCATCGCCCTGCTGGGCCTGAGTCTTTCCATCTGCACGCTGCAAGCCGCTGAACCGCTGACCAGCGCCTCGGTAGAAGCCAGCCTGGACAAGATCGCCGACCGCAAACTGCCGGAAGCCGAGCAGAAGGCCTTGCAGGCGGTGCTGCAAAACACCCTGACCCAGCTCAACAATAAGGCCGACTACGAACAGAAGCTGCTCGCCCTCAAGCAGCAATTGGCCACCGCCCCCAAGCAGAACATCGAAAACCAGCGCGAACTGGCGCGGCTCAAGGGCACCACGGTGGTGCCGGTGGCGCAACGCTACGCCAACCTGCCGATTCCCCAGCTCGAACAAATGCTGACGGACCGCTCCAGCCAGCAGAGCGACCTGCAAAAAGCCCTGGCCGACGCCAACAGCCTGATCATCACCGCCCAGACCCGTCCCGAGCGGGCCCAGGCGGAAATTTCCAGCAGCCAGACCCGCATCCAGCAGATCAACGCCATCCTCAAGGCCGGCCGGGATGCCGGCAAGACCCTGAGTGGCGAGCAACGCGACCAGCTCACCGCCGAGCTGGCGGCCCTCAATGCGCTGATTCCGCTGCGCCGCCAGGAACTCGCCGGCAACAGCCAACTGCAGGACCTGGGCAACGGCCAGCACGACTTGCTGATGGAAAAAATCGCCCGCATGGAGCAGGAAATCCAGGACCTGCAAAACCTGATCAACCAGAAGCGCCTGGCCCAGTCCCAGGAGACAGTGACCCAGCAATCCATCGAAGCCCAGAAGGCCGGTGGCAGCAGCTTGCTGGCGACCGAGAGCGCGGCCAACCTGAAGCTCTCCGACTACCTGCTCAAAAGCACCGACCGCCTCAACGAGGTCACCCAACAGAACCTGCAGACCAAGCAACTGCTGGACAGCGTGACCCAGACCGACGCGGCACTGGACGAGCAGATCAGCGTGCTCAAGGGCAGCCTGCTGCTCTCCAAGATTCTCTACAAGCAGCGCCAGACCTTGCCGCGCCTCAAGCTGGACCAGAACCTGGCCGACCAGATCGCCGACATCCGCCTGTACCAGTTCGAAGTCAGCCAGCAACGTGAACTGCTGAACAACCCCAGCGCCTACGTCGACAGCCTGCTGGCCTCCCAGCCCTCGGAACAAGTCACCCCGCAACTGCGCAAGACCTTGCTGGAACTGGCCCTGACCCGTGTCGACCTGCTGGAACGGCTGAACCGTGAGTTGAGCGCAGTGCTCAACGAATCGATCACCTTGCAGCTCAACCAGAAACAGCTGCTCAGCACCGCCCAGAACCTGCGGGCGACCCTCGAAGAGCAGATGTTCTGGATTCCCAGCAACAAACCGCTGGATTTCGAATGGATGCGTGCGGTGCCGACGCGCCTGGAAAAACAGATCGACTCGCTGCCCTGGGCTTCGAGCCTCAGTGAACTGGCCGATGGCCTGACCCAGCGGCCACTGCTGTTCCTGCCCCTGGCGCTGCTGATTGGGGCGTTGCTGTGGCGGCGCAAGAATCTCTATGCTCGCCTGAACAAGGTTCACCAGGACGTCGGTCACTTCAAGCGCGACAGCCAGTGGCACACCCCCCAGGCTATCCTGATCAATATCCTGCTGGCGATGCCGGTGGCCCTGGCACTGACCCTCTGCGGCTACGCCTTGCAGATCGACGCCCGCGGCCAGAACGCCAACCTCGGTGCGGCGCTGCTGCAGATCGGCCAGGCCTGGCTGGTGTTCTACACGGCCTATCGCGTGCTGGCCCCCGGCGGCGTGGCCGAGTTGCATTTCCGCTGGGAGAAACCCCAGGTCGAATTCCTCCAGGGCTGGATTCGCCGGCTCGGGCTGGTGGTGCTGGCGTTGGTGGCTGTGGTGGCCGTGGCCGAGTTGCAACCCTCGACCCTGGCCGATGACGTGCTCGGCATGCCGGTAGTGCTGACCTGCTACGCGCTGATGGCGTGGTTACTCAGCCGTCTGCTGCTGAGCAGCCCAACCCACAAGAACACTTCGTTGTTCCGCAAGGCGGTCGGGGTGCTGTTCACCGCGCTGCCGATCGCGCTGTTCGTGGCGGTGTGCTTCGGCTACTACTACACCGCGCTGAAACTCAGCGATCGATTGATCAACACCCTGTACCTGCTGATGTTCTGGCTGGTGATCGAGGCCACCTTCGTCCGTGGCCTGTCGGTCGCGGCGCGGCGCCTGGCCTACCAGCGCGCGCTGGCCAAGCGTCAGGCGGCCAAGGAGGCCGGCGACGGCGAAGCGGTGATCGAAGAGCCGACACTGGATATCGAGAAGGTCAACGAACAGTCCCTGCGCCTGATCCGCCTGGCCTTGCTGGGCGGCTTCATCGCCGCGCTGTACTGGGTCTGGTCGGACCTGATCAGCGTGTTCTCGTACCTGGACAACATCACCCTCTACGAATACACCAGCGGCACTGGCGCCAACATGAGCATGGTGCCCATCAGCATCGGCGACATGCTCGGCGCGCTGATCATCATCGGCATCACCTTCGCCCTGGCGCGCAACCTGCCGGGCCTGCTGGAAGTGTTCGTGCTGTCGAAGCTGAACCTGGCCCAGGGCAGCGCCTACGCCACCACTACGTTGCTGTCCTATGTGATCGCCGGTGTCGGTTTCGTCACCACCCTGTCCACCCTCGGCGTGAGCTGGGACAAACTGCAATGGCTGGTGGCCGCGCTGTCGGTGGGCCTGGGCTTCGGCATGCAGGAGATCTTCGCCAACTTCATCTCCGGGATCATGATCCTGTTCGAGCGCCCGGTGCGCATCGGCGACACCATCACCATCGGCAACCTGTCGGGCACGGTCAGCAAGATCCGCATCCGCGCGACCACCATCACCGACTTCGACCGCAAGGACATCATCGTCCCGAACAAGACCTTCATCACCGGGCAACTGATCAACTGGTCGCTGACCGACACCGTCACCCGGGTAACCCTGAAACTGGGCGTGGACTACGGCTCGGACCTGGACCGGGTGCGTGAGTTGCTGCTCAAGGCCGCACGCGACAACCCACGGGTGCTGAAGGAACCGGAGCCGATCGTGTACTTCCTGAACTTTGGTGAAAGCACTCTCGACCATGAGCTGCGCATGCACGTACGCGACCTCGGTGACCGCAACCCGGTACTGGACGAGATCAACCGCTTCATCAACCGTGAGTTCAAGAAGGAGCACATCAACATCTCCTTCCGGCAGATGGAAATCTATCTGAAGAACCTGCAAGGCCAGGAATACAAACTGGTGCCTGCCGAGCCCGACAAAAAGACCATCACGCCCGTGCCGTCGGCTGTCGCCAGCATCAAGCCGGTGCCTGAGCCGCCGCAAGGCACACTCGACTGATTGCGGGTTGCCTGCGGGCGTCCCGCCGGAGACGGCCATGAAAACGCTGGAAACCCTGACCTTCGATAACCGTTTCGCCCGCCTGGGCGACGGTTTCTCGACCCACGTGCTGCCCGAGCCCATCGACAATCCACGGCTGGTGGTCGCCAGCCCGGCGGCCATGGCGTTGCTGGACCTGGACCCGGCAGAAGCCCAGGCACCGCTGTTCGCCGAGATCTTTGGCGGCCACAAGCTCTGGGCCGAAACCGAGCCACGGGCGATGGTGTATTCCGGGCATCAGTTCGGTCACTACAACCCACAACTGGGCGACGGTCGAGGATTGCTGCTGGGCGAGGTGTACAACGAGGCGGGCGAGCACTGGGACCTGCACCTCAAGGGTGCCGGCCAGACGCCGTTTTCACGGATGGGCGACGGGCGCGCGGTGCTGCGCTCCTCGATCCGCGAATTCCTCGCCTCCGAAGCCCTGCACGCCCTCGGTATCCCCACCACCCGGGCCTTGTGTGTGATCGGCTCGGACACCCCGGTGTGGCGGGAAAAGCAGGAACGCGCCGCCATGGTGCTGCGCCTGGCCCCCAGCCATGTGCGCTTCGGGCATTTCGAATATTTCTACTACACCAAGAAGCCCGAGCTGCACGCGGCCCTCGCCGAGCATGTGCTGAACCTGCACTTTGCCGAGTGCCGTGAACAACCGGAGCCGTACCTGTCGATGTTCCGCGAAATCGTCGAGCGCAACGCCGAGCTGATTGCCAAATGGCAGGCCTACGGTTTCTGCCATGGCGTGATGAACACCGACAACATGTCGATCCTGGGCATCACCTTCGACTTCGGGCCGTTCGCCTTCCTTGATGACTTCGACGCCAACTTCATCTGCAACCACTCTGATGACCAGGGCCGTTACTCGTTCAGCAACCAGGTGCCCATCGGCCAATGGAACCTCAGCGCCCTGGCCCAGGCCTTGACGCCGTTCATCAGCGTCGAAGCCCTGCGTGAGACCCTCGGTTTGTACTTGCCGCTGTACCAGGCCCACTACCTGGACCTGATGCGCCGCCGCCTCGGCCTGAGCCGAGCCGAAGAAGACGACCAGAAACTGCTGGAGCGCTTGCTGCAATTGATGCAGAACAGCGGCGTCGACTACAGCCTGTTCTTCCGCCGACTGGGCGACCAAGCTCCCGAGCAGGCCGTCGCGACCCTGCGCGATGACTTCGTCGACCTGAAGGGCTTCGATGCCTGGGGCCAATTGTATGTTGCCCGCGTCAACCGCGAAGGCCCCGTCGATCAAGACCAACGCCGCGCACGCATGCACGCCGTCAACCCGCTGTACGTGCTACGCAACTACCTGGCGCAGAAAGCCATCGACGCCGCCGAATCAGGCGACTACGACGAAGTACGCCGCCTGCATACCGTGCTGAGCAAACCGTTCGAAGAGCAACCGGGCATGGACAGCTACGCGCAACGTCCGCCGGAGTGGGGCAAGCACCTGGAGATCAGTTGCTCGTCGTAACGCGGCGCCACGGCTGAAAGAAACCACCCGCCCAACACATACCTGTCTGGATCGCAGAGATGACTACCCTGTGGCGAGGGGATTTATCCCCGCTGGGCTGCGCAGCAGCCCCAACACAGGCAACGCGGTGCAACAGATGAACCGCGTCAGCCGGGTTACGACTGCTTCGCAGCCGAGCGGGGATAAATCCCCTCGCCACAAAAGCAGGTCGGTATTTCGCAGCGCTACACCGATCCATCAAATGAAGGTTTCCACCGATACACCGAAGCGCTCGGCCAGCCAGCGGATCTGCCTCAAATTGAGCTGACGCTTACCGCTCAAAACTTCCGATACCACCGACTGGGTACCAACGCCCGGCAAGTCGCTCTGGCTCATGCCATGTTCACGGAGTGTGGCAAGCGCCTGGAGATCAGTTGCTCGTCGTAACCCAGCCCCTCGGCTGAAATCACCTTCTCGCCCAACACATAACTGTTTGGGAGCAGGGTTAACCCTGTGGCGAGGGAGCTTGCTCCCGCTGGGCGGCGCAGCCGCCCCAAGAAGGACTGACGCGGTCTTCCAGGCAGACCGCGTCAACCGGTTTTACGACGGCTGCGCCGCCGAGCGGGAGCAAGCTCCCTCGCCACAAAAGCAGGTCGGTATTTCACTGGGCTATACCGAACCATCAAATGAAGGTTTCCGCCGATACACCGAAGCGCTCGGCCAGCCAGCGGATCTGCCTCAAATTGAGCTGACGCTTACCGCTCAAAACTTCCGATACCACCGACTGAGTACCAACGCCCGGCAAGTCGCTCTGGCTCATGCCATGTTCACGGAGTGTGGCAAGCGCCTGGAGATCAGTTGCTCGTCGTAACCCAGCCCCTCGGCTGAAATCACCTTCTCGCCCAACACATAACTGTTTGGGAGCAGGGTTAACCCTGTGGCGAGGGAGCTTGCTCCCGCTGGGCGGCGCAGCCGCCCCAAGAAGGACTGACGCGGTCTTCCAGGCAGACCGCGTCAACCGGTTTTACGACGGCTGCGCCGCCGAGCGGGAGCAAGCTCCTTCGCCACAAAAGCAGGTCGGTATTTCACTGGGCTATACCGAACCATCAAATGAAGGTTTCCGCCGATACACCGAAGCGCTCGGCCAGCCAGCGGATCTGCCTCAAATTGAGCTGACGCTTACCGCTCAAAACTTCCGATACCACCGACTGAGTACCAACGCCCGGCAAGTCGCTCTGGCTCATGCCATGTTCACGCATCAGGTAACGCAGCGCCTCGACGCCGCTCGCCTTGGGCATTGGTCGGTGCTGCTGGTCCCATGCCTCGATCCATTCGCCGATGATATCCACCAGGCTCATGAGAGGATGGGTTTCGTCTTCGCCCACCAACACCAACAGCTCATCAAGAGCACTCGCCAATCGGTCATAATCCTCTTCGCTCCTGGGCTTACGCAGCAGGGGCGACACAAACTCCCAATGGGCAGCGACTTGTTCAATCAGTGCACTCATCCCTTTTCCTCCTTCCACTTGCCTCTGTCGTATTCCCGATGGTCAAGCACGCATTTGATATACAGACGCTGTGCTCGGTATCGAATCACCGCAATCAGCCGCAACTTGTTTCCACCGATGTCAAACACATGCAGCGGACCGACCTTATCGGTTGCCGGAAATATGGATTTCATCGCCGCGAAATCAGCCGGGCTATTGCGCTTGATCAGCCGATACCATTGATCCAACGCATTCGCTGAATGTGGCCATTTCTCCTTGGCCTCCCAAATGCGTTTCTCAGTGATCACATGCATGCAACGTCCTTATCGCATTTTGCTATGGGGAAGTTAAACACAAATCTGGCGCATCGCAAATTGCGATAGCGCCAGTTAGACAAATGGTTAGCTCTTGCTGGTTTCCAGCCTAGTCGCCAAAAGATTTAGGTCTCGGTAAGAAATGTGAGCAGATATGAGTCCTGCTCACCCAACCTTATCGTTCCCCTGCTCAGGCGTCTCGATCCCCGGCTCCGCCTCTTCACCCCCCTTCTCCTTGGGTTTGGCCGCTGGTTTTTCCTCGGGATAACCGGGCATGCCGCGGGCGTCTTCGGGGGTCAGCTCGTCCCGGTCGTGGCGGCGGTCGGTGGCGTAGGGCGGGGCGGCGTTGGGGTCTTCGTCGCGGCCGGCGGTGCCGAGGACGAAGCCGTCGTCATTGGGGTTGTCCACGGCCTGTGGGGTGTCTGGGTCTTGAGGATTGCTCATGGGACCTCCGGGTTGCGAACAGGTACGTTGTGGTTTTTTGAGGGCCTGGCGTGCATTGAGTGCAACGCACCTGATGAATGGCAGCCTGGCTAGCCGCCCTTCACCGCAGACAAAAAACCAACGAGCCCGGCCCTATGCCATATCGCTATGACTGAATTCCTCGGCCAGGAAATCGATCAGCGTACGTACCGACGGCAGCAATCCGCGCCGTGAGGCGAAGATCGCATGAACGATGCCGCATTTAGGCGTCCAGCCCGGCACCAGTTCCACCAGCCGGCCAGCCGCGATGTCTTCACGCACCACCACGGTGGGCAGGTGAGCGATGCCGATGCCGGCCAACACGGCGTGACGCAGGGCCAGCAGGTCGTCGGTGACCATGCGCGGTTCATGACGGATCAATGCGCGACTGCCGTCCGGGCCGAACAATTCCCACTGATATTCCCGCTGCGCCCCGCCCCAATGCACGCTCGGCAGGCCGTTGAGGTCCGCCGGCGAAGCGGGTGAAGACAAGCGCTCAAGGTAAGCCGGGCTGCCCACCAGGCATTGGGTGCTGTTGCTCAGCACTTTCATGACCATGTCGGTGTTTTCCAGCGGCGGAAAGCGCACCCGCAAGGCGATATCGAACCCTTCATGGATCAGATCCACCCGGCGGTTGGTGCTCTCGATGAACAACTCCACCCGTGGGTACTTGAGCATGTAGCGGGTCAGCATCGGCCCGACCCAACTGTTGAGCAGCGCCGTCGGGCAACTGATGCGTACCAGCCCCTGGGGTTCGGAACGGTTGCGTTCGATCACTTCCGCCGCGCTCTCGGCTTCGACCCGCATCGCCAGGCAACGCTGGTAATAGGCCTGGCCGATCTCCGTCAGCGTGCAGTGGCGGCTGGTGCGATGGAGCAAGCGCACCCCGAGCCGATCTTCCAACTGGGCGATACGCCGACTGAGTTTGGACTTTGGCATGTCCAGCGCCCGGCCAGCAGCGGCGAACCCACGGTGCTCCACGACCTGGGTGAAGTAGTAAAGCGTGTTGAGGTCTTCGATGATCGTTCTCCAAATAGAACGCTAAGGCTAATTTTCGCAGTCTAGCGCATCAAAGGTGCCAGTTTTAATCTACACCCATCGAAACGCAACACGGATTGAAGCCGGGGCGCTTCGACCGGATGAGTCACCGATCAATCGCTGCACCGACATTGAAAACCTTAACCACGCCGACACCTTCGGCAACCAAAACTTGATGAGGACTACGCCATGACCACTTCCTACAACCGCCTCGACAAAGATAACGCCGCCGTTCTGCTGGTCGATCACCAAGCCGGCCTGCTGTCTCTGGTACGCGATATCGACCCGGACCGCTTCAAGAACAACGTGCTGGCCCTGGCCGACCTGGCGAAGTACTTCCAACTGCCGACCATCCTCACCACCAGCTTCGAAACCGGCCCCAACGGCCCGTTGATGCCCGAGCTCAAGACCCTGTTCCCGGACGCGCCGTACATCGCTCGCCCTGGCCAGATCAACGCCTGGGACAACGAAGATTTCGTCAAGGCGATCAAGGCCACCGGCAAGAAGCAACTGATCATCGCCGGTGTGGTCACCGAAGTCTGCGTAGCCTTCCCGGCACTGTCGGCCCTGGCCGAAGGTTTCGACGTGTTCGTGGTCACCGATGCGTCCGGCACGTTCAACGAGCTGACCCGTCAATCGGCCTGGGACCGCATGTCGTCCTCGGGTGCGCAACTGATGACCTGGTTCGGCCTGGCCTGTGAACTGCACCGCGACTGGCGCAACGACGTGGAAGGGCTGGCGACCTTGTTCTCCAACCACATCCCGGACTACCGCAACCTGATGACCAGCTACAACACGTTGACCAACGCTAAATAACAGCCTCACCGATATACCCTTGTGGGAGCGAGCTTGCTCGCGATAGCGGTCTGACAGTCGATCCAGTATCTGACTGATACACCGCCATCGCGAGCAAGCTCGCTCCCACAGGTTTTTGTGGTGATTTCTATATAGTGTTCAATCTGTGCCCATGATTTTCTGGAGACCGACCTGATGCTGATCCCCTGCCCCCATTGCAACGGGCTCAATCGCATACCCGCCGAACGCCTGGGCGACCAACCCAAATGCGGGCGCTGCAAAGCCCAGGTGTTATTGAACAAACCGTTCGAACTCAAGCAAGGCGACTACACCAGCCAGATCAAAGGCGACCTGCCATTGCTGGTGGATGTATGGGCCGATTGGTGTGGGCCGTGCAAGTCCTTCGCCCCGGTGTTCGAACAGGCCGCCGCGCAACTGACGGGCAAATGCCGCTTGGCCAAGCTCGACAGCGAGGCCAATCAGCAGTTATCGGCACAGTTGGGGATCCGCTCGATTCCCAGCCTGATTCTGTTCAAGGATGGCCGGGAAGTGGCGCGCCAGAGTGGGGCGCTGCCGTTGCCGCAGTTGATGGCTTGGTTGCGCAGCCAGGGGATTTGAATCAAAAACCCATGTGGAGCGAGCAAGCTCGCTCCACATGGGTTTTGCACAGGTCAGATTCAGGCGCTTTCCAGCAGGCTATGCAGCTCCATGAACTGCAGGGTCAGCTTGTGTCGCGGGTCGAGGTGGATCAGCGGCAGGCTGGCCTGGTGGGATTCGCGCATGCGCACCGAGCTGCTCAGGTACACCGGCAATACCGGCAGCCCTTCGGCGATCAGTTCGTCGAGAATCTGCTGTGGCAGGCTGGCCCGAGCCTGGAACTGGTTGACCACGATGCCTTCGACTTCCAGGCCTTCGTTATGGTCGTCCTTGAGCTCTTCGATTTCCGCCAGCAGTCCGTACAACGCCTGTCGGGAGAAGCTGTCGCAGTCGAAGGGGATCAGCACCCGATCGGCGGCGATCAATGCTGAAACCGCATAGAAATTCAGTGCTGGCGGGGTATCCAGGTAAATCCGGTCGTAATCTTCCTCCAGCTCTTCAAGCAGCTTGCGCAGCTTGTTGATCTTGTGCTTGGCCTCAAGCTTGGGCTGCAGATCCGTCAGTTCCGCCGTGGCGGTGATGACGTGCAGGTTGTCGAACGGCGTTTCGTAGATATCCACCTTGTTCTTTTTCGAGAACGGCCCGGACGACAGGGTTTGCTTGAAGAAATCGGCAATACCCATGGGAATGTCATCGCCGGTCAAGCCAGTCAGGTATTGAGTGGAGTTGGCCTGGGCATCCAGGTCGACCAACAGCGTGCGATAGCCCTCGCTGGCGCTGACTGCCGCCAGATTGCAGGCGATGCTGGACTTGCCCACGCCACCTTTCTGATTGAACACCACACGCCGCATGTCAAAACCTCCGTGTATCAAAGATTCCCGAGTGTAGTAGGCAGCGACACCGCTTAGCTACCTTCCGCGTAGAAGGACTACAGCAACAGTGGCTTTTCCCACAATTCAGACGTCAATTCGCCCAGACCGTGACAGAAATAACCGACAGACAGGCTCATGATGATCGCGACAATGGTCCAAGCCTGGCCTTGAGCGGACCAACTCGTACATTTCGCTGGACAAAATGTAACCAGCATTTGCTACAAGCCAATCGCACCGGGATAATGCGCGCCACTTGGGTCGCAAGGCCATGCAGGGTTGGACGCGGGTCAAACCACTGAACCGTGACAATAAAAGCCCGCAGGGGTGGGGTGAAGTTTGTGATCAATTTCAATATCGCCCAATGGCGCGCGTGGGCCCCTGGGCTCGAAAGCGTGGACGATTGGCAGGCATGGAGCCGACAGCCGGTCGTATTGCCGGCCAGCGATGCCGCCCCTGACGTTTCGTTCCTGCCAGCCATGCAGCGCCGGCGCCTCAGCCGCCTGGCGCGGATGGCCTTCAGTGTTGGCTGGCCGTTGGCCGAGGGCCGGCCGGACCTACCGTTGGTCTTTATTTCCCGCCACGGCGAAACCCCGCGCACTTTTGAGATTCTCAAGGACCTGGCAGCCGACCAGCCCTTGTCGCCGACCCAATTCAGCCTGTCGGTGCACAACGCGGTGATTGGCCTGTGGTCGATCATGCGCGGCGAAACCAGCGAAATGACCGCCCTGGCCGCTACCGGCGACGGGTTGGAACACGGCGTGCTGGAGGCCGTCGCACTGTTGAACGAAGGATCGCCCGCGGTGCTGCTGGTGATCACCGAAGAGCAACCTCCGCAAGTCTATGCACCCTGGGTCGATGACGTTCCGTTTCCCTATGCCATGGGCCTGCTGCTGACCCCGGGCGATGACTGGCAACTGGATCTCTGCCCGCAGGCCGGCCAATCGCCTGGCAGCGACTGGCCCCATGCCCTGGATCTGTTGCGTACCCTGCTGAACAACGAAACCACCTGCCAACATGCCTGGAAGAATCGTGTATGGACCTGGCAACGCAACCGGTGACGGGTAAACATCGCGACGCCTATTACTGGCGCCTGATCGCGACCGCCGCAAGCTTCGCCCTGTTCGGGCTGGGCGGGCTGTGCCTGCGTTTGCTGGTGTTCCCGTTGCTGGCCTGGTGGCCCGGCGATGCCCAGGCCCACCGGCAAAGGGCGCGCCGCACGGTCGGGCGGTTGTTCTGGTTCTTTATCCGGTTCATGGCCCGTACCGGCGTGCTCACCTATCAGATCGATGGCGCCGAACGACTCGGGCGCCCTGGGCAAATGATCATTGCCAATCACCCGTCGCTGATCGACGTGGTGTTCCTGATCGGGCTGGTGCGCGACGCCAACTGCGTGGTCAAGCAAAGCCTCTGGGACAACCCCTTTACCCGGGGCCCACTGCATTCGACCCAATACATCAGCAACGACGGCAGCATGGACATGCTCGATGCCGCCAGCGACGCCTTGCAAGAGGGCCAGACATTGATCGTCTTCCCCGAAGGGACACGCACCCAGCCAGGCCAGGTGCCGGCCTTTCATCGGGGGGCGGCGGCCATCGCCCTGCGGGGTGCGAAAATCCTCACGCCCGTCACGATCAAGGTCTGCCCCACGACCCTGACCAAGGCTGAACCCTGGTATCGCATCCCCCTGCGCCGCGTGCACTTCAGTTTTCACGTCGGAGCCGATATAGACCCACAGGCGTTCGCCGCGCTCGGCCCGCCACCCCAGGCTTCGCGCAGGCTCAACGATTTTTTGCATCACTATTACATCAAGGAGCTCGCCGAAGATGAGCGATCTGCACCGTGACATCAAAAAGCTGATCATCGACGCCCTCGGCCTGGAAGACATCGACATCGACGACATCGGCGACCACCAGACGCTGTTCGGCGAAGGCCTGGGCCTGGACTCGGTGGATGCCCTGGAGTTAGGCCTGGCGATCCAGAAGGAGTACGGCATCAAGATAGACGCCGACGCCAAGGACACCCGTAACCATTTCAGCAATGTGGCAAGCCTTGCGGCCTTCGTCACTGCAAAAAGCGTAGCCTGAGACCAGACCATGCAAACTCGTGACGATATTTTCCACACCCTGCGCGATGCTCTGGTCGAGCTTTTCGAGCTGGACCCTGAGCGTGTGACGCTGGAATCGAACCTGTACCAGGACCTGGAAATCGACAGCATCGATGCGGTCGACCTGATCGACCATATCAAGCGTCAGACCGGCAAGAAAATCGCCGCCGAAGAATTCAAGTCGGTGCGCACCGTCAATGACGTGGTCGAGGCGGTCTATCGACTGGTCCAACCGGCCGCATGACCCGGCTGATTGGCCTTGGCCTGCTGCTGGTGGGCCTGTTGTACCCCTTTGCGGTGTATTTCGGCATGGAGCACTTTGCCCCGTGGCAGTTCGGACTGCTGCTGGGCAGCCTGTGGCTGGCCCGGGCGTTGCTTGGCACAGGCGGGGCCGGCAGCCGCTGGATGGCGGCCACGGCAATCGTGTTTTGCATATTGCTCGCGCTGTTCGACAGCCCGCTCCTGCTGCGCTGGTACCCGGTGCTGATCAGCGCGTTCATGCTCGGGCTGTTCGTGCTGAGCCTGAAATACGGCCCGCCAATGATCGAACGCCTGGCCCGCCTGCGCGAACCGCAGTTGCCGGCCAAGGCGGTGGTGTATACGCGCCAGGTCACGGTGGCCTGGAGTGTGTTTTTCCTGTGTAACGGTTTGCTCGCCGCCGCCCTCACCCTCTGGGCGCCGCTGAGCTGGTGGATGTTGTACACCGGCCTGATTTCCTACGGATTGATGGGGCTGCTGTTTGCCATTGAATGGCTCATACGACAACGGGTAAGAGGCCGCCCATGAATTGGATAACACTTGAGCAGATGCTGCTCAAGACTCAGCCGGAACGCACCGTTGCGGTCGATCCGGCGCTGAATCACTCGCAACTGCGGGACGCGGCGTTGCGCCTGGCGGCCGGCCTGCAAGCTCGCGGGGCGCGGCATGTGGCGGTGCACCTGGAAGATGCCGCCGACCTGGCCGTCGCCCTGCTTGGTGCCTGGCGCGCTGGGGTCCGGGTCCTGCTGCCCGCCGACCTGCAAGCGCAGACACGTCAGCGTTGGGCGGCGGACGTGGATCTGTGGCTGACCGACCAGCCCGGCGATACACATCCCGGCGACCTGCAACAAGCGCCGATGGACGCCGCCGAACTGGACCTCGATCACTGCTGGCTGAGCCTGTGCACCTCCGGCTCCAGCGGCGAGCCCAAGCGCATCGAGAAAACCCTGCGCCAGTTAAGCAACGAGGTCCAGGCCCTGGAACAGCTGTGGGGCGCCGACCTGGGCCCGGCCTGCATGATCGGCAGCGTTGCTACCCAGCACATCTACGGGTTGCTGTTCCGGGTGCTGTGGCCGCTGTGCGCCGGGCGTGCGTTCGTGCGTCGGCAACTGGCCTTCCCGGAAGACCTGCAACGTGCCAGCCGTGAGCAACCGGCCTTCGCCTGGGTCGCCAGCCCGGCGCTGCTCAAGCGCATGGGCGATAACCTCGATTGGCCAGCCCTGAGCAGCGTGCGCCGGGTGTTCTCCTCTGGCGGCGCCTTGCCCCCCGAGGCAGCGCAAAGCTTGCAACAGCGCCTGGGGCAATGGCCCACGGAAATTTTCGGCAGCTCGGAAACAGGCGGCATTGCCTGGCGCCAGGGTGGCGGATTGTGGCAGCCCTTTGCCAGCGTCGAGTTGAGCCAGGACAGCGACGGCGCCTTGCTGATCGCGTCGCCCTATCTGCCGGTCGGGCATGTGGAACACACCGCCGACGCGGCGCGGATCGCCGCAGACGGCCGTTTCGAGCTACTCGGGCGACTGGACCGTATCGTCAAGCTCGAAGAGAAACGCATCTCCCTGCCCATGCTGGAACACGCGTTGGTGACCCACGACTGGGTCAGCGAAGCGCGACTGGGCGTGGTGCAGGAGAATCGCGCCTCCCTAGGCGCGCTGCTGGTGTTGAGCGATGCCGGCCTGGGCGCCTTGCGCAACCAGGGTCGGCGCGCCGTGACCGAGGGCCTGCGCCGGCACCTGAGCGAACATTGCGAAACCCTCGCCCTGCCACGGCGCTGGCGCTGGCTGCGGCAGTTGCCGCTCAACGCCCAGGGCAAGCTGCCCCAGGCCGAGGTCGAGGCGCTGCTGATGGCGCCACGCCCCAAGGCCCCCGACGTGTTGGCGCAAGTCGAAACCGATGGTGAGTGGAGCCTGCAACTGGTCGTGCCGCCCGATCTGGCGTACTTCAGCGGCCACTTCCCCACCGCGCCGGTACTGCCGGGCGTAGTGCAGGTCGATTGGGCCTTGAGCCTGGGGCGCCAACTGCTGGACCTGCCGCCTCGGTTCGTCGGCATGGAAGTGCTGAAATTCCAGCAACTGGTGCGCCCCGGCGATGACATCCAATTGCACCTGCGCTTCGACCGCGAGCGCGGCAAGCTGTACTTCGCCTACCGCAATGACACGGCGGCCTGCTCCAGCGGGCGGATTGTATTGGGGGAAAACAATGCCTAGGCATCTGCACAGATCACTGTGGCGAGGGAGCTTGCTCCCGCTGGGCTGCGAAGCAGCCTCTGGTGCTACAAGAGCGAGTGCTTCGCACTCGAGCGGGAGCAAGCTCCCTCGCCACAAAGTGCACCTTAGCCACCGAGACATGCCGCATGCATAACCCCTGCGCCGTCATCCCGGTCTACAACCACGACACCGCCATCTCGGCGGTGGTCCAGGCGTTGCTCGCCAACGGACTGCCCTGCGTGCTGGTGGATGACGCCAGCAGCCCGGCGTGTGCCGCCGTGCTCGACCGGCTGGCAGAGGGCGAGCGGGTTCATCTGGTCAGGCTAGCCGTCAACGAGGGCAAGGGCGGCGCGGTGATGACTGGCCTGCGCGAGGCTTCGCGCCTGGGTTTCAGCCACGCCTTGCAGGTGGACGCCGACGGGCAGCACGACCTTGGCGACGTGAAAGCCTTCATCGAACAATCCCGTGCCCACCCGGACGCGGTGATCTGTGGTTATCCGCGCTACGACGCCAGTGTGCCGAAAGGTCGCCTGTACGCGCGCTACCTGACCCACGTGATGGTCTGGATCAACAGCCTGTCCTTGCAAATCCGCGATTCCATGTGCGGCTTTCGGGTCTATCCCCTGACACCGACCCTGGCGCTGATCGACTCGGCCAATATCGGCAAGCGCATGGATTTCGATTCGGACATTCTCGTGCGCCTGGCCTGGCGCAATCAGCCGATGCGCTGGCTGCACACGCGGGTCCATTACCCCCAGGACGGGGTCTCGCACTTTCGCCTGTTCCACGACAACGTGCTGATTTCCAGCATGCACACCCGGTTGTTCTTCGGCATGCTCGTGCGCTTTCCCCTGATTCTCTGGCGACGGTGGCGAGCATGAGCCTTCAGCAAGACAAGCAACATTGGGCCGACCGCCAGGAGCGCGGCAGTTTCTGGCTGATGAAACTCACCGCAGTCGCTGCCAAAGTACTAGGCCGGCGCTTGCTGACTCCGGTGCTGTACGGCATCGTCCTGTACTTCTTCATTTTCGGCCGCAGCGCGCGCCAGGCGGCCTGGCAATATCAGCAGCGCCTGGCCGACTGGAGCGCACGTCCCGAGCTGCACCCGAGCCACTGGCGGGTGTTCGGCCAGTTCATGGCATTTGCCGACTCCCTGCTGGACAAGCTCGACGTCTGGAACGGCAAGCTGAGCATCGACCAGATCGAAATCGTCGATAAGGCACTGCTGCGCAATCACTTGCGAGACACCCGTGGGCAAATGCTGGTGGGCGCTCACCTGGGCAACCTGGAAATGTGCCGGGCCCTGGCCGAGCTGGGCGAGAAAGTCACCATGAACGTGCTGGTGCACACCAAGCACGCCGAGCAGTTCAACCGCTTGCTGGGCGAAGCCGGTGCCACGCACCTGCGGCTGATCCAGGTCAGCGAGCTGGACCCGGTGATCATGTTGCAGTTGAGCGAACGCCTGGAGCGCGGCGAGTGGCTGGCAATTGCCGGCGACCGCGTACCGCTGCACGGCGGGCGCAGCGTGACTGTGGACTTCATGGGTCAGCCGGCCGCTTTTCCCCAGGGCCCCTGGTTGCTGGCCGGCCTGCTGAAATGCCCGGTCAACCTGCTGATGTGCCTCAAGCACGAGGGGCGCTATCGCGTCACCCTCGAACCCTTCGCCGATGCCGTGGTGTGGAAACGCAACGACCGCGAGCAAGTGATTGCCCACTGGGCTGGCCGCTACGCCGAGCGCCTGGCGCAATACTGCCTCCAGGCCCCCCAACAGTGGTTCAACTTTTACCCTTTCTGGAAGACCGATGACGATGCCCACTCTTGAGCCGGTAACCTTCGGCGAACGCCCTTTGCGCATCGAAGATGTGCTGGCCCTGGCCAACCGTCAGGCACCGACGCAGTTGCAGGATGACCCGGCGTTCCGCCAGCGCATCGCCAAGGGTGCGCAATTCCTCGATTCCTTGCTGGACAAGGAAGGCGTTATCTACGGCGTGACCACCGGTTACGGCGACTCCTGCGTGGTGGCCGTGCCGTTGCACCACGTCGAGGCCCTGCCGCGTCACCTGTATACGTTCCACGGCTGCGGCCTGGGCAAGCTGCTCGACGCCCAGGCCACCCGTGCGGTGCTCGCGGCGCGTCTGCAGTCGCTGTGCCACGGCGTGTCCGGGGTGCGGGTGGAACTGCTGGAACGCCTGCTGGCCTTTCTCGAACACGACATCCTGCCGTTGATTCCGGAAGAAGGCTCTGTGGGCGCCAGTGGCGACCTGACGCCGCTGTCCTACGTCGCCGCCACGCTGTCCGGCGAACGGGAAGTGATGTTCCGTGGCGAACGGCGATTGGCCGCTGATGTGCACCGCGAATTGGGCTGGACCCCGCTGGTGCTGCGACCCAAGGAAGCCCTGGCGCTGATGAACGGCACCGCCGTGATGACCGGCCTGGCCTGCCTGGCCTTCGCCCGGGCCGATTACCTGTTGCAACTGGCAACCCGCATCACTGCGCTGAACGTCGTCGCCCTGCAGGGCAACCCGGAACATTTCGACGAGCGCCTGTTCGCCGCCAAGCCGCATCCGGGACAGATGCAAGTCGCCGCGTGGCTGCGCAAGGACCTGGCCATCGACGCGCCGACCGCGCCGTTGCATCGCCTCCAGGATCGCTACTCCCTGCGCTGCGCGCCCCACGTGCTTGGGGTATTGGCCGACAGCCTGGGCTGGCTGCGCGCGTTCATCGAAACCGAACTCAACAGTGCCAACGACAACCCGATCATCGACGCCGAAGCCGAGCGCGTACTGCACGGCGGGCATTTCTACGGCGGGCATATCGCCTTCGCCATGGATAGCCTGAAGAACCTGGTGGCCAACGTCGCCGACTTGCTGGATCGCCAGCTCGCGCTGCTAGTGGACGAGCGTTACAACCATGGCCTGCCGAGCAACCTGTCCGGCGCCAGCGCCGACCGAGCGATGCTCAACCATGGCTTCAAGGCCGTGCAGATCGGCACCAGCGCCTGGACCGCCGAAGCCCTGAAAAACACCATGCCGGCCAGTGTGTTCTCGCGCTCCACCGAGTGCCACAACCAGGACAAGGTGAGCATGGGCACCATCGCCGCCCGGGACGCCATCCGCGTGCTGGAGCTGACCGAACAAGTCGCCGCCGCGACCTTGCTGGCCGCCAACCAGGGCGTATGGCTGCGCAGCCGCGCCGAAGACGCCCGCCCACTGCCGCCGGCCC
Source organism: Pseudomonas sp. NFACC08-1 (assembly GCF_900106735.1). NCBI lineage: Bacteria > Pseudomonadati > Pseudomonadota > Gammaproteobacteria > Pseudomonadales > Pseudomonadaceae > Pseudomonas > Pseudomonas sp. NFACC08-1. The sequence goes on along the minus strand of NZ_FNNL01000003.1, from coordinate 302,745 downwards.
TGGCCGCCATGCACGAGCAACTGGCCGAGGATTTCGCCCCGGTCATCGAAGACCGCGCCCTGGAAGGCGAACTGCGCCTGTGCTTGCAACGCATCGCCGAGCAACACTGGAGGCTGCATGCGTAGCCAAGGTGTTTTGCACGTCGACACACACATCGTGGTGCCGTTCTTCGATGTCGATTCGATGAACGTGGTCTGGCACGGCCACTACATCAAATATCTGGAAGTGGCCCGCTGCGCCTTGCTCGACCTGATCGGCCACAACTACAACGACATGCTCGAATCCGGCCACTCATGGCCGATCATCGACCTGCAACTGCGCTATGTGCGCAGCGCCGTGTTCGGCCAGGCCCTGACCGTGCGTGCCAGTCTGGTGGAGTGGGAAAACCGGCTGAAGATCAATTACCTGATCAGCGACGCAACCACGGGCGAGCGCTTGACCCGTGCCAGCTCGGTGCAAGTGGCCGTGGACCTCGCCAGTCGCGAAATGCTGCTGGCCTCGCCCCGGGTCTTTGTCGAAGCCGTGGAAAGGAAACTGCCATGAAGCGCCTGTCAGTCTGGCTGTTGCTGTGCTGCCTGGCACCCCTGGCCCAGGCGTTCGACTTGCAACAGTTGAGCGACCAACTGGCCCGCCCGGAAGTGATCCACGGGCAGTTTATCCAGGAAAAACACCTGCGCGCCCTGCCCCAGCCCCTCACCAGCAAGGGACGCTTCGTGCTGGCGAAAAACCATGGACTGCTGTGGCTGCTGCAAACCCCGCTGCAACAGGACTACCGCATCACCGCCCAGGGCATCGCCCGGCGGGATGGCAACGCCTGGCAGATGCTGCCGAACAAGAGCGCCGGCGCCGAGCAGAACCGCTTGTTCCTGGCGGTATTGCAGGGAGACAGCACAGGCCTGCAACGGGATTTCGAACTGAGCCTGTCGGGCGAGCCGCAACAATGGAAGCTCACCCTGACCCCGCGCTCGGTGCTGCTCAAGCAGGTTTTCAACCAGATCAACATCGACGGCGGCGAACTGGTGCAGCGCATCGAACTGCTGGAAACCCAAGGCGACAGTACCGTGCTGCGCATGCAGGACAGCAACAGCGCACAACCCTTGAGCGAAGCGGAGCAACATGATTTTGCCGAGTGAACGGATGCTGCCCCGGCTGTTCCTGATCCTGCTGCTGGCGGTGCTGGCGCTCGCCGGTTGGCAATGGCGCAACGGCGCGCCGTTGTCGGCCAATCTCATGGAGCTGGTGCCGGGCACGTCGCCCGATGCCCTGGAACTGATCGCCGAACAACGCATGCAGGAGCCGCTCAATCGCGAGATGCTGGTACTGGTCGGCCACACCGATCGCCAGCAGGCCATCGCCCTGGCGCAAACCCTCGGCGAGCAATGGCAGGCCAGCGGTCTGTTCGACAAGGTGCAGTGGACGTTGCAGGCCGACTTGCCGGCGCTGCGCACGCAATTGCTCAACGGGCGGCTGGCGATGCTCTCGGCGGCCGACCGGCAGCAATTGATCGAGCAGCCCCAGGCGTTCATCCAACAACGGGTGCAGGCCCTGTTCGACCCGTTCAGCGGCTTCAGCCTGGTGCCGAACCAGGACGACTGGCTGGGCCTGACCGGGCGCATCCAGAACAGCCAGCCACAACGCGGCGCGATCAAATTCGACATCGGCAGCGGTGCGTTGGTCGCCGATGCCGACGGTAAAAGCTGGGTGATTCTGCGGGCCCGCGCCCAGGGCAACGCCTTCGACATGAACCTGCCGCTGCAAGTGGCCGAGCTGCTGCAACGCAGCCGCGACCAGGCGAGCCAGGCCCAAGGTCAACTGCTGGCGGCGAGCGGCCTGCTGTACGCCGCCAGCGGTCAGCAACAGGCGTCGCGGGAAATCACCTGGGTCGGCGGTGGCGCGACCGTCGGCATCTTGCTGTTGCTGTTGCTGGCCTTCCGGCGCCTGCGAGTGTGGCTGGCGTTCGTGCCGGTGCTGGTGGGCGTGCTGTTCGGCGCGGTGGCCTGCGTGGCCTTGTTTGGCCGCATGCATGTCATGACCCTGGTCCTGGGTTCCAGCCTGATTGGCGTGGCCGTGGATTACCCGCTGCACTACCTGTCCAAGAGCTGGAGCCTGAAGCCATGGCGCAGCTGGCCGGCCTTGCGTCTGACCCTGCCGGGGCTGAGCCTGAGCCTTGTGACTACCTGTATTGGCTACCTGGCCCTGGCCTGGACGCCCTTTCCGGCCCTGACCCAGATCGCGATATTTTCCGCCGCTGGCCTCGTCGGCGCTTACCTGAGCGCCGTCTGCCTGCTACCGGCGCTGCTCAAGGGCCCAGAGTTGCGTCCCGCCCAATGGCCGCTCCAAGTCTGCCAATACCTGCTCAAGGCCCGCGAAGCCCTGCTGAAACGGGTACGCACGCCGGCCCTGCTGATGTTGTTGCTGATGTTCTGCGCGGGTGGGCTCTGGCACCTGACCCCGAAAAACGACATCCGCCAGTGGATCGGCACGCCCCAGCACCTGACCGACGAAGCCCGCGACATCGCGCGCATCACCGGTTTCCAGCCCACCAGCCAGTTCTTCCTGATCCGCGCCGACGATCAATCCCAACTGCTGGAGCGCCAGACCGCCCTCAACGAGCGGCTGGATCAGTTGATCGGCCTGGAAAAGCTCCAGGGCTACCTGTCGCTGAACCAACTGGTCAGCCCACCCGCCGAACAACAGAAAGTGCGTGAGGCCCTGGGGCGCTTGCCAGCCGTCTGGCAACCGCTACTGGACCTGGGCGTCCCGGTCGCTGCGCTGCAAGCGGAACTGGCGCAATTACAGGCCCTGCCGGTGACCGACATTGACGCCGCACTGGCAGGTCCGCTGGCCGAGCCGTATCGCACACTCTGGCTCGGACCAACAGCGCAAGGCGTCGCGGCGGTGGTCAGCTTGCAAGGTTTGAACGATGCGGCGCTGCTGCGGATACAGGCGGTGGATCTGCCAGGCGTACAACTGGTGGATCGCCTGGGCGACCTGAACCGGGTCTTCGCCGCCACGCAGGTCAGCGCCGCCGAGTTGAAACTGGCCTCCTGCGTGCTGATTGTGCTGGTGCTGATCTGGCCGTTTGGCGTCGGCGGCGCCTTGCGCATCGTGGCACTGCCGCTGCTGGCTGCGCTGTGCAGCCTGGCGAGCCTCGGCTGGCTGGGGCAGCCACTGACCTTGTTCAGCCTGTTCGGCCTGTTGCTGGTGACGGCCATCGGCGTCGACTACGCGATCCTGATGCGCGAACAGATCGGCGGTGCCGCCGTGAGCCTGCTGGGCACGTTCCTGGCGGCGGTCACCACCTGGCTGTCGTTCGGCCTGCTGGCGCTGTCCAGCACACCGGCGGTGAGTAACTTCGGCCTGGCGGTGAGCCTGGGGCTGGCCTTCAGCTTCATGTTGGCGCCCTGGGCCGGACAACAAGCCCACGCGGCGACGGTCGCGGAGCCCGCCCAATGATGACCCTGCTGTTCTGGCTCATGGCCCTGGGGCTGTTCGCAGTTGCCACACGCCTGGGCGCTCGCTTCGGGTTGATCCCGATTGTCAGCCAGTTGTTGCTGGCGACCTTCGGCCTGCCGCTGCTGATGTATTTCTGGATCGAGCCGGGTTGGCAGCTCAGCGGCGCGCAACTGGTGTCGCCGGTGTGGCTGAAGAACCTCTACAGCCTCGCGTTCGCGCTGTTGCTGGGGCATATCCTCAGCGACGTGATCGACCTGCGCCTGGACCGCCAGAGCGTGAAAATCGCCCTGCCAAGCTTCGTCGTTCCGTTCGCCTGCGGTCTGGCGACAGCGTTCTGGTTGCTGCCGCCCCAGCCCTGGATCAGCTCCCTGGCGGTGGGACTGCTGTTTGCGATCACAGCGATTCCTGTGCTGTATCTGTATCTGCGTCACATCGATTACCCACCCGCCGCCACTCGGCGACTGGTGCAAACGGCGATCCTGATCGACCTGGCCTGCTGGAGCCTGTTCGGCCTGGCCCAGGGTAGTCTCCACCTGGGCAGCCTGCTGTTGCCGATGGCCGGCGCCTGCGTGCCGCTGCTGTTGCGCCTGGTTGGCCTGCGCCAGCCGTTGCTGTACAGCGGCGTGTTTTTTGCCCTGCTGGTGGTGGCCGAACACTACCGGCTCAATGCACTGATCGTCGGCATCGGCTATCTGCTGTGCATGGCCGCGCTCAAAGTGCCCTTGAGGCTGCCGTTCAATATCGCCTGGATGCAGGGTTTGCAGACATACCTGGCGATCCCGCTGATTCTCACGTTCGGCATTGTGCAGATCGACGTCCACAGCGCCATGAGCAGCCTCGACTGGGTGCAATTGACGGCGTTGCTGCTGTTGCCCATTGCCAGCAAACTACTGGGCAACTGGCTGGGCCTGGGTTGGGCCGCCGCGTCATTCGCCGGCGCCAGTCGCTGGCGCGAAAGTATCCTGCTGAACATTCGCGGCTTGAGTGAAATCGTGTTCCTCAATCTGCTCTTGCAACAACAGCTCATCAGCCCCGCGTTGTATTTCACGCTGATGCTGATGGGGCTGATCGCCACATTGCTGCCGGCCGTGACCGGTTTGCACCGTATTCCCTCGATTGCCGTCCCGGCCAGGAGCTCCAGTGCCAACAGTTGAAATGGAACGTCGACAGGTCGTCATCATTGGCGCAGGCCCTTCCGGCGCCATCGCCGCCGCGCTGCTCAAGCGCAAGGGCCATGAGGTGCTGGTCATCGAGCGCCAGCATTTCCCCCGGTTCTCCATCGGTGAGAGCCTGTTGTCCCATTGCCTGGATTTCGTCGAAGAAGCCGGCATGCTCGACGCGGTGAATGCCGCCGGGTTCCAGCGCAAGAACGGCGCCGCGTTTGCCTGGGGCGAGCGCTACAGCGCCTTCGATTTCGGCGATACCTTCAGCAACGGCAAGCCCACGACCTTCCAGGTGCAACGCGCCGACTTCGACAAGTTGCTGGCCGACCAGGCCGCCCTGCAAGGCGTGGAGATCCGCTACGGCCAAGCGATCACCAGCGCCGACTTCAGCCTCGCCAAACCACAACTGGGCGTGCAGCGCGAAGATGGCAGCGAGTACTGTGTCGAGGCCGACTTCGTGCTCGATGCCAGCGGCTATGGCCGAGTCCTGCCGCGCCTGCTGGACCTCGAAGCCCCGTCGAATTTCCCGCTGCGCCAGGCAGTGTTCACGCACATCGAGGATCGCATCGACGCCCCGGCGTTCGATCGAGAAAAGATTCTGATCACCACCCACCCGAGCAAACGCGACGTGTGGTTCTGGACCATTCCGTTCAGCGGCGGGCGCTGCTCGGTGGGCGTGGTCGCGGCGGCGGAACATTTCGCCGGCCGCACCGACGATCTCGATGCCTGCCTGCGCGGTTTCATCGACGAAACCCCAAGCCTGGCCGGCGTGCTGCAGAACGCCGTGTGGGACACCCCGGCGCGGACCATCGGCGGCTACTCGGCCAACGTCAAGACCCTGCACGGCCCAGGCTTCGCCCTGCTGGGCAACGCCGCGGAATTCCTCGACCCGGTGTTCTCCTCCGGCGTGACCATTGCCATGCGTTCGGCGAGCATGGCCGCCGACGTGCTCCACCGTCAGTTGCAAGGTGAAAGCGTGGATTGGCAAAGCGAGTTCGCCGAGCCGCTCAAGCGCGGCGTCGACACCTTCCGCTGCTATGTCGAGGGCTGGTACGCCGGCACCTTCCAGGACGTGATTTTCTACACCGAAGGCTCGGACGACATCCGCCGCATGATCAGCTCGATCCTGGCCGGCTACGCTTGGGATCAGCGTAACCCGTTCGTCAGCGAACCCAAGCGGCGCCTGCGCATGCTCTCGGAAATCTGCGCGAGCCCGGCGCCATGAGTCAGCAACCATGAGCTACTTGAGCGACAACTACGTCGAAGAAACCCGCTTCGGTTTCTGGTTCCTGCGCAGCCACACCTGGCAGCACCATGTGTTGCGCGTGGCGATCAACGACCTGCGCAGCCTGTTCAGCACCCCGCTGCCGAGCAACCCGGTGCTGCTGGACGCCGGCTGCGGCCAGGGCAAATCATTCCAGTACCTGCGCCAGGTGTTCGCGCCACACCGCCTGATCGGCGTGGATGCCGACCCCCACAGCCTGGACCTGAGCCGGGAGGAGGCCGCGCACCAGGGCATGACCGTGGAGCTGATCGGCAGCGACTGCGCGACATTGGCAGTGCCGGATGCCAGCGTCGACCTGCTGTTCTGCCACCAGACCTTCCATCACCTGGTGGAGCAGGAAAAAGCCCTCGCCGAGTTCTACCGCGTACTCAAGCCTGGTGGTTACCTGATGTTCGCCGAATCCACCGAGGCCTACATCGATACCTGGGTGATCCGCTGGCTGTTCCGCCATCCCATGCACGTGCAGAAAAGTGCCGCGCAGTACCTGGAGATGATCCGTGGGCAGGGTTTCCAGTTCGAAGCCCGCAACGTGTCCTATCCGTACCTGTGGTGGAGCCGCGCCAAGGACTTCGGCTTGCTGGAGCGTTTTGGCCTGCGCCGGGCCAAACCGTTCGGCGAGCGAGAGGAAACCCTGGTCAATGTGGTGGCGCGCAAGCCCGTCGAAGGGGCCATTGGATGATTCGAGCCCTGCTTATCGTCTGCCTGTTGCTGCTCAGTGCCTGCGCCAGCCATGCGCCGCTGCCCGAGCGCACGCCAACCCTGGCCTTGCCGATGCAACTGCACATCGAGCGGACCCTGGTCGGCCAACGCCAGGACTGGTTGCTGGTGATCCAGCGCGAAGACACCGGCATCCGTTGGTCGATGATGGACCCGCTGGGCATTCCCGTGGCCCGCCAGCGCCTGGTCGCAGGTCAGTGGCAGGCCGACGGTCTGCTGCCGCCCAATGCCGAGGCCCGGGAGTTGTTCGCCGCGCTGTTGTTCGCCCTGACCCCCGAAGCCGAACTGCCGGACAACTACCCGGCCGCCCGGCAACAGGCGTCGCAACGGACCCTCGATAGTCGCTGGCAGGTGCGCTACACGCAGCCGCTGGATTTTGAGATGAGCCTGCCCCAGGGCCCCCGCTACCGCATCACACCGTTGACCGAGAACGCCCCATGACCGCCTATTTGAATGCCCTCGGGGTGATCTGTGCCCTGGGCCGCGACAAGCACAGCGTCGCGCGCAACCTGTTTGCCGGCGACTGCTCGGGCGTGCGTATCAAGGACGGCTGGGTTGCCGAACGTGCGTTGCCGGTTGCCGCGGTGCCGGGTGAACTCGCCCCCATTCCCCCAACCCTGTTGGCGCACCGCAGCCGCAACAATCAACTGCTGTTGGAAGCCGGGCTGCAGATTCGCGCCGAGATCGACCAGGCCATCCAGGCCTACGGTCGCGCCCGCATCGGCATCGTGTTGGGCACCAGCACTTCGGGGATCGACGAGGCCAGCCAGGGCATTGCCCATTACCTGCGCGAGCAACACTTCCCCGACGGCTACGACTACCAGCAACAGGAACTCAGCGCGCCGGCCAACTTTCTTTCCGACTGGCTCGGCCTGAGCGGCCCGTCCTACGTGATTTCCACGGCCTGCACCTCCAGCGCCCGCGCCTTGATGAGCGCCCGGCGCCTGCTGGACCTGGGCCTGTGCGATGCCGTGCTGTGCGGTGGCGTGGACAGCCTGTGCAAACTGACCCTCAACGGTTTTTCGGCCCTGGAAGCGGTGTCGAACGAACGCTGCAATCCGTTTTCGGTGAACCGCAGCGGCATCAACATTGGCGAAGCAGCCGTGCTGTTTCTCATGAGCAAGACGCCAGGCGACGGGACACCGATTGCCTTGCTCGGCGACGGCGCCAGTTCCGACGCCCACCATATTTCCGCACCTGAACCCAGTGGTCGCGGCGCCCGCCAGGCCATGGAAAAAGCCCTGCGTTGCGCCGGCCTCGAGGCCAGCCAGATCGACTACCTGAACCTGCATGGCACCGCCACGCAGCACAATGACGCCATGGAAAGCCAGGCGGTGGCCGGGCTGTTTCCGGCGGGCGTGCCGTGCTCGTCCACCAAGCCCATGACCGGCCATACCCTCGGCGCGGCCGGGGCGCTGGAAGCGGCGTTCTGCTGGTTGGCCCTGAGCTCGGAGAATACCGTCCTGGCCCTGCCGCCGCATGTCTGGGACGGCCAGGCCGATCCGGCCCTGCCGGCGCTGGACTGGGTCACCGCCGGCACCCACCTGAGCCCGGCCACCCCGCGCCGCCTGATGAGCAATTCATTTGCATTCGGTGGCAACAACGTCAGCCTGATTATCGGAGACGCCCCATGATTGACTGGCCGCTCGCCGAACTGCTGCCCCATGCCGGCGACATGATCCTCATCGACCGGATCCTGTCGTTCGATGACGAACAGATCCATACCCACGCCACCGTCAAGCCCGGCGGTTTGTTCAGCCGCGACGATGGCACGCTGCCGGCCTGGGTCGGCATCGAGCTGATGGCCCAAAGCGTCGCGGCCTTTGCCGGTTGTCATGCACGCCAACGCGGCGATGCCGTGGAGTTGGGCTTTTTGCTCGGCACCCGCAAGTTCGAATGCAACGTCGAGTGTTTTCCCGTCGGCGCCGAGCTGACCATCCACGGCGTGCGCTCCCTGGAAGACGACAACGGCATGGGCGTGTTCGAATGCCACATCCACGCCCCCGGCATCCATGCCACGGCCCGGCTCAACGTATTCCGTCCGCCCCAGGCCGCCCATTACCTTCATGAACCGTCCGCAACAGGAAACCCGTCATGACTGAATCCGTACTGGTCACCGGCTCCAGCCGTGGCATCGGCCGCGCCATCGCCCTGCGCCTGGCCCAGGCCGGGCACGACATCGTGCTGCACTGCCGTAGCGGCCGCGCCGAGGCCGAGACAGTCCAGGCGCAAATCCAGGCCCTGGGCCGCAACGCCCGGGTGCTGCAATTCGACGTGGCCGACCGTGCCGCGTGCAAGGCCATTCTCGAAGCCGACGTCGAAACCCACGGTGCCTATTACGGCGTGGTGCTCAATGCCGGCCTGACCCGCGATGGCGCTTTCCCGGCCCTTAGCGAAGACGACTGGGATGTGGTGATGCGCACTAACCTCGACGGTTTCTATAACGTGCTGCACCCGGTGATGATGCCGATGATCCGTCGTCGCGCCGCCGGAAGGATCGTCTGCATCACTTCGGTTTCCGGGCTGATCGGCAATCGCGGCCAGGTCAACTACAGTGCTTCGAAGGCCGGTTTGATCGGCGCGGCCAAGGCGTTGGCAATCGAGTTGGGCAAGCGCAAGATCACCGTCAATTGCGTCGCGCCCGGGCTGATCGATACCGCCATGCTCGATGAAAACGTCCCGGTGGAGGAACTGATGAAAATGATCCCCGCCCAGCGCATGGGCACCCCGGAAGAAGTGGCGGGTGCGGTAAATTTCCTGATGTCGGCCGAAGCCGGCTACATCACCCGGCAGGTCCTGGCCGTCAATGGAGGCTTGTGCTGATGAAGCGCGTCGTCGTTACCGGCATGGCCGGCATCACCTCCATCGGCAGCGACTGGGACACCATCGCCGCCAACTTCGCCGCCAACCGCAGCGGCATCCGGCGCATGGATGAGTGGGACCGTTTCACCGAACTGAACACCCGCCTGGCCGGTCCCATCGACGACTTCCAGGTCCCGGCCCACTGGACCCGCAAGCAACTGCGCAGCATGGGCCGGGTTTCGCGCCTGGCGGTCGCGTCGGCGGAACAGGCCCTGGCCGACGCCGGCCTGCTGGGCGACGAGTCGATCAAGGACGGGCGCATGGGCGTGTCTTGCGGTTCGTCCACCGGCAGCACCGACGAGATCAAGGCCTTTGGCAACATGCTGCTCAACAGCGTGGCCGAAGGGCTGAACGCCAACTCCTACGTGCGGATGATGCCCCACACCACGGCGGCCAATATCAGCATCTTCTTCGGCCTGACCGGGCGCCTGATCCCCACCTCCAGCGCCTGCACCAGCGGCAGCCATGGCATCGGCTATGCCTACGAGGCCATCAAGTTCGGGCGCCTGCCATTGATGCTCGCCGGTGGCGCCGAAGAGCTGTGCCCGACCGAAGCGATGGTGTTCGATGCGCTCTACGCCACCAGCCTGAAAAACGAAGCACCACAAACCAGCCCGCGCCCCTACGACAAGGACCGCGATGGCCTGGTGATCGGCGAAGGCGCCGGCATGCTGGTGCTCGAAGAACTGGAACATGCCCTGGCGCGCGGTGCGCGGATCCATGCCGAAATTGTCGGCTTTGGCAGCAACGCCGACGGCCAGCATGCCACGCGCCCAGAACTGGTCACCATGCGCCGGGCCATGGAACTGGCCCTGGAAGACGCAGGCCTCAGTCCCTCAGCCATTGGCTACGTCAACGGCCACGGCACCGCCACCGAACAGGGCGACATTGCCGAAACCCTGGCCACCAGCAGCCTGTTTGGCGAACACATGCCCATCAGCTCACAGAAGAGTTTCCTGGGCCACACCCTGGGTGCCTGCGGGGCGCTGGAGTCTTGGTTCAGCATCGAAATGATGAACCGCGACCTCTACGTGCACACCTTCAACCTCGATGAGGTTGATCCCCAATGCGGCAAGCTCGATTACCTGCGTAACGAGTTCAGGTCGATGAGCAACGAATACGTGATGAACAACAATTTCGCCTTTGGTGGGGTCAACACCTCGCTGATTTTCCGCCGCTGGCACTGAATCGGATTCAAAACCCTGTTGCCCCTCGTCAAGGAGACCACGATGTCGTTGAAGAAAATCGCTGTGACCACCGCCCTCTTGCTCAGCACCCTGCCAAGCCTCAGCCAGGCCCGTGATACCGCGCTGTTCCTGCCGTTCGACAAAGTCGTGGCCGAAGCCATCCGCACCGGCAAGATCGACGGCAGCGTGAAGTTCTACCTGGCCGGCAATAAACCGGCCGGCAACGTCATCGTCGTCAGCCCGGGTGCCGTGACCAACAAGAAAACCAACGCGTTCAACAAGTCCGATGAAGTCGCCTGCGAATGGGTGCTGCAATCGGCCCTGATCAGCCTGCACCAGGCCGCCAAGAACGCCGGCGCCAACGCCGTCACCAACATTGTCAGCTTCTACAAGAGCAACGAACGCAAGGACCCGACCACCTATGAATGCCACGCCGGGGCGATCATGGCGGGCGTTGCGTTGAAGGGAGATTTGGCGAAGGTGCAATAAGCCCGGAACGGCTGTGGCACCGATCCACCGCAATCGCGAGCAAGCTCGCTCCCACAGTGGATCTATGCTGTACGCTCATTGGATGTTCTCCTTCACCTCATCCGAGTGCAAGTAATGAACATCCGCCAGTTTGAGAGCGGGCAAAAAGTCTTCTGCCATCGGCACGCCTTCACGCACGATGATCAGAAAACGTCTCTGAAGCGTATTGATGATCTCGTCGCCATTGCTCAAACGGCTGCCGACCAGGGCAATATTACTGTTGGCTGCCCCCGCGGCGGTTACGATCCGCGCGGTACTGCCATCGGCATACACAACCTGGTCGCCTTTCCGCGCGGCTCGTACTTTCCAGCCATTATCCAAGGTGAACGTCAACGACGATGACACTTGCTGGATCGTTGCGCCGTTACGGGTCTGGCTGCCCTCGGTGGCCACTCGGTAAATAGCGATTGGGGGATGAGCTTTGACGAATGCTTTTTGTCGATTAATAAATGTGATGACTTTTTCGTCAACACCATCGAGTTGCTGTTGCGCCAAGTACAGATCGTCCAAATGACGGAGATAGTCACAGGAGACTTCGTTGGTGTAGGGGGCGTACAAAGATGAGTGCATTTCCAAGGCCTTGTTCACGGGCTTCAGGCGGGTTCCCTTTCCGCCGGGAAAGAGCACTGAGCCAGACAATTCGGAATGATGAATAAAACGTTGCAACACAGGCGAATCGCAACCCCAACATCGTGGGCATCTGGAGCGAATAGGAAACATCGCAACTGGAAACGCGACTTTTCCTACGGCCAACAGGAGTCCGATGCAAGTTCCGCCCTGTTTTTTTTCACCTGCAACTGCTCTGCCGGGGCTCAATCGGAACAATTGCCGTTTGTCGGAACTGTCAACTTCGACAGTATCGATGGCATGCGGAAAACCACAAGCTCTAAACGCCTTAAAAACACCTTAGAAGTTAACGCTCGATAAACAGTTCGCCGTTACTTATGAGCTGCACGGCGTAGCTCATGAAATTAACTCGGCTCCCAACATGGACAAGAAAATGATGGACACAATAGCCTGGTCGGGCGCCATCGCCTTATCTTCTCGACACCAGGCCACATCACCTTCTGTAGAACAAAATATTGTTGTAGGGGGTGCATCGTTCACACGGGCCTACGTGTACGTGAACGGCATCCGCATGCACTATCTTATAAGCGGTGATGGCGCAAACCCTGTGTTGCTGGTGCATGGGTTCCCGGGAAGCTGGCGCAATTGGACGGTATTGATGGGGCCATTGGTGCGTGCCGGTTATACGCCTATCGTTCCTGATTATCGCGGTGCTGGAGAAACCGATATTTCAGAAAGCGGCTATGATAAAAAAAATATGGCGCATGACCTGCACGAGCTGGTCACCCACCTGAATATCAAACAGGTTGATATTGTCGGCCATGACATGGGCTTAATGATTGCCTATGCCTACGGAGCCCTTTATCCCGATGAAACCAAACGTATTATCCTGATGGACGGATTCATTCCTGGCATCCCAGGGTGGGAAACAGCTTATAACGGAGACCCGCAAGCCCGCATTGCCAGCAAGTGGCATTTCCGCTTCTTTGGCAAGACAGCACTCACCATGATCCAAGGTCAGGAAAAAACTTACCTGGACATGTTTTTTGACGACTTTGTATTCCCCGGCAACGACACAATGCCGGACGAGGTGCGTATGGCTTTGGTGAAAGATTATTCCCAGCCCGGACGCATGGAGGCAGCCTTCAAGCTTTATTCAGCCTGGATAGAGCATGATGTGGGTGATAATCAAGCATACGCCAACAATAAACTGACAGTGCCTGTGCTCACTATCGGTGGGGACCATTCGAGAGGAAGTACCCTGGCCGAGCAAGTCAAATGTATCACCACGCAACCGTACTCTTTTATATTGCACAACACCGGACATTGGGTACTGGAAGAAAGAACACAGGCAACCTGCGAGGCGATCCTGGTATTTCTGCGTGATAAAACATGACCGTTAGCATGCCCCGTCAAGGCGCATCGCGAACAGGCTCGCTGCCACATCGATTATGTATCCACAACACCGGTACACCGCCTGTCGCCGCTCCATGCGGTATCTATATACCGCCCCCTCTTCGCGCACCTTCAATAGGTTGTTCCTTCCGAAAAACTTTCAGGAAGAGAACATGCTGGAGAACACCCCCTTACAAACCGCTAGCGCCCTGCTGATACACCAACTCAATGCCTCGCAGCAGCAGATGATCCGCCTGAACGATGCCGTTCCGCGCGCCTCGGAAGTGGCTGCGCGGCACTTGGATAATGGGTTCAGGCAAGCCTTTCCCACCCTGGTGAACAAGCTGGCCGTCAAAGAAATACGCGTGTGCCGACTGCAAGATGAAGCCGTTCCCCCAACTGAACGCGCAGCCAACGCGCCGGCGTTTAAAAAGGTGGCGCAAACAGTCCCCCTCGACACGCTCTTCTGGCGTGCGGTGGCAGGAAAGATCAACGCCCACGAGTTCTTCGACGATTTGGGCAATATAGACATCGTCACCGAGCTGAACAGCGTCACGGAGATGCCGGCAGCCCTGAATAGCCGTGACGCCAAGCAAGCAATCAAGCAACTGATAAGCGTCACCCCAACGTCGTATGAACAAATGCTGGCGCGGGCACTGGACAACTTCTGGGACACCCCGCCCGACGTTAGCCAGGACCGCAGCGTCAGCCAATGGCTGGCCGATGAATTCGGTAGGCAACTCAAGGCACAGGCCGATCTCCAGCAACTGGATGGAACCCTGAGCCCGCCACTGCACAAGGCGCTGACGGAACATGCACTGTCGGCACCGGACGCAACGTCTCGCGCCAGGCTGGCGGAACGTGACCGGCCCGGGGTCTACAGCCTCAGTATCACCCCTGAAGGATGGGGGTTCAGCGTGCCGGTGTCAGGCGCTGTTGCACTGACCCGACATGACAATACCGACTACCCGGCAAGCGCGGCGCTGTACAGCTTGGGCAAGCCGCTGGAAGTGTACGCGGACCTGACGGCGCTGAAGGCCAGCCTGGAGGCCGACGATAACGTTCAGTATGACGTGACAATCGCCCCCATCGCCGGGGACTTCCTTGCCTACCTGGTTATGGATCTGCGAGCGGCGCAAAAAACCGCCGTGAGCGACGTGTTGCTGAACGGGCCGGGAGATGATGAGGAAATCAGCGCCTGGATCGCCAGGCTGGATATCGCGGCGAACCTCAAGGACCAGCTGGACCTGGCGGGCGCCATGGACGAGCGCGCGCTACGGCTCTACCAGAAAAAACTGGACGACTGGCTGCACGCCAACCCGAACGTGATCGGCAGCGACCGCGTGGCCTGGTGGAACGCGCTACAGGACCTGCAGATAACCCTGGCGGATACCCCACCCCCGCCAGATCCAGTGATGCTGGCGTCCCCTGACGCCCTCCAGGATCGGACCCGCACGCTGCTCGCCGGCTTCATCAAGGACAAATACGCCCCAGTCGATCCTGACCAGGTATCCCTGTGTATCCGCAAGCAGACCATCGACTCGCACGCGCCCACGGGCGAGTCACCGTTCGGGTCCGGGGTGTCGCTAGGCAGTGCGAAGGCGATATTCGACGATTGCCGTTCCATGACGCAGTGGGCCATGTCCAACCTGACACCGGACGAACGCAACGCTTCCCACCACACCGAAGAGGGGCCGCTGAGCTTTGCACAGATCGTGGAGATCATTGAAAGGGCAAATGTGGGTGCCCGTATCCCGCCCGCGTTGCTGCTTGCGGCCCGGGAGCGCCAGGCACAATGGATGGCTCTGAAAGCCAAACAAATGCGGGCGCAGGCGTGGGCCGCGCATATATCGGGAGACTTTACACATGATAAGGACAACACCGGCCTGAACCTGGTGCTGGCGGCGTTGGACAGCGCAATGCCTGAGGAACGCCGCAAGGTCAACGGGCACGAGGTGGTGGTGCGGCAGATCCAGTGGGGCGACAGTGTGCTGAAAGAGCTGCTGGCCTTTGGCGTCAGGAAACTATCCAGCCGGCCTTCATTGACGCTGTACACGCCGGGTGCGCCGGACGGAAAAGTGTTCAGGGACATCCACGCAGGAAGCGAAAGGGAGCTGGAAGCGGTCCTGGTCAAGACACTCATCAGCACGCTGGAAATGACCCGCTGGCTGATTTCCCAACTGCCGCTGATGGAACAAGCCGATCAGCTTGCCAGCCTGGTGCCGGCCGCGGAAAACCTGACGCTCAACGAGAAGATAAAGAAAGTCACGCAGTCCACCTTCTCATGGATAAAGCATCGGGTTCAGGATGATTTCGCCTTGAAGGTCGCCTCCCCCGTGGTCAAAGGCGACCTGCTCAAAGCACTGCACGAAACGCAGATCAGCCACGCGCTCAAGACGGCTGACGCGCTGATGGTAACGAACGCCGAGCGCGACAGCGCAGCGGCCCAGGAGGGGCGCAGGAATGGCGTCACCTTGCTGGCGGGCGCGATGGCCATGTTCTACGCGGGCCGCCTGGGCGGGGTACTGGGCCGTGCGATCCTGCCGGTGATGGCCGGGGGCGCTGCGGTGTCGGCCATAAAAGACGAGGGCGGCAGCTTCAGCCAGTGGGCCAGTGATTTCATCAGCGGGCTGGGTGAGGTCGTGGCAGAGGCCGGGCAGGACCTGATCATGGCGCGCGCGGCACGACGCCGGGACAAGACCCGCCCGGAGCTGTCTTCCCTGCCCCGTATGCCCGACCCCGAGCTAGGCCCTTTTCTCCTGAAAGGTTTTGACGGCAAAGGGCTCGTCCCCGAGGGTCGCAACCTGTACAGGGACACGTCCGGCCAAGCCTATTTGAAGATGGGGCATGACTACTGCAAAACCGCGATCCAGGAAAGCCTGCGGATTATCTACGCGCCCAACAATCGTACCCATCAACGGACGGTGACGTGGAAAAACGGTCGCTGGCACATCGAAGAACCGCAACGCCTGCTCGGTGGCGGAGTCCTGCATAGTCTGTTCAGTCGGGCCCCGGAAACTGCGCAACAGAAAACCTATAACGCCTTGGTGGAGGGCATCCTGGTCGACCATCACTGGCCTTCTCGACAGGTGGTGAATACGGTAAAGAAGGTCATCCACTCGATGCCCGAGGAGCTGGCCGAACGCACCTTGCGCGAGAGCATGAATGACATCAACGTGCCCGATATAGACACTTACCTTTCACGAATCAACCAGATCAACAAGGGCCTCCACGGCCTCGGGCAACATAAGAAGCCCCACGAAAGCCTGCTGTACAAATTCAACGTATGGCAGGCCGTCGACTACTGCACCCGAGACATCGACTCCCAGGTAAAGGGCATCCAGCTGACGGCCGCGCAAAAAATAAAAGTTTTCGACATGACCCTGCCACTCAAGAAGGAGCTTTTCGACAACGAAGGCAACTTCAAGATGATGATGTCCTCCTTGCCAGACAACCTCACCGGCGCATTATTCATCACCATCGTCCCTGAACAGGGAAAGAAGAAAGCCGCCATGACCAAGATACAGGACGATATTCATGAGGTGGTCAAAGTCGCGGAAAAGCGCGTCTGGGAGGACCTGGGCGTCCGGTTTTCAGGAGAAGGTCCAGAGGTAGAGGCTGCCAGGGAGGACTATAAAACGAACCCTGCAAACTTCGCGGAGTACAAAAAGAAAAAGCTCGGCGCGTTCCGGGACGAGATGAAAAAAAGACACAAACCCGGGCTCCTGACGGAAATCCGCAACAACAAGATTCCTTACGTCATCGCCAACAAGGGCAAGTCGCAGCGCAAGACGTTACTGGTCACCGGAGAGGACATTACCAACTTCGCAAAAAATCTCTCGAACTACGACGCGTTTGATATCGAGGTCGTGACCCAAGTCCCGACGAAGAAGGTCACTGGCACATCACCTACCACCAGCACTTCACCAGTACTGGGGGAAGCATCCACCGCAATAGACAAGTTTACGGTGACTCTCAGCACGCTGGCTGAAACACAGATGTCCTATGACAACTTTCCCGAAGCGGCCCGAGCCAAGATCAACGAAATCATGGATGACATTCGAGCCGGCAGGGCCACGACAAAACGAATCAACAAATATTACTGGTACGACATGGCCCAGCTATCCCCCGGTGGCGGCAGAAGCGCATGGCGCGCCGCGTTCGAACGCAAGGGCGATACCTGGATACTCCAGGGTTTTTATGATTACCACGCCAATAAACCTGCGACGGTCTGGTAAGGCCAAGTGAAAAAATAAAGGATCGAGGTGAGTACCGCCTGCCACGGCAAGCGCCGCCGCGCACGGACAATTCCAATTGGCGAGGATTCTCCGGGTGTGCGGCACCCGCCGTGGCAGCGATCTTCTAGCGGCTTCACTTGCGACTGAAAACCCAAATAGAGAAAGCGGAGCACGTAAATTCGGAAACTTCCCACAACAAGGTGTTGAACTTCGGGCTAGGGTCACTCCTTCAGCACCTATTGGGACAGGTCCAAATGAATGAAATGACAAAGAAAGCAGTCATCGTTTTCAGCGGCGGCCAGGATTCGACTACCTGCCTGGTTCACGCCTTACCCCGGTACGACGAAGTTCATTGCATCACGTTCGACTACGGCCAGCGCCATCGTCAAGAAATCGAAGTGGCGCAACAACTCTGCAAGGCCCTTGGCGTGACCGTTCATAAAATACTGGACACCACCCTGCTCAACGAACTGGCCATCAGCAGCCTCACCCGCGACAACATTCCAGTGCCCGCGGCCAACAGCGATGGAGATGGCCTGCCCAGCACCTTCGTGCCTGGGCGCAACATTCTGTTTTTGACCCTGGCGTCTATCTATGCGTATCAGGTGGGTGCAAAAACGCTTATCACCGGTGTGTGTGAAACCGACTTCTCGGGCTATCCGGACTGCCGCGATGCGTTCGTGAAGGCGCTGAACAACGCCATTGAACTGGGCATGGACTATCCCTTGCGCATCGAGACGCCCTTGATGTGGCTGAACAAAGCCCAAACCTGGGCGCTGGCCGATTATCACGGGTGGTTGGAGTTCATCGATCAACAGACACTGACATGCTACAACGGCATCAAGGGCAGAGGCTGCGGTGACTGCGCCGCCTGTCATCTGCGCGCAAAGGGCCTGAGCCACTACCTTGAAAACCGGGTGGAGATCATGAACAGCCTGAAGACAAAACTGGATTTATAGGCACAACGCTCGAAGGGTAATGGGCTATGAGGCAATAGCCCATTGAACTCTTATGCAGGCTGGGCACCGGTTACATACTTTCGAAACAACGCCCTGGCGCCGTAGGCGGGTAGTACATTAAAAACAGCAAAACACATTTTTCACCTAAGGCAATCGATACACCCGTGGCGAGGGAGCTTGCTCCCGCTGGGCCGGGAAGCGGCCCCAAAACCTGTCAGATGCGGAACATCAGACACACCGCACCCGCCGGTTTACGACTGCTTCGCAGCCGAGCGGGAGCAAGCTCCCTCGCCACAGGTCCATCACTTTTCTCATGACCAGCATTAGCCTTGCGGCGCCCCTTCACATATAGGCAAGTTTTTTATTCATCACGCCGAACTGTGGGTGTCTATATTTTCAGTCAACAACTCCACAAACGCTTTCGCCATCGGCGATCGCTGGTCCTTGCGCTGCACCAGCCACACCGCTGACACCGCCGCCGGATCGAGCAGCGGCCGGTAGACCACGCCATCGATTCGCATGCGTTGGTAAGACGCTGGCAAGACCGAAACGCCCAGGCCTGCCGCCACCAGGCCGATGATGGTCATGGCTTCGCCGGCTTCCTGGGCGAAGTGCGGGCTGAAGCCGGCGTCGCGGGCCAGGTTCAGGAGTTGCGCGTACAGGCCGCTGCCGTAGCTGCGCGGGAAGAACACGAACGGTTCCTGGGCCAACGCCGAGAGAAACAGGCCTTCTTCGTTGCCCTGGGCCAGCGGATGTTTGGCGCTGAGCACGGCCACCAGCGGTTCGCGGCTGAGTTCGATTTCCCTCAAGGCGTCGGGCAGTGGCAACGGCCGCATGATGCCCACCTCGATTACCTCGTCCAGCAGCGCATCGGCCACTTGGGTGCTGCTCATTTCCCGCAGGTTCAGGTGCACCGCGGGGAAGCGCTGACGGAACGAGAAGATCGCCTGGGGAATGGTGGAGTTGAACGGTGCCGAAGAGGTGAAGCCGATTTTCAGTTCTCCCAGTTCCCCCAGTTGGGCACGACGGGCCACGTCGGCGGCCTTATCGACCTGGACCAAAACCCGTCGCGCCTCCTCGAGAAACAGTCGACCGGCCTCGCTCAGCTCGACCCGACGATTGGTACGCTCGAACAACCGCGCCCCGATCTCCTGTTCCAGGGCCTGGATCTGCTGGCTCAAGGGCGGTTGGGAGATACCCAGGGCCAAGGCGGCGCGGCCGAAATGCAGTTCTTCGGCAACGGCGATGAAGTAACGCAGGTGGCGCAATTCCATGGGTGATCCAATAGGTCGTAAAACGTCTTAAACGGGTCGAACAATATATTGGATAGAAACGTTAGCCGGCTATATGCTTTTTTCAATGCCTGCCTGGCCGTGCTCGTTCGAGGTTCAACGTGAAAACTGCTGTCGCTCCACTGGCCCATGAAATCCCACCTCGTGTGCAAGATGAGGTCGTCGCCGAACTGAAGGACATCTACATCGAAAAAGGCACGCCCATGTTCATGCGCACGGTGCTGGCACTGTTCAGCGGCGGCTTTGCAACGTTCGCCCTGTTGTATTGCGTGCAACCGATGATGCCGCTGTTGTCCACGGAGTTCTCCATCAATGCGGCGCAGAGCAGCCTGATCCTGTCGGTCGCGACCGGCTTGCTCGCCATCGGTCTGTTGATCACCGGCCCGATTTCCGACCGCATTGGTCGCAAGCCAGTGATGGTCGCGGCGCTGTTCGCCGCATCGGTGTGCACGATCGCCAGTGCCATGATGCCGACCTGGCACGGCGTGCTGCTGCTACGCGCCCTGGTGGGGCTGTCTTTGAGCGGCTTGGCTGCAGTCGCGATGACCTACCTGAGCGAAGAAATCCATCCCAAGCACATCGGCCTGGCGATGGGGCTGTACATCGCCGGCAACGCCATCGGCGGGATGTGTGGGCGCCTGATCACCGGGGTCTTGATCGACTTTGTCAGTTGGCACACCGCGATGCTGGTGATCGGTGGCCTGGCCTTGATCGCGGCGGCGGTGTTCTGGAGGATTCTCCCCGAGTCGCGCAACTTCCGTCCTCGCTCGCTGCACCCGCGTAGCCTGCTGGACGGTTTCATCATGCACTTTCGCGACGCCGGCTTGCCGCTGCTGTTTCTCGAGGCCTTCGTCTTGATGGGCGCGTTCGTCACCCTGTTCAACTACATCGGTTACCGCCTGCTGGCCGAGCCTTATCACTTGGATCAGGCCTTTGTCGGGTTGCTGTCGGTGGTGTACCTGTCGGGCATCTACAGCTCGGCAAAAATCGGCGCACTGGCGGACAAACTCGGCCGACGCAAAATGCTCTGGGCAACCATCGCGCTGATGCTGGCCGGCCTCGCGCTGACCATGGCCACGCCGTTGTGGTTGGTCGTGCTGGGCATGCTGGTGTTCACCTTCGGCTTCTTCGGCGCCCACTCGGTCGCCAGCAGTTGGATCGGCCGCCGCGCCCTCAAAGCCAAGGGCCAGGCGTCGTCGCTTTACCTGTTCAGCTATTACGCCGGATCGAGTGTCGCAGGTACGGCGGGCGGCGTGGCCTGGCACTTGGGCGGGTGGAACGGTGTCGGTCTGTTCATCGGCACCTTGCTGGTGGTGGCGTTGCTGGTGGCGGTGAAACTGGCGAAGTTACCGTTGTCGCCGGGGAATGTTCAGGTTTAGCCATCACGAGTTCACGACCCAAACCAGGGACAGAGCGAATACTTTGTGGCGAGGGAGCTTGCTCCCGCTGGGTGGCGCAGCCACCCCAGAACCAGACGCCGCGGAGCAACAGGTGAACCCTGCAAACCGCTTTACGACTGCTGCGCAGTCGAGCGGGAGCAAGCTCCCTCGCCACAAAAAACCCATGCTTCAGGCCAAAATGGCTGTGTACTCGATCGCTCATTGACGCAACACCACCCGCGCCTCCAACACACTATTACGTGCTTCCAGAGTCAACGACTGCAGCGTCGCGCCCTCCCGCTCTTGTTGATCCAGCCACTGGAGCAATTGATTGGCATCGCCACTGACGGCCAGTCGCAACGAATCGCCATCGACCTCCATTTCAGCTATTTCCAACCCCGTCGCGGCCGCACTGTCATTGACGCGCACCGACAAGGGCCGTGTGGCGGTGGTTAGATCCCGGGCGGGCTCGGCGCGCTGGATTCGTGCGTGCAGCTCGGCCTGTTGGCGGTACTGTCGCTCGGCGACATCCAGCCGTTGCCGGACAGGTTGCCAGATCGTTGTGTAGACCACGACCACCAGCAGCAGCCCGACAAGGCCCAGCAACAATTGTTGCTCACGGCGTGACAGCCTCCCCCAGGCCTGTATCAAGCTATTGAAGTTCATCAACTGTTCTCCAGGGTGAGGATGGCCTGCACGCGGTTGTTCTGCTTGCTGGCGCTGCCCAGGGTGACGGACAGTCCGGTTTGCTGCCCCCGCTCGCGCAGTTGCTCAAGCTCGACGAAACTGGTGGCGGTGAGCTGGATTTTCCAACCTTCGTCTTCACGAAAATCGATGCGCTGCACTTCGACGCTGCTCGCACCAATGACCTGCTCCGTCAGACGGACCAGACGAGCGACCTGTGTGTCCTGGCTTCGCCCACGACGACTTTGCAGCGCCTGGAACTGCGCCGCCAGGTCGACAATCCGCGTTTCCTCGGGATACAGCGACCTGAATCGCTGCTCGCCCTGGGCATACAGATGACGGCTTTCGCTTTCAAGAAATCGTATGCGGCCCTCGCTGAATGCCCAGGTGAGCAATAGCAATCCCAACGCAGTAACCGCCACGCCACGCCACGGCAGCGGCTGGCGACGTCGACGGAACTCACCCTGCATCAGGTCGATGGGATGTCCGCCAGCGCAGAGCAGCCAATCATCGATGCCTTCACGATCGCGTCCCTCGTCCAGCCAGTGAATCTCTTCGGGCAAGTCCGGCTTGAGCGTTGCCAGGGCTCGGGCCGACAGCGACACTCGCGCCGGTAATGCCCCGCCCAACAGCCAGCGACCGAACCAACGCACCGCAAAAGCCTTGTCATGGGGAAGCAGGTCCGCGTCGACATGCATTGCCCGTACATCGACGCCTTGCGCAGCCAGCAGCGCCAGCAGTGCCTGGAACCGGCCTCGCTCGGTCACCATCAGCGGGTAGCGCTGTTGTCGGTCCCGCGCGCCAACGCTGATGTGCAACGCCTCCAGATTTTCACTCAGTTGTTCTTCGATGGCGAATGCGAGGGCCTGGGGTCGCGGCTGGCGTCCAGAGGGCCACGGATCGCTGCGCAGCCAACTGCACATTTCCATCGGCAACAGCACATCGACGACTCGCCCATTCAACTCGCGGGCGGCTTCATGCAAGGGCAGGCTGCGTCGTTCGCCCGTGGGCGACCACACGCAACACGGCCAGTTGACGCAAGGCTCATCCATGCCGTCGGCTGTCAGGTAAAGCCAGGTTTTCATCTCAGGGACTCGCTGGGGCTGATGGGTAAAAAACGACGCTGAGCCACCGTCCAGCGTCCGCTAACGGGGTCGCGCTCGATGTCCGAGGCCAGGCGCAGACGGCTATCGGCACGGGTCACGCTCACGGTGATTCGGAACCAGCGGCTGCTCACGCCCAGGCCATGGCTGCCGATGCCCACCCCGGATAAAAGCGGGTCATTGGTGAAGGCCTGCACACTGGCGTATGGCTGATGGCGACGCTGGTTGATCAACACCTTGGCCACCTCATCCTCCATGCCGTCCAGGCTCATCAACACTGGCAGCGGCGCGGTATTGATATTCACCAGGGCGTCCCTGGGCAACACCACCACCCAAGGCTCCAGGCGCCGCAGCGTCTGACCGTCGATGCCCGGCAACAGGCGCAGTTGACTCAACTCCTGCACCGAGCCGACCTGGGGCAATGACAGCGCGGGTAGCTCCAGCAACGCCAACAATCGCCTCCAACGACCGAGGGTAACTTGATCGGTCTGGCCCTGAGCCAGCAGCGCATTAAGGTTCAGGCGCCCGGACAAATCCTCGATATCGATGTGAACCTCGGCGTCCTCCATCTCGAATGCAGGTTTGAGCCGAGCCCAATCCTGGCTCAGGTCTACCGGCCCGGACGAAGTTATCGCGCTACCTTCCAACACCGCCTGCGCCCAGGCTTCAGCGGCCAGCCCCAATTGACGCAGTTGGACGTGCTGCAACTGCTGAGCGCTGCTCTGCAACAACAGGCGATGACTGCGCAGCATGCCAGCGGTAAAAAGCAGCGCCAGGCTCAGGACCAACAACACACTGATCAGCGCCACGCCTCGTTGCCGGCTCACGGCAACGCCCCCGGCAACAACAGCACGCGGCGGATCTGCTGGAAACGCCCCGTGGAAATCACCAGCTCCAACGCCAGTGGCGCGTTGCCGCGCACGGTTTCGTCATGCCAGCCTCGTTGCGCATCGAATACACGCCAGCTCAGGCTGCGTACGTCCTCGAGCACTTTCTGCTGTTGCACGATGACCGGCCCTTCACCGCGACTGTCGCGCCACAACACCGCTGCCTCGAGTCGATAGTTCACCGTTTGCCGCTCGCTGCGTGGCTGGTCCAGCGGATTAGGCCAATGGCTACGCTGCAATTGCAGGCGCCCTGACGCGAGCACGGTGGAACCGGCAACGGCCTGCCACACATCCCGTTCGATCACCCCCACCGCACGCTGCAAGGCCCTGACTTCGCGCTCATGCTGGCCGGCGCCCTGCTGGGTACGCACCACGCCGTCGAACAGGCGCCAACTGGCCAGGCCGAGCAAGGCAAAAATGGCGATGGCAATCACCAGCTCCAACAAGGTGAAGCCCGATTGTCTATTCATGACGGTCGCGGACCCATCCCGTGGTGCGGTGCACGACTGCTGGGCTGCCGGCCCGGCTGACCTGGATCTCGACCCGGAGCAGACGCGGGTCGCGGGCCGCGGCGACACGCTGTTGCAAAATCCAATCGCGCTGATCCAGGTGCCGGGCCAGGCGCTGTTGGCCCAGTGGCGTAGCGGCTTGCAGACGGAGCTCGCTGAGCTGGTTGTCCGCCAGCCAGGCGCCGAACAGACGGTCCTCAAGCCCGGCGCTTTGCTTGAGCACGAACTGACTGGCCGACAGCACCGCAGCCGCCAACGTGGCGAAAATCGCCAGCGCGACCATGACTTCCAACAAGGTGAACCCCTGGCAATCGGCGGCCAGCCTGCGAGCGTCAGCCATCGATCAGCGGCTGCGCCAAGCCGTCACTCACGACCTGGGAAATCGTCTGGCCAGCAACTTTGATGAGCAACCTGAACGGACTGATCTCGTCACTGCTGAGCATCAGCAACTGTGGTGGACCTCGGGCATCATCGAGCGCCACGACATGGCCGTCCTGCTCCAACCCAAGCGTCAGGCTTTCAGGCAGCCGTTGCGACGCCGACACCGCTGTCCAACCCTGAGACTCGAGTCGCAACGCCTGATAGCCGCGAGGCTGTACACGTACCCCATATTCCAGCCCATCCAATACCGCGCGTTCGCGCAACTGCTGCACCACGCGGATGAAGTCCTGGGCTTGCTGCCGGGCCTCACGCATCGGGCTCGGGCCGATAGCCAGGCTGACCATGCCCATCACGCTCCCGATCAACACAATGACGACCATCAGTTCCAGCAAGGTGAAACCCCGAGAATCACGGCTCATGTTCACTCAGCCCAATTGCCGATGTCGGCGGCAAAGCCCTCGCCGCCCAGCAGGCCGTCGGCACCCAGCGAGTACAGGTCGTAACCGCCATCGAGCGCCTTGAGGCCAGGATTGAGGTACTGATAGGGCGTGCCCCAAGGGTCGACCGGCTGGCTCTTCAGATACCCTTGGGGGTTCCAGTTTTTCGCGGCTGGCGTACCGGAAGGACGCTTGCTCAACGCCTCCAGGCCCTGCTGGGTCGAAGGATATTGAGCATTGTCGAGACGGTACATTTCCAGGGCCGTGGCAATCGCCTGAATATCAGTGCGCGCGGCCGTGACCTTGGCTTGGTCAGGCCGGCTCATAAACTGCGGCACGACGATGGCGCCGAGGATGCCGATAATGACCACCACCACCATGATTTCGATCAGGGTGAAACCACGCTGGGGGCGTACCGGTCGGTTGTTTTGAAGTGTCATGGGTCAATTCACCAATTGGTTGAGGCTCAAGATAGGAAGCAGAATGGCCATGACGATCAGCAGCACGACGCCGCCCATCAGCACCAACATGGCCGGTTCGAAAAGGCTCACCACCAGCGCGATGCGTGCCGCGAGGCTGGCCTCTTGTTGTTCGGCGGCGCGGGCCAACATGCTGTCGAGTTCGCCGGCTCGTTCACCGCTGGCGATCATGTGCAGCATCAGCGGCGGGATATCCCCGCCCAGTTCCAGGCCACGGGTCAGGGTGCCGCCCTCGCGGACCGAACGGGCCACGTCGGCCATGCGTGCGCGAATGGTCAGGTTGCCGATCACCTGGGCGGCAATGTGCAAGGCCTCCACCAGCGGCACCGCGCTTTTGCTCAGGATCGCCAAGGTGCTGGCGAAACGGGCCGCTTCCATTGCCCGCAGCACCTCGCCCAACAACGGCAGCCTGAGCAACAAGCGGTGCCAACGCAGGCGCCACGCCGGTTGGCGCAGGCTCCAGCGCCACAGCCCGAGCAGCCCGGCCAGGGCCCCGAGCAACAGCAGACCGTAGCGACGCAAGCCGTCGCTCATCGCAATCAGCGCCTGAGTCAGCCAAGGCAACGGCTGGCCACTGTCGACGAAAATCTTCACCACATCCGGCACCACGTAGCCCAGCAGGAACGCGACAATCGCGACGCAGGCCAGCATCAGAATCAGTGGGTACACCAACGCCAGTTGAATGCGCTGGCGCGACGCCTGGCGCGCCTGGGTGTAGGTCGCCAATTGCTCCAGCACCTGGCCCAAGTGGCCGGATTGCTCGCCGGCGGCCACGGTGGCGCAGAACAGCTCGGGAAACGCCTGGGGAAAGGCCCTCAGGGCCGTCGCCAATGCGTGGCCTTCCATCACCCGGCTGCGCACCGCCGCCAGCAGGTGGGCGACACGGCGCTTCTGGCTCTGTTGCGCCACCGCTCCCAGGGATTCTTCGAGGGGCAGGCCGGCCTGGATCAAGGTGGACAACTGCAACGTCAGCAATGCCAGATCTGCCGGGCTCAACCACGTTCCGGCGTGCCACCCGCCCAGGGTTCGCGGTTCCTTCGCTGCAAGCAGTTCGCAGGGCAGCAAGCCGCGCTCGCGCAGCAACTGGCGAGCATGGCGCGGGCTGTCGGCTTCCACACGGCCCTTGCAGCGGCGGCCCTGGGCGTCCTCGGCCCGATAGTCGAAGGTCGGCATGGTGCTAATCCCCCTGGGTAATGCGCAGCAGTTCGTCGACGCTGGTCAGGCCTTCCAGCACCCGCTGGCGACCGTCCTGAAACAGGCTGCGGGAGGTCTTGCGCGCCTCGGCGGCCAGCGCCTGCTCGGTGGCGCCCTGATGAATCAGTTGCGACAGGGCGGCGCTGACATTCACCAACTCATAGATACCAAAGCGTCCGCGATAACCCTTCTGGCATTGCTCGCAGCCCTGGGCCTTGAACAACCGGGGCGCGGCACCGGCATCGAGGCCCAGGCGCCGACACGTAGCGACGTCGGCCACATAAGGCGTCTTGCAGGACGGGCACAAGGCCCGCAACAAGCGCTGGGCGACGATGCCGGCCAGGGACGACGCCAGCAGATACGCATCCACGCCCATGTCCACCAGCCGCGTGACCGCGCCGACGGCGGTATTGGTGTGCAGGGTCGAGAGCACCAGGTGGCCCGTCAGCGACGCCTGGACGGCGATTTCGGCGGTCTCGCGGTCGCGTATCTCGCCGACCATCACCACGTCCGGGTCCTGGCGCAAAATAGCCCGCAAACCACGGGCGAATGTCATGTCGACCTTCGGGTTGACCGGCATCTGGCCGATGCCCGGCAGGTGATATTCGATGGGGTCTTCGACGGTGAGGATGTTGCGACTCTGGTCGTTGATGCTGCTCAAGGCCGCGTACAGGCTGGTGGTCTTGCCAGAACCCGTGGGACCGGTCACCAACACGATGCCGTGGGGTTTGCCGAGCAATAGCCGCAGGTCGGCGAGGGTGTCGTCGGGCAGGCCCAGGCGATGCAGGTCCAAACGCCCGGCCTGCTTGTCGAGCAAGCGCAACACCACGCGCTCGCCATGGGCCGAAGGCAACGTGGAGACCCGTACATCGACTTCATGGCCGGCCAGGCGCAAGGCCATTCTCCCATCCTGGGGTACGCGCTTTTCGGCGATGTCCAAACGGGCCATGACCTTGATCCGCGACACCAGCAAGTTCGCCAGTTCCCGGCGCGGGCGCAGCATTTCCTGCAACTGCCCGTCGATGCGCATGCGCACCGACAGGTATTGCTCGAACGTTTCCAGGTGCACGTCCGAGGCCTGTTCGCGGACTGCCTCGCTGAGCAGCGCGTTGATCAGCCGGATAATCGGCGCATCACCTTGTTGCTCCAGCAAGTCGGTAGTCTGCGGCATTTGGTCGGCCAGGCTGAGCAGGTCCAGCTCTTCGTCCAGGCCCTGGGCCACCTGCTCGGCGGCACTCTGGCCCTGGCGATAGACGCTGGCCAGGCGCGCGGCGAACAGCGTCGGTTCCAGCACCTGGATGGGCAAATCCCGCCCGCACAGGCGCCGCACTTCGGCCACGGCGGTCAGGGGCGTGTCGCCGCGCATCACCAGGCTCAAGGTCGGCCCCTCGCCTTCGAGCAGCACACCGAAACGTCTGGCGAAACCAAAGGGCAACGGGGCCTGCGGTTCAGTCACAAGGCCCCCGCACGCTGTTGCGAATCGGCCGCTGATGCATCCTTGGATGAGTCGAACAACTGGCGGGCATCCCGGGGCAACAGCAGCGAGTTGTTTTTCCGCGAGCCGGGCTTGCTCAGTTCCCGGAGCGCGTCGTAGCGCTGGCGACTCACATCGGCCAGGTCTTCGCTGCTGCGCACGATGGTCGGGCGCAGGAACACCATCAAGTTGCTTTTGGTCTGGGTGTCGCGGTTCCAGCGAAACAACGCGCCCAAGTAGGGAATACTGCGCAGCAGCGGCACACCGCTTTGCTGGCTGCGGACACTGTCGCGGATCAGGCCGCCGATCACGATGATCTCGCCATCGTCCGCCAGGATCGTGCTCTTCAAGGCGCGCTTGTTGGTGATCAGATCGGAGGAATCGACTCCGGAAACAGACGGTGCGATATCCGAAACTTCCTGCTCGACTTCAAGACGCAAGGTCGAGCCTTCGTTGATGTAGGGCTTGACCTTGAGGCTGATGCCGACGTCCTTGCGCTCCACGGTGGTGAACGGATTGTCCGCACCGTTGCCGCTGGTGGCATAGGAACCCGTTTTGAACGGGACGTTCTGGCCCACGATGATTTCCGCTTCCTGGTTATCCAGGGTGAGCAGGCTGGGGGTGGAAAGCAGGTTGCTGTGAGTATCGCTCGCCAGCGCCGAAACCAGCGCACTGAAGCGGTCACCGCCCAGCCGCAGGAATGCGCCTTCAGTCTTTTTATCCAGCTTATTGAAGTCCAGGCCGACGATCGGAATGTCGGTTCCCGGGAAATTGATGCCACCTGTCGCGCTGCCGCTCTTGAGTCCCCACTGCACCCCCAGCGCTTCGGAAATATCTCCGCTCACCTCGACGATGGCCGCATGAATGAGCACCTGGGCCCGGGGTTGGTCCAGCTCCCGGACGATGTTCTCGATGATGCGGACCTGGGCCGGCTCGGCGATCAGGACCAAGGCATTCTGGCTTTCATCGGCCTTGATCCTGAAGGGGCTGGCCCCCGCGGTTTCCCGTTGGCCAGCGAGGACCGGCGTGGTTTTCCTATCCTGCCCGACACCTTCCAGGACCTCGGCCAACTGTTTGGCATCGCTGTGACGCAGACGGATGACCCGCGCGTTGTCCTGGGAAGCGGCTGCCGGCACGTCCAGGGTCCGGGCCAGGTCGACCAGGCGTTGACGCACCGCTGGCGCGCCGATGATCACCAGCCGGTTGCTGCGGGCATCGGCGATCACCACGCCCGCCGTTTCCCCCTCGCGCTTGCCGCCGGAGGCTTCCACGAGTGGGGCGATGTCCCCGGCCTGGGCGTGCTTCAAGCGCACCACCACGTGATTGCGGTTGCGTCCTGAATCCAACCGTTGCACCACGCCGGTGATGCGCTGGACGTTGGCCGCCGTGTCGGTGACCACCAAGGCGTTGGACGAGACCGAAGGGCCGACGTAACCATTGGCCGATACCAAGGGGCGGATCAGCCCGGCGACGTCGGCAGCGACACTCGATTGCAAGTCGAGGACCCGGGTGATGAACTGCGACGGTGTGGCGCTTTGTTCGTCGGCGATACCGGCACGCGTCTTGGCATCGCTGACCGGGGTGATCAGGATCCGCTCGCCTTCGTCGATCACGGTGAAGTTGTGTGCATCGAGTACCGAATAGAACAACCGACGTACCCCCTCGCGGTCCAGCGCTTGACGGGACATGACCGTAATGCGCCCTGACACCCGGGGATCGAGCACCACGGTCTTGCCCAGGATCGCCGAGAATTCCTCGACCACGTCGCGCAGTTCCGCGTTGTTCATCGCCAGTTGCCACTGGGCCTCCTCGGCTCGCAGCGAAACGGG
Source organism: Pseudomonas sp. NFACC08-1 (assembly GCF_900106735.1). Taxonomy (NCBI): domain Bacteria; kingdom Pseudomonadati; phylum Pseudomonadota; class Gammaproteobacteria; order Pseudomonadales; family Pseudomonadaceae; genus Pseudomonas; species Pseudomonas sp. NFACC08-1. The sequence goes on along the minus strand of NZ_FNNL01000003.1, from coordinate 272,740 downwards.
AAACGTCAGTGGACACACCACTGCAAGGCCGAACAGGACGCGTGCTACACGGCCCCGGATAAAGCTGTTCATGAATTCGATCACTCTGATTGCCCGGCCACCGGGCGTAGGTATTGCGTGGAAACAAGCGTGGCATGGTGCCCGTCTTCGGGGGTCAATCGGCGCAGCAAGGGCTTGGCGTCTTGTTGCAGGGAAAGGCGCTCTTCACGTCCGTTGCGCCACAACGTCACATGGCCGGCTTCGACCCGACGCAGCACGCTGCCACCGGGCAAGCGCTCACCCACCTGGTAAATGCGCGGGCCGGCGGCGTCCGCCAACAATGCCCGCGACAAACCTTGGCCGGCGACAAAACTGGCCTGCAACGTAATCGGTTCGGCGCTTGGCGCCTGGGCACCTTCAGGCGCCAGGCCAAGCACGGTCGCCACGGCTTGCACGTTGGGCAGGTCACGAACCGGAACCATCGGCGGGTCCGCCGGCACCGGCACATCACGACCCAAACCCTGGTGAAAGCGCCACTCTTGTCCGGCCAGCAATATCCCGTAAAGCAGCGGCACGAGCACCAGCAGCAGCCTCGGCAGGCGGCGGCCAAGGAAAGACAGGCTCACCTTTGCGCTCTCCGGCTCATCGCGCCAGCTGGCTTGGCGAAAGACATGCGTCGTACCACCCTGCGCCCGGAAAACTCATGCCAGAGCACCGCGCACAGGTGCAGCGCAATCAGCATCGAAAGCACCACGCAAGACAGGCTATGGAGGGTGTTGGCCAGTTCGATCAGCGCCGGATCAGCCAATGGTTGAGGAAAGCGAACAAGGCCGAAGACACTGATGGTGCTTTTCATCATCAGTACGCCGGTCACCAGCACGACGCTGATGGTCAGGTAGATCAGCGCATGCACCGCCAAGGCCAGCTTCTTGTTCAATGAAAGCGCTGCCCCACGGGGCTCCAGCTCACAAAAAAACAGCCAGGCCCGCCACACGAAAAACGGAATGAACAGCGTGGTCAACGACACATTGAGTGAGCCGATCCAGTGTTCGGTCGAAGCCGACACCGGGTTGAAAGCCACATAAAAACCGGACACCAACGTCCATAAAATAATCACCGCCGACAGCCAGTGCAGCAGCACCCGTCGCTTGGAATAATTGGAATGCATCATCGCGCCCTCGCTTGAAGGCTTCAGGCAACCCGGTGGGCCGCCTGAAGCCATGCCTGTCAGGACTTACAGCTTGTCCCAGGCGCTTTGCCAGGAGGCACCGACACCCGGTTCAAAACCGTTCGAGGTCGGGCTGTACTGCTTGCAGTAGCCGGACGCCGGGAACGGCTTGCACTCGAAGACTTCGTCAGTCTTGGGCTGCAGCACTTTCGTGCCGGCGGTGTAGTCACTGATGCCTTCAGGGAACACGAAGTCGTACTCGATGCCGGCGCCCTCACCGGTCAGGGTGACGGTCTGGGTCTCCTGGCGCGTGGTACGCCCATCTTCGGTGGTGCCCACCAGCGTCAGGGTGTGGGCGCCCGGGGCGCTGCGCACGTCCAGGCTCAGGCCGGTACTGCCTTCACCCACGGCCTGGCTGACGGTACCGACCTGCTTGTTCTTCTCATCGAACAGTGCGGCTTCGAGGTTCATTCGGCGGTTTGTCTGCGCGGTGAACGCCATGCTGACCCGACCTTTATCGAGCACGTACTCTGGCTGCAGGGAAGAAATTTCCATGCTGGCGCTGGCGTCTTCCTGCATGTCCAACTGCACTTGATAGCCAGTCACACCGCTTTCTTTCTGGGCGTACAGCCTGTTGGTACCTTTGACCGGCGCGATATTGCCGTCTTCACCACGAATACCGGCACGAATCAGGGCATGGGTGTTAATGGCTTCGGCCAGTTTGAACGACCAATTCTCAGGCTTGCCTTCTTCAGCGTTGTCGATACTGATTTCTACGCTGTACTCAGCATTTTCGCCGGTGGCGGAGAATGCACGGGCCTTGACCTTGTCACCCGCCAGCAACGGAGTCGATGGCGTAATGCTGCCCACCGGCAACCAGCCGCCCGGCAATGCGGCTTCGGCGAGAATGTTCACATCCACCGGGTTGTAGAACGCGTTATCCGTGTCGCCCACTGTCCAGACGGCCAGGATGACGTGATGACCCGATTTACTGTCAGGAATGACGCAGTTGTGCGGGGCACCGCTTACCGGAATTTGATGACCGCCATCCACCGTACAGAACGGCGTGCTGTCGAACGAGGAGCGCTTGAGCGCTTGGTTCGGCTTCCAACCGTCGCGGGTAATGAAGTATTCGTGTTTGCTCGTCCGGTGCGCTGCGTCGTATTTCCATTGGAAGGTAGTGTTGCGGTCCCTGATTTCGGTCAGATGCCAGCGCGAAGCCGATTGCGCATCAAGGGCAGAAAAGTTGGCGTTGCCGCCGCTGGCGATCTTGCCGTCGATAGGGCCTTGCAGCGGCCCACCACCGGCTCCATTCGGGAAGCCCTTGAAGGTCTCGCCGGTACTATGCGGCTCGTATTGCGCGCCACCGCAGTTTAGGTTGACACCTTTCTGGCACAACAGCGCACGAGAAGGCGGCACTTCGACGAAACCATGTGCATGCACACCTTGGGACGCCACCATGGCCGACAACAGCACTAACGACGAAGCACACCCCGTTAATACATTGCCCTTATTGAAGTTATTTTTCATATAAGTTCCAGACTACTCATCGAGATTGAAAAGACGAATCACCGTCATCTTGAAAGGCGCGCCGGATCGTTCAGCGCCAGACCTAACAAGCGCCGAACCTTATAGAAAGTTGAACAGTTCCTATGTAGGAAAAATCTCTCAAAATAGAAGGAATGATCTCTGAAGCTATTTCTCTTACATAGCTTGAGAAACTTCTTACGAACAGAAATAACTATCAAACAAAAACAAACAGACACATCAGACAAAACAACTGACGCCTTGCATTTAATAGATAAAAAAACAGGCGAAAAAAAGCCTGTCCGGCACGGGTCCGAACAGGCGGGGTGACGCTGGAAAACGATTACTGGTGGTACTGCGCCGACAACTCATGCACCGCCCGCAGGAAGGCCCCAGCGTGTTCCGGGTCGACTTCCGGGGTGATGCCATGGCCGAGGTTGAACACATGGCCACTGCCGCTGCCGTAGCTGGCCAGGATGCGCCCGACTTCTGCGCGGATGGCTTCAGGCTTGGCGTAAAGCACGGTCGGGTCCATGTTGCCTTGCAGGGCAACCTTGTGACCGACACGCTCGCGAGCGTTGCCAATGTCGCAGGTCCAGTCCAGGCCCAGGGCGTCGGCGCCGGCATCGGCGATGCTTTCCAGCCACAGGCCGCCGTTCTTGGTGAACAGGATCACCGGGACTTTACGACCCTCGTGCTCGCGGATCAGGCCACTGACGATCTTGCGCATGTAGGCCAGGGAGAATTCCTGGTACGCCGCCGCCGACAGGTTGCCGCCCCAGGTATCGAAGATCTGCACCGCTTGTGCACCGGCCAGGATCTGCCCGTTGAGGTAGGACGTGACCGACTGGGCCAGCTTGTCCAGCAGCAGGTGCATGGCTTGCGGATTGTCGTAGAGCATCGCCTTGGTCTTGCGGAAGTCCTTCGACGAACCGCCTTCGACCATGTAGGTCGCCAGCGTCCAGGGACTGCCGGAGAAACCGATCAGCGGCACGCGCCCGTTGAGTTCACGACGAATAGTGCTGACCGCGTCCATGACGTAGCCCAGGTCTTTCTGCGGATCGGGAATCGGCAAGGCCTCGATGTCGGCCAGGGTGCTGATGACTTTCTTGAAGCGCGGGCCTTCGCCGGTCTCGAAGTACAAGCCTTGGCCCATGGCATCGGGAATGGTCAGGATGTCGGAAAACAGGATGGCCGCGTCCAGCTGCGGATAGCGATCCAGCGGCTGCATCGTCACTTCGCAGGCGAACTGTGGGTTCATGCACAGGCTCATGAAGTCACCGGCCTTGGCGCGGCTGGCGCGGTACTCCGGCAGGTAGCGACCAGCCTGGCGCATCATCCACACCGGGGTGACGTCAACGGGTTGCTTGAGCAGGGCGCGAAGGAAACGGTCGTTCTTCAGGGCAGTCATGTCGGCATCCGGAAAAAAAGTGCGGGCATTTTCTCAGAGCGCGACGCAAAAGGCACGGCAAGAGCCGTGCCTTTTATCTATCGGGGCAATTTGTCGCATAGAAGCAGCTGCAAGCTATCAGCTACAAGCCTCAAGCTCATCTGCTTCGAACTTGTGGCTTGCAGCTTAAAGCTCGCAGCTGGCGTCGTCAGACGCCCAGATAATCCAGAATCCCTTCCGCCGCATTGCGGCCTTCGAAGATCGCCGTTACCACCAGGTCGGAACCACGGACCATGTCGCCACCGGCGAAGATCTTCGGGTTGCTGGTCTGGTGCTTGTACTGGCCCTGCTCCGGAGCCACCACGCGGCCCTGGCTGTCGGTCTGGATGCTGAACTGCTCGAACCACGGCGCCGGGCTTGGGCGGAAGCCGAAGGCGATGACCACGGCGTCGGCCGGGATGATCTCTTCGGAACCGGGGATCGGCTCGGGACTGCGGCGGCCACGGGCGTCCGGCTCGCCGAGACGGGTCTCGACCACCTTCACGCCTTCGACCTTGTCTTCGCCGACAATGGCGATCGGCTGGCGGTTGTAGAGGAACTTCACGCCTTCTTCCTTGGCGTTCTTCACCTCTTTGCGCGAACCGGGCATGTTGGCTTCGTCACGACGGTAGGCGCAGGTCACCGACTTGGCGCCCTGGCGGATCGAGGTGCGGTTGCAGTCCATCGCCGTGTCGCCACCGCCGAGCACCACCACCTTCTTGCCTTTCATGTCGACGAAATCTTCCGGCGACTTTTCAAAGCCCAGGTTGCGATTGACGTTGGCGATCAGGAAATCCAGGGCGTCGTAGACACCCGGCAAGTCCTCTCCGGCAAAGCCGCCCTTCATGTAGGTGTAGGTGCCCATGCCCATGAACACGGCATCGTATTCTTCGAGCAGTTGCTCCATGGTCACGTCCTTGCCCACCTCGGTGTTCAGGCGGAACTCGATGCCCATGCCGGTGAAGACTTCGCGACGATTGCTCAGCACAGTCTTTTCCAGCTTGAACTCGGGGATGCCAAAGGTCAGCAAGCCGCCGATTTCCGGGTTCTTGTCGAACACCACCGGGGTCACGCCACCACGCACCAGCACGTCGGCACAGCCCAGGCCCGCCGGGCCGGCACCGATGATCGCCACGCGCTTGCCGGTCGGCTTGACCTTGGACATGTCCGGACGCCAGCCCATGGCGAACGCAGTGTCGGTGATGTATTTCTCCACCGAACCGATGGTCACCGCGCCAAAACCGTCGTTGAGGGTGCACGCCCCTTCGCACAGGCGATCCTGCGGGCACACCCGGCCGCAGACTTCCGGCAGGGTGTTGGTCTGGTGGGACAGCTCGGCGGCCTGGAGGATGTTGCCCTCGGCCACCAGTTTCAACCAGTTGGGAATGAAGTTGTGCACCGGGCACTTCCATTCGCAGTACGGGTTACCGCAGCCCAGGCAGCGATGGGCCTGATCGGCCGACTGCTGGGGTTTGAAAGGCTCGTAGATTTCCACGAACTCTTTCTTGCGTTGACGCAACAGTTTCTTCTTCGGATCCTTGCGCCCGACATCGATGAACTGGAAGTCGTTATTCAGACGTTCAGCCATTGTTAAAACCTCATCAAACTCTTCAGGCGCATATCACTGCGGGTTGGCACGAGTGCTGGAAAGCAACGACTTCAGGTTGGCAGCCTTCGGCTTGACCAGCCAGAAACGGCGCAAGTAGTCATCGAGGTTCTCGGCGAGCTCACGCCCCCACTCGCTGTCGGTTTCCGCGACGTACTCGTTCAGCACGTTTTGCAGGTGGCTGCGATAGGCTTCCATCGCCTCGCCGCTGATCCGCTGGATTTCCACCAGTTCGTGGTTGACCCGGTCAACGAAGGTGTTGTCCTGGTCGAGCACGTAGGCGAAACCGCCAGTCATGCCAGAGCCGAAGTTATAACCGGTCTTGCCCAGCACGCAGACAAAACCACCGGTCATGTACTCGCAGCAGTGATCGCCGGTGCCTTCCACCACAGTGTGGGCCCCGGAGTTACGCACGGCAAAACGCTCGCCTGCGGTGCCGGCGGCGAACAGCTTGCCGCCCGTGGCGCCGTAGAGGCAGGTGTTGCCGATGATGGCACTGTCCTGGGTCTTGTAGACGCTGCCCTTGGGCGGAACGATGACCAGCTTGCCGCCGGTCATGCCCTTGCCCACGTAGTCGTTGGCATCGCCTTCCAGGTACATGTCCAGGCCACCGGCGTTCCAGACGCCGAAGCTCTGGCCTGCGGTGCCCTTGAAGCGGAAGGTGATCGGCGCCTTGGCCATGCCCTGGTTGCCGTGCTTGCGGGCGATTTCGCCGGAGATCCGTGCGCCGATGGAACGGTCGCAGTTGCAGATATCCAGGTCGAACTCGGCACCGCTCAGGTCGTTGATCGCCGCAGCGGCCATGTCGACCATCTTCTCGGCCAGCTCACCCTTGTCGAATGGTGGGTTGCGATCAACCTGGCAGAACTGTGGCTTGTCTGCCGGAATGTAATCGCTGCCCAGCAATGGGGTCAGGTCCAGGTGATGCTGCTTGGCGGTCTGGCCTTCGATCACTTCCAGCAGATCGGTACGGCCGATCAGCTCTTCGAGCGAACGCACGCCCAGCTTCGCCAGCCACTCACGGGTTTCTTCGGCCACGTAGGTGAAGAAATTCACCACCATGTCCACGGTACCGATGTAGTGGTCCTTGCGCAGCTTGTCGTTCTGGGTCGCCACGCCCGTGGCGCAGTTGTTCAGGTGGCAGATGCGCAGGTATTTGCAGCCCAGGGCGATCATCGGCGCGGTGCCGAAGCCGAAGCTCTCGGCGCCGAGGATGGCGGCCTTGATCACGTCCAGGCCGGTTTTCAGGCCGCCGTCGGTCTGCACCCGGACCTTGCCGCGCAAATCGTTGCCGCGCAGGGTCTGGTGAGTTTCGGCCAGGCCCAGTTCCCACGGTGCACCGGCGTACTTGATCGAGGTCAGCGGCGATGCGCCGGTGCCGCCGTCATAGCCGGAGATGGTGATCAGGTCGGCGTAGGCCTTGGCCACGCCCGCCGCGATGGTGCCAACGCCGGCTTCCGCCACCAGTTTCACCGAGACCAGCGCCTTGGGGTTCACCTGCTTGAGGTCGAAGATCAGTTGCGACAAGTCTTCGATCGAGTAGATGTCGTGGTGCGGTGGCGGTGAGATCAGGGTCACGCCAGGCACCGCGTAGCGCAGCTTGGCGATCAGGCCGTTGACCTTGCCGCCAGGCAGCTGGCCGCCTTCGCCGGGCTTGGCGCCCTGGGCAACCTTGATCTGCAGCACTTCAGCGTTGACCAGGTATTCTGGCGTCACACCGAAGCGGCCGGTGGCTACCTGCTTGATTTTCGAGCTCTTGATGGTGCCGTAGCGCGCCGGGTCTTCGCCGCCTTCGCCGGAGTTGGAACGCGCACCGAGGCGGTTCATGGCTTCGGCCAGGGCTTCGTGGGCTTCCGGGGACAAGGCACCCAGGGAAATACCGGCCGAATCGAAGCGCTTGAGCACCGACTCCAGCGGTTCTATTTCACTGATGTCCAACGGCGTGTCGAGGGTCTTGACCTTGAGCAGGTCGCGAATCATCGACACCGGACGGTTGTCCACCAGCGAGGTGTATTCCTTGAACTTGCTGTAGTCGCCCTGCTGCACGGCGGCTTGCAAGGTGTTGACCACGTCCGGGTTGTAGGCGTGGTACTCGCCACCATGGACGAACTTCAGCAGGCCGCCTTGCTGGATCGGCTTGCGCGGACTCCAGGCTTCGGCCGCCAGGGCTTTCTGTTCGGCTTCGATGTCGACGAAACGCGCCCCTTTGATGCGGCTCGGCACGCCACGGAAGCTCAGCTCGCAGACTTCTTCCGACAGGCCGATGGCCTCGAACAGTTGCGCGCCACGGTACGAGGCGATGGTCGAGATGCCCATCTTCGACAGGATCTTGAGCAGGCCCTTGGTGATGCCCTTGCGGTAATTCTTGAAGACCTCATAGAGGTCGCCCAGCACTTCACCGGTACGGATCAGATCGCCCAGCACTTCATAGGCCAGGAATGGATACACCGCCGAGGCACCGAAACCGATCAGCACCGCAAAGTGATGCGGATCGCGGGCGGTGGCGGTCTCTACCAGGATGTTGGAGTCGCAGCGCAGACCTTTTTCGGTCAGGCGATGGTGCACCGCGCCGGTGGCCAGCGAGGCGTGGATCGGCAGCTTGCCCGGCGCGATATGACGGTCGCTCAGCACGATCTGGGTGCGACCGGCGCGCACGGCTTCTTCCGCCTGATCGGCAACGTTGCGGATCGCAGCTTCCAGGCCGACGCTTTCGTCGTAGTTCAGGTCGATGACCTGGCGCGCGAAGCCCGGACGGTCGAGATTGGTCAGCGAGCGCCATTTGGCCGGGGAAATGACCGGCGAGCTGAGAATCACCCGCGAGGCATGCTCCGGCGACTCCTGGAAAATATTGCGCTCGGCACCGAGGCAGATTTCCAGGGACATCACGATCGCTTCGCGCAGCGGGTCGATCGGCGGGTTGGTCACCTGGGCGAACTGCTGGCGGAAATAGTCGTAAGGCGTGCGCACGCGCTGCGACAGCACGGCCATCGGCGTGTCGTCACCCATGGAGCCGACCGCTTCGTAGCCCTGCTCGCCGAGCGGACGCAGCACTTGGTCACGCTCTTCGAACGTCACCTGGTACATCTTCATGTACTGCTTGAGCTGATCGACGTCGTAGAAAGCCGAACCGTGGTCGTTGTCTTCCATGGTCGCCTGGATGCGCAGGGCATTCTTGCGCAGCCATTGCTTGTATGGATGACGGGACTTGAGACGGTTGTCGATGGCGTCGGTGTCGAGGATCTGGCCGGTCTCGGTGTCCACGGCAAAGATCTGGCCCGGGCCCACGCGCCCCTTGGCGATGACATCCTCGGGCTGGTAGTTCCAGACACCGATTTCCGAAGCCAGGGTGATGAACCCGTTGGTGGTGGTGACCCAACGCGCCGGCCGCAGGCCGTTACGGTCCAGCAGGCATACGGCGTAGCGACCGTCGGTCATGACGATACCGGCCGGGCCATCCCACGGCTCCATGTGCATGGAGTTGTATTCGTAGAAGGCCCGCAGGTCCGGGTCCATGGTCTCGACGTTCTGCCACGCCGGCGGCACCAGCATGCGCACGCCGCGGAACAGGTCGATGCCACCGGTCACCATCAACTCGAGCATGTTGTCCATGCTTGAGGAGTCCGAACCCACGCGGTTGACCAGCGGGCCGAGTTCTTCGAGGTCGGGCATCAGGTCGTTGGCGAACTTGGTGCGACGGGCCACGGCCCAGTTGCGGTTGCCGGTGATGGTGTTGATCTCGCCGTTGTGGGCGAGGAAGCGGAATGGCTGGGCCAGCGGCCATTTCGGCAGGGTGTTGGTGGAGAAACGCTGGTGGAACACGCAGATCGCGGTTTTCAGGCGCTCGTCGCTCAGGTCCGGATAGAAGGCGGTGAGGTCCGCCGGCATCATCAGGCCTTTGTAGATGATGGTCTTGTGGGAAAAGCTGCAGATGTAGTGATCGGTGTCGGCGGCATTGGCCACGGACGAACGACGACGGGAGCTGAACAGCTTGATCGACATGTCCTGGTCGCTCAGGCCTTCGCCAGCGATGAATACCTGTTCGATCTGCGGCAGGCGCTCGAGCGCCAAGCGGCCGAGGACACTGGTGTCGATCGGCACTTTGCGCCAGCCGACCAGTTGCAGGCCGGCGGCCAGGATCTCGCGATTCATGTTTTCGCGAGCCGCCTGGGCCTTCACCGGGTCCTGATTGAAGAACACCATGCCCACGGCGTACTGCTTGGGCAGGGTCACGCCAAACGTTTCCTGGGCAATGGCACGCAGGAACTCGTCGGGCTTTTGAATCAGCAAGCCACAACCGTCGCCGGTCTTGCCGTCGGCGTTGATCCCACCACGGTGGGTCATGCAGGTCAGGGCCTCAATGGCCGTTTGCAAAAGGGTGTGGCTGGGCTCGCCCTGCATATGAGCTATCAGGCCGAAACCGCAGTTATCCTTGAATTCATCTGGTTGGTACAGACCTGCTTTCATAGACACTTTCTCACCAGGCTGCCTCTAATCGAGGCAAATTTCTTTTCAATTCAACCAGTTGCATGCCGCGCCGAACGTACGCCAGCTTTGCGGGGGCAAAAGGGAGGTCATTGTACACACCGACACAGAGGCTCACAAATTTGACGACGAACTGTCGCAAATCCATGTCGCATTTGTGAAAGGTTTAAAGCTATATGCTGTGCTAGTCAAAACTTTTTTGGGTTCGACCGCTACGACTCAAACACTACTGTGACGCAGACACCACAAGGCGCGCGGCCTGAAAGGTCGCCCGCCCCTGCGGAAATTTTGAGGTTGCCGGGAGAGGCGGCCTGGGTAAGGCCGCCGAATCTTCAGCGAGTTGCTGCCAGTTCCTGTTGGACGCTGGCGACAGTGCGAGGCCAAGGTTTACCAGCCTGAACCTTCGCTGGCAAGGCCTTGATGGCGGAAACGGCTGCATCACGGTTGGCAAAGCTGCCGTAGGTGATGACATACAGCGGCTTGCCGTTGAGGACTTTCTTGAAATAGCGGTACTCGCCGCCCTGCTCCTTGACGAAGTTCTGTGCCGCGGCTTCGGAGCTGGTGCCGAGGATCTGCACTACGTAGTTGCCCGGTGCCTGGCCAGCGTACCAGCTACCGCCCGCGGTCTTGGCCGGGGCAGCAGCAGGCTTGGCTGCGGGCGCTGGTGCCGCCGGCTTGGCGGCAGGCGCTGGAACCGGGGCAGGCTTGGCGGTGGCCACCTGGGTGGGTGCCGGAGTCGGCTTGGCGGCCGGGGCAGGCGTCGGGGCAGGGCCGGCCGGCACGCCCACAGGCGGTGCGGTGGTGGTCACGGTCGGCGGCACGTCGCTGCTGTCGTCGACCGGTGGCGCTGCGCCGTCGTCGCCTTCGGTGATGCCACCGGCCGCTTCAGCCAACGGGCCACGCATGACCGGTTGCGACTGGCCGACCAGCGGCAGTGGCATCGGCTGGGTGTTGCCGGCGAATTCCACTGCCGGCGCACCCCCGTTGGGTTGCGGCGTCCCTTGGCCGAGAGGCAGTTGCGCCTGTTCGTTGGCAGGGGTACCCGTGGTAGGCGCCTTGGTGCGCCCCGGCATCAGCCAGGCGGCGGCAACCGCGACCACGACGACGGCGGAAATTGCCAATACGTGTTTCTTCGGCATGTTGAACCCCATACTTGGACGCTTCACCGCTGAGCGGCTGGCAATCATGACTTCGATCAGAGCATCGCGGGCGACCTGGTTGATGTTGCCAGGCCAACCGTCGGAGCTTTCGTGAATCTCAGAGATCTGATCGGCGGTGAAAAGTTCGATACCCCGGCCCGCCCCCTCAAGACGCTGGGCCAGGTATTCACGCGTTTCTTCCTCGGTGTAGGGTGCCAACTCGATGACGTGGAAGCGCTCTTCCTCAAGGTTCAATTGCTCCAGATCAGCGATCAGCGACGACTCACCGAACAGGAACACATGAGGGCGACCCTCTGGCGCTCCGGCCGCCAAGGCCAGCAGGGCCTCGAGGGCCGACTCGTCGAGCTGCTCGGCATCGTCCACCAGCAGATAGACTTCCTGCCCGGTCAGCGCCAGTTGCACGATCTGATCGAGAACTGCACCGATTTCGGCCTGCGCGACGTTCAGCGCCTGGGCCACCTGACGCAATATACCGGCCGCATCGCCGGCGCCACGGGCCGATACCACCACGCTTTGCACGGACTGCTTGTTGGTGCTGGCCACCAGGGCCTGGCGCAGCAAGGTCTTGCCGCTACCCTGGGGACCGGTGACCACCAGCAGCAACTGGCTGTAGCGCGCCAGGTGATGCAACTGGCCCAGTACCGGCTTGCGCTGTGCAGGAAAGAACTTGAAGCCCGGGACCCGCGGTGCGAAAGGGTCATGACTCAATTGGAAATGGCCGAGGAAAGCCTCGTCGGCATGCAAACTAGTCATCGGATCTTATTAACCTTTAAGCTGAGCCAGGGCGCGGTAGTCCGCTCCCAGCGTGGCCTGTAGAACTTCTTTCGGATAATCGTCGGTCACCACCGCTTCGCCCATGTGGCGCAGCAGCACCAGACGCAGACGACCGTCGATCACTTTTTTGTCGATTGCCATGTGTTCAAGAAAATCCGCCTCGGTCATTTCTTCAGGCGGAACCACCGGCAGCCCGGCGCGCTGGAACAGACGGATACCGCGATCGCGCTCCTGTTCACTGATCCAGCCCAGGCGCGCAGACATCTCCAGGGCCATGACCGTACCGGCCGCAACGGCCTCGCCATGCAGCCAGACACCATAGCCCATGTGGGTTTCGATGGCATGGCCAAAGGTGTGGCCCAGGTTGAGCGTGGCACGCACTCCCGATTCACGCTCATCGGCCCCCACCACGGCGGCCTTGGCGGCGCAGGAGCGTTCGATGGCGTAGGTCAGGGCTGCTTGATCGAGTGCGCGCAGGCGGTCGACGTTCTCTTCTAGCCAGCCCAGGAACGGCTCGTCGCAGATCAGCCCGTACTTGATGACTTCCGCCAACCCGGCAGACAGTTCGCGAGCCGGCAGGGTATTGAGGGTGGCGGTGTCGATCAGCACCACATTGGGCTGATAGAAAGCACCGACCATGTTCTTGCCCAACGGATGGTTGATCCCGGTCTTGCCGCCCACCGACGAGTCGACTTGCGACAGCAGCGTGGTGGGGATCTGGATGAAATCGACGCCGCGCTGATAGCAGGCGGCTGCAAAACCGGCCATGTCGCCGATCACACCGCCACCCAAGGCAAGCACCGTGGTGCGGCGATCGTGGCGCGCAGTCAGCAGGCCATCGAAAATAAGTTGCAGGGTTTCCCAGTTCTTGAAGGCTTCGCCGTCGGGCAATACCACGGAAATGACCGAGAAGGCCGACAGGCTGCGGGTCAGACGTTCCAGATACAGGGGCGCGACGGTTTCATTGGAAATGATCGCTACTTGCCGCCCGGCGATATGCGGCGCCAGCAGTTCGGGCTGGTCCAGCAGGCCCTCGCCAATATGAATCGGGTAGCTGCGCTCGCCCAGGTCGACCTTAAGTGTCTGCATGTGTCCCCACAGTGAAGATGGAATCAGGCGTCCTGCCTGCGATTAACGAAATGCCCAACGGGGATAAATCCCCTCGCCACAGGTCCCAAGAGCTTGGCTTGCCGTCATTAATGGCTATCCGCCACGCCTCGGACGGGTTCCGACGGGACGTCGAGGATAGCGCATTTCGCCAAGCGCATTAACGGGGAGGCAGTTGCTGAAGGCGATCGAGAATGTCCAGCACCACCATCCGCGGCGGCCGCTCGTCGGTTTCCACCACCAGGTCGGCGATCTCCCGATACAGCGGATCACGCAGCTCCAGAAGGTCCCGAAGGGTCCTGGCCGGGTCGGCGGTGCGCAACAGCGGGCGGTTGCGATCCCGAGCGGTGCGACCCACCTGCTGCTCGACAGAAGCATGCAGATAGACCACTCGTCCGCCGGCATGCAGCGCCCGACGGTTGGCTTCGCGCATCACCGCGCCGCCACCGGTGGCGAGCACCACGCCATCGAACGCGCACAGCTCGGCGATCATCGCCTGCTCACGGTCACGAAAGCCCGGCTCGCCTTCCTTGTCGAAAATCCATGGGATATTGGCGCCCGTGCGCAATTCAATTTCCTTGTCGGAATCTTTGAACGGCAGGCGCAGCTCTTTGGCCAGCAAACGGCCGATGGTGCTTTTTCCAGCGCCCATCGGCCCAACAAGAATCAAATTTCGCACAGAATCAACGACTCACAGCAATCGCCTGGTTATTCATGATACGCGGAGTGAGGAACACCAGCAGCTCGGATTTGCTATCCGAAACCACATCACGCCGGAAAAGGCGGCCAAGATACGGCACATCGCCAAGAAATGGCACCTTATCTACAACCTTGCTCTGAGTATTTGAGAAAACCCCGCCAATCACAATGGTCTCGCCATCATTGACCAGGACCTTGGCATTGACCTCGTTTTTCTTGATCGGCGGCACATCATTCACCTTGTTCAGGTAGTCCGGCTCATCCTTGGTGACCTTGACCTCCATGATGATCCGGTTGTCTGGAGTGATCTGCGGGGTCACCTCCAGCGACAGTGAAGCCTCCTTGAACGACACCGACGTCGCACCGCTGGAGCTGGCTTCCTGATAAGGAATTTCCGTGCCCTTGAGGATCTTTGCCGTCTCCTTGTCGGACGTCACCACCTTGGGCTGGGAGACGATCTCCCCGTTGCCGGTCTTCTCCATGGCCGTCAGTTCAAGGTCCAGCAATACGTTGTCGGTGATGAAGGCAATGCCAATGCCCGAGGTATTGCCCGAGGCGCCCAGGTCGACGAACGGCTGGTTGGTGCTGGTGCTACCCGGCGTGCCGATAGTGGTTGAATCGCCCGTGGTAACCCCCGAGGAACTCCAGTTGCCCTTGTTTTGAATCGAACCGCCCCAACGCACGCCCAGGCTTTTGTCGTAGTCGACGTTAGCTTCGACAATCCGCGCCTCGATCATCACCTGGCGCACCGGAATATCCAGTTGCGCCACGATCCGGCGCAGTTCGTCGAGACGGTCCTGGGTCTGGTAGGCAATGATGTTGTTGGTTCGCTCATCGACCGTGATCGTGCCGCGCTCATCGGCTTTCGCCTCGGCGCTGGTCACCGACTGGAACAGCTTGGCGATGTCCGTCGCCTTCGCATAGTTGACCTGCAACAGCTCACGCCGCAGCGGCGCCAGGTCGGCAATCTGCTTCTGCGACTCCAGTTCCTGGCGCTCACGGGCGGCAATTTCATCGGCCGGAGCCACCAACAGCACGTTGCCGACCTTGCGTTTGTCCAACCCCTTGGTCTTGAGCACCAGGTCGAGCGCCTGGTCCCAGGGCACATTCTGCAACCGCAGGGTGATGCCACCCTGCACCGTGTCGCTGGCCACGAGGTTCAGGTTGGTAAAATCGGCAATCAGTTGCAGGACCGAACGCACCTCGATGTCCTGGAAGTTGAGCGAGAGCTTCTCGCCACTGTAGGCCGCCCGGTCGGCGTTACGTTTTTGCAGGTCGTCGACGGTCATGGGCCGGACGCTGACGGTGAGCTTGTTGTCGGTCTGGTAGGTCGAGTAGTCGAAAGTCCCGCTGGGTTCGATGCTGATGGTCGCCCGGTCGCTGCCGGCGCTGGCATTGACGAATTGCACCGGGGTAGCGAAGTCCTTGACGTCCAGGCGCACCCGCAGCGGCTCGGGCAACTGCGTCCTGGCGAAATTGAGGATGATCTTGCCTTCGCGCTCCTGGATGTCCGGGGCGATGGACGGATCAGACAGATCGATCACCACGTTGCCTTCGCCCTGGGTCCCGCGTTGGAAGTCCACCCCACGGATCGCCTTGCCCACCGGCCCACTGGCCCTCGCAGGCGCAGCGCTGGCAACCGCCGGGCGCGGGGGCTGAGTGGTGGAGTTCTTCGGGGCAGTGCTCTTCGGGGCGGCGCCCTTGCCAACCACCACGAACAGGTTGTTACCTTCGATCCGGGTGTCATATGGCGCCAGTTGGGTAAGGCCGATGATCAACCGAGTACGATCCCCAGCCTCGACCACAGTGGCGCTGCGTGCATTGCCCCCGCCCAGGTCGTGGCGCTTGCTGGAAAGTTGATTGGTCACGCCCGGCAGGTCCAGTGCAATCCGGGCCGGTTGTTCGGTGGTGTAGCCCCGGGGTGGTGGCGGCGGCCCGTCGAAGGTGAGCTTCAACTCGACACGGTCCCCCGGCAACGCCGCCACATCCAGCGTCTTCAGGCTGGCCCCAAGAACCATCGGCGACAACAGCGCTATCCATAGCGAAATACCGAGGGCTGAAAAAAACCTGTTCATTGTTCGAATTCCACTATGAATGCTCTTTCAAAGGAATGGTCCGTGGTCGCTCCAGCCAGGCACCCTCGCCATCGGGAACGATTTCGACCACATCGACCTGGGTGGCACTGATGCTGACGATCCGCCCGTCGTTGCGCCCCAGATAGTCACCGACCTTGAGCCGATGCACCCCGCCCGCGCCCCGCAGGAGCGCGAAGGAGCCACTGACATTGGAGATCGTACCGACCATTTCGAACTGCTCGATGTTGAAGCCTTCCAGGTACTGTTTGACCCGGTTCGGGTCGGGCCGGACATTGCGCGAGCCCCGCTGCCGTTCAGCCTGGTCCACGCGAACCTGCCGGGAAAACGGGCTGCGCAGGTTGGCGGCACTGTAGGTAAAGGTTTCGTAGGGCCTGAACGTCGGCGTCGGCTCGATCTTGCCGGGTGGCCGCAGACGCACTTCGTTCATGTAGGCGTCCAGGTCGCTGAAACCGTTGTCGTTATCGCAGCCCGCCAGCGCAACCAGGCCTGCCAGCAGGCAGATACGACACAGCGGCCTCATGGTTGCGCCTCCTGCTCGTTGTACCGGTAGGTCTTGGCCTGGATGCTCATGCGCAGCTTCGCGCCGGCCTCG
This sequence comes from Pseudomonas sp. NFACC08-1, assembly GCF_900106735.1. Lineage (NCBI taxonomy): Bacteria > Pseudomonadati > Pseudomonadota > Gammaproteobacteria > Pseudomonadales > Pseudomonadaceae > Pseudomonas > Pseudomonas sp. NFACC08-1. The sequence continues at coordinate 256,121 of NZ_FNNL01000003.1, read as the reverse complement.
GGCTCCATCGGTGCGATCTCGAAATCGTGCAGCGTGACAATCCGGGGCAGCCCCGCCACCCCACTGACGAACGTCGCCAGGTCGTGGTAGCCGCCGGTCACGGTGATCTGGATCGGCAACTCGATGTAGAACGGCTGGGTGACTTCCGGCAGCAGCTTGATTTCCTCGAACTCCAGGCCACTGCCCAGGCCGGTGCGAGTAATGTCTTCCAGCAGGCCTGGCACTTCGGTATCGCTAGGCAATTGCCGCAACAGCACACCAAAAGACATTTCCATCTGCTTCATCTGCTCGGTGTAGCGCTCCAGGTTCGCAGCCATGTGGGCCTTGCCCGCGAATTGCGCCTTGAGGGTGTTTTCTTCCTCGCGCACCTGCTGCAACTGGTTCTCCAAGTCGCTCAAGGCAAAGTTATAGCCCAGCCCCAGCACCAGGACCACCAGCAGGACACCCGCCAGCCACTTGATCGGCGCAGGCCAGGAACCGATGTTGTTGGTGTCCAGGTCACTGAGATCGATCTTGCGCAATGCGTCGAACCACTCCCCTGGCTTCATTGGGCGTCCTCCGCATCGGCCGGGCGAGTCTGGCGAACCGTCAACTGGAAGACGTTGGCCTGGTCGAGCTGCCCAGCGGTGGTGGCCTTGACCTCCGTCAGGCTGGGCGTGTCGAACAGGTCCGACGAGTCCAGGTTGCGCATCAGGTCCGAAACCCGGTTGTTCGATTCCGCGGCCCCCTTGATCAAGAGCGTCCGGTCTTCCATCTTCACTTCAGTGAAATACACCCCGTCCGGCAGGGTCCGCACCAATTGGTCGAAGATGCGCCCGCTGACCGGCCGGTTACCTTGCAAGTCCTGGATGATGCGCATGCGCTCCACCAATTGCTGGCGACGGGCCTTCAATTCGCTGATCTGCTTGATGCGTTCGTCCAGCACGGCGATCTGCTGGGAGAGATGGCTATTGCGAGCGACCTGATGGTCGATGGCGCTGTCGAAGTACCGGACCGCGACCAGGACCACGCCGACCGCACCGACCAGCGCCCCCACCAAGGCCAGCAAAAAGCGTTTACGCCGTTCTTCACGCAGCTCTTCGCGCCATGGAAGCAGGTTGATCCGCGCCATCAGTCGAAACTCCTGAGGGCCAGCCCACAGGCAATCATCAGTGCCGGCGCATCACCGGCCAGGGCGCCGGCATTGACCTTGCTGCTCAGGGCCATGTTGGTAAAGGGGTTGGCCACCTGGGTCGGCGTGCCCAGGCGCTGCTCGATCAGCCGATCCAGGCCGGCGACCGAAGCCGTGCCCCCGGCCAGCAAAATGTGGTCCACCGCACTGTACTGGCCCGAGGCGAAGAAGAACTGCAAGGACCGCGAGACCTGCTGTACCAGGGCCTCGCGAAAAGGTTGCAGCACTTCGCTGAGATAGTCGTCCGGCAGGCCACCCTGCTTCTTTGCCAGGCCGGCCTGTTCGGGTGTCAGGCCATAGCGACGCTGAATTTCCTCGGTCAGTTGGCGACCGCCGAACAATTGTTCGCGGGTATAGATGATGCGCCCGTTGTGCAGCACGCTAAGGGTGGTCATGGTGGCGCCGATGTCGACAACCGCCACAGTCAGCCGTTCCTGAGAGGCAGCCAGTTGCTTGGCGAGCAGGCCGAAAGCACGCTCCAGCGCATAAGCTTCCACATCGACCACCCGGGCCGTCAGCCCGGCGAGCGCCAACGCGGCCTCGCGGACCTCGACGTTTTCCTTGCGGCACGCCGCCAGCAGCACTTCGACGCGCTCGGCACTGCGTGGCGAAACACCCATGACTTCGAAATCAATGGCCACCTCATCCAGGGGATAGGGGATGTATTGATCGGCCTCGATCTTGAGCTGGTTTTCCATGTCATCGTCGGACAGCCCGGCGTCCATCTCGATGGTCTTGGTGATCACCGCCGAACCCGCAACGGCCACGGCCACGCCACGCAAGGGCGTCCTGGCCTTGGCCAACAGGCGCGACAACGCCTGCCCCACCCCTTCGAGCTCGGCGATGTTCTTCTCGACCACGGCGTTGGCTGGCAACGGTTCGACCGCGTAGGACTCGACGCGGTATCGATCGCCCTGGCGGCTCAACTCCAGCAGCTTCACCGACGTCGAACTGATGTCGATCCCCAGAAGCGCATGGGTTTTTTTATTGAAGAGTCGTAGCACTACCAATTCCCTATGACTATCCGTGAGTTACGGACTCTCTAATATGCATTGCGTTCAATCACACCGGTCCGACGGACGTCCGGATGGCATTCCCGACGAAAAAAAATGCTTATAATGCCCAGCGTTTTTTTTCGCTTTGTTGCAAGCACGGGTCCATCCCAGCACCTGGCGCCTTTTTCATTCTTTGCCTGGATATCCAAAAGCCTTGATTCGTCTGCTGAAATTTTTCGGATGGTCCATCGTCGCCGTTTTCTGCGGACTGCTCTTGGGCCTGAGCGGTGCCTTTCTTTACCTTAGTCCGGGATTGCCGTCCGTGGAGGCGCTGAGAAGTATTCAGTTGCAGATTCCTTTGCGGGTGTACAGCAGCGACAACAAATTGATCGCCGAATTTGGCGAAATGCGCCGCACGCCGATCCGTTTCGCCGACATTCCCCCCAATTTCATCAATGCGTTACTAAGTGCTGAAGACGATAACTTCGCCAATCACTACGGCGTCGACCCGGGCAGCCTGATGCGCGCCGCCAGCCAGTTGATCAAGAGCGGCCACATCCAGTCCGGCGGCAGCACCATCACCATGCAGGTGGCCAAGAACTTCTTCCTGACCAGCGAGCGCAGCTTCTCGCGCAAGACCACCGAGATCCTCCTGGCCCTGCAAATCGAGCGGCAACTGACCAAGGATGAAATCCTCGAGCTGTACGTGAACAAGATTTACCTGGGCAACCGCGCCTACGGCATCGAGGCGGCGGCGCAGGTGTATTACGGCAAGTCGATCCGCGACGTGAGCCTGGCACAGATGGCGATGATTGCCGGCCTGCCCAAGGCACCCTCGCGCTTCAACCCGCTGGCCAACCCGGCACGCAGCAAGGAACGTCGCGACTGGATCCTGGGGCGCATGTACAAGCTCGGCAAGATCAGCGAGGCCGACTACACCGCCGCGATCAATGAACCGTTGAACGCCAGCTACCACGTACCGACCCCGGAAGTGAACGCCCCGTACATCGCCGAGATGGCCCGTGCCGAGATGGTTGGGCGCTATGGCAGCGACGCTTACACCGAAGGTTTCCGCGTGACCACCACGGTGCCGAGCAACTTGCAGGAAATGGCCAACACCGCGCTGCACGAAGGCTTGATGACCTACGACCAGCGCCACGGCTATCGTGGCCCTGAATCGCGCCTGCCGGGCAAGACCAAGGAAGCCTGGGCCCTGGAGCTGACCAAGCAGCGCACCATCAGCAGCCTGGAGCCGGCGATTGTCACGTCGGTGGACAAGGACGGCATCAAGGTGCTGACCCGTAACGGCGAACAGGAGGAACACGTGGCCTGGGACACCATGAAATGGGCCCGGCCGTTCCTCAATACCAACAGCATGGGCGCCAACCCACGGCAACCGTCCGACGTTGCCCAGGTCGGCGACCTGATCCGCGTCCAGCGCCAGGCGGACAACACGCTCAAGTTCAGCCAGATCCCGGCCGCCCAGGGCGCCCTGGTGTCCCTCGACCCGCAGGACGGAGCCATCCGCTCATTAGTGGGTGGCTTCGCCTTCGAGCAAAGCAACTACAACCGCGCGTTGCAGGCCAAGCGACAACCAGGCTCGAGCTTCAAGCCTTTCGTCTACAGCGCCGCCCTGGATAACGGCTACACCGCCGCCAGCCTGGTGAACGACGCACCGATCGTGTTCGTCGATGAATACCTGGACAAGGTCTGGCGACCGAAGAACGACACCAATACGTTCCTTGGCCCGATCCGCCTGCGCGAAGCGCTGTACAAGTCCCGTAACCTGGTATCGATCCGCCTGCTGCAGGCATTGGGCGTGGACCGCACCATCGACTACATCAGCAAGTTCGGCTTCAACAAGCAGGACCTGCCGCGCAACCTGTCCCTGGCCCTGGGCACCGCGACCTTGACGCCGATGGAAATCGCCACCGGCTGGAGTACGTTCGCCAACGGCGGGTACAAGATCACTCCGTACATCATCGACAAGATCGAAAGCCGCAACGGCGAGACGCTGTTCGTCGCCAACCCGCCACGCGTTCCCACGGGTGAGCAGGCCAGCGATGGCCTCGCCGCCCCATCCACCGAGACATTTACGGTCAATGCGACGCCGGGCGAAGCCACCACGGCCCCAGGCCTGCCCCAGGCGCCCGCCATCGCGGAACGCATTGTCGATGGCCGCACCACCTACATCCTCAACAGCATGCTGCAGGACGTGATCAAGCTCGGCACCGGCCGTCGCGCCCTGGCCCTGGGCCGCACCGACCTGGCGGGCAAGACCGGTACCACCAACGAATCCAAGGACGCCTGGTTCTCCGGCTACAACGCCGATTACGTGACCACCGTCTGGACCGGTTTCGACCAACCCGAAAGCCTGGGTCGCCGCGAGTTCGGCGGTACCGTGGCGCTGCCGATCTGGATGAGCTACATGGGCGCCGCCCTCAAGGACAAGCCGCCGCACACCCAGCCGGAGCCGGAAGGCATCCTCAGCCTGCGGGTCGATCCGGTCAGCGGCCGAGCGGCCACGCCGGGCACCCCAGGGGCGTACTTCGAACTGTTCAAGAGCGAAGACACCCCGCCATCGGTCAACGAGCTGGGCAATGGCGTCGCACCGGGCAGCCCGCTGCCAGCGGACGAAGCGGCGCCGATCGATCTGTTCTAAGCAACAACAGCACACCAACCTGTGGCGAGGGAGCTTGCTCCCGCTCGGTTGCGCAGCGACCGCAAGTTTTTGGGGCCGCTTCGCAGCCCAGCGGGAGCAAGCTCCCTCGCCACAGGTTATCTGGCTTCCCTGAAGAACCATGTCGCCCCAGACAATTTCCGCAGGACAATAAAAAACCCCGACTCGCAAGAGCCGGGGTTTTTCGTTGAAGCGCTACAACGGCTTAGCCGTTGAACACATCATCCACGCTCTTGAGCGGGTAGTTCTTCGGATACGGCAGGGTGGCCACGCCAGTCTCGATGGCGGCCTTGGCCACGGCGTCGGAGATCAGGGTGATCAGGCGGGCGTCCATTGGTTTCGGGATGATGTACTCACGACCGAATTCCAGCTTGATGCCGCCGTAGGCGTCGCACACTTCCTGAGGCACCGGCAGCTTGGCCAGTTCGCGCAGGGCGTTGGCGGCCGCGACTTTCATTTCTTCGTTGATGCGCTTGGCGCGAACGTCCAGGGCACCGCGGAAGATGAACGGGAAGCCCAGTACGTTGTTGACCTGGTTCGGGTAGTCCGAACGGCCGGTGGCCATGATCACGTCATTACGAGTTGCGTGAGCCAGTTCCGGGGCGATTTCCGGGTCCGGGTTCGAGCACGCGAACACGATTGGGTTCGGCGCCATGCGCAGCAGGTTTTCCGGGCTCAGCAGGTTCGGACCCGACAGGCCGACGAACACGTCGGCACCGTCCAGCGCGTCCGCCAGGGAGCGCTTCTCGGTCGCGTGGGCAAACACGGCCTTGTACTGGTTCAGGTCGTCACGGCCGGAGTGGATCACACCGGTACGGTCGACCATGAAGATGTTTTCGATATTGGCGCCCATGCTCACCAGCAACTTCATGCAGGAGATGGCCGCAGCGCCAGCGCCAAGGCAGACGATCTTGGCTTCCGGCAGGGTCTTGCCGGCGATTTCCAGGGCGTTGATCATGCCGGCCGCAGTAACGATCGCGGTGCCGTGCTGGTCATCGTGGAATACCGGAATGTCGCACTGTTCGATCAGGGCGCGCTCGATCTCGAAGCACTCAGGTGCCTTGATGTCTTCCAGGTTGATGCCGCCGAAGGTGATGGAGATGCGCTTGACGGTGTCGATGAAGGCTTGCGGGCTCTCGGAATCGACTTCGATGTCGAATACGTCAATACCGGCGAAGCGCTTGAACAGCACGCCCTTGCCTTCCATGACTGGCTTGGAAGCCAATGGGCCGAGGTTACCCAGGCCGAGAATCGCGGTGCCATCGGAAATGACTGCAACCAGGTTGCCTTTACCGGTGTATTTGTAGGCCAGTTCAGGGTCGCGAGCGATTTCGCGGACTGGTTCGGCTACGCCGGGGCTGTAGGCCAGCGACAAGTCGCGAGCAGTAGCGGTGGCCTTGGTGAGCTCGACACTCAGCTTCCCTGGACGAGGATTAGCGTGATATTCGAGAGCGGCAGTTTTCAGATCAGACATGTGGGCATTCCGCTTTTTACTGTGTTGGACAGACGGACCGCCGAGGATACGCGCCTCGCAAAGTCCCCACAAGACTGACCAGTCACTGCTGTCAAGCGCCCTGCCCTACGACTTTGGGCCAAGAGCCACGAAACACAAGGACCACATGCATACAATCCACTGACAAAATGTCTACAATTTTTTCTTACAAGACCGCTTGCAGCATGGCAGGATCGGTCAGCGGCAACATCCATCGCGCCTGCCCAGCCTTGTGGCCGCCGCGTCGGGCGCGATCGACGACCCAGCCACGGGCCTCGATTTTTCGGCCCTTTAGCCGCTTCAGGGCCGAGGCGTCGAAGCGTCTTTGCACACCGGGCGCGATGTGCAAGACAACTGCCCCCTGCAATTCAATCCAGATGCCACCGCGATTGCGCTGCACGTTTTCGACACGTCCGCTCATCAGCACAAAACCGGGCGCATTGATTTGCTCCGCTCGCACGACGGGCGATTTTTTCCAGAGGCCGGATCCGGCTTGCCGCGCATGACGTTCAGCCATTTGCTGGCATCTGACCAGGTCGACGTTCGGCGCGACCGCCACCAGAAACCCCAGCCCCTCGGCAATCAACCGTTCCTCGAGGTTCTCGCCCTGGGCGTTGTAGACATGGGCCAGTGTGCGACCGTAATCATCGTGGTCATCCTTGCCAGGCAACACGCCCACCCGGCCATCACTGGCGGCTACCAGGGCTTCGAGTCGCTGACGCGCCGCCACGGCGAACGGTTCGTCGGCGCGGCCTCGCTTGCCCAGTTCAGGGCTGTTGAGACCGATCATCCGAATGCGCCGGCCATCCTCCAGGTACAAGGTATCGCCGTCCACCACCCGTTGCACCGCCACTTGGGGCAGGTTGCCGGGCGAAGGACAGGACGCCTGGGCACCACCGAGGCAAATCGCGGACACAAAAAAGGCGCCCGCAAGGGACGCCTTTTTCATCAGTCTGGAGCGGTCGGGACGACCATCCAAAATGATCAGCCTCAGGCTTTTGGAGTAACTTTGCCGAAAGCACCGAAACGATCGGCGAACTTCTGAACACGACCGCCGGTATCCAGAGTCTTTTGCTTGCCGGTGTAGAACGGGTGGCATTCGTTGCAAACGTCGATCGCCAGGGCTTTGCCGTAGGTCGAACGCGTTTCGAACTTGTTGCCGCAGCTGCAGGTTACGGCAATTACTGGGTATTCCGGATGGATATCGGTTTTCATGCTGTTTTCCTCAGGCTAGCGTGCCGCCACCCAACACTATTGTTGAATACCGCACGTAATTAGGCCGCGGATTCTACCAGACAACATCAATCACGCAAGCTATGACTTGTACCAACCGTCTGCTAGGCTCGCGGCCTCAAGCACAATCCCTGTGAGAGAGAGCTTGCTCGCGATAGCGGTGGGTCAGTTGCAGTGATGCTGGCTGTGCCACAGCCATCGCGAGCAAGCTCGCTCCCACATTGAATCGTGTTCAGCCTTGCGAACTTGTCCGCCTATCGAGATCCCCCGCGTGCCCGACGCCATCCTGCGCCTCGCCCTGCCTTCGCCGCTGCGCCGCCTGTTCGACTACCGCGCCCCGGCCGGAGCCCTGCGCGCCCAGTTGCAGCCGGGCATGCGCCTGCGGGTGCCGTTCGGCCGGCGGGAGATGATCGGCATCCTGGTGGAGGTCACCGACCACAGCGAGGTCCCGGTCGACAAGCTCAAACCAGCCCTGGCCCTGCTCGATGCCACGCCACCACTGCCCGCCGCGCTGTTCAAGTTGTGCCTGTGGACGTCCCAGTATTACCAGCACAGCCTCGGCGACACCCTGAGTTGGGCGCTGCCGGTGCTGCTGCGCCAGGGCGAACCGGCCGAGGCGCGCCAGGAGCGGTTCTGGTCGGTGGCGCCCGGCGCCTCGCTGGACGATCCACGCATCGCCCGCGCCCCGCGCCAGCGCGAGGCCTTGGCGACCCTGGCCCAACATCCCCACGGCGTGGCGCACCAATTGCTGAGCAAACTGATGCTCAGCAAGGACAGCCTGGACCTGTTGCTGGCCAAGGACCTGGTCCAGGTGGAAATACGCAGGCACGCCCCCGGCGCCCGCCATGAACATTGGCTGGCCCAGCCGGAACTGCCGCTCAACACCGAACAGCGGGCCGCTTGCGAGGCCATTCGCGCAGGCTTCGACAGTTATCACGCCTTTCTCCTGGCGGGCGTCACCGGCAGCGGCAAGACCGAGGTCTACCTGCAACTGATCCGTCAGACCCTGGAGGCCGGCAAGCAGGCGCTGGTGCTGATTCCGGAAATCAACCTCGGCCCGCAAACCCTGGCGCGCTTCGAACAGCGCTTCAACGCCCGGATCGCCCTGGTGCACTCAGCGGTCAACGACCGCGAACGCCTGGAGGCCTGGCTCGCCGCCCGGGACGGCGAGGCCGACATCATCATCGGCACCCGTTCGGCCCTGTTCACACCGATGAAGAACCCTGGCCTGATCATCATCGACGAAGAACACGACGGCTCGTATAAACAGCAAGAAGGCCTGCGCTACCACGCCCGCGACCTGGCGCTGGTGCGCGCCCGCCAGGAAAACATTCCCATCGTGCTCGGCTCGGCAACCCCGTCGCTGGAAAGCCTGCACAACGCCTACACCGGCCGCTACGGCCTGCTGCGCCTCAATGAGCGGGCCGGCGGCGCCAAGCAACCGCGCTTCCTGCGCCTGGACGTGAAAAGCCGCCCGCTGGACAGCGGTATTTCCGGGCCGATGCAGCAAGCCATCGGCCAGACCCTGGCTGCCGGGCAACAGGTCCTGGTGTTCCTCAATCGCCGCGGTTTTGCCCCGACCCTGTTGTGCCACGACTGCGGCTGGATGTCTGGTTGTGAGCGTTGCGATGCGCGGATGACCGTGCATCAACGCCATGGCGAGTTGCGTTGCCACCATTGCGGCCACGTCGAGCGCGTGCCAAGGCATTGCCCGCAGTGCGGCAAAGTGGACTTGCGCCCGGTCGGCGCCGGCACCGAACGCGCCGAAGAACGGCTGGGCATCCTGTTCCCCGATTACCCGGTACTGCGGGTGGATCGCGACAGCACTTCGCGCAAAGATGCGATGAACCAGTTGTTCGCAACGATCCAGAAGGGCCAGCCGTGCATCCTGGTGGGCACGCAAATGCTCGCCAAGGGGCACCACTTCCCACGGGTCACGCTGGTGTCGATCCTCGACGCCGATGGCGGACTGTTTTCCGGTGATTTCCGCGCCAGCGAGCGCATGGCACAGTTGATCGTCCAGGTCGCAGGCCGGGCCGGGCGGGCCGAGGAGCCGGGCAAAGTGATCATCCAGACCCACCTGGCCGATCATCCGTTGCTGATCCAACTGACCGAGCAAGGTTATTTCGCCTTCGCCGAACAGGCCTTGAGTGAACGGCGCAGCGCCGGCCTGCCGCCGTTTGCACACCTGGCGCTGTTGCGGGCTGAAGCTCACAAGCCGGGGCAGGCCGAAGCGTTCCTTGATGAAGCCTGCAGCGAGGCCGAGCGCTTGCTGGCGCAGCAGAACCTTACCGGTATCGAACTGCTCGGCCCGGTACCGGCGCCGATGGAGCGGCGGGCGGGGCGCTATCGAGCCCAGCTTTTATTACAAGCCAATGCCCGGGCGCCGTTGCATCGGCTATTAAGCGCCTGGCTACTGGTGCTGGAGCAGATGCCCAGCGGACGGGCAGTGCGCTGGTCGCTGGATGTGGATCCGGTGGATTTGTACTGAATGGACCGCAAGCCGGCCCCCTGTGGGATCGCGTGCCTCCAGGCCAGCAAGAATAGTCACCACACATCCCCAACCGACCCGCTACAGTTGGCAAGCTCGTCCGGGCCACGGATAATGCCCAGTTTTTCCACCAGCGCATCGAAGCGCCGCCGCGCCTGCGGTTGAAAGAGAAGACCATGAAAGACACCATTCGCCAGCTCATCCAGCAAGCCATCGCCCAACTCGTCACTGAAGGTGTGCTGCCAGAAGGCCTGTCGCCGGCGATTCAGGTCGAAAACACCCGCGACAAGACCCACGGCGACTTCGCCAGCAACATCGCGATGATGCTCGCCAAGCCGGCCGGCATGAAACCGCGGGACTTGGCGGAGAAAATCATCGCCGCGCTGCCGGCCGACGAGAACGTCAGCAAGGCCGACATTGCCGGCCCCGGGTTCATCAATTTCTTCCAGAACACCCAGGCCCTGGCCTCGCGCCTGGACGCGGCCCTGGCCGACGAGCGCATTGGCGTGCGCAAGGCCGGTCCGTTGCAGCGCACCGTGGTCGACCTCTCGGCGCCCAACCTGGCCAAGGAAATGCACGTCGGCCACCTGCGCTCGACCATCATCGGCGACGGCGTGGCGCGGGTCCTGGAGTTTCTCGGCGACACCGTGATCCGTCAGAACCACGTTGGCGACTGGGGCACCCAGTTCGGCATGCTGATGGCCTACCTTCAGGAAAACCCCATTACCAGCGATGAACTGTCGGACCTGGAGAACTTCTACCGCGCCGCCAAGCAACGCTTCGACGAGTCGCCCGAGTTCGCCGACCGTGCCCGGGGCCTGGTGGTCAAGCTGCAAGCCGGCGATGCCGAGTGCCTGGCGCTGTGGAGCAAGTTCAAGGACATCTCCCTGTCCCACTGCCAGAAAATCTACGAGTTGCTGAACGTCAAATTGACCATGGCCGACGTGATGGGCGAAAGCGCCTACAACGACGACCTGATCAACGTGGTCAACGACCTCAAGGCCAAGGGCATGCTGGTGGAAAGCAACGGCGCCCAGTGCGTGTTCCTCGACCAGTTCAAGACCGCCGATGGCGAGCCGTTGCCGGTGATCATCGTCAAGGCCGATGGTGGCTATCTCTACGCCACCACCGACCTGGCAGCCGTGCGCTACCGTAACAGCGTGCTCAAGGCCGATCGGGTGCTGTACTTCGTCGACCAGCGCCAGGCTCTGCACTTCCAGCAAGTGTTCGAAGTCGCACGCCTGGCCGGTTTCGTGACCCATCCAATGGAGATGGAGCACATGGGCTTCGGCACCATGAACGGCGCTGACGGCCGCCCATTCAAGACTCGCGACGGCGGCACGGTGAAGCTGATCGACCTGCTGACCGAAGCCCAGGACCGCGCCTACACCCTGGTCAAGGGCAAGAACCCCGAGCTGGCCGAAGACGAACTGCGCAAGATCGCCAAGGTCGTGGGCATCGACGCGGTGAAATACGCCGACCTGTCCAAGCACCGCACCAGCGACTACAGCTTCAACTTCGACCTGATGCTCAACTTCGAAGGCAACACCGCGCCGTACCTGCTGTACGCCTACACCCGCGTGGCGGGGGTGTTCCGCAAGCTCGGCAAAAGCTTCAATGAAGTGGACGGCCAGATTGTGCTCCAGGCCCCTCACGAACAGGAGCTGGCGGCGAAGCTGGCGCAGTTCGGTGAAGTGTTGAATAACGTCGCCGACAAGGGCACGCCGCACACCCTGTGCGCCTACCTGTACGATGTCGCCGGCCTGTTCTCCAGCTTCTACGAGAACTGCCCGATCCTCAACGCGCAAACCCCAGAGCAAATGCAGAGCCGCCTGCGCCTCGCCGCGCTGACCGGGCGTACGCTCAAGCAAGGCCTGGAACTGCTGGGCCTGGAAACCCTGGAGCGCATGTAAGTTGGCAGCCAAGAAAAAACCTGCACCCAAACGCGGCGCCAGTCGTTACCAGCCTCCAGCCAAAAAACCGATTCCGGGCTGGTTGTGGATGGCCATCGGCCTGACCGTCGGCGCTTTCATTGTGTTTCTGATGAAGCTGGAGCCGGGCCAGGGCGATGACGTCAAGCGCGTCCGGCAAGAGCAGCAGAAAGCCACGCGGATCGCCGAGGCCAACAAGACTCCGCCGAGCCCAACGCAACCGGTGAAGCCGAAGTACGACTTCTACACCTTGCTGCCGGAATCGGAAGTCATCGTGCCGCCCGAAGCCGTACCGGAGAAAACCCTGCCGACGCCGCAAGTGCCCACCACGCCGGTGACCCCGGCCGAAGCGGCGAAGATCGACACCGCCCGCGCCCAGGCGGCCCTGGCCGGCATCACGCCGCCGCCCGCCCCACCGGTGCAGAAAGCCGCGCCGGTGACGAAGTTCTTCCTGCAAGCCGGTTCGTTCCGCAAGGAAGCCGACGCCGACAAGGTCCGCGCGCAGATCATTCTGCTGGGTCAGTCCGTGGCGGTGGAGTCCGGCACCGTGAAGGACGAAACCTGGTACCGGGTACTGGTCGGGCCGTTCAGCAACCGCGAAGAACTGACCAAGGCCCAGAAACAATTGGCCGGCAGCGGTTTCAGCAACTTGTTGTTACAACAACGCCAGAGCCGCTAGGCCAGGCGACACTCCCCCTTGTGGCGAGGGGATTTATCCCCGCTGGGCTGCGCAGCAGCCCCAAAAGCAGCGACCAGATCAATCTGACACACCGCATTTAAGGTTTTAGGGCTGCTACGCAGCCCAGCGGGGATAAATCCCCTCGCCACAGATAATCATTGCCACAGGTATGATTGGCCTGTGAGGCAAGACAAACCGCTCATCCCCTCCTCCACCCCACAGTTGAAAAACCCCGCGCCACCCCCATATGAGTTCCATCCGGGCATTTTCGCCCCGCTGCGTGGAGACTCTCCCTTGACCACCATCGTTTCAGTCCGCCGTCATGGCAAAGTCGTCATGGGCGGCGACGGCCAGGTTTCACTGGGCAACACCGTGATGAAAGGCAACGCGAAGAAAGTCCGCCGCCTGTATCACGGCGAAGTCATCGCCGGTTTCGCCGGGGCCACTGCCGACGCCTTCACGTTATTCGAACGTTTCGAAGGCCAACTTGAGAAACACCAGGGCCATCTGGTCCGAGCCGCCGTGGAACTGGCCAAGGAATGGCGCACCGACCGCTCCCTGAGCCGCCTCGAAGCCATGCTCGCGGTCGCCAACAAGGACGCCTCCCTGATCATCACCGGCAACGGCGACGTCGTTGAGCCCGAAGACGGCCTGATCGCCATGGGTTCCGGCGGAGCCTACGCCCAGGCTGCGGCCAGTGCCCTGCTGAAAAAAACCGACCTGTCGGCTCGTGAGATCGTCGAGACTGCCTTGGGCATTGCCGGCGACATCTGTGTCTTCACCAACCACACCCAGACCATTGAGGAGCAGGACCTCGCGGAATAAGCCTGCCCAGGCGAACCACGCCACGGCCCATTCTTGCTTGAGGACCACCCATTATTATGTCCATGACTCCCCGCGAAATCGTCCACGAACTCAACCGCCATATCATCGGCCAGGACGATGCCAAGCGCGCCGTCGCCATCGCCCTGCGTAACCGCTGGCGCCGGATGCAATTGCCCGAAGAACTGCGCGTCGAAGTGACCCCCAAGAACATCCTGATGATCGGCCCGACCGGTGTCGGTAAAACCGAAATCGCCCGGCGCCTGGCCAAACTCGCCAACGCGCCGTTCATCAAGGTCGAAGCCACCAAATTCACCGAAGTCGGCTATGTCGGCCGCGACGTCGAGTCGATCATCCGTGACCTGGCCGATGCCGCCATCAAGCTGCTGCGCGAACAGGAAATCACCAAGGTCCGCCACCGCGCCGAAGACGCCGCCGAAGAGCGCATCCTCGACGCCCTGCTGCCACCAGCGCGCATGGGCTTCAACGCCGACGCCGCCGCGACCCAGGACTCCAACACCCGCCAACTGTTCCGCAAGCGCCTGCGCGAAGGCCAGCTGGACGACAAGGAAATCGAGATCGAAGTGGCCGAAATGGCCGGCGTCGATATTTCCGCGCCGCCAGGCATGGAAGAGATGACCAACCAGTTGCAGAGCCTGTTCGCCAACATGGGCAAGGGCAAGAAGAAAAACCGCAAGCTCAAGGTCAAGGAAGCGCTGAAACTGGTGCGCGACGAAGAAGCCAGCCGCCTGGTCAACGAAGAAGAGTTGAAGGCCAAGGCATTGGAGGCGGTCGAGCAACATGGCATCGTGTTCATCGATGAAATCGACAAGGTCGCCAAGCGCGGCAATGTCGGCGGTGCCGATGTGTCCCGCGAAGGTGTACAACGCGACCTGCTGCCGCTGATCGAAGGCTGCACGGTCAACACCAAGCTGGGCATGGTCAAGACCGACCATATCCTGTTCATCGCCTCCGGTGCGTTCCACCTGAGCAAGCCGAGCGACCTGGTGCCAGAGCTGCAGGGTCGCCTGCCGATCCGTGTCGAGCTCAAGGCGCTGACGCCGGAAGACTTCGAACGCATCCTCAGCGAGCCCCACGCGTCCCTGACCGAACAGTATTGCGCGCTGCTCAAGACCGAAGGCCTGAACATCGAGTTCACCCCGGAAGGCATCAAGCGCCTGGCCCAGATCGCCTGGCAGGTCAACGAGAAGACCGAGAACATCGGTGCCCGTCGCCTGCACACGTTGCTCGAACGCCTGCTCGAGGAAGTCTCGTTCAGCGCCGGCGACCTGGCGAGCGCCCACAACGAAGCGCCGATCCTCATCGACGCCGAGTACGTCAACAGCCACCTGGGTGAATTGGCGCAGAACGAAGACCTGTCGCGGTATATCCTGTAGGTCACACGCTGTGTGAGCGGGCTCCTGTGGCGAGGGAGCTTGCTCCCGCTGGGTCGCGAAGCGGCCCCAAAAACCCGACTCCGGCGGATTATCGGGAGTCTTTTGGGAGGGCTTCGCCCTCCAGCGGGAGCAAGCTCCCTCGCCACGGATCGCTCATGCAAGGCGTCACGAAACGGACGATCTGCCATGACCAAACTCCCCACCGCCATCAACCTGCACAAAGCCTCCAAGACCCTGACGCTCAAATACGCGCCGGACGAGGAGTATCACTTGCCCGCCGAGTTCCTGCGGGTGCACTCGCCTTCCGCCGAGGTCCAGGGCCACGGCAAACCCATCCTGCAATACGGCAAGCTCAACGTTGCACTGATCAAGGTCGAACCGGCCGGCCAGTACGCACTGAAACTGACCTTCGACGACGGCCACGACAGCGGGCTGTTCACCTGGGACTATCTCTACCAGTTGGCGGTGCGTCAGGAAGACTTGTGGAACGATTATCTTGGCGAACTCAAGGCCGCCGGAAAAACCCGCGACCCGGACGAGTCCGTCGTCAAGCTGATGCTCTAACTCAGGGGCTGGCGCTTTAGGGCGATTTTTCTAGACTCATCTGCTTGAATGCCCGCGCAGCAACGTCAA
The DNA here is from genome assembly GCF_900106735.1 of Pseudomonas sp. NFACC08-1. NCBI lineage: Bacteria > Pseudomonadati > Pseudomonadota > Gammaproteobacteria > Pseudomonadales > Pseudomonadaceae > Pseudomonas > Pseudomonas sp. NFACC08-1. Next base: position 240,597 of record NZ_FNNL01000003.1, on the reverse strand, counting down.
TGACTGGCCTGCTTGCGAAAAAAATTAAACTCGGGTAACCAATGGAGCTGGCAAGTTACCTGCAAAGGAACCGCCGAGTTCCTGGCATACGTTTCCTCATTGGCCCTCGATGCGGAATTAATGGTCACCCGAGCAGCGTACCTGGTATTGGCTGTGTGGCTTCATGGCACGATCCGGGTACTCGTCTGAAGGACAATGGAGCGTCGTAGATGAGCAACAAGAACAACGATGACCTGAAGTATCAAGCCTCGGAAAATACCCTGGGGTTGAATCCCGTCGTCGGCTTGCGCAGGAAAGATCTGCTGGCCTCTGCCCGCATGGTGCTGACCCAGGCCATCAAACAACCGCTGCACAGCGTCAAGCACGTCGCCCATTTCGGCGTCGAACTCAAGAATGTCCTGTTCGGCAAATCCGAACTGCAACCGGCCGGCGACGACCGTCGCTTCGCTGACCCGGCGTGGAGCCAGAACCCACTCTACAAACGCTACTTGCAAACCTACCTGGCGTGGCGCAAGGAGCTGCACGCCTGGATCGACGACAGCAACCTCTCGCCCGCGGACATCAGCCGCGGGCATTTCGTGATCAACCTGATGACCGAAGCCATGGCCCCGACCAACTCGGCGGCCAACCCGGCAGCAGTCAAGCGCTTCTTCGAAACCGGCGGCAAGAGCCTGCTCGATGGCCTGTCCCACCTGGCCAAGGACCTGGTGCACAACGGCGGGATGCCGAGCCAGGTCGACATGGGCGCGTTCGAGGTCGGCAAGAGCCTGGGCGTGACCGAAGGCGCCGTGGTGTTTCGCAACGACGTGCTGGAGCTGATCCAGTACCGCCCCATCACCGAGCAGGTCCACGAGCGACCGCTGCTGGTGGTACCGCCACAAATCAACAAGTTCTATGTATTCGACCTGAGCCCGGACAAGAGCCTGGCGCGCTTCTGCCTGCGCAGCAACGTGCAGACCTTCATCGTCAGTTGGCGCAACCCCACCAAGGAGCAGCGCGAGTGGGGCCTGTCGACCTACATCGAGGCGCTCAAGGAAGCGGTGGACGTGGTCACGGCCATCACCGGCAGCAAGGACGTGAACATGCTCGGCGCCTGCTCGGGCGGCATCACCTGCACCGCGCTGCTGGGCCATTACGCCGCCCTCGGCGAGAAAAAGGTCAATGCGCTGACCCTGCTGGTCAGCGTGCTCGACACCACCCTGGACACCGACGTGGCGTTGTTCGTCGACGAACAGACCCTGGAAGCGGCCAAGCGCCATTCCTACCAGGCCGGTGTACTCGAAGGTCGCGACATGGCCAAGGTGTTCGCCTGGATGCGCCCCAACGACTTGATCTGGAACTACTGGGTCAACAATTATCTGTTGGGCAACGAGCCACCCGTGTTCGACATCCTGTTCTGGAACAACGACACCACGAGGCTGCCAGCGGCGTTCCACGGCGACCTCATCGAAATGTTCAAGAACAATCCACTGATCCGTCCCAATGCACTGGAAGTGTGCGGCACGCCCATCGATCTCAAGCAGGTCTCCGCCGACATCTTCTCCCTGGCCGGCACCAACGACCACATCACGCCGTGGAAGTCCTGCTACAAGTCGGCACAGCTGTTTGGTGGCAAGGTGGAGTTCGTGCTGTCGAGCAGCGGCCATATCCAGAGCATCCTCAACCCGCCAGGCAATCCCAAGTCGCGCTACATGACCAGTGATGACATGCCAGCCAAGGCCGAGGATTGGCAGGAGAATTCAACCAAGCACACCGACTCCTGGTGGCTGCACTGGCAGGCCTGGCAGGCCGAGCGCTCGGGCAAACTGAAAAAAGCCCCGACCGTGCTGGGCAACAAGGCCTACCCGGCCGGCGAAGCGGCGCCCGGCACTTATGTGCATGAAAGATAGCTGCAAGCTTCAAGCTTCAAGCTTCAAGCTTCAAGCGCCTTAACTTGCAGCTTGAAACTTGAAGCTTGATGCTGCTTTTCCACTTCTCCACCCCAGGGCTTGAGCATGCCGCAACCGTACATCTTCCGTACCGTCGATCTGGATGGCCAGACCTTGCGCACCGCGGTACGTCCCGGCAAGCCTCACTTGACGCCGCTGCTGATTTTCAACGGCATCGGCGCCAACCTCGAGCTGGTGTTCCCGTTCATCCAGGCCCTGGACCCGGACCTGGAAGTCATCGCCTTTGACGTACCCGGTGTCGGCGGCTCATCGACGCCCAACCGGCCGTATCGTTTTCCTGGCCTGGCCAAACTCACCGCGCGAATGCTCGATTACCTGGACTACGGGCAGGTCAATGTGATCGGCGTGTCCTGGGGGGGCGCCCTGGCCCAGCAGTTCGCCCATGACTACCCCGAGCGCTGCAAGAAGCTGGTACTGGCGGCCACGGCGGCCGGGGCGGTGATGGTGCCGGGTAAACCGAAGGTGCTGTGGATGATGGCCAGCCCCCGGCGCTACGTTCAACCTTCCCATGTGATGCGTATCGCCCCACTGATCTACGGCGGTTCGTTCCGTCGCGACCCGAGCCTGGCGGCCAGCCATGCGGCCAAGGTTCGTTCGGCGGGCAAGCTCGGTTATTACTGGCAACTGTTCGCCGGCCTGGGCTGGACCAGCATCCACTGGCTGCACAAGATCCACCAGCCGACCCTGGTGCTGGCTGGCGACGATGACCCGCTGATCCCGCTGATCAACATGCGCATGCTGGCCTGGCGCATTCCCAACGCCCAATTGCACATCATCGATGACGGCCATCTGTTCCTGATCACCCGGGCCGAGGCGGTGGCGCCGATCATCATGAAATTCCTGGAGGAAGAACGTCAGCGTGCGGTGATGCATCCGCACCCCTCACCACTGGGCGGCTGAAACCGCCCATTAGCGCCTGGCAGGACGCCGGACCGCGCAGCGACCCGAAACAGCGACTATGTTGTCTGGTTCGGTGTGTTTGTTTTTAGCCTGATGACGAAGGAGTTGACTCATGCGCGACAAACCGGCGAAGGGCTCCATGCCCGCCCCTGCCAGCTTCATCAACGCACAAAGTGCGGTCACCGGCCTGCGTGGCAGGGACCTGCTGTCCACCTTGCGCAGCGTTGCCGTACACGGCTTGCGCAACCCGGTGCACAGTGCCCGGCATGCGCTGAAGCTGGGCGGTCAACTGGGCCGAGTGCTGCTGGGGGAGACCCTGCACCCCACCAACCCCAACGACCAGCGTTTCGCCGACCCCACCTGGCAGCTCAATCCGTTCTACCGCCGCAGCCTGCAGGCCTACCTGAGCTGGCAGAAACAGGTGACGAGCTGGATCGACGAAAGCACCATGAGCCAGGATGACCGCGCCCGCGCCCACTTCGCCTTCGCCCTGCTCAACGACGCCGTTTCGCCGTCCAACACCTTGCTCAACCCGCTGGCGGTCAAGGAGCTGTTCAACTCCGGCGGCACCAGCCTGGTTCGAGGCCTCAGCCATCTGGTGGATGACCTGCTGCACAACGACGGGTTGCCGCGACAAACCACGCCCCATGCCTTTGAAGTCGGCAAGACCCTGGCAACCACCCCTGGCGCGGTGGTGTTTCGCAACGAATTGCTCGAGCTGATCCAGTACCGGTCCATGAGCGAAAAGCAATACGCCAAGCCGTTGCTGATCGTGCCGCCGCAGATCAACAAGTTCTATATTTTCGACCTGAGCCCTTCCAACAGCTTCGTCCAGTACGCCCTGAAAAACGGTTTGCAAGTTTTCATCATCAGTTGGCGCAACCCTGACGTACGCCACCGCGAATGGGGCCTGTCCAGCTACGTCGAGGCCGTGGAAGAGGCCATGAACGTCTGCCGGGCGATCACCGGCGCCCGCGAGGTCAACCTGATGGGCGCCTGCGCCGGAGGCATGACCATCGCCGCCCTGCAAGGCCACCTGCAAGCCAAGCGCCAGTTGCGTCGAGTCGCCAGTGCCACCTACCTGGTGAGCCTGCTGGACAGCCAGATCGATAGCCCGGCCACGCTGTTCATCGACGAGCAGACTCTCGAAGCCGCCAAGCGCCGTTCCTACCAGAAAGGCATCCTCGATGGCCGCGACCTGGCCCGGGTGTTTGCCTGGATGCGCCCCAACGATCTGATCTGGACTTACTTCATCAACAACTATCTGCTGGGCAAGGAGCCGCCGGCCTTCGACATCCTCTACTGGAACAACGACTGCACCCGCCTGCCGGCGGCTTACCACGGCGACCTGCTGGACTTCTTCAAGCACAACCCACTGACCCATCCCGGCGGCCTGGAAGTGTGCGGCACACCTATCGACCTGCAGAAAGTGACGGTGGACAGCTTCAGTGTGGGCGGCATAAATGACCACATCACACCGTGGGACGCGGTGTATCGCTCGACCCTGTTGCTCGGTGGCGAAAAACGCTTCGTGCTCTCCAACAGCGGCCACGTCCAGAGCATCCTCAACCCGCCGGGCAACCCCAAGGCCAACTTCATCGAAAGCGCAAAATTGAGCAGCGACCCACGGGCCTGGTACTACGACGCCAAGCACGTCGAAGGCAGCTGGTGGACCCAATGGCTGGGCTGGATCCAGGAGCGTTCCGGCGCCCAGCACGAAACCCAGATGACCTTGGGCAACGCGAACTACCCGCCTCTGGACGCAGCTCCCGGTACCTATGTTCGCGTGCGCTGAAGCACCTTACCCCACGGCCAGGCGATTGGCCGTGGCATGACTTGATCATTAAGAAGACCGGATGAAAACCCGCGACCGCATCCTTGAATGTGCCCTGCAATTGTTCAACGAAAAGGGCGAGCCGAACGTCTCCACCATGGAAGTTGCCAACGAAATGGGCATCAGCCCGGGCAACCTCTATTACCACTTTCATGGCAAGGAACCGCTGATCCTCGGGCTATTCGAGCGATTCCAGGGCGAACTGGCGCCGCTGCTGGACCCTCCGGCGGACGTGCAGTTGGCGCCAGAAGACTACTGGCTGTTCCTGCACTTGATCGTCGAACGCCTGGCCCAGTACCGCTTTCTGTTCCAGGACCTGTCGAACCTGGCCGGGCGCCTGCCGAAGCTGGCCAAGGGTATCCGCCAGTTGCTCAATGCCCTGAAGCGCACCCTCGCCTCACTGCTGGCGCAGCTCAAGGCCCAGGGTTTGCTGATCAGCGATACCCAGGCCCTGGGGCAGCTGGTGGAGCAGATCACCATGACCTTGCTGTTCTCCCTGGACTACCAGCGGATCCTCGACCGTGAAGGCGAGGTTCGGTTGGTGGTCTACCAGATCATGATGCTGGTGGCCCCGCACCTGCCGCCCGCGACCAAGGTGGCGACTGAGCAACTGGCGTTGCGCTACCTGGAAGAGCATGACTGACGACCAGCAGTGGAAGATCCATTGTGGGAGCGAGCTTGCTCGCGATTGTGGTGTATCAGTCAAGATCAATACTGCTGACCCGCCGCTATCGCGAGCAAGCTCGCTCCCACATTGTTTTCTGGGTGATTTCAAAGTTTGAGATTGACCTGCGTACAAACAAAAACGCCCGACCTTCACAGGCCGGGCGTTTTTGCATGTCCCGCAGAATCAGGACTGGGTGGGAGGCGTCGTTGGAGCCGGCGCTGGAGTTGGCGTGGCGACCGGGGTCGGAGCGGCGGCGGAGTTCGCCGTGCTCGTCGGGGTCGCCGGTTTGGCGGCCGCGGTTGGCGCCTTCGGTGCAGCGGCTTTCGGCGCGGCCGGCTTTTTCACGGCCGGTTTTTTCGCCGCAGCAGGTTTGGCCGCTTTTGCCGCAGGCTTGGCCGCAGGTTTCGCTGCCGGTTTGGCCGCTGCCGTTTTAGCCGCGGGTTTGGCCGCAGGCTTGGCTGCCGCTTTGGCCGCTACCGGTTTGGCCGCCGCCTTGGCAGCAGGCTTGGCCGCAGCAGTTTTAGCCGCGGGCTTGGCTGCTGCTTTCGCCGCAGGTTTGGCGGCGGTTTTTGCCGCAGCCTTGACCAGTGGCTTGGCCGCCGTTTTAGCGGCCGGCTTGGCCGCTGCAGTCTTGGTCGCCACGGGTGCGACTTTGGCGCCGGTGAGTTTTTCGATCTGCTTGGTCAGGGTGTCGACCTTGCTGTGCAGTGCCTTGACTTCATTACGGCTCGGCACACCCAGGCGCGAGATCGCACTGTTCAGGCGCTTGTCGAAAGCCCCCTCCAGTTCGTCCCATTTGCCCAGTGCACGATCCTTCACGCCACCGATTCGCGACTTGGCGGACTCGGCAGAGTCCTTGGCTGCATCGACTTGTTTGCCGACTGCCGTCTTGGTGAGTTTTTCGGCCTTTTCGCCGTCCTTAACCAGGGACTCGAAGAGCTTGCTGCCGTCAGTGTCGATCTTCGAGTACACGCCTAAACCAGCAAGCCAGATTTTGCGGGAATACTTTTCAATCTTCCCGGCCCACGAGCTGCCCTCTTTTTCTGTGATTTTTTTGCCAGCCATCCCGTTCTCCTTAATGTTTACGCGCGACACGTTCGAGCAATGCTGTCAGCTCATCGAGCTTAGCAGAGAGTGTCTCAACGTCATGTTTAGACGGAATGCCGATACGATTCAAGGCACTTGCAACACGGGCATCGAATACCTTCTCGACTTTATCGAGTTGTACTTCAACCCGGGCCTTGAAAGTATTGACGTCGCTCTTGGCTTCAATCAATTCGCTGTTGGCCGCTTCAAGTTTTCCGGCAATTTTCTTTTTGCCTTTGGTTTCAATAACTTCGCCAGCCTTTACCAACTCCTGAAAGTACTCGCTGCCTTCCTGGCCGACCTTCGTGTAGGCGCCCAGGCCCGCCAGCCAGATCTTGCGCGCGTACGTTTTCACGTCGCTGAGCGTGGAAGATTCAACGTCGGTTTTTTTCTTCAGAATAACTTTGGCCATGGTGCACCTCACTCGAAAATGGTTTGAGGAACTGCCCGCACACGGTCGGGCTCAGGCACAAAGTAGTGACAATAATTAGAAAGGGCACCCTAACAACTGACACATAACCGGATGGCGACCGACTTCATGTGGGAACGGGCTTGCTCGCGAATGCGGTGGACCATTCACTATTGATGTCGACTGATCCACCGCTTTCGCGAGCAAGCCCGCTCCCACAGGAGTAGGTTGTGAACTTGGATGTGTTCCACCCCACCCTTTCGAACAATCAGACCAACGCCTTATCCAACGCCTTTTCGATTTCGCTCTTGATCGTGCCGCTCATGGCCGACATCAACATGCCCAGTTCCACATCGACGCGGATCGAGTCCTCGCCAACATGCACTTCGCCCTTGACCCCGGAACGCTTGAGTTTCAGGGTGTCGCCCTCCCACTGCGGCTCCAGGCCATAGCTATCGGACAACTTCTGCGCCAGCTTGTCGGCTTTCTCTCGTGCCGCTTCCTTGCCCAGGCCATGGGCACGCTCAACCGTTATACGGGCCATCGGGTGACTCCTGTTTTATCGGGACTTGCCTGAACGTTTCAGACCCTGCCTGCGTCAAAACGTCCCGGCGGTCGCCCATCTTACCTTCAGCCTTGCCAAGACAAAGCCCTCCACCGGGATTAGAATGTCCCGCATTCTTTTTTGGTGACCGCGATATGACTGATCAGCGCAAAGGCAGCGATGCCGAACCCACCACTCACTTCGGCTTCAAGAACGTGCCGGAAAGCCAGAAAGCGGAAAAAGTCGCTGAGGTTTTCCACTCCGTAGCCGCCAAGTATGACTTGATGAACGACCTGCTCTCGGGCGGCATGCACCGCCTGTGGAAGCGTTTCGCGATCGAACTGTCGGGCGTGCGCAGTGGTAATCGCGTACTGGACATCGCCGGCGGCACGGGCGACCTGACGAAGAAGTTTTCCCACATCGTTGGGCCGACCGGCCAAGTCGTCCTGGCCGACATCAACGAATCCATGCTCAAGGTCGGTCGCGACCGCCTGCTGGACCTGGGTGTGGCCGGCAACGTCGAGTTCGTCCAGGCCGACGCTGAAAAGCTGCCGTTCCCCGACAACCATTTCGACTGCGTGACCATCGCCTTCGGCCTGCGCAACGTCACCCACAAGGAAGATGCCCTGCGCTCGATGCTGCGCGTGCTCAAGCCCGGTGGCCGCCTGCTGGTGCTGGAGTTCTCCAAACCGACCAACGCGCTGATGTCCAAGGCCTATGACGCCTACTCGTTCGCCTTCATGCCGCTGATGGGCAAGCTGATTACCAACGACTCGGAAAGCTATCGCTACCTGGCCGAATCGATCCGCATGCACCCGAACCAGGAAACCCTGAAGTCGATGATGGTCGAGGCCGGTTTCGACCGCGTGACCTACCACAACATGACCGCAGGCATTGTCGCCCTGCACCGCGGTATCAAGCCCTGATGCTGCTCACCGGCCTGCTTGCCAGCGTTGAACTCGGCCTCAACCGGGTGTTGCGCCTGGACAGCACGGCGCTCGCGCGCCTGGCGCACTTGAGCGGCAAGGTGATTGCCGTGGACTGCCGCAGCCCGACGTTGCGGTTGTTCATCCTGCCCAGCGACGAGGGCCTGATGCTCGCTGCGCACTGGGAGGCCGAGGCCGACTGCACGCTGCGCGCACCGGCGTCGAGCCTGCTGAACCTGGCCCTGGGCAAGGACAAGACCGCGGTGCTGCACAGCCCCGACGTGGAGCTCGACGGCGACAGCGGCGTACTGCTGGAGCTGGCGGCGATCCTCCAGGACCTGGAACTGGACTGGGAATACGAAGTGTCTCGCTGGATCGGTCCGGTGGCGACCCAATTGCTCAGCGGCCATTTGCGCAGCCGCAGCCGCTGGTATCGGCAAGGGTTCGCCAGCCTGGGGCAGAATCTGAGTGAATACCTGGCCGAAGAATCGCGTACCCTCGTAGGCCAACGCGAAGCACAAGCCCGTTTTAATGAACTGGACCAGATCAAACTTGACCTGGAACGTCTCGAGGCGCGTTTCGAGCGCCTTTCCCGATCCCTTGAAACCAAGCGATAACGCATGAAGCTGCTTGCCGTCCGCCGTTTGTTGCGCATCCAGCGCGTCGTGATCCGCTACCGCCTCGATGACCTGCTGTTCGCCCTGCCGTTGCCCTGGTTTCTCCTGGCCCTGCGCTTCGTGCTGCCGTGGCGCTGGTTTCCACGGCGAACGCTGGACTTGAGTCGCGGTGCGCGCTTGCGCCTGGCCTTGCAGGACCTGGGGCCGATTTTCATCAAGTTCGGGCAAATCCTTTCGACCCGTCGCGACCTGTTGCCCGAAGACATCGCCGATGAACTGATGCGCCTGCAAGACCGCGTGCCGCCGTTCGATTCCAAGGTGTCGGTGGCGCTGATCGAGGAACAACTGGGCAAGAAGATCAGCGAAGTCTTCAGCCGTTTCGACGTCGAACCCCTGGCCTCGGCCTCCGTCGCCCAGGTTCACGCCGCACAACTCAAGAGCGGCGAAGAAGTGGTGGTCAAGGTCATCCGCCCGGGCCTCAAGCCGATCATTGCCCAAGACCTGGCGTGGCTGTTCATCCTCGCCCGCGCCGCCGAGCGGCTGTCGGCCGATGCCCGCCTGCTGCACCCGGTGGACGTGGTCCAGGACTACGAAAAAACCATCTACGATGAACTTGACCTGCTGCGCGAGGCCGCCAACGCCAGCCAGCTGCGTCGTAACTTCGAGGGCTCCCCTCTGCTCTATGTGCCGCAGGTCTATTGGGACTGGTGCCGGCCGAAAGTATTGGTGATGGAGCGTATCTACGGCATCCAGGTCACCGACCTGGCGACCTTGGCCGACCAGCGCACCGACATGAAGATGCTCGCCGAACGCGGCGTGGAAATCTTCTTCACCCAGGTGTTTCGCGACAGCTTCTTCCACGCCGACATGCACCCAGGCAACATCTTCGTCAGCACGGTGCAGCCGTGGAGCCCGCAGTACATTGCCATCGACTGCGGCATCGTCGGTAGCCTGACCCCTGAAGACCAGGACTACCTGGCGCGTAACCTGTTCGCCTTCTTCAAGCGTGACTACCGTCGCGTCGCCCAGCTGCACATCGATTCGGGCTGGGTGCCGGCCGAGACCAAGCTCAACGAATTCGAAGCGGCGATCCGTACCGTGTGCGAACCGATCTTCGAAAAACCGTTAAAAGACATTTCCTTTGGCCAGGTACTGATGCGCCTGTTCCAGACGGCGCGACGCTTCAACATGGAAGTCCAGCCACAGTTGGTGCTGTTGCAGAAAACCCTGTTGAACATCGAAGGCCTCGGCCGCCAGTTGTACCCGGACCTCGACCTGTGGAATACCGCCCAGCCGTTCCTCGAACGCTGGATGCGCGAGCGCGTCAGCCCCAGAACCTTGCTGGGCAACGTGCAAAGCCAGTTCGAGCAGCTCCCGCACCTGGCCAACATGACCCGCGACCTGCTCGAACGCATGTCACAGCCCCACGCCCACGACCCGGCGCCCCCGTGGCAACGACGCAAGGACGATTGGCTGTTGCGCCTGCTGGGTGCGGCTCACCTGGGTGGCGGCGCCGTGCTGGCGACCGGCGGGCCGCTGAGCCAGCTGGGTCACTGGCCCGCCGGTATCATGATGGTGGTCGGTCTGTATCTGGTCGTTCGCCGATAGCAGGAATCAGCCGCAAGCTTTAAGCTGCAAGCCACAAGCTCCATACATACATAAATCTGCTTTTTACTTGCAGCTTGAAGCTTAAAGCTTGCCGCTGCCGTCAGGACTCAAGATGAAAAACTGGCAGGACGAGATCAAATGGGACGCTGACGGCCTGGTGCCGGCCATCGCCCAGGATCACAAGACCGGGCGTGTGCTGATGATGGCCTGGATGAACCGCGAAGCGCTGGCCCTGACCGCCGCCGAGAACCGCGCCATCTATTGGTCACGTTCCCGTGGCAAGCTGTGGCGCAAAGGTGAAGAGTCCGGGCACGTGCAGCACCTGCATGAGATGCGCCTGGACTGCGACGGCGACGTCATCATCCTGATGGTCGAGCAAGTCGGTGAGATTGCCTGCCACACCGGCCGTCAAAGCTGCTTCTATCGCGTCTTCGAGAACGGCGACTGGAAAATCGTCGACCCGGTGCTCAAGGACCCGCACGCCATTTATTCAGGACATACGCATGAGTGACACCCTGACCCGCCTGGCCCAGGTGCTGGAAGAGCGCAAGGGCGCCGCGGCCGACAGTTCCTATGTCGCCAGCCTGTACCACAAGGGCTTGAACAAGATTCTGGAGAAAGTCGGCGAAGAGTCGGTCGAGACCATCATCGCCGCCAAGGACGCCGCCATCAGTGGCGATTGCAGCGACGTGATCTATGAGACCGCCGACCTGTGGTTCCACAGCCTGGTCATGCTGGCCCAACTGGGGCAGCATCCGCAGGCCGTACTGGATGAACTGGACCGTCGCTTCGGTCTGTCCGGGCACGTCGAGAAAGCCTCGCGCCCGTCCGCCTGATCAATTTTTGAGAGGAGTAGCCACATGGGTATCTTTGACTGGAAACACTGGGTCGTCATCCTGGTCGTCGTGGTGCTGGTGTTCGGTACCAAGAAACTGAAAAACCTCGGCACCGATGTCGGCGAGTCGATCAAGGGCTTTCGCAAGGCCATGAACGACGACGAAAAACCGGCCGACCCGTCGGCGGCTGCTAGCCAACCGGCGCAGCCGACCCAACCGGTACACCCCCAGGCCAGCCAGCCTGTGAACGCGCCGCACACCATCGACGTGCAGGCACAGAAAGTCGAAGAGCCCGTCCGCAAAGACTCGTGAGCACTGACTAATGTTTGGGATCAGCTTCACTGAACTGCTGCTCGTCGGCCTCGTCGCCCTGCTGGTACTGGGCCCCGAGCGTCTGCCGGGTGCTGCGCGCACCGCCGGCCTGTGGATCGGCCGCCTGAAGCGCAGCTTCAATGCGATCAAACAGGAAGTTGAACGTGAAATCGGGGCCGACGACATCCGTCGGCAACTTCACAACGAACATATTCTGTCCCTGGAGCAGGAAGCGCGGAAAATCTTCACGCCGACCCAACAGGAACCGACGCCGGTTCAGCCCGTGGCCGAACCGACGATTGCGCCACAGGCGCCGGTGGATGGTGCGCAGCCGCTGGCTGAACCGGCACCAGTGACACCGACGGTAACGGATACAGCGCCCCCTGCTGTCCCTGCGCCTAACGACCCTACTTTGCCGCCGCGAGCCCCATGAGCGATATCCCTGAAAACGACCAGCCGATGCCGCTGGTATCGCACCTCACCGAGTTGCGCACACGCCTGCTGCGTTGCGTCGCGGCGGTTTTCATCATCTTCGCCGGGCTGTTTTCCTTCACCCAGCAGATCTACACCTTCGTCTCCACGCCGCTGCGCCAGTACCTGCCGGTAGGGGCGACAATGATCGCCACCGACGTGTCGTCGCCGTTCCTGACGCCATTGAAGCTGACGATGATGGTCTCGCTGTTCCTGGCGATCCCGGTGATCCTGCACCAGATCTGGGGCTTCATCGCACCGGGCCTGTACAAGCACGAAAAACGCATCGCCGTGCCGCTGCTGGTGTCCAGCATCCTGCTGTTTTACACCGGCATGGCCTTCGCCTATTACCTGGTGTTCCCGCTGATCTTCAAATTCTTCGCCGCCGCCACCCCGGCGGGCGTGGAAATGATGACCGACATCAGCAGCTACCTGGATTTCGTCATGACGCTGTTCTTCGCCTTCGGCGTGGCGTTCGAAATCCCCGTGGCCGTGGTGCTGCTGGTATGGATCGGCGTGGTCGACGTGGCCTACCTGAAGAAGATCCGCCCTTACGTGATCATTGGCTGCTTCGTGGTCGGCATGATCCTGACCCCACCGGACATCTTCTCCCAGACCCTGCTGGCGGTGCCGATGTGGCTGCTGTTCGAGATCGGCATCCTGTTCGGTGGCCTGGTGCGCAAGCGCCGGGAAGAAGAACCCGAGGACCAGCCGGTCGATGACCACAACGACCAGCCGCCAGCGACCCAAGCGTGAACCTGCTGCTGCTCGAAGAGGCCGATTTCATCGGGCCTGACCGCGTCATCCTCAGCGATCGCCGGTTGACCCACATGCAGGAAGTCCATCGCAGCGCCGTCGGTGACAGCCTGCGGGTCGGGCGCATCGGTGGGCTGATGGGCACCGCCCAGGTGCTGCGCCTGGAAGCTCGCGAGGCCGAACTGCAAGTGACCCTCGACCAGCCGCCGCCGGCCAAGTTGCCGCTGACCCTGGTGCTGGCCCTGCCTCGCCCGAAAATGCTCCGTCGCGTGTTCCAGACCATCGCCACCATGGGCGTGCCGCGCGTGGTGCTGGTCAACAGTTATCGTGTGGAAAAGAGCTTTTGGCAGACGCCGTTCCTGGAGCCCGAGGCCATCCGCGAGCAATTGATCCTGGGCCTGGAGCAGGCCCGGGACAGCGTGCTGCCGGAAATCATCATCGAAAAACGCTTCAAGCCCTTCGTCGAGGACCGCTTGCCAGCCATGGCGGATGACACCCTGGGGCTGGTCGGCCATCCTGGCAACTATCCGCCCTGCCCGCGAGCGCTAACAGAGCCGGTGACCTTGGCCATCGGCCCCGAAGGCGGTTGGATTCCCTACGAGATCGAACTGCTGGGCAAGGCCGGCCTGCAACCGGTTCAACTGGGCGAGCGAATCCTGCGGGTCGAGACTGCGGTAACTGCCTTGCTCGCGCGATTGTTCTGATCCTCGTAGCTTGTGCAACGTGACCACAGGCGATTCATCCTCGCTGGCTGCAACGCTTGCCCTCTCCACCGCTAGACTCCCTGACGATTTCTACAGATCCCCGGCATATGGTCGATACTCTCTTCATAAGGCCTATAACAGGTTTGAGGGAGTATCGGCATGTTCAGTTGGTTAACCGAAAAGCTGGGAAACGTCAGCGTCAATCGCAAGCTGGGTTTCGGTTTTGGCCTGGTCCTGCTCATGACCCTCTTGAGCACCTTCGCCGGCTGGAACAGCCTGAGCAGTGTGATCAGCCGTTCAGATAAACAAGCTTCCATCGCCAGTATCAACGAGGCGGCCAAGGATTTACGCGTCGCCCGTCTCGACTACGAGATGCGACGCGGCGAACAAGGGCCGACAGCCGTCAACGAGCTCCTGGGCAAACTTCAAGAGAGCATCCAAGCTGCCCTCAAACGATTTGTGCGCCCGGCAGACCAGGAGTTGCTCAATCAGCAATTGGCTAATGTCGATGAATACAAGCGTGCCTTTGTCGACCTCACTCAAGCGACGCAGAACCGCGAGTCGGCCCGGTCCAAGCTTGGCGCCAACGCCGACAACGCCGTGGCCAAGGTGACAGACGTCGAAAATGCCTTGCGACAAGGCGACAGCGTCCCGCAATTCAACAACGTGGTCGAGCTGAGCAAACTGCTCCAGCAAGCGCGTTACCAAGTTCGCGGCTACACCTACAGCGGTAAGGCCGACGCCGAGCAGCCGGCGCTGGATGCCATCGAAAACGTCCTGAAAAACTTCGAGAGCCTGCCGGGCAAGTTACCGGAACAGCACGCAACCAACTTGCAACAAGCCGCAGAATCAATGAAAGCCTATCGCGCAGCCGTCAGCCAGTTCCGCGATTCGCAGGTCGCCAGCGCCTCAGCCCTCAAGAGAATGGTCGACCAGGACACCCATTTGCATGAGCTGAACAAACATTTGACGGCCTCGCAGATTGAGAAGCGCGACCTGGAGACGATTCATGCGAAAGAGGCCCTGATTACCGTTGCCGTCCTGGCGTTAGCGTTTGGTCTGCTGGCTGCGTGGATCATTACGCGGCAGATCGTTGTTCCCCTGCAACAAACCCTGGTGGCCCTCGAACGTGTCGCCTCGGGCGATTTGAGCCATAACCTGGTGGTTACCCGCCGTGACGACATGGGCCAATTGCAAGCCAGCCTGCAGCGAATGGTGATCAGCCTGCGGCAACTGATCGGGGGTATCAGCGACGGCGTCACGCAAATCGCCAGCGCCGCCGAACAGCTCTCGGCCGTCACCGAACAGACCAGTGCCGGGGTCAACAGCCAGAAAACGGAGACCGACCAGGTCGCCACTGCCATGCACGAAATGACCGCCACCGTGCAGGAAGTGGCGCGCAATGCCGAGGAAGCCTCCGAAGCGGCAGTTGCCGCTGACCAGCAGGCTCGCGAAGGCGAAAAAGTGGTCGGCGAAGCCATCGCCCAGATCGAACGCCTGTCCAAGGAAGTGGGCATCTCCACCGAAGCCATGGGCCACCTCAAGCGCGAGAGCGACAAGATCGGCAGCGTGCTGGACGTGATCAAGTCTGTCGCCCAGCAAACCAACCTGCTGGCCCTCAACGCCGCCATCGAAGCAGCCCGGGCCGGTGAAGCCGGGCGTGGGTTTGCGGTGGTCGCCGATGAAGTCCGCAGCCTGGCCCAGCGCACCCAGAAGTCCACCGAAGAAATCGAAGAACTGATCCTCGGCCTGCAATCGGGCACCGAACAGGTCGCGACCACCCTGGACAACAGCCGCAACCTGACCGACAGCAGCGTCGAACTGACCCGCCGGGCCGGTGGCTCACTGGAAAACATCACCCGCACGGTCTCGGCGATCCAGTCGATGAACCAACAGATCGCCGCCGCCGCCGAGCAGCAGAGCGCCGTGGCCGAAGAGATCAACCGCAGCGTCGTGAACGTTCGCGATGTGTCCGAACAAACGGCTTCTTCCAGTGAAGAAACCGCAGCCTCCAGTGCCGAACTGGCACGGTTGGGGGTGCATTTGCAGACGCTGGTAAGTCGCTTCAAGGTCTAACCATAAGGGCAGGTATAAAACCGTGGCCAGAGATTGCTCGCGCTTGGGCGCGAAGCGGCCACTACTGTGACATCTATTCTCTACAGATCCCTTCCAAACGGTCGATATAGCTCCCAGCACACAAACTCAGCGCTGCAGGGAGTAACAGTATGTTCCGATGGCTAGGTAATGTAGGCGTTAATCGCAAACTCGGTTTCGGCTTCGGCCTGGTGCTGTTCCTGACCGTGATAATCGCCTTCACGGGCTGGACCGGCCTGGGTAACGTCATCAGCCGTGGCGACAAGCTGGGGTTCATTGCCAGCCTGAACGATTTGACCAAGGACTTGCGCCTGGCACGCATGAACTACGACACCTCGCGGGGCGAGAACGGCCCCCAGCAAGTCAACGACCTGATCGGCAAACTCGACGCCGGGCTGAAAACCGCCCGCCAACTGATCGAACAACCGGCCGATGCCGCACTGATCGATAAACAATTGACCGCCGTGGCCGAGTACAAAAAAGCCTTCGCCGAGATGACCCGCGCTACCGCCAGCCGAGAAGATGCCCGCAGCAAACTCGGTGCCAGTGCAGACAATGCCGTGGCTCGCGTCGCTGAAGTAGAGAAGTCGTTGCTGGAAGGCGACAGCGTCGCCCAGTTCAACAACGCTGTGACCCTGAGCAAGGCGATCCAGCAAGCACGCTATCAAGTTCGCGGTTATACCTACAGCGGCAAGAACGAAGCCCAGCAACCGGCCCTTGAGGCCATCGACAATGTCCTCAAGCTTCTCGCACGCTTGCCAGAGCAGTTACCCGAAGAACATGCCGCCAACCTGCAACAGGCCAACGACTCGATCAATGTCTATCGCGCAGCGGTCAGCCAGTTCCGCGACTCCCAGATCGACAACGCCGCCGCACTCAAGCTCATGGCAGAGCAAGGCGACGTATTGATCGACGCCAGCCAAAAACTGACGGTCTCCCAGACCGCTGTGCGCGACCGTGATGCCGCCAAGGCCAAGACCTTCCTGGTCTCGGCTGCCGTACTGGCCCTGTTGTTCGGTGTCATCGCCGCCCTGGTCATCACCCGGCAGATCGTCGGTCCTCTGGGCCAGACCCTCAAAATCGCCGAACGCGTGGCTGCCGGCGACCTGACCCACAACCTCACTTCCGAGCGCCGCGACGAACTGGGCCAGCTACAGCGCGCCATGCAGAACATGACCGTGGGCCTGCGGCAATTGATCGGCGGCATCAGCGAAGGCGTCACGCAAATCGCCAGCGCCGCCGAACAACTATCGGCCGTTACCGTACAGACCAGCGCCGGCGTCAACAGCCAGAAAGCGGAAACCGACCAGGTCGCCACCGCCATGCACGAAATGACCGCCACGGTGCAGGAAGTGGCCAGCAATGCCGAAGAGGCTTCCGAAGCGGCCGTCGCCGCCGATGCCCAGGCACGCGAAGGCGATAAAGTCGTCGGCGAAGCGATTGCCCAGATCGAGCGCCTGGCACTCGAAGTGGGTAATTCCACCACCGCCATGGGCGAGCTGAAGCGAGAAAGCGACAAGATCGGCAGTGTGCTGGATGTGATCAAGTCCGTCGCCCAGCAAACCAACCTGCTGGCCCTCAACGCCGCCATCGAGGCGGCCCGGGCCGGTGAAGCCGGGCGTGGGTTTGCGGTGGTCGCCGATGAAGTCCGCAGCCTGGCCCAGCGCACCCAGAAGTCCACTGAAGAGATCGAGGAACTGATCCTTGGCCTGCAGTCGGGCACTGAGCAGGTCGCGGCGACCTTGGACAACAGCCGCAGCCTGACCGACAGCAGCGTCGAGCTGACCCGTCGTGCCGGTGCGTCGCTGGAAAACATCACCCGTACCGTCTCGGCGATCCAGGCGATGAATCAGCAGATCGCCGCTGCGGCTGAGCAGCAGAGTGCTGTGGCTGAGGAGATCAACCGTAGCGTGTTGAATGTGCGTGATGTGTCGGAACAGACTGCCGCCTCCAGTGAGGAAACGGCTGCTTCCAGTGCTGAGTTGGCGCGGTTGGGGGGGCATTTGCAGGGGTTGGTGGGGCGGTTTAGGGTTTGATGGTTTTGTGTGTATATCCGTTATTTAGGTAACGGCTGCTTAGGGTTCCGCCCTGACGGCGGGTCACTTTCGAAAAGCGCGAAAGTAACCAAAGCGCTTGTGCCCCACCACTCGGTGCCTCGCCTAGGCTCGGCATGCCCTCACTCCGGCATTGCTCCGTGGGCCGCCGCGAAGGGCCATCCATGGCCCAGCGCGGCTAACCCGGCATCCATGCCGGGTTGCCCACTGCGCAATGCCTGCGTTCGGCCAGCGTGGTTAACGGGGCGCCCGAGATCAACGTCCACCACAAGGCGGCCTGGTAGCCGACCTGGTTCTTGATGGGGACCGCATTCCTCCTGTGGGAGCGGGCTTGCTCGCGAAGAGGCCGGCACATCCAACATCACCGCAAACTGACACACCGCCATCGCGAGCGAGCTTGCTCCCATATTCACCTCCAGTGAAAACAAAAATTCATGTCCAACACAGCCCCCCTGTGGGAGCGAGCTTGCTCGCGATGAGGCCGGCAAGCCCAACATTTATGTGACTGAACCGCCGCCTTCGCGGGTAAGCCCGCTCCCACAGGGGAAACGCGGTCCCACCATGAACCAGGTCGGCTACCAAGCCGCCTCGTGGTGGACGTTGATTTCGGCGCCCCGTTAACCACGCTGGCCGAACGCAGGTATTGCGCAGTGGGCATCCCGGCATGGATGCCGGGATAGCCGCGCTGGGCCATGGATGGCCCTTCGCGGCGGGCCCACGGAGCAATGCCGGAGTGAGGGCACACCGAGCCTAGGCGAGGTGCCGAGTGGTGGGGCATAAAGCGTTTTGCTTACTTTTGCGCTTCTCAAAAGTGAGACGCTGTAAGAGCGGAACCGTCAGCAGCCGTTACCTAAATAACGGATATACATACAAAAATACCTGCGCCCCACAATCCGTCATCCCAAGGCTACGGCGCCTTGCGCCATTGCCTACAACTACGCCAGAATCCGCCGGCTTGTGCGCCTTGGCCCTGGGCTCTAACGTTTGCAGGTCGCTGTCAGTTCAGCGATCGGGTTTAGCAGCCTGGACAATCCTAGACGTACTCTCCCCACATGCGTGAGCAGGCTTCAGCGCCTGCACATCTATGTCATGGCGGTTGTGCGTGGGAGACCTTCGGGTCTGCCGGGTTCTAGGGTCCCGGTCTGCTAACCCGCGTACAGTCGCCACCCATTCTCGTTTAGCAGCGATATCTGGCGGCTCCATTACCCTAGGAGCGTCAACCATGTTCAAGGCCACACCCAACCCACCAGAACCCGAAACCGACCCCAAGAAACTCCAGGAAGCCACCGACCGCGCGCTCGATTACTACCTGAAGCCCAAACAGCCCAACCCCGAAGAAAAACAGCCACCGGGCCAGCTCTTCACCGTCGTGGACGGTATCGACACTGAAAGCCTGTTGGCCAACCTCAGCGAAAACCTGGCCTCAGCCGATGCCATGGTCAGTGACCTTGCGTTCGACCTGGAAGGTTCACGACGTCATGTCGCCTTTGGTATTCAGCAACTGATCGAGCTGAGTGCTTTGTTGGCGAATCGAGCACTGGACAACGTCAACACACAACCCTGACCGCACCACGAAATGTGGCGAGGGAGCTTGCTCCCGCTGGGTGGCGCAGCCGCCCCCGCTTTTTAGCGTCCGCTGCGCGGCCGAGCGGGAGCAAGCTCCCTCGCCACAGGTGTTAACCCTGTCCCCGGACCAAACAGTCGTGTTCACAACAGCGCCCAACAAAAAGCCCCGCTTCCTTCCAGAAGCGGGGCTTTGTGCGTATCAGGCCACTTGAGGCTGCACGCTCACCGGCTGTAGCGGTAGCAGCGGTGCATGAGGGTCGGCCTTGACCGACTCACGCCACGCCGCCAGCCACTCGGGATGCCCCTCGCTCCAGACCTGATCATGCAGGCGAGACAAGGCCACCGGGTCGCTCAGCAAGGCCAGTCGCTCGGCGTTGCTGAGGCCGGTCGGGCCGGTCTTCAAGGCGTGACGAACGCGTTCGACCCGCAGCCATTCGATCGGCTCGGCCTTGCCGTGACGCGAGGTTGCCAACGCATACGCCAAGGCGTTCTGTTGTGGATCGACCACCGCCCGGATGAAACCGTCTTTGAGCGCATGCCAACGGTTTTCATGGGTGTACTGGTCCGTCGACAGCAGTTCCTGGGGCGGTGCGTATTCCTCAGGGATCAGGAACAGGCTTTCATCGCGGGACTTCAAGCCCAGGCCCACGCGGCTGGAAATCACCGATACCGGAATCGACAGCATCAGCGAGCCGACAATCGGCACCAGCCACCACAGGAAGCTCGGGTTCAGCCAGATCACCAGCAAGGCCCAGAAGAAGCCCAGCAAGGTTTGCGGGCCGTGGCGCTTGACCGCTTCGCTCCATGGCGTGGAGTCGTCGTCACGTTGTGGCGAGTTCCAGGTTGCAGCCCAGCCCAGGAATGCGGCAAGCACGAAGCGGGTGTGGAAAATCATCCGCACTGGCGCCAGCAGCATGGAGAACAGCATCTCCAGGAGCATCGACAGCGTCACCTTGAACTTGCCACCGAACTCCTTCGCACCCTTGGCCCAGATCAGCACGATACTCAGCAACTTGGGCAGGAACAGCAGCACGATGGTGGTGGAGAACAGGGCGATGGCTTTTTCCGGGTGCCATTGTGGCCACAACGGATAGAGCTGACGCGGCTCGAGGAAGTACTGCGGCTCCATCAGCGTGTTCACCGCCAACAACGCAGTGGACAGCACCAGGAAGAAGAACCACAGCGGCGCCGACAGGTAGGACATCACGCCGGTCAGGAACACCGCACGGTGCACCGGGTGCATGCCCTTGACCAGGAACAGCCGGAAGTTCATCAGGTTGCCGTGGCACCAGCGACGGTCACGCTTGAGTTCGTCCAGCAGGTTCGGCGGCAGTTCTTCGTAGCTGCCCGGCAGGTCATAGGCAATCCACACGCCCCAGCCGGCACGGCGCATCAGCGCCGCTTCGACGAAGTCGTGGGACAGGATGGCACCGGCGAACGCGCCTTTACCGGGCAGCGGCGCCAGCGCGCAGTGCTCGATGAACGGCTTCATGCGAATGATCGCGTTGTGGCCCCAGTAGTGGGATTCACCCAACTGCCAGAAGTGCAGGCCGGCGGTGAACAGCGGGCCGTACACCCGGGTGGCGAACTGCTGCATGCGCGCATACAGCGTGTCCATGCCCGAGGCACGTGGCGCGGTCTGGATGATGCCGGCGTCCGGCGTGGCTTCCATCAGGCGCACCAGGCTGGTCAGGCACGTACCGCTCATGACGCTGTCAGCGTCGAGCACGACCATGTACTTGTAGTCGCTGCCCCAACGACGGCAGAAGTCGTCGAGGTTGCCGCTCTTGCGCTTCACGCGACGGCGACGGCGGCGATAGAAGATCTTGCCAAAGCCCCCGGCTTCACGGCAGACATCCAGCCAGGCCTGCTGCTCGGCTACGCAAATATCGGTCTCGTTACTGTCGCTGAGCACGAAGAAGTCGAAACGATCCAAGTCACCGGTGGCAGCCACCGACTCGAAGGTTGCGCGCAAACCGGCGAATACCCGCGGCACGTCTTCGTTGCAGATCGGCATCACCAGTGCGGTGCGGGCGTCCTTGGGAATCGGCTCGTTGCCGGCGCTGGCACCGGAGATGCGGTACTTGTCGTGACCGGTGAGCAATTCGAGAAAGCCCATCAGCGCCGTCCAGAAACCCGCCGACACCCAGCAGAACAGGATCCCGAACAGGATCAGGATGCTGGTTTGCAACGCATACGGCAGCACTTGCGTGGCCGTCTGCAACAGCGGTTGGTGCAGGACTTCGTCCAGGTCCACCAGCGACCAGCCTTGGTACGGCATGATGCCTTTCATGTACCAACCGGCAACGATGGTCTGGCCGAGCATCAGGATCAACAGGATGTAGCGGCGGATCGAACCCACGGTACGCCAGCGTGCATGGGGCAGCACGCGCTCATCCTTGGGCGGCTTCGGCGGGTTGGTACGCCCGGTCAGGCGCCGCCAACCGCGCACCAGGATATTGGTGCGCCACGGTTCCGGCACGACCTTGGTCCGGCGAATCGGCGGCGTCGCCTTCAAGCACACCCGGCCGTTGGCATCGAGGGCCAGCATTTCGGCGTCCTCGAGTTCCTCGGCGGTGCTCAGCGTCAGGCGTCGGCCCACCGAGGCTTGCGCCGCCTCGTTGGGTGCGTCGAATGTCGAGGAAGCCAAGCGTTCATGCAATTGGCTGAATGACGTGCAGCCCGCCAGCTCGGCGCGCTGCTCGTCGGTCATCGGCAAGTGGGCCAGATACTCACTGAGAGTCTCTGGTCGTACGGACGTATTACTCATCGGCAGGCAACTGGTAGCTCCAGGTCTCAGTCAGGACTTGTTCAGTCTGTTCCGGTTCCTGTTGGGTTGGGATCGGCTCGGCGACGGCGGTGGATGCCTTGACGGCCTTGGTTTCTTTCTGCTCGCCGGCTTGCTCGTTGGCTTGCTCTTTTTCGCTCTGCTGCTTGGCGACCTTGTCGGCCTTGGCCAGCGTGGCCACGGAATGCGCGGTGGCTGGGAGTTCGACAGGAACAAGCGGCCTGACCAAGGCGGCACGCATCTCGGTCGCTTTGCTCGGGTCCTTGATCTTCAGGCGCAGCGTCAGGCGCCAGCCCTTGGTTTCAGGGTTGTAGCGCACACTGTTCTCGACGATCTCGGCGTTCTCACCAACGCTCACCTGGCTACGCACTTCGGCTTCTTCAGGCAGCGCTTGCAGGGACGGCCCTTCGAAATCCACCAGGTAGGCCACGCTACCGTCCGGTTGACGGATCAGGTTGGACTGCTTCACGTCACCGGTCGAACGCAGGGTCTGCTTGACCCAGGCGCTGTCTGGCGAGTGCAGGTTGGCTTCGTCGAGGGTCCAGTGCAGACGGTAGGCGAAGTCCAGTGGCTGGCCTGGTTCAGGCAGTTTTTCCGGGCTCCAGAACGCAACGATGTTGTCGTTGGTTTCGTCGGCGGTCGGGATTTCAACCAGATCGACAGTACCTTTGCCCCAATCGCCTTTCGGTTCGATCCAGGCGCTTGGACGTTTTTCGTAACGGTCGTCCAGGTCTTCGTAGTGGCTGAAGTCACGACCACGTTGCAGCAGGCCGAAACCACGCGGGTTTTCTACCGAGAAGTTGCTCACGGCCAGGTGTTTCGGGTTGTTCAGCGGACGCCAGATCCACTCGCCGTTGCCGGCATGGATGGACAGGCCGCTGGAATCGTGGAGTTCACGACGGTAGTTCAGCACCTTGGACGGCTGGTTGGCGCCGAACAGGAACATGCTGGTCAACGGGGCGATGCCCAACTTGTTGACACGATCACGCAGGAACACCCGCGATTTCACGTCGACAACGGTGTCGGTACCCGGACGCACGATCAGGCGATAGGCGCCAGTGGCCCGTGGTGAATCCAGCAGGGCGAAGATCACCAGGTGCTTGTCGGTCGGTTTCGGACGCTGGATCCAGAACTCGCGAAAGCGCGGGAATTCCTCACCGGAAGGCAACGCGGTGTCGATGGCCATGCCTCGAGCGGACAAACCGTAGACCTGGCCCTTGCCGATGACGCGGAAATAACTCGCGCCCAGCATGGTCATGATTTCGTCTTGCTTGTCAGCCTTGTTGATCGGGTACAACACGCGGAAACCGGCGTAGCCCAGCTGTTCGGTGGCCTTGGGATCGAACTTCACGTCGCCGAAATCGAAACGTGTCGGGTCGTACTTGATCTCGTCGACGGTGGTCGCGGTGATTTCGTTGATCTTCACCGGCGTGTCGAAATGCATGCCCTGGTGATAGAACGACAGCCGGAACGGGGTCTTCTGGTCGGCCCATTCAGCTTTTTCGGTGCGGAAACGAATTTTCTGATAATCGGCGAATTTCATTTCGCGGAATTCGTTCGGCAAATTGCTGCGCGGGGCTTCGAACTTTTGCCCGGCCAATTCTTGTGCCTTCGCCGATACATCATCCAGGCTGAATGCCCACAGTTGGCCCGCGCCGAA
Organism: Pseudomonas sp. NFACC08-1; assembly: GCF_900106735.1. Taxonomy (NCBI): domain Bacteria; kingdom Pseudomonadati; phylum Pseudomonadota; class Gammaproteobacteria; order Pseudomonadales; family Pseudomonadaceae; genus Pseudomonas; species Pseudomonas sp. NFACC08-1. The sequence continues at coordinate 216,816 of NZ_FNNL01000003.1, read as the reverse complement.
CAGGCACAGCAGGGCCGAGCCCGCTACCAGAGCGTTTCTAAACCGTTTGGCAGTCATTTTTGGTGCATTACAGGGACTAACAATCACGAGCAACCCTCGCCGAAAACTGATCAAAAAACCAACGGCCAGATAAAGTATCTGCACGGTAACGGCACTGAAAAACCGTTCCTGCGGACCACTCTTGCCAAGTTGGCGAGCATTGTTCCGACTCCGATGGGACAAAATGATTCCCCAAACGGTCCAGGACAAGTCTCTACCTAAGTCAAATGGACCAGCGAACGCTGATCCCCCGTAGCGCGCGATTATCTAGTAGCCCGCGTGACAACGCATCAGGGGTAGCAAAGTATTTATCGAGAAAACGCCCAGTTTTTCCTCGAAACAGGCCCGAAAAGATGTTTCAAGCGCTTTCAAACCTGTAACAGGAACGTTACCGGGCCATCATTGACCAAATGCACCTGCATGTCGGCGCCGAATCTACCTGATGCCACAGTGCCATGCACCTGTTTTGCCTGGGTGAGCAAATAGTTGAACAACTCTTCTCCCAGGGCCGGAGGTGCGGCTGTCGAAAAACTCGGGCGCAAACCACTTTTGGTGTCGGCCGCCAAGGTGAACTGCGACACCAGTAACAACCCACCACCGACATCCGCCAGGGACAGGTTCATCTTGCCGTCGGCGTCGCTGAATACTCGATAGTTAAGCAGCTTATGCAGCAGTTTGTCGGCGCTGGCCCGGGTATCCCCGGGCTCGACGGCCACCAACACCAGCAAGCCCTGGTCCACGGCGCCGACGATCTCACCTGATACTTCGACCCGTGCGCAGCGAACTCGTTGCAACAGCCCCTTCATGCTTCTTCAGGCGGCAGGTCGAGCAGGCGCCGGGCCATTTGCGCAGCGGCGCGCACCAATGCGTCGGTGATCCCCGGCTCCGAAGCGGCGTGACCAGCGTCGCGAATCACCTGCAGTTCGCTGTTGGGCCAGTTCTGATGCAGTTCCCAGGCATTGTCCAGCGGGCAGATGACGTCGTAGCGGCCATGCACGATGACGCCCGGCAAATGGGCGATCTTGCCCATGTCGCGAATCAACTGGTTGGGTTCGAGGAAAGCGTTGTTGGTGAAGTAGTGGCATTCGATCCGGGCGATCGACAGCGCCCGCTGCGGCTCGGAGAAGCGATCGACCACCAGCGGGTTCGGACGCAGGGTCGCGGTACGACCTTCCCAGGTGGACCAGGCCTTGGCCGCATGCATCTGGGCGATCTGGTCGTTGCCGGTCAGGCGCTTGTGGAAAGCGCTGAGCAGGTCGTCGCGTTCGTCCAAAGGGATGGGTGCGATGTAGTCCTGCCAGTAGTCGGGGAACAGGCGACTGGCGCCGGCCTGGTAGAACCACTCGATTTCCTGCGGACGGCAGAGAAAGATCCCACGCAGGATCAGGCCGTGTACCCGCTCGGGATGGGTCTGGGCGTAGGCCAGGGCCAGGGTCGAGCCCCAGGAACCGCCAAACAGCACCCACTTCTCGATGCCCAGGTGTTTGCGGATGCGCTCCAGGTCTTCGACCAGATCCCAGGTGGTGTTGTTCTCAAGGCTGGCATGGGGGGTGGACCGACCGCAGCCGCGCTGGTCGAAAGTGACGATGCGGTACAGGTTCGGATCGAAGTAACGCCGGCTCTGCGCATCGCAGCCGGCACCCGGGCCGCCGTGAATGAACACCACCGGCAGGCCTTCGGGGGAACCGCTTTCATCGACATAGAGCGTGTGGGTGTCATCGACAGCCAGATCGTGCCGGGCATGGGGTTTGATCTGCGGGTACAAAGTCTGCATTGCGCGCTCCGTAAGGGGTCGAGTCATCCCTGTGGGGACGTCTATTTAGTCTGCCGTCCGGCATCATAAACCCGAATTACCTTAATGAGCATGTCCCCTGCGCAGTCAAAGCATGTCAGCCAGGTACGCCAGCAGCGTGCGATACATCTGATCGACCTCTGGCACCTGGCCGCGGCCACGCAGGCAACCGTGGACCAGCCCATTGCCGACATACAGCGCGGCGTCTCCCCCTGCGGCGTTCAGCCGCTCGCAATAAAGGACGCCGTCGTCGCGCAGCGGGTCCCATTGCGCGACAGCAACCAGCGCTGGCGGCAAGCCGTCCAGGCTGTCGGCGAGTAACGGCATGGCATAAAGCGAGGGACGAGCGCCACCCAGGTACAGCGCCTCATAGCGCTCCAACTCGCGACGGCTCAGGAGCGGGGCATCGAAGCACTCGTGACGCGACGGCAGATCCGCAGGGCCACCGAGCGCCGGATAAATCAAGACCTGGGCCCGCGGCAACGGTTGCCCGGCATCGCGCAAGGCCAGGCATAACGCGGCGGCGAGATTGCCGCCGGCGCTGTCACCGACCACCAGCCGGCGACGGGGGTCGATGGCAAACGGGGCGTCCGCCAAGTGGCGCCACACTGCCAGGCAATCTTCGAAACCGGCCGGAAACGGATGCTCCGGGGCCAGCCGGTAATCCACCGCCACCACCAACGCGCCCAACTCAGCGGCCAGCTCCATGCAGATGAAGTCATGGGAATCCAGGTCCCCCACGACCCAACCGCCACCGTGCAGGTAAAGCATGCATGGCCAGCCGGCAAGCGGTGCCGCACGTTGCGGGTAATAGGCCCTCACCGCTACGCCGGCCAGTTCGAAATCCTCGACGGCCAGCGTCGGCGGGCAAGGCGCAGTGAACGCCCGGCACATCTGGCTGTAGGCCTGGCGCGAACCGGCAAGGCTGTCGTCCAGGCTGGTGAAGCTCAGGGTTTTGTCGATGAAAGCTGACATTGCCTGGGAGAGTGGGTAGGTCATCGTGGTGTGGCTCAAAGGCTTTTGTGGCGAGGGAGCTTGCTCCCGCTGGGCTGCGCAGCGGCCCCAAAATTTTGCGAGCGCTACGCACTCGAGCGGGAGCAAGCTCCCTCGCCACACAGGGTTATCAGTGCCCGGAAGATTGCCTCAGTTCTTGAGACTGGCCTGCACCGCCGCCACGCCATCCTTGCCATCGAAGCTCGTGACACCCGCCAACCAGCGCTGAAGATCCTCGGGATGCTCGCGCAGCCATTGCCGGGCGACGTCCTGGGGCGTCTTGCGCTCCATGATCGGCACCATCAACTGACTCTCCTGGGCGGCGGTGAAGGTGAGGTTCTCCAGCAAGCGGTTCACGTTCGGGCAGCGCTGGGCATAGTCCGGCGCAGTCACGGTGGAGACCGTGGCGGCGCCTTCGTTCGGGCCATAGACATCTTCACTGCCGGTCAGGTAGCTGATGTTCATGTTGATGTTCATCGGATGCGGGGTCCAGCCGACGAAGACCACGAACTCCTTGCGATTCACCGCGCGCTGCACCGCCGCCAGCATGCCTGCTTCGCCGGATTCGATCAGCTTGAAGTCCTTGAGGCCGAAGTGGTTGGTCTCGATCATGGTCTTGATGGTGGTGTTGGCGCCGCTGCCCGGCTCGATGCCGTAGATCTTGCCACCGAGCTGGTCCTTGAACCGGGCGATGTCGGCAAAGGTCTTGAGCCCTGCCGCCGCCACGTAGTCGGGTACCGCCAGGGTGGCCTGGGCGTCGGCCAGGCTTGGCTTGTCCAATACCTTCACTTGGTTGGCGGCCAGGAATGGTGCGATGTTCTTGTCCATCGCCGGCTTCCAATACCCCAGGAAGATGTCGAGGCGCTTGTCGCGGATGCCGGCAAAGATGATCTGCTGCACGGCGCTGGTCTGCTTGCTGTCGTAGCCCAGACCGGTGAGCAGCACATCGGCCATGCCGCTGGTGGCGATCACGTCGGTCCAGTTGACCACGCCCATGCGCACGGTCTGGCACGACGCAGGCTCGGCGGCCATCGCCCCGGCGCTCAAGAGGGTGGTACCGCAGAGGATCGACAGACAGCGTTTGAACAGTCTTTTCATCGGGAAGGTCTCGTGCGGCAGCGGATTATTGTAGGTCGGTGTCTTGCTGCACCGTGCCCAAAACATTACGCAGCGCCGAGGGGCTGAAGATGAACTGTGGCGACTCGGTTTTGCACGGTGGCGACAGGTTGAGGGCACTGAAGACCTCTGTGGCGAGGGAGCTTGCTCCCGTTGGGCTGCGCAGCGGCCCCAAAAACTTGCGAGCGCTACGCACTCGAGCGGGAGCAAGCTCCCTCGCCACAGAAGCTGCCTCACCACAGGTTAATGCTTGTAAGCCTGCCGCCCCCACGCCAACAAGCCTTCCAGCAATTGCCTGAGCACCACTTGCGTCGGCTCCGCCAGGTCGGCGCGATAGTTGAACGGTTCGTACTCTTCCATGTAGGTGCTCTGGCACAGTTCCAGTTGCACCGCGTGGATGTCTTCGGCCGGATTACCGTAGTGCCGCGTAATGTGTCCGCCCTTGAACCGCCCGTTGAGCACGTGGGTGAACTGACCATGGCGAGCGCAGATGGCTTCGAGCTGGCTGGCCAGGGTCGGGTCGCAACTGGCACCGTTGAACGTGCCGAGGTTGAAGTCCGGCAGCTTGCCGTCGAACAGGTGCGGGATCACCGAACGGATCGAATGGGCGTCGAACAGCAAGGCATAGCCGAACTCGGCCTTGAGCCGCGCCAGTTCCTGCTGCAGCGCCTGGTGGTAAGGCATCCAGATCTGTTGCAGATACCTCGCCCGCTCCTCGGCCGACGGCTCCAGCCCTTGGCGAAACAACGGCACGCCATCGAACAGCGTCGCCGGGTACAAACCGGTGGTGGCGCCGACGTACATCGGTTTGTCATCGGAGGGGCGGTTCAGGTCGACGACGAACCGTGAGTACTCGGCGGCCAGGGTGCTGGCGCCCAGCTCAGCGGCGAACTCGTAGAGCCTGGGAATGTGCCAATCGGTGTCTGGCAGGCTTTGCGCCTCGGGGATCAGCCCGGCCTGTACCGCCGGAGTCAGGCGCAGGCCGGCGTGAGGCATGCCGATCAACAGCGGCACGCGCCCTTGCTTGAAATTCAGGACCTTCTCCACAACCGTTCTCCTCAATCGATTTCCACGCCGTGACGCACGACGCGTTTTTCCAGATCGCCACCGAGCCAGTACGCCAGGTCGGCCGGGCGGTCGATGTGCCAGGCGACAAAGTCCGCGACCTTGCCGGCAGCCAGCGAACCGTGGGTTTGAGCCATGCCCAAGGCCTGGGCCGCATGAATCGTCGCCCCCGCCAAGGCTTCTTCCGGGGTCATGCGGAAGCAGGTGCAGGCCATGTTCAACATCAAGCGCAACGACAACGCCGGCGAGGTGCCCGGGTTGAGGTCGCTGGCCACCGCGATTTTCACACCGTGCTTGCGCAGGGCTTCCATGGGCGGCAATTGGGTTTCGCGCAGGAAATAAAACGCCCCCGGCAGCAACACCGCCACGGTGCCGGATTCGGCCATGGCCTTGGCATCGTCCTCGGTCATGAACTCCAGGTGATCGGCCGACAGCGCCTGGTAACGCGCCGCCAGGCTGGAACCGTGCAGCGACGACAATTGCTCGGCGTGCAGCTTCACCGGCAGCCCAAGTTGTTGCGCTGTGATAAACACCCGCTCGACCTGCGCCGGGGAAAACGCCAGGTATTCGCAAAAGGCATCCACCGCATCCACCAGTCCTTCGGCTGCCAAGGCCGGAAGCATCTCGCTGCAGATGTGTTCGATGTAGTCGTCGGCGCGATCCTTGTATTCCGGCGGCAAAGCGTGGGCCGCCAGACAGGTGCTGCGTACGCTGACTGGCAGCTCAGCGCCGAGGCGGCGGATGACGCGCAGGATCTTGCGCTCGCTGGCCAGGTCCAGGCCGTAACCGGATTTGATTTCCACCGTGGTCACGCCGTCGCGCATCAGGCTTCCCAGGCGCTTGGCGGCGCTGGCGAACAGCTCGTCTTCACTGGCGGCGCGGGTGGCGCGTACGGTGCTGGCGATGCCACCGCCGGCTGCGGCAATCTCGGCGTAGCTGACGCCTTGCAGGCGCTGCTCGAACTCACCGCTGCGGTTGCCGCCAAATACCGTGTGGGTGTGACAGTCGATCAGCCCCGGCGTGACCCAAGCGCCCTTGAGGTCGTTGACCGCCGGGTAGTCACCCGTCGGCAATTCGGCACGCGGGCCGATCCATTGGATGTGCTTGCCCTGGGTGACGATGGCGGCGTCTTCGATGATCGAGTAGACGCCCTGGGCCATGGTGGCGGCGTGGCAGTTTTGCCAGAGGGTTTTCATTGATGTCCTCCGTCAGGATCATTCCCACGCTCCGCGTGGGAATGCAGTCCGGGACGCTCCGCGTCCTTCGTAGATCGGGACGCAGAACGCCCCATGAGGCGTTCCCACGCAGAGCGTGGGAACGATCGAATCAGCCTTACAGGCTCGGCAACAACTGCGCCGTGACCAGCTCGTTCAGGCACCGACTCGCCAGCAATTCACTGGCCGCATTGATGTCCGGCGCAAAGAAGCGGTCCTTCTCGTAAAACGGCACTTGCGCACGCAACAGCCCCCGGGCCCGCTCCAGCTTCGTGGAGGTCTTCAAGCCGCCACGCAGGTCCAGCCCCTGGCAAGCCGCAAGCCATTCCACCGCGAGGATCCCACGGGTATTTTCGGCCATTTCCCACAGACGCTTGCCGGCAGCCGGGGCCATGGAAACGTGGTCTTCCTGGTTGGCCGAGGTCGGCAGGCTGTCCACCGAATGCGGATGGGACAGCGCCTTGTTTTCGCTGGCCAGGGCCGCCGCGGTGACCTGGGCGATCATGAAGCCGGAGTTCACCCCGCCATTGGCCACCAGGAACGGCGGCAACTGCGACATGTGCTTGTCCATCATCAACGAAATCCGGCGCTCGCTCAGGGAGCCGATTTCGGCAATCGCCAAGGCCATGTTGTCGGCGGCCATCGCCACCGGTTCGGCGTGGAAGTTGCCGCCGGAAATCACGTCACCCTCGGCGGCGAACACCAGCGGGTTATCCGACACCGCGTTGGCCTCGATCACCAGCACTTCGGCGGCCTGGCGGAACTGGGTCAGACAGGCACCCATCACTTGCGGTTGGCAGCGCAGGGAGTACGGGTCCTGGACCTTGTCGCAGTTCTGGTGCGAATCGGAGACTTCGCTGCGCTCGCCCAGCAGATCGCGGTAGGCAGCGGCGGCGTCGATCTGGCCTTTCTGGCCACGGGCGGCATGGATGCGTGCATCGAATGGCGAACGCGAGCCGAGCACCGCTTCCACCGTGAGGCCACCCAGGGCCAGGGCACCGGCAAACAGGTCTTCGCCTTCGAACAGGCCACGCAGGGCAAACGCGGTGGACACCTGAGTGCCGTTGAGCAGCGCCAAGCCTTCTTTCGCGGCCAGGGTCAGCGGCGCGAGGCCGGCCACTTTCAGTGCCTCGACAGCCGGCAACCATTCGCCTTTATAGCGCGCCTTGCCTTCGCCCAGCAGCACCAGGGACATGTGGGCCAGCGGGGCCAAGTCGCCGGAAGCACCGACCGAACCCTTGAGCGGAATGTGCGGATAGACCTCGGCATTGATCAGCGCGATCAGCGCATCGATCACCTGCCGACGGATGCCGGAGAAACCCCGGCTCAGGCTGTTGACCTTGAGCACCATGACCAGCCGCACCAGCGCATCGCTGATCGGCTCACCCACGCCGGCGGCATGGGACAGCACCAGGGAACGCTGCAGGTTTTCCAGGTCTTCGCTGGCGATGCGGGTCGAGGCCAGCAGGCCGAAACCGGTGTTGATGCCGTAGGCGGTGCGGTTCTCGGCGAGGATCTGTTCCACGCAGGCGACGCTGGCCTCGATCTGCGCCGACGCGCTGGCGTCGAGGCTCAAGGTCACCGGTTGCTGATAGATGTCACGCAATTGAGCCAGGCTCAATTGGCCGGGAATCAGGTTTAAGGCAGTCATGTATTGCTCCTTTTGAGAGTTTTGTTTTTACCCGCCAGTCGCTCCGGAATGTTCCGTTATCCGTCACCTTCGCCTTTTGGGCGATGCTTTATGGGCAATAGGTGCCTTGGCACGCTGGCGCTTTTTTGATCAATTCAAATTCGGTAATACGCTTCGCAGCATGCTCGGGTCTTTAAGCAGGCCAGCGGCACTGGCGATGTCCGGCGCCAGCCAGCGATCCTGGTCGTAGGCCGGCACGCGCTCACGCAGCAGTTTCCAAGCGATGTCGGTGCCGGTGCCGAAGCGCTGGGCCTTGAGAAATTCAAAGGCCTGGGCCGCCAGCAGGTATTCGATGGCGAGGATCTGCGTGCAGTTTTCCAGCGCCCTGTGCAGCTTCAAGGCCGCGTTGGTGCCCATGCTCAAATGATCTTCTTGCAGGCCCGAGGTGACGAAGTTGTCGAGCACCGCCGGTTGCGCCAGTTGCTTGTTTTCCGCGCACAGCGACGCGGCGACGTATTGCACGATCATCATCCCCGAGTTCACCCCGGGGTTGGCTACCAGGAAGGCCGGCAGGCCGCTGACGTGGGGGTTGATCAAGCGGTCGAGGCGACGCTCGGCGATGGAGCCGATCTCAGCCATGGCAATCGCCAGCAGGTCCGCCGCCATCGCCACCGACTGACCGTGGGGGTTGGCCTGGGACATCACCCGGAAATGCTCAGGCGTGCCGAGCAACAGCGGGTTGTCGGTGGCGGCGTTGAGTTCGGTTTCGATCTGTTGCCGCGCATGCGCCAACTGATCGCGAGCGGCACCGTGCACCTGCGGAATCGAGCGGATACTCAAGGCGTCCTGGGTACGAATGCCCAAGCTCGAGGCGATGACTTCGCTGCCGTCGAGCAAGGCCCGCAAGTTGACCCCGACCTGCTGCATGCCCAGGTGCGGCTTGAGGGCGATGATCTCGGCATCGAACGCGGCAATCTGCCCGCGCTGGGCCTCGAAGCTCATGGCGCCGATCACGTCGGCCCATTGCACCAGCCGCGTCGCATCGGCCAGGGCCAGGCAGCTGAGGCCGGTCATGCACGGGGTGCCGTTGACCAGGCACAAACCGTCCTTGGCGCCCAACTGCACCGGTTGCAAGCCTTCGGCGGCCAAGGCCTGTTGCGCCGAAACGATTTGCCCGCGATAACTGACCTGGCCGACGCCCAAAAGCGCGATGCTGATGTGGGCCATGTGGGTCAGGTAACCCACCGAACCCTGGGACGGCACCTGCGGTGTGATGCCCCGGTTGAGCAGCGCCAGCAGCGCTTCGACCACCCGGCGATGGATGCCGGATTTGCCCTGGCTGTAGTTGAGGATGGCGGCGCAGAGAATCGCCCGGGTCTGTTCATCGGAAAGCGGCGCACCGACGCCACAGGCATGGCTGAGCAGGGTGTTGCGCGACAGTTGGCTGAGCTGTTCGTCCTTGAGCGAAACATTGCACAAGGCCCCCAGGCCGGTGTTGACGCCATAGGCGCGCTCACCGCTTTCGACGATGCGCTGGACGATGGCCTGGGCATTGTCGATCCGCGCCCAGGCCTGGGCCGACAGCTCGAGCTCGGCGCCAAAGCGGGCGACGGCGACCACGTCCTGCCAACGCAACGGGGCGTCGGCGATTACGATTTTTTCAGCCTGGGACATCTAAAACCTCATACCCATAAGTTGCCAATAACATTTGTGGCGAGGGGATTTATCCCCGTTGGGCTGCGAAGCAGTCCCATTACTTTCCATCCAATTGTGTCAGGCTGATCCCACTGCTTGGTCTGGGGCTGCTGCGCAGCCCAACGGGGATAAATCCCCTCGCCACAACCGCGTCTGGCCTTACACAACTGGGTCCGGCCTTACACCACCGCAGCCCTGCGCTGCACGAACCGATCGACATACTCATCCGCCGGCGAATGCAGGATCTCCCGGGGCGTGCCGACCTGGATCAGCTTGCCGTCCTTGAGAATCGCGATGCGGTTGCCGATGCGCACGGCCTCGTCGAGGTCGTGGGTGATGAAGACGATGGTCTTGTGCAGGGTCTTTTGCAGCTCCAGCAACTGGTCCTGCATTTCCGCGCGGATCAGCGGGTCGAGGGCGCTGAAGGCTTCGTCCATCAGGATGATGTCGGTGTCCGCCGCCAAGGCCCGGGCCAGGCCCACGCGCTGGCGCATGCCGCCGGAGAGCTGGTGCGGGTACTTGTTCTCGTAGCCCTTCAGGCCCACGGTGTTGATCCAGTGCAACGCCCGTTCGGCGCACACCTGTTTGCTCTCGCCGCGCACTTTCAAGCCATAGGCGACGTTGTCCAGCACGCTCTTGTGGGGCAGCAGGCCGAAGCTCTGGAACACCATGCTGATCTTGTGCCGGCGAAACTCGCGCAGGGCGTCCATGTCCAGTTGCAGGATGTCTTCACCGTCCACCAGGATCGCACCACTGGTAGGATCGATCAGCCGGTTGAAATGGCGCACCAACGTGGACTTGCCAGAACCGGACAGCCCCATGATCACGAAGATCTCACCCGTGCCGATACTCAGCGACAGGTCGTTCACGCCGACCACGCAGCCGGTTTCGGCCAGCACCTGGTCCTTGGTCTTGTCCTGGCGGATCAGCGCCAGGGCTTCCTTGGAGCGATTGCCGAAAATCTTGAAGACATTCTTGACTTCGATCTTGCTGATGGCTGCGTTGCTCATTTGCTCACCTCGTGCCGAGGACGACCATAGGCCTGGGTAATGCGGTCGATGACCACGGCGAGAATCACGATCGCCAGCCCGGCTTCCAGGCCACGGCCGACGTTGAGGGTCTGGATGCCCACCAGCACGTCTTCACCCAGGCCACGGGCGCCGATCATCGAGGCGATGACCACCATCGACAGGGCCATCATGGTGGTCTGGTTGATCCCGGCCATGATGCTCGGCAGGGCCAGGGGCAGTTGCACACCGAACAACTGTTGCCAGCGGTTGGCGCCGAAGGCGTTGATGGCTTCCATCACTTCGCCGTCCACCTGGCGGATGCCCAGGTCGGTCAGGCGGATCAATGGCGGCGCGGCATAGATCACCGTGGCGAAAATCGCCGGGACCTTGCCCAGGCCGAACAGCATCAACACCGGAATCAGGTACACGAAGCTCGGCATGGTCTGCATGATGTCCAGCAGCGGCATCAGCACCGAACGCAGGCGATTGCTGCGCGCCGAGAGGATGCCCAGGGGAATGCCGATCAACACCGAGATCAGCGTCGCCACCAGCATCAGGGCAAGGGTCTGCATCAGTTTGTCCCACAGGCCCACCGCGCCCACCAGGAACAGTAGGCCGACGATCACTGCCGTGGCCACGACCTTGCGGGTGGCGTGCCAGGCAATGCCGCCGACGATGGCCAGCATCAGCCACCAGGGCGCCATGCGCAGCAGGCCTTCGAGGTTGACGATGGCCCACAGCAAGGTGTCGGAGATGTGCCGGAACACATCGCCATAGTTGGTCACCAGGGCGTCGACCCAACCGTTGACCCAGTCGGCGATGGAGAAGGTAAAGCTTTCGGGAAACATAAGAGACTCTCGATCAGGTGGATGCAGTGAACGTCCCGGCCAACCCTAGGATTGGCCGGGGGATTCGACCTACAGAGCCGCGTCGATTTTCTTGGCAGCGTCTTCACTGACCCAGGCGTGCCAGACTTCAGGATGTTCCTTCAGGAAGATCTTCGCCAGCTTCGGCGACTCGATCCGCTCCTTGGCCATGCGCCCGAGGTTCTGGTTCAGGATATCGATGGGCAGGTTGACCTTTTCCAGCACCGTCACCAACTCCGGGGCTTCGTCGTGGAAGGTCTTGGACAGGCCGACCTTGATGCTCACGCTTTTATCCACGCCCGGTTTTTCTTCCAGTTTCACCAGGTCCACCTGGCCCATCAGCGGCGTAGGCGACCAGTAGTAGAACAGGATCGGCTCGCCACGCTTGTAGCTCGACAGCACCGCCGCATCCAGGGCCGGGCCGGTGCCTGGACGGAAGTTGGTGTAGGTTTTTTCCAGGCCATAGCTTTTCAGCATTTCGCTGTTGTCCAGCTCACATGTCCAACCGGCCGGGCAGTTGTAGAAACGGCCCTTGGACGGTTCTTCCGGGTCCTTGAACACGGCAGCGTACTGGCCCAGGTCAGCGATGTTCTTCAGGCCCGGGGCCTTGGCTTCGAGCTTGCGCTTGGCGTCGCCCTCAACCACGTAGCGCGGCACATACCAGCCTTCGATGGCCCCCACCACCGGGGCGCCGACGCCGACCACCTTGCCGGCCTTCTCGGCCTTGTTCCACACCTCGCTGCGGCCGACCCACTCTTCGGCAAACACCTGGATGTCGTTGCTGCTCAGGGCATTCTCCATGGTGATGGAGTTGCCTGGCAGGCTGTCGGTCTTGCAGCCGTAGCCTTTTTCCAGCACCACTTGCAGGACGTCGGTCAGCAGCATGCCGCTTTCCCAGTTCAGGCCGGCGAACTTCACCGGTTTGCCCGACTCGCACCAACCCGCCGCTTGTGTGGCGCTGGCGCCGGCCAGCAGGCCCATGGAAAGCAATGTGGTCAGCAGGGTCTTGTTCGACTTCATTATGTGACGCTCCTAATCAGTTGGATTGGCTTACGGCAGTCAAGAGGCATCCAGCCCTGTCAACGTCCCATCAGACCGCTTGGATGCGGCCCGCCCTGCTCGGTTGTGCGTCAACCGTGTCCTGCTCGAGCGGCAGGATCAATTGATCGGGTACAGCGCTGTGCCACTTCTTGGCGACGACGTAATACAGCGCCGCCGGAACCACCAGACCGATGATCCAGGAAATATCCACACCGCCCATGGCTTCCACCAGCGGACCGGTATAGAACTTGGTGGCGATAAACGGCAGTTGAACCAGTACGCCGAAGACATAGACGCTGATGCCAAGGGCGTTCCAACGACCGTAGCGACCGTTCGGGTCGGCCAGTGCCGGTACGTCATAGCGCTCGCGGGTGATGCAGTAGTAGTCCACCAGGTTGATCGCGCTCCAAGGCGTAAAGAACGCCAGCAAGAACAGGATGAAGGACTTGAACGCACCGAGGAACGAGTGCTGGCCGAGCAGCGCGATCAGCGTCGCAGCGCCGACGATGACCAGCACGAAGACCAGACGCTGCAGGCGCGTGACGTTCAGGTGACCACGAAAACCGCTGATGATGGTCGCGATGCACATGAAGCTGCCGTAGGAGTTCAGCGTGGAGATGGTGACCTTGCCGAATGCGATGCTGAAGTACAGCAGCGCAGCCGTGGCGCCGGTACCGCCCAGGCCCACGATGTAGGCCACCTCGTGACCGGCGAACTGCCCATTGGCCGAGGCCGCGGCAAACACGCCGAGGATCATCGCCACCTGCGCGCCGATGACTGAACCTGCGCCTGCGGCAAAAAAGGTTTTCACCGAGGAAGTTTGGCTTGGCAGGTAACGCGAATAGTCCGCCACATAGGGGCCGAAAGCGATCTGCCAGGAGGCCGCGAGCGACACCGCCAGCAGGAAGCTGCTCCAACTGAAATGGCGGATTTGCAGGAGTGCGCCAACGTCCGTCTGGCTCATCAGGCGAGCGAACAGGTAAACGAAGGCGATCACACCCAGGATGCTGGCGACACGGCCAATGAAGTGAATCACCCGATAACCAAGCACCGTGACCAACACGATGACACTGGCGAAGATGAGGATGCCGACACTGTCGCTGACATCAAACAACTGGCCCAGTGCCTGACCGGAAAGCACGGTGCCCGTCGCGGTAAAACCCAGGTACATCAGGCACACCAGCACGATCGGGATGGCCGCGCCATACACACCGAACTGCACCCGACTGGAGATCATCTGCGGCAGGCCAAGCTTGGGCCCTTGCGCGGCATGCAAGGCCATGACGCCACCGCCGAGCACTTGGCCGATCAGCAAACCGATCAACGACCAGAACACATCACCGCCAAGCACCACCGCCAATGCACCGGTGACAATGGCAGTGATTTGCAGGTTGGCCCCCATCCAGAGGGTGAACTGGCTCAACAGCCGACCGTGTCGCTCCGCTTCCGGGATGTAGTCGATCGAACGTTTCTCGATCAACGGCTTGCTGCTTGCGCGTGTGCTACTGACAGCCATGGTTCAACCTCTGTGGATTGTTCTGGAATTCATTTTCGCCGCTGCTTCCCTGTGGGAGCGAGCTTGCTCGCGATAGCGGTGGGTCAACAGACATTGCTGTTGACTGACACGCCCTCATCGCGAGCAAGCTCGCTCCCACAAGGGGCTCGGGGTTACTTGCCGGTAATCATCGGCAAGTTCAGCCCCTGCTCTTTCGCGCAATCGATCGCGATCTGGTAACCGGCATCGGCATGACGCATGACGCCAGTGGCCGGATCGTTGTGCAGTACGCGAGCAATGCGCTCGGCCGCCTCGTCGGTACCGTCGCAGACGATCACCATGCCCGAGTGCTGGGAGAAGCCCATGCCGACGCCGCCACCGTGGTGCAGCGACACCCAGGTCGCGCCGCTGGCGGTGTTGAGCAAGGCGTTAAGCAACGGCCAATCGGAGACCGCATCGGAACCGTCCTGCATGGATTCGGTTTCACGGTTGGGGCTGGCCACGGAACCGGAGTCCAAGTGGTCGCGACCGATCACGATCGGCGCCGACAATTCGCCGCTGCGCACCATCTCGTTGAACGCCAGGCCCAGCTTGGCGCGCTGGCCCAGGCCGACCCAGCAGATCCGTGCCGGCAAACCCTGGAAGCTGATGCGCTCGCGGGCCATGTCCAGCCAGTTGTGCAGGTGAGCGTCGTCGGGGATCAGTTCCTTGACCTTGGCGTCGGTCTTGTAGATGTCCTGCGGATCACCGGACAGCGCAGCCCAGCGGAACGGGCCGATACCGCGGCAGAACAGCGGACGGATGTAGGCCGGGACGAAACCAGGGAAGTCGAAGGCATTTTCGACGCCCTCTTCCTGGGCCATCTGGCGGATGTTGTTGCCGTAGTCGAAAGTCGGCACGCCCATTTTCTGAAAGGCCAGCATGGCTTTGACGTGGACGGCCATCGATTGCTTTGCGGCCTTCACCACGGCGGCAGGTTCGGTCTTGGCGCGGGCACGGTACTCGTCCCAGGTCCAGCCGGCCGGCAGGTAGCCGTTGAGCGGGTCGTGGGCGCTGGTCTGGTCGGTGACCATGTCCGGACGCACACCACGACGGACCATTTCCGGCAGGATCTCGGCAGCGTTCCCGCACAGGGCGATGGAAATCGCCTTGCCTTCGGCGGTGTATTTCTCGATGCGCGCCAGGGCGTCGTCGAGGTCGGTGGCTTGCTCGTCGACATAGCGGGTTTTCAGGCGGAAATCGATGCTCACCTGCTGGCACTCGATGTTCAGCGAGCACGCACCGGCCAGAGTCGCGGCCAAGGGTTGCGCACCGCCCATGCCGCCCAGGCCGGCGGTCAGGACCCAGCGCCCCTTGAGGTTGGAGTCGTAGTGCTGGCGACCAGCCTCGACGAAAGTTTCGTAGGTACCCTGCACGATGCCCTGGCTGCCGATGTAGATCCAGCTGCCGGCGGTCATCTGGCCGTACATGGCCAGGCCCTTGGCGTCGAGTTCGTTGAAGTGCTCCCAACTGGCCCAGTGCGGCACCAGGTTGGAGTTGGCGATCAGGACGCGAGGGGCGTTGCTGTGGGTCTTGAACACACCCACCGGCTTGCCGGATTGCACCAGCAGGGTTTCGTCGTCGTTCAGGTTGGTCAGGCTTTCGACGATCTTGTCGTAGCACTCCCAATTGCGCGCCGCGCGACCGATGCCACCGTAGACCACCAGTTCCTTGGGGTTCTCGGCCACTTCCGGGTCGAGGTTGTTCATCAGCATGCGCAGCGGCGCTTCAGTCAGCCAGCTCTTGGCGGTCAGCGTGTTACCGCGAGGGGCGCGGATTTCAACGTCACGGTATTTTTCGGGTTTGCGGGTAGCGTCGGTCACAGCAAAAACTCCTCAGCGATCAATCCAGACCAGCCCGGGCAGTGGGCAGCGATTTAGCGAACGTTGCGTTGAATATCAGTGACTCATACGCATACGTCTTTACTTGTATGTACAAGCATATGCAATCAAGCGGCCAACTTGTTGGAGGTGGTGTTCAGAAACGGTTGGGGAATTGGCTGAAAGCCTTGTGATTTCAGGGCTGCTGAGCGGCATGAAATTTTTTAAGAGGGTTTTCGAGAGGGCAATCGGAGGGTCACAGAAGCATGGCATTGCGCCACGCTGGGGCATTCGGTAACAAATTGGTGCGCAAAGAGGAAACAGCGAGGACGAGGCTTTTTGTGGCGAGGGAGCTTGCTCCCGCTGGGCTGCGCAGCAGCCCCCTCTCAAGCTCACTCAATCAACCTGATCCACCGCGTCGCCGGGCTCCAGGGCCGCTGCGCGCCCCAGCGGGAGCAAGCTCCCTCGCCACAGGAATTGGGCACGGCGCGGGTTAAGGGAGTGCCTCGAATCAGTGTCAGTTTTCAAGAGCAAATCGGTTGGGCAAGCGGGATGCTTTTGTGGCGAGGGAGCTTGCTCCCGCTGGGCTGCGCAGCAGCCCCCTCTCAAGCTCACTCAATCAACCTGATCCACCGCGTCGCCGGGCTCCAGGGCCGCTGCGCGCCCCAGCGGGAGCAAGCTCCCTCGCCACAAGAGTGTGTTAGCCGGAAATCAATGGGCCGTCAGCTCAATCACGCAGCATTGACCGTGAGTGGAGACATCCACCAACCCGGTGTTACCGCTCAGTTGCAAACAGTCGTAGAGACCCAAGTCCACAGCGGACTCACCAATCTTGATAGCCAGCCCCGGGGCGGCACTGAACACCAGCAGCGTTTCCGCGTCACTGAAAAACCGCTGCTGGCCGCCCAACCACTGCAACCGCGTCCGGTAACGTTGCGGCGCGTAGATCAGGTTGAAGTCACGAATCGGTCCGCCCAGCAGCGTACAAAACACATGGCTCTCGCCGCTGAATGCAAAAGGGTCCAGCGGATGCAGAGGTCGCGTGGCCTGGCCATCGACGTTCAGCGTCATGCCGCTCCCCTGCAAGACACTGATGACCCGCTCGTAACCGGCGAAGGTGGAGAAACCGCCCGACTCACCGATGTCGGCAATCGACAGCCGCCAGCCGAAACCTTCCAGGCCGGTGCCGGCATCGCGAGTGATTTCTTCGGTGCTGCCGCCACCGTTTTTCCAGGGCATGCGTGGGTAGTCTGCCGCGCGTAAAACCTTCAAATGGCTCATTTATGAAAGCGCCCTTCCAGACTGTGACGGGAACCCGGATGGATCAGGCGCGCAGCGGTCACCGGCTGGCGCCCGGACCAGGTACGGCGGCGGATCAATAGACACGGCTCGCCCCTTTCGATCTGCAACAGCTTGCATTCACTTGGCTCGGCCAGGATCGCCTCGACCACATGCTCGCCCTCGGTCAGCGGCGCGACCTGGTTCAGATAGGCGTAGGGCGTTTGCACGGTGAAGTCCTGCTTGAGGTAGTCAGGCGCCACCAGCGCGTTGACGAAACGGTCCTCGATTTGCACGGGGATGTCGTTCTCGAAATGCACGATCAGCGAATGGAACACTTTCTGGCCTTCGCGCATATCCAGGGCCAGTGCCCGCTCGGAACCGGCCGCCTCTTCTTCCAGGGTGATGACCTTGCACGTGTGGCGATGACCGCGGGAGGCGATTTCGTCGGCGATGTTATGCACTTCGAACAACGCGGACTGGCTCTTGGGCTCGGCCACGAAGGTGCCGACACCCTGCATGCGCACCAACAGGCCGTCGGCGGTCATTTCCCGCAGCGCACGGTTGATGGTCATGCGACTGAAGCCCAGTTGGCTGACCAGTTCGCTTTCCGACGGCACGCGGTAATGCGGCGGCCAGTTTCCACTGTCGATCTGCTGGGTGATCATCTGTTTGACGCGGGCGTACAGGGGTGCCGGACTGTCACCCATGTTTGCGGCCAGCGGCGGTTTGGCAGGCGGAGTCGACACGGCGGTTCCTTGTTCTGCGGATAAGAATGCTAGCTTGCCGGAGTTTACCGGCCAGGCAAACGTCTGTATATGTATATACAAATTACGCACGATGAGGTTGAACCATGTCCGCCTTCTTTGCCGAACGCGCGCTGCTGCCTAGTGGATGGGCCCATGATGTACGTCTTGAGGTCGATGCCGAAGGCGTCCTGACCCATATCCAGGCCGGTTCCCACGCAGACGGCGCCGAACGGCTGGGCGGCCCGCTGTTGCCGGGTATGCCGAACCTGCACTCCCATGCCTTCCAACGGGCCATGGCCGGGCTGGCGGAAGTGGCGGGCAATCCCAACGACAGTTTCTGGACATGGCGCGACTTGATGTACCGCCTCGTCGGAAAAATCAGTCCCGACCAACTCGGCATCATTGCCCGCCAGCTGTACATCGAAATGCTCAAGGCCGGCTACACCTCAGTCGCCGAATTCCACTATGTGCACCACGACACCGATGGCGCGCCCTACGCCGACCCGGCGGAGCTGGCCCTGCGCATCAGCCACGCCGCCAGCGCTGCTGGCATCGGCCTGACGCTGCTGCCGGTGCTTTACAGCCACTCGGGGTTTGGTGGCCAGGCGCCCAATGACGGGCAACGCCGGTTCATCAACAGCACCGAAAACTACTTGAAGCTTCAGTCGCGCTTGCAGCCGATCCTGGCCGGGCAGCCGTCCCAGGCGCTGGGTCTGTGCTTCCACTCGCTGCGTGCCGTGACGCCCGGGCAGATCCAAGATGTGCTGGCCGCCAGTGACCGCGAGTGCCCGGTGCACATTCACATTGCCGAGCAGCAGAAGGAAGTCGACGACTGTCTGAGCTGGAGCGGCGCCCGTCCGCTGCAATGGCTGTACGAAAACACCGAAGTCGACCAGCGCTGGTGCCTGGTCCACGCTACCCACGCCAACACCCAGGAAGTCAGCCTCATGGCCAGGAGCCGGGCGATTGCCGGCCTGTGCCTGACCACCGAAGCCAACCTGGGGGACGGGATTTTCCCCGCCGTGGATTTCCTCGCCCAGGGCGGGCGCCTGGGAATCGGCTCTGACAGTCATGTATCGCTAAGCGTGGTCGAAGAATTGCGCTGGCTGGAATATGGCCAGCGCCTGCGGGATCAACGGCGCAACCGCTTGTATCGGGCGGATCAGCCGATGGTCGGTCGCACCTTGTTCGATGCGGCGCTGGCAGGCGGCGCCCAGGCCCTGGGGCAACCGATCGGCGCCCTCGACATCGGCAAGCGCGCCGACTGGCTGGTTCTCGATGGCAGCGACCCGTATTTGGCCACGGCCCAGGGCGACGCAATCCTCAATCGCTGGCTGTTTGCCGGTGGCGATCGCCAGGTACGCGATGTGATGGTCGGCGGCCGGTGGGTGGTGCGCGATGGGCGGCATGCCGGCGAAGAAGAAAGCGCCCGCGCGTTTACCCAGGTATTGCGCGAGCTCTTAGGCTGACGCAGATAAAAAGTGTGGGAGCGGGCTTGCTCGCGAAGGCGGTTTGTCAGCTAACGATTATGTCGGCTGATACACCGAATTCGCGAGCAAGCCCGCTCCCACATTGAATACTTGCAGGCAGTCAGTCCGAAGTCTTGGCCATCTGCCGATCCGACGCGCGCCAGATCAGTCGGGTCGTGTCATAACCCTGCTGGCGTGCCTTGCTCAGCAGTTCCTCGCGCACGACGCTATTGACGGTCGGTGTACGGGACAGCAGCCACATGTAGCGACGGCTTGGGTCGCCGACGATGGCGGTCTTGTAGTCATCGCTGACGTACAACACCCAGTATTGCCCTTTCGCCACGCCCGGCACGATCCGCGAAAACCAGTTGTCGAACTCGACCCAGAGCTTGTCGGTCTTGCCCGGCACCTGCGGCGTGGCGGTGCCCCTGGCTTCTTCCCACTGCCAGTCCGAGGTCAGGCAGCGATTGAGCACGCCCACGTTGCCGTCTGGCTTGAGGGTGTAGTGAGCTTCCGATTGCGCGCAATTGCGCTGGAAATACATGGGCAGGCGGGCCAACTCATACCAGGTGCCTTGGTAGCGCTTGAGATTGACGCTGTTGACCGTCTTGGGTGCCAGCGGATCTTCGCCAGAAGTGGCACAGCCAGCCAAAATCAGGCCAGCCAAAAGCACAAAAACTAACCGCATCATTATTTTTCTCCCGCGGGCACTGTGGCCAGCATGGTTAGTTCGTCAGTTCTACTTCTGGCGCCGAAGTAGAACTGACGAACTAACCATACTGGCCACCTTCCCCGGTTTACTTCAGGCCTTGGCCGGAAAACATCAACACTTTGTCACCGGCGTACTGCACGCTGATAAAGCTTTTCTGGTCGCCCCAGGTGCAACTGGACATGCCGAGCGCGCCCGAGCAATCGGTCGGTTTCCCCAGTAACGTTTCGACTTCGGACTTGGGCATGCCAGCCGACAGCTTCGAATAGTTTTCCTGGTTGACCTTGCTGCATGCAGTCAATACGACACACACAAACAACAAGGCGATAGATCGCAGCGACATGGTGTACTCCTGGAACGGAAGGGGGGTGGCAGGTGCCAACCAGAAGCTTAGAAGAGAAAACCCCTATCTGGTTCCCCGACACCCCCGGTATTTATTGGGTCTGGCCTGGTGTTTCATCGGTGAAACACTCACTTTGTGACAGCGTCGTGCATTTCGTCGGAATTGAACCGCTATCGGCTGATGGGGCGCTCTGGCACGCCGATAAAAAGAAACAGCGCAAAGGAACGCGTTATGGCAAATTGACAGCCCGTCCTGACCCGTCCCTCCGCGGTAGTGTTATTAATGACCAGAAACATGAAATTCAGCCATAAAATCCTATTGGCTGCCGCCCTCGTGGTGGCCGTTGCATTCGCCTGTTTCATCCTGTTCAACGACTATCGTCAACGCCAGAGCTTGAACGCCAGCACCGAAACCTCCATGCAGGAACTCGGCAGCCTGACCAGTCGCAATATCCAGACGTGGGTCGAGGGCCGCATCCAGCTGCTGCAATCGCTGGCCCAGCAGATTGCCGTGGACGGCAGCAGTGCCGACAGCCTCAAGCGCGCCGTGGGCTTGCCGGCCTACACCAGCAATTTCCAGCTCAGTTATTTTGGTGGCACCGACGGCGTGATGTTCTCGGTACCGGCCGGCAATCGCGCTGCCGATTACGACCCGCGCGCCCGTGGCTGGTACAAGGCCGCCAACAGCGCGCAGCAAACCATCGTCACCGAACCCTACATCGCCGCCTCGTCGGGCAAGCTGGTGATCACCGTCGCCACCCCGGTGCAGCACCAGAACCAGATGATCGGCGTGGCCGGTGCGGACATCGACCTGTCCAGCGTCAGCGCCATCATCAATTCGCTGAACTTCGGCGGCCACGGCCACGCGTTCATCGTCAGTGCCGACGGCAAGATCCTGATCCACCCCGACAGCAAGCGCGTGCTCAAGACCCTGGCCGAGGCCTACCCTAACGGCGCGCCTCAAATCAGCCCGGGCGTGAAAGAAGTCGACCTCGACGGCAAGCCCCAATTCATCTCCTTCACCCACGTCAACGGCGTGCCGGGAGCCGACTGGTACGTGGCGCTGGTGCTCGACAAGGACACCGCGCTGGCGATGCTCAGTGAGTTCCGCACTTCGGCGCTGATCGCCATGGTCATCGCGGTGGTGTTCATCATCGCCCTGCTTGGCATGTTGATCCGCGTGCTGATGCAACCGCTGCTGACCATGGGCCGCGCCATGCACGACATCGCCGAAGGCGAAGGCGACCTGACTCGGCGCCTGGTCATCCACGGCCACGACGAATTCGGCGCGCTGGGGACGTCGTTCAACCGCTTTGTCGAACGCATTCATACCTCGATCCGTGAAGTGGCCTCGGCCACCGGCCAGGTCAACGAAGTCGCCCTGCGCGTGGTCAGCGCGTCCAACTCGTCGATGTTCAACTCCGACCAGCAGGCTTCACGCACCAGCAGCGTAGCCGCGGCCATCAACCAGCTCGGTGCCGCCGCCCAGGAGATCGCCCAGAACGCCGCCCTCGCCTCGCAGCATTCCAGCGATGCGCGCAGCCTGGCTGAAGATGGCCAGCACGTGGTGGATAAAACCATCGCGGCCATGCAGCAGTTGTCGGCCAAGATCAGCGATTCGTGCGGCAACATCGAAACCTTGAACAGCAACACGGTGAACATCGGCCAGATTCTTGAGGTGATCACCAGCATTTCCCAGCAGACCAACCTGCTCGCCCTCAACGCGGCCATCGAAGCGGCCCGTGCCGGTGAAGCCGGGCGCGGCTTCGCGGTGGTCGCCGATGAAGTGCGCAACCTGGCCCACCGCACCCAGGATTCGGCGCAGCAAGTGCAGAAGATGATCGAAGAACTGCAAGTCGGCGCCCGGGAAGCGGTGCTGACCATGACCGACAGCCAGCGCCAGAGCGAAAGCAGCGTCGGCATCGCCAACCAAGCCGGCGAACGCCTGGGCAGCGTGACCCAGCGTATTGGTGAAATCGACGGCATGAACCAGTCCGTGGCCACCGCCACCGAAGAA
This sequence comes from Pseudomonas sp. NFACC08-1, assembly GCF_900106735.1. Classification (NCBI taxonomy): domain Bacteria; kingdom Pseudomonadati; phylum Pseudomonadota; class Gammaproteobacteria; order Pseudomonadales; family Pseudomonadaceae; genus Pseudomonas; species Pseudomonas sp. NFACC08-1. Next base: position 194,437 of record NZ_FNNL01000003.1, on the reverse strand, counting down.
CAGACCGCCGTGGTGGAGTCGATCAACGTCGACATCACCGAGATCAACACCCTGAACCAGGAAGGCGTGGAAAACCTGCAAGCCACCTTGCGCGCCTGTGCCGATCTTGAGCAGCAGGCGGCGCGGTTGAAGCAGTTGGTGGGTAGTTTCCGGATCTAGTGCCTGGACTGGCCCCGTCGCGAGCAAGCTCGCTCCCACATTAATGATTGCGAACGGGGTCAAATGTGGGAGCGAGCTTGCTCGCGATAGCGGCGTCAGCTACACCGAAAGAATCAGAACCTGGACCCAGGCCTGTTCAAAAACTCCATTTCCTCAGCCGTGGACTCGCGCCCCAACACCGCATTGCGATGGGGAAACCGTCCAAACCGCGCAATGATCTTCTGGTGCCGCTCGGCATAATCCAGGTTGTCTTCAAACACCGCCCGCTGCGCCTCCGGTTGCTCTCGAACCAGGTCGATGAAGCGCGACACGGCCTCGTTCTGTACCGCAAGGTTTTCGCAGTGTTCAAGCACGAGGTAGATGAATACGCGCTGGATCGGTTTGAGTTGCCGGTCGAAACCCGCTGCCATGCCCTGGGCTACCAGCGCTTGGGCACGCAGGTCACCGGAGAAGGCTTTGGGGGTGTCGCGAAAGATCATTCGCGGGAGTTGGTCGAGGAGCAGCACCAGGGCCAGCCAACCTTCCGGGCGTTGCGCCCAGTCGGACAATTCGCCAGCCAGTGCCAGCTCGACCTGATCGCCGAAGCGCTCGTTGGCCTGGCGATCATGGCGTTTGCCGAACCACAGCTTGCCTCTGTCAGCCGATATTTCGTCCGGTGTCTTGGCTGAACCAAACCACCAATCGAGCAACGGCTGCCAGGGCTCGGCCATGATTTATTCCTTGTGGTAGGCCGTAACGCGCGCCACTTCTTCCTTCGAGCCGAGGAACACCGCCACGCGCTGGTGCAGGCCGTCGGGCTTGATATCAAGGATGCGCTGGTGGCCGTCGGTGGAAGCGCCGCCCGCCTGTTCCACCAGGAACGACATCGGGTTGGCTTCGTACATCAGGCGCAGTTTGCCCGGCTTGGACGGCTCACGGCTGTCGCGCGGGTACATGAACAGACCGCCACGGGTCAGGATACGGTGCACATCGGCAACCATCGCGGCGACCCAACGCATGTTGTAGTTCTTCTTCAGAGGGCCTTCTTCGCCTGCCAGCAATTCTTCGACGTAGCGTTTTACCGGGGCTTCCCAGTGACGCTGGTTGGACATGTTGATGGCGAATTCCTGGGTGGTTTCAGGAATGGTGATGTCTTCGTGGGTCAATACGAAGCTGCCCATCTCGCGGTCCAGGGTGAAGCCTTTGACGCCGTCGCCCAGGGTCAGCACCAGCATGGTCTGAGGGCCGTAGATGGCATAACCGGCGGCAACCTGTTCGGTGCCTGGCTGCAGGAAGGCCTTTTCATTCAAGGCTTCGTTCTGGCTCAGGTATTCGTTCGGGCAACGCAGTACCGAGAAGATGGTGCCAACCGGTGCGTTGATGTCGATGTTCGACGAACCGTCCAGTGGGTCGAACACCAGCAGGTAGGCACCCTTGGGGTATTTGCCCGGGATCTGGTAGGCATTGTCCATTTCCTCGGACGCCATGCCGGCCAGGTGACCGCCCCATTCGTTGGCTTCGAGCAGGATTTCGTTGGACAGCACGTCGAGCTTCTTCTGCACTTCGCCCTGCACGTTTTCGGTGCCCATGCTGCCCAGGACACCACCCAGCGCGCCTTTGGAGACGGCGTGGCTGATTTCCTTGCACGCACGCGCCACCACTTCGATCAAAAAGCGCAGATCGGCAGGGGTGTTGTTGCTGCGGGTCTGCTCAATCAAATAGCGACTCAAGGTAACGCGGGACATGGACGGCTCCGAAGAATAGGGGACGGAAAAACCAGCGCAGTTTAGCGCGAGTCGGGACTTAATTCCTCCTATGAGACGGGGAATGGCGGATTGAGTTCACGGGGTGGCGGCTCGCTTGTGGATTTTGGGTCGCTGGGAGACCGAATCGCGAGCAAGCTCCCACAGTTTGACCGAGTTGTTTCAACAAACGCGGCCTACTGTGGGAGCGAGCTTGCTCGCGATGAATTCACCTCAACCCTTGACCGGTGGCTTGCGCAGCAAGCTGAACGCCATCGCCGCGAGGAACAGTACGCTCAGCAGCAGCACCGCCCACAAGCCGATTTTCTTCCAGTTGGTCCCGACCGTCGCAGGCGTGGCTGCCGTGGCCGCAACCGGGGTTGACGTGGCCGCGCCGTTCACCGTCGCCGTACCCAGCGTCGCCAGGCGCGACGGTTTGTAATCGGGCACCAGCGTGGTCAAGGGCAAGCTGGCCGCTTTCACTGTCGCGTTGCCCAGGGCCAGGCGGTAAGGCCCTTCGCCGCGCGCCAGGAACACCACCTGCGTCGGACGCACGGCAAAGCGCAGGGCCGGGGCTTCGCTACCCAGGCCACCGCCACGCTCGTCCACGGTCAATTTCAATTGCTGCACGGTCTGGCCGGACAGTTGCAATTGGTTTTGCAGCACATCCTGGCCGTTCTGGGTCAGGCGATAGAGCAAGCCACTGCCCAGCGGTTGCCACGGATGGCTGCTTTCACGGCGACCGGCCAGAGTCACCGGCGCCAGGCTGTTGGCCTGGCTCAGCTCGACTTGCACCTGCTCGATGTTCAGCCCCATGGGCAACTGCCAGGTGTATTCACCGGCCTTCGTGATGCTGCCGGCCAACGGCTGCGACCAGGCCAGCGGCAACGGCAGGCTTTCGCGGCTGGCGCTTTGCAACTGGGCCGCGGTCAGGATCGGCGCGGAGGATGGCGAATCCCACAACAATCGCAGGTAACGCGCCGATTGCCCCGGCAAGCTCACTTCATGCTGCTCGACTCGCTCATCGGCAAAGGTCAAGCGCGCCACCTGGCCTTCACCCCACGACTGCCAGTGTTGCAAGTCATCACTGGCTTCTATGGTGAACCGCTGGAAGCCGTCGCGCTCACTGGTCCAGTCGAGGACCAACTGCTGCAACGGCGCCTTGATCGCACTGGCATCCAACAACCAGCCACGCAGCTCCTCCTCCCCAGCTTCGAGCCTGCTGGAGGGTTGGACTTCCACCAAGGTGCCGTTGGCGTTCGATTGCACCCGCACACTGGGCGCGCGTTCATTGTCATCGGCGGCGTTGTACAGCGGGAACCACTTCACGTCGGTGAGGGTGCGGTTTTCCCGGCTCTGGGCCGACTCACGTACCAGGGCGTAGGCCTGGGCCTGACCGGCCGCGTTGAAGACCCGCAGATCGCTCAGGTCGGTCTGCCGCGCCTGCAACTGCACGTCCAACGGCAACGGCAAGCGATACCACGGCCCCTCGCCGCTCAAGGCCAACGGCACTTGATGGGCGAAATCCGCCGGTTGCTCCTGGGCCACGGCCGACAATGCCGCCCATAACCCCACCACGCCCAGCCCGATCCGACTCAACTTGCGACTCAAGACGACACTCCCTCACTGACAGGCATAGGCGGCTCATCCTGGGCGACCGTCTCCGGGCGCTTGGGTGGCAGCGGCGCAAAATAGCCCACTACCAGCAGCAACACGCCTACACCGATAAACGAAACAATCCGCGCCAGACCGCCACGGTTACTCAATTCGACAAAGAACAGCTTGGCCACGACCACGGCGATCAACGCAGCACCGATCAGCCACACTTCACGGCGATGGCGCAGATGCCCACCGATCATCAGCCCCAGGGCGATCAGGGTCCAGACAATGGACAGCCCGGCCTGCACGAACATCGACTCGAGCAGCGCGTCCAGCGCGTATGGCACCCCCATCCACTGGTGGGCCGTGCGCATCACCAGGGCGGTGAAGAACGCGAACAGCGACACACCGGCGATCAACTGGGCGATGTTCCCGACGCGATTCCAACGGTTCGTCGATTGCTCCACGGCGTTGCGAGCCCACACATAGATACCGAACAAGGCGAACAGCAGGCCCAGCTCCAAGGGGTTGAGCAACGGCACATAAGGCAGTGGCTCTGAGTTGCCATCGCTGAAGGTGTTGGTCAGCCAGAACCAACCGAGCATCAACAGCGCCATGGGTGCCGCCGCGTAGACCCGATATTCCTGTGGTTGTGCCGAAACCGGCCATGGCAGGGTACGCGGCGTGGCCATCAGCACCAGGTAAAGGCCTGGCAGGATCGCCCAGCCCAGCCAGCGCCAAGCGTTGTACTGCTCGGACAGCAATAGCAGACCGTAACGCAACTCCAGCATCAACACCGCCATCAGCAACCAGCAACCGAGCACATGGGCCGTACTGCGCGCCGGGGCCGGCAGCATCGGCGCCAGGCGCTTGAGCGAGAGGAAGTGCACGGCAAATACCGCTAGCCAGGCCAGCCAGCCGAAATTCGCGGCCGGATGATACTGGCTGTGCCACGTCGCCACCAGCACGCAGCCCGCCGCCGGAATCAGCAAGGTGCACAGCAGCCCCAGCGCCGGCCATTTCAACCGCAGCGACAAAAGGCTCCACACCGCCACGCTGATGGCCGCGACCAACAACAGCAAGCTGCCTTGCAGGTTCTCCGGGGCAAAACGCAGCACTTCGCTGACCCACGCCAGCGCCCACCAACCCGCGCCCCAGATCAGCAACAGCTCGGACAGGCGCTGCAAGCTCAAGGCGTCCAGCTCCTGCGCCGCGTGCGCCCGTTGCAGGCGCCATGCGCCCACCAGCGCTGCCAGCCCCAGGACCAGCGGCGTCCAGAACCCGCTATGGGCCAGCGGTCGCAGTCCCTCGGCGTTGAGCGGCCCCAACAGTGCTGGCCCTGCCATCAGGAACGACGCGCCGCCGAGCAGTTGCAGCAGCAGACCGAAGACAAAGCTCACGCGCTGCTTCAGGTACAGGCTCAACCAGATGATCAACAGCCCGCTGGCCGCCCACACACCACTCGCGGTTTGCCAGGGCAGGACGAACAGCACCGCGAGGTTGATCAGCACCAGCCCCGCCAGCAGTACCACTGACAAGCCGCGCAGCAACCGGACATCGTTGCGCACCATATCGTCGCGCGCCGCCAGCAACATGCCGCCGATCAACGCCAGACCGATCAGAGAAGCACTGAGCAAACCGCTCCAGCCCGCGCTGAACACCGCCGCCGAATCGCCCTCGGCACCTTGCAAGCGCAACAGGAACAGGGCTCCGCCGAGCAATTGCACCGCGAACGCCGTGAACAGGAAACTGCGCGATTGCAGGCGCAGGCCGACAAACAACGTCGCCAATCCGGCCAAGGCCCATGCGATGGCCGTGCCGTGAGTGAAGAAGAACAACGGTGCCAGCAGATAGAGGAAACTCAAGCCCAGCACTGCCAGCACCGGCAGGCCTTGGCGCTCCCAAGCCGCCGTGTGTTCAGGGGCTGCCTTGCGCAGTTGGTAGAACGTGAACAACAAAGCGCCGCCGAGCATCAACGCCCCCAACGGTGAGCCGTCGAGCAGGCTGCTTTCGCCAGATCGCAATTCGCTGAGGAAGGCCAGCGCCGAACCCAATTGCAGCAACAAAGCAAAGGCTCGTGCGAAAGGTCGTTGCTGACGCAGGCCCAGCCAGAAGATCCCCGCACCCTCCACGGCCCACGCAGCGGCGGTCCAGCGGGCGTCGAGCCCCAAGGGAATCGCCAGGCTGGAAAAAATCACCCCCAGGGCCAGGCAGGTTTCCGCCAGCAACAAGGCGCGGCCGCCCATCAATAGCCGCGCCAGGCCCATGTAGATCATGCCCAGGGCCAGGGCGCTGAAGGCAGCGGCGAACTCCAGGTGCTGCACCAACGCGAACTGCAAGCCGAAGCCCACCAGCGGCGGGGCGAACAGCATGGTGCCGTCGACGTAATCGCCCTTGCGCGCCGACCAGCGCAACAACGCGTCGCGGCTGCCCTCTTCGGGGGCGTCGTTCATTTCCAGCAACTTGCGCCGGGTGAACAGCAAGCCAATCACCAGGTAGATAAGGAAGAACAGGATCAGGAACGGCTCGGTACTCCAAAGCAGCTCCGGTGTGTAGGAACGCATGCCCCAGGCGAAACCGATACCGAAGGTACCGACAAAGCCGATCAGGTTGAGCAGGCGCCAGGCCTTGAACCAGGCAATCGCGAGGATGCCGGCATTGAGCAGGATGAAATAGCTGAACAGGGCGACGTGGTTGCCGCTGCCGGTGGAAGTCAGGATCGGCGCGGCAAACCCGCCCAGCGCCGCAGCCGCGGCCAGGCCCAGGGCGTTCTGGGTAATCGCCAGGATTGCCGAGAACACCGTCACCGCGACCAGCAAGCCCAGGGCCGCCTTGGAGTCGAGCAACGGATGCAGGCGCATGGCCGCGAACACCGTCAGGTACAGCACCGCGATGCCAGTCCCCTGGAGCATAAGCGCATAGTTACTGTTGCGTTGGCGCAACCACCAGCCCAGGCCCAACAGGCCCAACGCACTGGCCGCGACGCCGGCGTAACGCAACTCGATCGGCACCACCATGCCTTCGGTGGCATAGCGCAGCAAAAACGCCAGGCCGAGGAACAACAGCACCACGCCGACCCGCAGTACCGTGTTGCCGCCGAACAGCCAGTTGCGCGCGCCGATGATGGCGCGGTCGAACAGATTCGGACCACGCGGGGCCGCCGGCTCCGCAATCACTGGTTCCAGAGGCAAAGGGGCAAAATCACGCTCGGCACGTCGACTGGACGTCTCTGGTGCGGGCTTCCAAATGTCATCGGGCAACGGCTGGCTGGCCTGGGTGGCCATAGCGGGTGCGGGTTCGAGGTCTGACGGTAGTTCCCAGACGAGCTCCGGTTCGGTGCGCGTCGCGGGCTTCGCGGCCTGGGGCGCGACAACCTCGGGCACAGGGGCCGGATCACTCGGTTCGGCCACCTTGCCGCGTTCGAGTACCGCCAGGCGGCCCTCCAACGTGAGCAAGCTCTGCTGGGCCTCTTGCAACAAGATCTGTTGCTTGGCCGCCTGGACACCCAGGCGCCCCAATCGAAACGCCTGGGCGATGCCAAGCCCCACCAAAGCGCCTATCAGCGCATCGGCGAACGACTCGTCCACCACCCAGCCGAGTGCCAGGCCCAACAGCGTCAAGATCCATTGCATGGTCGATATCCCTAAGCGGCCCGTTGCGGGCATGACCGGGGTGATGCGGTGCCTGGATCAGTCTAGTGGAACCCCCCAAACCCTGTGGGAGCGAGCTTGCTCGCGATAGCGGCATGACAGACACCTCAAGGTTGACTGATACACCGCTATCGCGAGCAAGCTCGCTCCCACATTGGATTGTTGGCACTTCCAGTGCTGAGCCCGGCTACACAGCCCGGCGAAACTGGCGCCTAGTATATCGACGAAGCCCAACCGCCGTTGGGCTTCGCTCACATTTCTTACAGTAAATGCTACTCCAGGGCTTTCCAGATATCGGTGGCGTACTCACGAATGGTCCGGTCCGAGGAGAACCAGCCCATGCGCGCGGTGTTGAGCACCGCCGAACGCCACCATTGCTTGGAGTCGTGCCAACGCTCTTCGACCTTGGCCTGGGCGTTCCAGTACGAGTCGAAGTCGGCGCAGACCAGGAAGCGGTCGTAATCGACCAACGAGTCCACGAGCCCGGCGTAGCGCATCGGATCATCCGGCGAAAACACTCCGCCGCGAATCGCCTGCAGCACGTCGTTGAGCCGATGGGACGCGGCGATGTCCGGCGCGGCGCTGAACTCACCGTTTTGCTTGCGGGCCTCCACCTGCTCGGCGGTCAGGCCGAAGATGAACATGTGCTCACCGCCGATGCGCTCATGCATCTCCACGTTGGCGCCGTCCATGGTACCGATGGTCAGTGCGCCGTTGAGGCCGAACTTCATGTTGCTGGTGCCCGACGCTTCGAAACCGGCCGTGGAGATCTGCTCCGACAGGTCCGCCGCCGGAATGATGCTTTCGGCCAGGCTGACGTTGTAGTTAGGCAGGAACACCACTTTGAGCAAGCCGCGCACGGTCGGGTCGTTGTTGACCACCCGGGCGATGTCGTTGGTCAGCTTGATGATCAGCTTGGCCTGGTGGTAACTGGCAGCGGCCTTGCCGGCGAAGATCTTCACCCGCGGCACCCAGTCCACCTCCGGCTCGGCGCGGATCGCCTGGTACAGCGCCACAGTGTGCATCAAGTTGAGCAACTGGCGCTTGTACTCGTGGATCCGCTTGACCTGCACGTCGAACATCGCCGCCGGGTTCACCGCGATGCCCAGGCGCTCGTGGATCAGATAAGCCAGGGCCTTCTTGCTGTGCAGGCGCTGCTCGGCGAACAGCTTGCGAAACGCTGGTTTGTCGGCAAACGGCTCCAGTTCGATCAAGCGCTCCTCGGGGTTGTCGAGCACGCTCGGGCCGAGGGCATCGACCATCATCGAGGTCAATTCGGCGTTGGCCTGGAACAGCCAGCGGCGGAAGGTGATGCCGTTGGTCTTGTTGTTGATCCGCTCCGGATAGAGTTTGTGCAGCTCGGAAAACACCGTGCTGCGCATCAACTGGGTATGCAACCCGGACACCCCGTTGACGCTGTGGGAACCGAGGAACGCCAGGTTGCCCATGCGCACCCGGCGGCCATTGTCTTCTTCGATCAGCGAAACCGAACGCAGCACATCGAAATCGTGCACGCCCTTGGCCCGCAGTGAATCGATGTGCTGGGCGTTGATCAGGTAGATGATCTGCATGTGCCGGGGCAACATGCGCTCCATCAGCCCCACCGGCCAGGTTTCCAGGGCTTCGGGCAGCAACGTGTGGTTGGTGTAGGACAGCGTGTCCTGGGTGATCTGCCAGGCCGCATCCCACGCCACGTCGTAGACGTCCACCAGTTGCCGCATCAGCTCGGCCACGGCAATGGATGGGTGAGTGTCGTTGAGCTGGATCGCCGCGTGATCGCCCAGGGTCAGCACCGAGGTGTGCATGTTGCGATGGCGACGCAGCAGGTCCTGCAGCGAGGCGGCCACGAAGAAGTATTCCTGGCGCAGACGCAGTTCCTGGCCAGCCTCGGTGCTGTCGGCCGGGTACAGCACGCGGGAAATACTTTCGGCCCGGGCCACTTCGGCTACCGCGCCCAAGTGGTCGCCGGCGTTGAAGCGTTCCAGGTGCAGGTCTTCCACAGCGCGGGCGCGCCACAGGCGCAGGGTATTGACGCTGGCACCGCGCCAGCCCACCACCGGCGTGTCGTAGGCAATGGCCCGCACGGTTTCGGCCGGGGACCAGACTTGCCGGGTCTTGCCGGCCTCATCGGTGACGGTTTCGACGCTGCCGCCAAAACCGATCGGGTAGACCACCTCCGGGCGCTCGAACTCCCACGGGTTGCCGAAATCCAGCCAATGCTCGGTCTGCTCCTGCTGCCAGCCGTCAACGATGGCCTGACGGAACAGGCCGTGCTCATAACGGATGCCGTAGCCATGGCCGGCAATCCCCAGGGTCGACATGCTTTCCATGAAGCACGCGGCCAAACGGCCAAGACCGCCGTTGCCCAATGCTGCATCCGGCTCGAGCAGACGAATGCGCTCCAGGTCCACACCCAGTTCGGTCAGCGCCTCGCGCGCCGTGTCCAGCAGGCCCAGGTTGCTCAGGCTGTCGTAGAGCAAGCGGCCGATGAGGAACTCCAGGGAGAGGTAATAGACGCGCTTCTGGCCCTTGCGGTAGATCTGTCGCGTGTGGTCCATCCAGTGTTCGACCATGTGGTCGCGGGCGGCAAGGGCGATGGCTTCGAACCAATCGTGATCAAACGCATGATCCGGGTCCTTGCCGACGGCATAAGTGAGTTTGGTCAACACGGCGTCGCGAAATGCGGCAACTTCAGCTTCGCGAACAAGTGGTTCTTGAGTCATTGATAAGACCTCGAACGAGCATGGAATTGTCTGAGCCTAGACGGTCTGACAGACGGTACAGGCTCTTGGTTCGGTGGATTTCCCCGAGTGTCGGAGAATCGCCGCCATGGAATTGCCGGATGGTCGAATGAATGCAGGGGCCGTGCCGATCCGGGCGGGTTTGGCCGGGATGAAAAAAAACTGGCGGATGGTCGTTCAAAATTTCACCAGTCCCGGTATGATCGCGCGCCCTGATGCATGCTGGTAAACCGTGATGATGAAGCCCAACCTGATCGCCGCCGCGGAGATCGACCGACTCGATACCTGGGCCAAATACTCCGCCCCGATGTGCGGTTCCTGCGTGTCGAGCTGCTGCACGCTACCGGTGGAGGTCAAGATCAAGGACCTGATCCGCATCGGCATCGTCGATGAGTTCGAACTGGGCGACCCGCCGAAGAACATCGCCAAGCGCCTGCAAAAGGAAGGGATCGTCGAGCGCTACAACCAGAAGTCGGAAATCTTCACGCTCCAGCGCATGAGCAACAACGATTGCCTTTATCTGGACCGCAAGAGCCGGTTGTGCACCATTTACGAGAAACGCCCGGACACCTGCCGCAACCATCCGCGGGTCGGGCCACGGCCGGGGTATTGTGCCTACAAGCCCAAGGAAGTGGAGCGCGAGCGCAATCTGCGGACGCTGGATAAGTTCTGATCTATTGATAATTCAGCGGTGCCTGAGCCGACGCTATCGCGAGCTTGCTCGCGATAGGGCCCTGACAGCCGCCACATAACTTCCAGGCATAAAAAAACGCCCCCGATCTAACGACCGGGGGCGTTTTTTTAGCTGCTAACTAAGTCGAAACTCAGTTGCCGCTTTTCTTGGCAGCGCGGGTACGCTCGCTTTCGCCCAGGATCTTCTTGCGAAGACGGATGGACTTCGGCGTCACTTCGCACAGTTCGTCTTCCTGCACGAACTCCAGCGCTTGCTCCAGGGTGAACTTGACCGGCGGAACCAGGGCGATGGTTTCGTCTTTGCCCGAAGCACGCATGTTGTCGAGCTTCTTGCCTTTGGTTGGGTTCACGCCCAGGTCGTTGTCGCGGCTGTTCAGGCCGACGATTTGACCTTCGTAGATATCCTGGCCGTGCTCGACAAACAGCTTGCCGCGCGCTTGCAGGGTTTCCAGCGAGTAGGTCAGTGCCTTGCCGGTCGCAACCGATACCAGCACGCCGTTCTGACGGCCGGACATGTCACCGGACTTCATCACGTCGTAACGATCGAAGATCGAAGTCAGGATGCCGCCACCGGAGGTCAGGGTCAGGAACTCGTTACGGAAACCGATCAGGCCACGAGCCGGGATGTTGTACTCAAGGCGCACACGGCCCTTGCCATCCGGAACCATGTTGGTCAGGTCGCCTTTACGCAGGCCCATTTGCTCCATGATCGCGCCCTGGGATTCTTCCGGCAGGTCGATGGTCACGTTTTCGTACGGTTCGTGCTTGACGCCATCAACCATGCGGATGATCACTTCAGGACGGCCCACGCCCATTTCGAAGCCTTCGCGACGCATGGTTTCGATCAGTACCGAGAGGTGCAGCTCACCACGGCCGGAGACCTTGAACTTGTCAGCCGAGTCGCCTTCTTCAACGCGCAGTGCAACGTTGTAGAGCAGCTCTTTGTCCAGGCGTTCCTTGATGTTACGGCTGGTCACGAACTTGCCTTCTTTACCGCAGAATGGCGAGTCGTTGACCTGGAAGGTCATGGAAACGGTTGGCTCGTCGACGGTCAACGGCTTCATCGCTTCGACGTTCAGTGGGTCGCACAGGGTGTCGGAGATGAACAGTTGCTCGAAGCCGCTGATGCAGACGATGTCGCCGGCCGCTGCTTCTTCAACGTCGATGCGGTGCAGGCCGTGGTGACCCATCAGCTTGAGGATACGACCGTTGCGCTTCTTGCCGTCGGCGTCGATGGCAACCACCGGGGTGTTCGGCTTGATGCGACCACGGGCGATACGGCCAACACCGATCACACCCAGGAAGCTGTTGTAGTCCAGTGCCGAGATCTGCATCTGGAACGGACCGTCACGGTCGACTTTCGGCGCCGGTACGTCGTCGACGATCGACTGGTACAGCGGGGTCATGTCTTCAGCCATGTTGGTGTGGTCCAGACCGGCAATACCGTTCAGGGCCGAGGCGTAGACGACTTTGAAGTCCAGCTGTTCTTCGGTGGCGCCCAGGTTGTCGAACAGGTCGAAGATCTGGTCCAGGACCCAGTCCGGACGCGCGCCTGGACGGTCAACCTTGTTGATCACCACGATCGGACGCAGGCCGGCTTCGAAAGCCTTCTTGGTCACGAAACGGGTTTGCGGCATAGGGCCGTCCTGGGCGTCAACCAGCAGCAGCACGGAGTCGACCATCGACATCACGCGCTCTACTTCACCACCGAAGTCGGCGTGGCCCGGGGTGTCCACGATGTTGATGTGGTAGCCATTCCAGTTGATGGCGGTGTTTTTCGCCAGGATGGTAATACCGCGCTCTTTTTCCTGGTCGTTGGAGTCCATCACGCGCTCGTCGTTGAGCTCGTTGCGCTCCAGGGTGCCGGATTGACGCAAGAGTTTGTCTACCAGGGTGGTCTTACCATGGTCAACGTGAGCAATGATGGCGATGTTGCGTAGATTTTCGATCACTTGTGTATCTCGATCAGAGGATTCGGTGTGCTGACAGGTCGTGGCAGCGATTTACGTTGAGTCCGACAAGGCCGTTACAGCCTGTCGGCGGCGTCGGGGGGCCGGTGACGCAGGCCACAGGCAAACAGCCCCGGGCACTTAGCTCGGTCGATAAACGCGCACATTGGCATGCCCCTCACTGAGCAAATGGTGGGCATGCAGGCGACTCATCACGCCTTTGTCGCAATACAGCAGGTACTGGCGAGTAGGGTCCAGTTCCTTGAAACGCGCGTTCACGGCATAGAACGGCATCGTTTTTACCTCGATGCCGGCGATGTCCAGCGGGTCGTCTTCAGCGTCGTCCGGGTGACGGATGTCGATGATGATCTGACCGGCCAGCGCTTCGCCGACTTCTTCAATCTGAATGTCCTGGCCCAACTCATCGATGACTCGATCGATCGGCACCAGCCTGGCGTTTTCGAGCGCACGCTCGAGCACCGCCATGTCGAATTCTTTCTCTTCGTGCTCCACCCGCCCGCGCTTGGCCGCCGTCTTCGGATTGACCGAGATGACGCCGCAGTACTCCGGCATGTGCCGGGCAAACTCGGCGGTGCCGATTTCATTGGCCTGGTCGATGATGTCCTGCTTGTGGCTGGCGATCAGTGGACGCAAGACCAGTTTCTCGGTCACGCAGTCGATCACCGACAGGTTCGGCAACGTCTGGCTCGACACCTGGGAAATCGCCTCGCCGGTCACCAGCGCATCGATCTGCAGGCGATCAGCAATTCGAGAAGCGGCGCGCAACATCATACGCTTCAAAATGACGCCCATATGACTGTTATCGACTTTGCCGAGAATCTCGCCCAGGACTTCTTCGAATGGCACGCTCACAAATAACACGCGTTGGGAGCTGCCGTACTTCTTCCAGATGAAGTGCGCCACTTCCATCACGCCCAGTTCGTGGGCACGTCCGCCGAGGTTGAAGAAGCAGAAATGGCTCATCAACCCGCGACGCATGATCTGGTAGGCGGCCACCGTGGAGTCGAAACCGCCGGACATCAGCACCAGGGTCTGCTCCAGCGAACCCAGCGGATAACCGCCGATGCTGTTGTGCTGGCTGTGGATCACGAACAGCCGTTGGTCGCGAATTTCGATGCGCACTTCGATCTGCGGATCTTTCAGCGAAATACCGGCCGCGCCGCACTGTCGGCGCAACTGGCTGCCGACGTACTTCTCCACATCCATCGAACTGAACGGGTGCTTGCCGGCACGCTTGCAGCGCACCGAAAAAATCTTGCCGGCCAGGGCATCACCATAATGGAGCATGCACTTGGCAAGGATGTCGTCGAAATCCCCCAGCGGGTATTCATCGACTTGCAGGAAATGCGCGATGCCCGGCATGCAGCTCAGGCGCTCGGTCATTTCCTTCAGGACCTTGGGTTCACTGACACGGGTTTCCAGCTCGAGGTTGTCCCACACGCCATTCACCACCACGGCCGGGTCCAGGTCTCGGAGCACGGCACGGATGTTCTTGGCCAACTGGCGGATGAAACGCATCCGTACCGGGCGGCTCTTGATGGTGATCTCGGGGAAGACTTTTACGATTAGTTTCATGAAAACAGCGCGCGAACGGCCAGCCGAAAAAGGGGGGCGCGGATTATAGCGGAAATTGCTCAAGGTTTAACCAGTTTATGTGCAGATGGTTTTGCATGCACCAAAACAGGTCATTATCGATTGACGGCGCCACATTGCAGTGCGTTATTGTCTGACAATCTTTGATTTACGCCTTTAAAAGCGTGGATTTGGTGCAAAAAACCCATGCTGGGGCACTGGCATGCAATTTGCTCCCTTGTGAGGCAGGTTGCCTTGGCAGAGTATTCGCGCCGGCATCACCCATATCTAAGGGCACTCCACTACCCGCCCGAAGCCACCCGGAGGACATATGTCGAAGTCGGTTCAACTCATCAAAGATCATGACGTCAAGTGGATTGATCTGCGCTTCACTGACACCAAAGGTACTCAACATCACGTGACCATGCCGGCCCGTGATGCGCTGGACGACGAATTCTTTGAAATCGGGAAAATGTTCGACGGTTCCTCCATCTCCGGCTGGAAAGGCATCGAAGCCTCCGACATGATCCTGATGCCGGACGACGAAACCGCCGTCCTGGACCCGTTCACCGAAGAGCCGACCCTGATCCTGGTCTGCGACATCATCGAACCTTCGACCATGCAAGGCTATGACCGCGACCCACGCGCCATCGCCCACCGCGCCGAGGAATACCTGAAGTCCACCGGTATCGGCGACACCGCTTTCTTCGGTCCTGAGCCTGAGTTCTTCATCTTCGACTCGGTCAAATTCAAGTCCGACATCTCCGGCTCCATGTTCAAGATCTTCTCCGAACAAGGTTCGTGGATGTCCGACCAGGACGTGGAAGGCGGCAACAAAGGTCACCGTCCAGGCATCAAGGGCGGCTACTTCCCGGTTCCACCGTTCGACCACGACCACGAAATCCGTACCTCCATGTGCAACGCACTGGAAGAGATGGGCCAGACCGTCGAAGTTCACCACCACGAAGTGGCAACTGCCGGCCAGAACGAAATCGGCGTGAAGTTCAACACGCTGGTCAAGAAGGCTGACGAAGTCCAGACCCTGAAGTACTGCGTACACAACGTTGCCGACGCCTACGGTCGCACCGCGACCTTCATGCCTAAGCCACTGTATGGCGACAACGGTTCGGGCATGCACGTTCACATGTCGATCTCCAAAGACGGCAAGAACACCTTCGCAGGCGAAGGCTATGCCGGCCTGTCGGACACCGCCCTGTACTTCATCGGCGGTATCATCAAGCACGGTAAGGCGTTGAACGGCTTCACCAACCCGTCGACCAACTCCTACAAGCGTCTGGTACCCGGCTTCGAAGCACCGGTCATGCTGGCCTACTCGGCTCGCAACCGTTCCGCCTCGATCCGTATTCCTTACGTGAACAGCCCTAAAGCCCGCCGTATCGAAGCGCGCTTCCCGGATCCGGCTGCCAACCCATACCTGGCCTTCGCTGCTCTGATGATGGCCGGCCTGGACGGTATCCAGAACAAGATCCACCCTGGCGATGCCGCTGACAAAAACCTGTATGACCTGCCGCCTGAAGAGGCCAAGGAAATCCCACAGGTTTGCGGCAGCCTGAAAGAAGCCCTGGAAGAGCTGGACAAGGGCCGTGCGTTCCTGACCAAGGGCGGCGTCTTCAGCGATGACTTCATCGACGCTTACATCGCACTGAAAAGCGAAGAAGAAATCAAGGTTCGCACCTTCGTACACCCACTGGAATACGAGCTGTACTACAGCTGCTGATCCAGTAAACGCCGCCACGCACGGCGTGAATAAAGAGAGGCCTCCTTCGGGAGGCCTTTTTTATGGGTGCAGGTTACGTGCATGATGCCTCGTCGCTCCCCCATAGAAGACGAGACTGCCCATGACTTTGCGCTTCAAGCTCTGCCTTGCCCTGTCTGCCGCACTGCTGGCCTCCACCGCCGAAGCCGCCTCGGCTCGCGCCCCCGAGGCCCTTACCCCGTTGCTTAACGCCATTGGCGAACGCCTGGCCCTTGGCGATCAAGTGGCGTTGAGCAAATGGGACAGCCACAAACCGGTAGAAGACCGTCAGCGCGAGCGTGAAGTCATTGCCGCCGCCGTCGCCCAGGCACCGGCCTACAAGCTGAGTGGCGAAACCGTGGAAGCGTTTTTCGCCGCCCAGATAGAAGCCAACAAAATGGTGCAGTACATCAACCTGTCCGACTGGGCCCTGGAAGGCAAGGCCCCGGACCTCCCACGCCCGGACCTGGTGGGAGAGATCCGCCCGCAACTCGATCGCCTGCAAAAACGCCTGCTGCAACAACTGGCCGACTTCGCCCCCTACCGCACAGACCCGCAGTGCCCGCAATGGCTGGCCCGGGCCACCCACCACAACAAGCAGCACCCGGTGCACCGCCTCGCCCTGATCCGAGCGACCGGTGAGCTGTGCATCTCCCCAAAAGCCTAAGACAGCCCTCCTCCCCCTGTGGGAGCGAGCCTGCTCGCGATGAAGCCTGCACATTCAACATCTCAGCGTCTGACACACTGCTTTCGCGAGCAAGCCCGCTCCCCCAGGGTTTGGGTGCAACAACTTGGGCCAACCATCCGCCCTGGCCTATGCTGCACCCATCACTTTTCGTTTTCGGTCGATTTTCCATGGGTCGTGGTTTTTCAATCATCCTGTTGTTGCTGCTGGCACTGCCCGCCGCCGCGCAGATCTACAAGTACACCGACGCCGACGGCAACACCGCCTACAGCAACCAGCCGCCCCAAGGCGTGCCGGCCCAGGCGGTGGAGTTGCCGCCGCTCAACAGCATCGAACGCCAAACCCCGGCCAGCCCGAAAACACCGCCAGCCCCCGCCAACAGCGACGAGCCGCGCAATGCCTACGAGATATTGGAACTGACGGACATCCCCACCGACGAGGCCCTGCGCGCCAACAATGGCACCTTCACCGTTGGCGTCCGGGCGCAACCACGCCTGCAGAGCCCGCATCTGTTCCGGCTGTTGCTGGACGGCCAACCCTACGGCCAGGCGTCCAACGTGCCGCGCCTGCAATTGGTGAATATCGATCGGGGCGAGCACAGCCTGGCGGTTCAAGTCATCGACGGGGACAATCTCGTGCAACAGAGTGAAACCGTGACGTTCACCGTGCAGCGGGTGCACCAGCCGTGATCCGCTGGCTGATCGCCCTAGGCCTTTCGCTGGCCGCGCTGCCGGGCATGGCACAGGTCTATACCTACATCGACGCCCAGGGCAATCGCGTCTTCACCGATCAACCGCGCCCCGGCAATGCGAAGAAGGTACAGCTGCCCCCCGCCAACCGCCTGCCAACGCCGCCCGCCAGCACAAACCCTCCGCCCGCGGCAGAAGTCCCGTCCAAGCCACTGTTCCATTACGAAATGCTCCGGCTGCTGATCCCGGAGCCGGACGCGACGATACGCAGCACCGCAGGCGAACTGATCGTCAGCGTCACCAGCGAACCCGGCCTGAAAAAAGGCCACCGCTATCGCTTGTTGCTCGACGGCCAGCCAACAGGCGCGCCGGGGCCAAGCCCGGTGTTTGCCTTGAGCAACATCGATCGAGGCACCCATCAACTGGCGGTAGAAATCCTCGATGAGCAGGACCACATCGTCGAACGCACCGCCAACCAGCCCTTCCATATGCAACGCATGTCCCTGGCGCAAAAGCGCCGCATCAAACCCTGCGCCACGGCCGATTACGGTCAACGCCCCGAGTGCCCCCTCGCCGAAAAGCCTGAAGAAGAAAAAAGCAGCATCTTGCCGTTCTTCTGATGCCGTTCAGGTTGGCGCACTATATTGGTGCAAACACTTGCACGCTACTCAGTTTCCAAACCCATTTTGGTTCGAAAGTACCCGAAAAAGCTGGCAGAACGCCACGCAACTGGGCGAAAAACACCCTTTTGAGGCTCTAAACGCTTCTTTTCGGAGCCTTGGTTTGGTTTTTGCATTTTCCTTTGTAACAGCGCATTAATCGCGCGCGCAATTTGGGACCGGTCCCGAGTTGCTACGCTCCAAAAGAGGTCCTGATGACCATTAGCGACGCACTACACCGCTTGCTGCTCGACAACCTCACCACCGCGACCATCCTGCTCGACGCCGAACTGCGCCTCGAGTACATGAACCCGGCGGCCGAGATGCTCCTGGCCGTCAGTGGCCAGCGCAGCCACGGGCAGTTCATCAGCGAGTTGTTCACCGAGTCCGCCGAAGCGCTCAACTCCTTGCGCCAGGCGGTGGAACAGGCCCATCCGTTCACCAAGCGCGAAGCGATGCTCACCGCGCTGACCGGCCAGACCCTGACCGTGGACTACGCGGTTACGCCGATCCTGAACAATGGCGCCACCCTGCTCTTGCTGGAAGTCCACCCGCGTGATCGCTTGCTGCGTATCACCAAGGAAGAAGCACAATTGTCCAAGCAGGAAACCAGCAAGATGCTGGTGCGCGGCCTGGCCCACGAGATCAAGAACCCCCTCGGCGGGATTCGTGGCGCGGCGCAGTTGCTCGCCCGCGAACTGCCGGAAGAAAGCCTCAAGGACTACACCAACGTCATCATCGAAGAAGCCGACCGCCTGCGGAACCTGGTGGACCGCATGCTCGGCTCGAACAAGCTGCCATCGCTGGCGATGTGCAACGTCCATGAGGTGCTGGAGCGGGTCAGCAGCCTGGTGGAAGCCGAAAGCCAGGGCTGCATCACCTTGGTGCGCGACTATGACCCGAGCATTCCCGACGTCTTGATCGACCGCGAGCAAATGATCCAGGCAGTGCTGAACATCGTGCGCAATGCGATGCAGGCCATCAGCAGCCAGAACGAGCTGCGCCTGGGCCGCATCAGCCTGCGTACCCGGGCCATGCGCCAGTTCACCATCGGTCATGTGCGCCATCGCCTGGTGACCAAGATCGAAATCATCGACAACGGCCCGGGCATCCCTGCCGAGCTGCAGGAAACCATCTTTTTTCCCATGGTCAGCGGCCGTCCGGACGGTACCGGGCTGGGCCTGGCCATTACCCAGAACATCATCAGTCAGCATCAGGGCTTGATCGAGTGTGAAAGCCACCCCGGCCACACCACCTTCTCGATCTTCCTGCCACTGGAACAAGGAGCCACATCGACATGAGCCGTAGTGAAACCGTGTGGATCGTCGATGACGACCGTTCTATCCGTTGGGTCCTGGAAAAAGCCTTGCAACAGGAAGGCATGACCACCCAGAGCTTCGACAGCGCCGATGGGGTGATGAGCCGCCTGGCGCGTCAGCAACCGGACGTCATCATCTCCGACATCCGCATGCCTGGCGCCAGCGGCCTGGACCTGCTGGCGCGGATTCGCGAACAGCATCCACGGCTGCCGGTGATCATCATGACCGCCCATTCCGACCTGGACAGCGCCGTGGCGTCCTACCAGGGCGGCGCTTTCGAATACCTGCCCAAACCATTCGACGTCGATGAAGCCGTGTCGCTGGTCAAACGCGCCAATCAACATGCCCAGGAACAACAGGGCATGGAAGAGGTGCCGGCCCTGGCCCGCACACCGGAAATCATCGGTGAAGCGCCGGCGATGCAGGAAGTGTTTCGCGCCATCGGGCGCCTGAGCCACTCCAACATCACCGTGCTGATCAACGGCGAGTCGGGCACCGGTAAAGAACTGGTGGCCCACGCCTTGCACCGTCACAGTCCACGAGCGGCATCGCCGTTCATCGCGCTGAACATGGCGGCGATTCCCAAGGACCTGATGGAGTCCGAGCTGTTCGGCCACGAAAAAGGTGCGTTCACCGGCGCGGCCAACCTGCGGCGCGGGCGCTTCGAGCAAGCTGACGGCGGCACGTTGTTCCTCGATGAAATCGGCGACATGCCTGCGGACACCCAGACCCGCTTGCTGCGCGTGCTGGCCGATGGCGAGTTCTATCGGGTGGGCGGGCATACGCCGGTCAAGGTGGACGTGCGCATCATCGCCGCGACCCACCAGAACCTGGAAACCCTGGTTCATGCCGGCAAATTCCGTGAGGACTTGTTCCACCGCCTGAACGTGATCCGCATTCATATCCCGCGCCTGGCGGATCGTCGCGAAGACATCCCGACCCTGGCCAGGCACTTCCTCAGCCGCGCGGCCCAGGAATTGGCGGTCGAGCCAAAGCTGCTCAAGAGCGAAACCGAGGAATACCTCAAGAACTTGCCGTGGCCGGGCAACGTGCGTCAGTTGGAGAACACCTGCCGCTGGATCACGGTGATGGCTTCGGGTCGCGAAGTGCACATCAGCGACCTGCCGCCAGAGCTGTTGAGCCTGCCGCAGGATTCGGCTCCAGTGACCAACTGGGAGCAAGCCCTGCGCCAGTGGGCCGACCAGGCCCTGTCCCGTGGCCAGTCGAGCCTGCTGGACAGCGCGGTGCCGAGTTTCGAGCGGATCATGATCGAGACCGCCCTCAAGCACACCGCTGGCCGCCGCCGCGACGCCGCGGTGCTGCTGGGTTGGGGCCGCAATACCTTGACCCGCAAGATCAAGGAATTGGGGATGAAGGTCGATGGCGGGGATGATGATGACGGGGATGAGGGCTGAAAGGCCTTAGTTCTTCGCTGATCAGTAGGGCCAATCGCGAGCAAGCTCGCTCCCACAGGGGAAACAATTCCTGTGGGAGCGAGCTTGCTCGCGATGCTTTTAAAGGCTTCATGCACCGCATCAATGCACTGCGAACCGCAATGGCACATGCACCACCGGCCAAAACCAATCGGCCCAGCTCGAAAAAAAACCGCACAAACAAGACAAAAGCCCCGGAACACGGGGCTTCTCGACTCAGCAGCAGTTTTTTTGTGACAAGCCATTTAAAACTGGCACGCCCCCTGCAATAGCTCAATCACTACCCAGTTTCGGGGACCTTGGTACAGGCAGGCCGGGGATTCCCCATTTTATACCGGGCTCATCGAGCCCACTGTTTTGGGGGCCTTGATACAGGCAGGTCAAGGTTTCCCTTCTTTGCACCAGGGCTGGACCTTCGCGGTAAGCCCTCCCGTTTTGGGGACCTTGGTACAGGCAGGCCGGGGATTCCCTCTTTTATTGCTCCTGGAGACGGACCTCCAGCCGCCAGCGGTCATCGACCTCGCTGCCGGTCCACGCCCCGCGCAATGGACGCGCCGCCACCAACGTCAGCAACAACCCCTTGTCACTCAACCGCACCCGCCAGTTCACGTCCTTGCCGTTGAGCTTTAACTGGCCGTTCTGCGATCGCCCTTCTGCTTCGAACAACAGCGCCACCGAGCCGTCGATGACTTCCCCGTGCAGCTTGGGTTCAGTGTTGAACCAAGCCACCACCCCACCGTCTATCACCTCGACCTGCTGCAGCACGCTCGGTTCAGGCGTGGTCAGGCGTCCGATCATCAATCCGACCATCATGCCGAAGATCGCCAACGAACCCATCACCCGAGGCATTAGCTTCGAACGTCGGTCGGTTTGCAGCGTAGAATGCCGCTCATCTTCATCTGCGGAGCCGTGCATGTTTCACGTCATCCTTTTTCAACCGGAAATTCCGCCGAATACCGGCAATGTCATCAGGCTGTGCGCCAACAGCGGCTGCCACCTGCATTTGATCGAACCGCTGGGCTTCGAGATGGACGACAAGCGCCTGCGCCGTGCCGGCCTCGACTACCACGAGTATGCCACCTTGCAGCGCCATGCAGACCTCGCCAGTTGTCTGGAAAGCCTCGGGCATCCGCGCCTGTTCGCCTTTACCACCAAGGGTTCGCGGCCGTTCCATGACGCCCGCTTCGTCGCCGGTGATGCGTTCCTGTTCGGCCCGGAAAGCCGTGGCCTGCCGGCCGAGGTGCTGGACGCCTTGCCCGACGACCAGCGCTTGCGCCTGCCAATGCGCGAAGGCTGTCGCAGCCTGAACCTGTCCAATACCGTGGCAGTGGCGGTTTATGAGGCGTGGCGGCAGAACGGCTTTCAATAACACCTGATAACAAATGTGGGAGCGGGCTTGCTCGCGAATAGGGAGAGTCAGTTGACATCAATGTCGCCTGACACACCGCTTTCGCGGGCAAGCCCGCTCCCACAGGGTTTGCGTCGAATTACTGAACGGTCGCGCCGCCTTCTTGCTGCATGCGCTGCAATTCTTGCGCGTACAGGGCATCGAAGTTCACCGGAGCCAGCATCAGGGCCGGGAACGAACCGCGGGTCACCAGGCTGTCCAGGGTTTCGCGGGCGTAGGGGAACAGGATGTTCGGGCAGAACGCACCCAGGGTATGGCTCATCGAAGCCGCATCCAGGTTCTTGATCAGGAAGATCCCGGCCTGCTGCACTTCGGCGATGAACGCCACTTCTTCACCGTTCTTCACGGTCACCGACAGGGTCAGCACCACTTCATGGAAGTCGTCTTCCAGGGCCTTCTGGCGGGTGTTCAGGTCCAGGCCGACGCTCGGCTCCCACTGCTGGCGAAAGATCGCCGGGCTTTTCGGGGCCTCGAAGGACAGGTCACGGACATAAATGCGCTGCAAGGAGAATTGCGGTGCGGCTTCTTCTTCGCTGGCAGCTGTGTTCTGTTGGTCAGTCATCGCAGATCCTTCTTACTTTCAGGTTCTTGAGTGGGAAATTCAGGCCTTGAGCATCGCGTCGAGCTTGCCGGCGCGCTCCAGGGCGAACAGATCATCGCAGCCGCCCACGTGGGTGCTGCCGATCCAGATCTGCGGCACGGACGTGCGTCCGGCCTTTTGGGTCATTTCGGCGCGCAGTTGCGGCTTGCCGTCGACCTTGATCTCTTCGAAAGCCACGCCTTTGTTCTGGAGCAGGTACTTGGCTCGAGAGCAATAGGGGCAGTAATCGCTGGAATAGACAACGACGTGGGCCATCTCACTTCACCAGGGGCAGGTTGTCGGCTTTCCAGCTCGTAACGCCACCGGAGAGCTTGGCGGCGGTGAAACCGGATTTCATCAACTCGCGGGCAAGGGTACCGGCGTGCTGGCCTTGGGCATCCACTAGGATCAGCGTCTTGGCCTTGTGCTTTTCCAGTTCGCCGATGCGCGCGATCAGTTTGTCCTGGGGAATGTTCAATGCCCCGACAATGTGACCGGCGGCGTAATCCTTGCTCGGGCGGATGTCCACCACCACACCGGCATCCTTGTTGACCAGCGCCGTCAGCTCGCCGGTGCTCAGGCTACGACCGCCACCCTGCATCGTATGGGCGACCAGCAACGCCAGCAGTACGACGAAGATACCGACGAGAATGTAGTGGTTAGTGGCAAATTCAATCAGGTGAGCAACCATCGAAGGAGGTTCCAGGGCGTTAAAATGTCGGCCAGTATACACAGCACGCAAGGCCGGCCAAACCCCGCCCGGCGGTGACGCCGTCGGAACTTACCTTTAAACTGCCCGTCCCTTTTCCATCGTCTTCTTTTAACCCGCCACGAGTGGATTCCATGACTACCACGCCTAAACCTTTGGTCCTGATGATTCTCGACGGCTTCGGTCACAGTGACAGCCACGAATCCAATGCCGTGTATTCGGCCAACAAGCCCGTGCTGGACCGCCTGTGGGCCACCGTGCCCAACGGCCTGATTTCCGGCAGCGGCATGGACGTCGGCCTGCCGGACGGGCAGATGGGCAACTCCGAAGTCGGCCACATGAACCTCGGCGCAGGCCGCGTGGTGTATCAGGACTTCACCCGTGTGACCAAATCGATCCGCGACGGTGAGTTCTTCGAAAACCCGACCATCTGCGCCGCCGTGGATAAAGCCGTGGCCGCCGGCAAGGCCGTGCACTTCATGGGCCTGCTGTCCGACGGTGGCGTGCACAGCCATCAGGACCACCTGATCGCCATGGCCGAACTGGCCTTCAAGCGCGGCGCCGAGCAGATCTACCTGCACGCGTTCCTCGATGGCCGCGACACCCCGCCGAAAAGCGCCACCTCGTCGATCGAACTGCTGGACGCCACCTTCCAGGCCCTCGGCAAGGGGCGCATCGCCAGCCTCATTGGCCGCTATTACGCCATGGACCGTGACAACCGTTGGGACCGTGTGTCCCAGGCCTACAACCTGATCGTCGACGGCAGCGCCGAATTCAACGCCGCCACCGCCCAGGAAGGCCTGCAGGCCGCCTACGAGCGCGGCGAAAGCGACGAGTTCGTCAAGGCCACCACCATTGGCGAGCCGGTCAAGGTCGAGGACGGCGATGCCGTGGTGTTCATGAACTTCCGCGCCGACCGTGCTCGCGAACTGACCCGCGTGTTTGTCGAAGACGATTTCAAGGAATTCGAACGCGCCCGCCAGCCGAAACTGGCCGGTTTCGTCATGCTGACCCAATACGCCGCCAGCATCCCCGCACCATCGGCCTTCGCCGCCGGCAGCCTGGAAAACGTGCTGGGTGACTACCTGGCGAAAAACGGCAAGACCCAACTGCGCATCGCCGAGACCGAAAAGTACGCCCACGTGACGTTCTTTTTCTCCGGCGGCCGCGAAGAACCCTTCCCGGGCGAAGAACGCATCCTGATCCCCTCGCCGAAAGTCGCCACCTACGACCTGCAACCGGAGATGAGCGCGCCGGAAGTGACCGACCGCATCGTCGAGGCCATTGAAAACCAGCGTTACGACGTGATCGTGGTCAACTATGCCAACGGCGACATGGTCGGCCACAGCGGCGTGTTCGAGGCGGCGGTCAAGGCCGTGGAATGCCTGGACACCTGCGTTGGCCGCATCGTCGAAGCCCTGGAAAAGGTCGGCGGCGAAGCATTGATCACGGCTGACCACGGCAACGTCGAGCAGATGTCCGACGAATCCACCGGCCAGGCCCACACCGCTCACACCACCGAGCCGGTGCCGTTCATTTATGTCGGCAAGCGTGACTTCAAGGTCCGCGAGGGCGGCGTGCTGGCTGATGTGGCGCCAACCATGCTGATGTTGCTGGGCATGGAAAAGCCGGCGGAGATGACCGGGACTTCGATTCTGGTTTGATTCAACACAACCCCCTTGTGGGGCTTGGTGCTCCTCACTTAAGGAAGTAGATGAACCTGTGGCGAGGGGATTTATCCCCGCTGGGGCGCGAAGCGCCCCCAAAACCCGAGCATGCGGTGTGTCAGATGGGTTGGGAGGGACTGCTTCGCAGTCCAACGGGGATAAATCCCCTCGCCACAATGAATCGGGCAATCCTTAAGTAAGCATTGCGCCCCCACAGAGGGGTTTGCAGTGTTTTTCAGGCCAGTTATCACACAGCCCCAAATGGGCGTTTTTTTTGCAGCGTGGGGCGGGCATACTAGGCCGTCCCTTTCCCTGGTGTCGCCCGCCTCTATGCTTCGCGTCCTGATAGCCCTCGCTCTGACTTGCCTGCTCCAACCGGCCTTTGCCGACGAGCGCGCGCAAACCCAACAACAGTTGGAAGCCACGCGCCAGGACATTGCCGAGCTGAAAAAACTGCTGGGCAAGTTGCAGGAAGAGAAATCCAGCGTGCAGAAAGACCTGCGCGGCACCGAAACCGAGATGGGCAATCTGGAGAAACAGGTCGACGCGCTGCAAAAAGAGCTGAAGAAAAGCGAATCCGAGCTGCAACGACTCGATGGAGAGAAAAAAAAACTCCAGAGCGCGCGCACTGAACAGCAAAAGCTGATCGCCATCCAGGCCCGGGCCGCCTACCAGAACGGTCGCCAGGAATACCTCAAGCTGCTGCTCAACCAGCAGAATCCCGAGAAGTTCGCCCGCACCCTCACCTATTACGATTACCTGAGCCAGGCCCGCCTGGAACAACTCAAGAGCTTCAACGAAACCCTGCGCCAACTGGCCAATGTCGAAAAAGACATCGAATTGCAGCAAGCCCAGTTGTTGGTGCAGAAAAGCAGCCTCGACACCCAGCGCGAAGAACTCGAAAAAGTTCGCAAGGAACGCCAGGTGGCCCTGGCCAAGCTCAATGAAGACGTGAAAGCCCGCGACAGCAAGCTCAAGGCCCGCGAGCAGGACCAGGCCGAGCTGGCAAACGTGTTGAAAACCATCGAGCAAACCCTGGCCCGCCAGGCCCGAGAGGCAGAAGAAGCGCGCCAGAAAGCGCTGATCGCCCAGCAGGAAGCCGAAAAAAAGCGTTTGCGTGAAGCCCAGGCCGACGCAGACGCCGGCGACGCACCGCGCAAACCGGCAAAATCCAGCCCCGGCGCACTGGTTTCCAGTGACGGCGAAACCTTTGGCGGCGCTTTTGCTTCAGCCCGAGGCAAACTTCCATGGCCGGTCAATGGTCGATTACTAGCGCGCTTCGGTGAAACCCGTGGCGACGACACCCGCACCAAGTGGGACGGCGTGATGATCAGCGCCTCCGCTGGCAGCCAGGTGCATGCGGTTCATGGCGGGCGCGTGGTATTCGCCGACTGGCTACGCGGCGCCGGCCTGCTGGTGATCCTGGATCACGGCAACGGTTATTTGAGCCTGTACGGCCACAACCAGACGCTGCTCAAGTCGGCGGGGGATGTGGTCAAGGCCGGTGAGTCCATCTCCACGGTCGGCAACAGTGGCGGGCAGGATACGCCAGCACTGTATTTCGCTATTCGTCAGCAGGGTCGCCCCAGTGACCCGGCCCAATGGTGTCGTGCGCAAGGATAAGCGCGCCCATCCTATTAAGGAGTTCGTTCGACATGCTGCATTTGTCCCGCCTTACCTCGCTGGCCCTGACGATCGCCCTGGTGATCGGCGCGCCCCTGGCTTTCGCCGCCGAACCGGCCCCGTCGGCACCCGCCGCCACAGCCGCGACTACCAAGGCCCCGCTGCCGCTGGACGAACTGCGCACCTTTGCCGAGGTCATGGACCGGATCAAGGCCGCCTACGTGGAACCTGTGGATGACAAGATGCTGCTGGAGAACGCCATCAAAGGCATGCTCAGCAACCTTGACCCGCACTCGGCCTACCTGGGGCCGGACGACTTTGCCGAACTGCAGGAAAGCACCAGCGGCGAATTCGGCGGCCTGGGCATCGAGGTCGGCAGCGAAGACGGCTTCGTCAAGGTGGTCTCGCCAATCGACGACACGCCTGCTTCCAAGGCCGGCATCCAGGCCGGCGACTTCATCGTCAAGATCAATGGCCAGCCGACGCGCGGCCAGAGCATGACCGAAGCCGTGGACAAGATGCGCGGCAAGATCGGCCAGAAGATCACCCTGACCCTGGTGCGCGACGGCGGTACGCCATTCGACGTGACCCTGACCCGTGCGGTCATCCAGGTCAAAAGCGTGAAGAGCCAACTGCTGGAGTCGGGCTACGGCTACATCCGCATCACCCAGTTCCAGGTCAAGACCGGCGAAGAAGTCGCCAAGGCCCTGGCCAAGATGCGCAAGGACAACGGCAAGAAGCTCAACGGCCTGGTCCTGGACCTGCGCAACAACCCCGGCGGCGTGCTGCAATCGGCGGTGGAAGTGGTGGACCACTTCATCACCAAGGGCCTGATCGTCTACACCAAGGGGCGTATCGCCAATTCCGAGCTGCGCTTCTCGGCCACCGGCAACGACCTGAGCGAAGCCGTGCCATTGGTGGTGCTGATCAACGGCGGCAGCGCCTCGGCCTCGGAAATCGTCGCCGGCGCCCTGCAGGATCAGAAGCGTGGCGTGGTCATGGGCACCACCAGTTTCGGCAAAGGCTCGGTACAGACCGTATTGCCGCTGAACAACGACCGCGCCCTGAAGATCACCACCGCGCTGTACTTCACGCCCAACGGTCGCTCGATCCAGGCCCAGGGCATCGTCCCGGACATCGAGGTGCGCAAGGCCAAGATCACCAACGAGCAGGACAGCGAATACTTCAAGGAAGCCGACCTGCAAGGCCACCTGGGCAATGGCAACGGCGGCGCCGACAAACCGACCGGTTCCGGTGGCAAGGCCAAGCCAATGCCGCAGGATGACGACTATCAGTTGGCCCAGGCCTTGAGCCTGCTCAAAGGGTTGAACATCACGTCCGGCCGCTGAGATGGGCCTGCGCTTCACCTTCGTCCTGCTGTGCCTGCTAGCGGGAGCCGTTAACGCGGCGCCCGCCACGCCCTCTTCGCCGCACAAGGCCTACCTGAGCCTGATCATCGACGACCTGGGGCAAAACCTGCCCCGGGATCGCCGGGTACTGGCCCTCCCCGGCCCGGTCACCACCGCGATCATGCCTGACACGCCCCACGCCGCCGAATTCGCCCGCGAAGCCCATCGCGCCGGCAAACTGGTCATGCTGCACATGCCCATGGACCCGGCCACCGGGCCGTTCGCCTGGCATCCGGAGCTGCCCATCGAAGAACTGGGCAAGCGCCTCGACGCCGCGTTCGCTGCCGTGCCTTATACCAGCGGGATCAACAATCACATGGGCAGCCGCATGACTGCCCAGCCCCAGGCCATGGCGTGGCTGATGGCGAACTTGCAGCAGCGACACAAGTTTTTCGTCGACAGCCGCACCAGCGCCCAGACAGTCGCCGCCGCCGAGGCCCAGAAGATCGGCCTCGCCAGTGTCTCGCGGGACGTGTTCCTGGACGACGAGCGCACCGAAGCGGCCATTGCCCGCCAGCTCCAGACCGCCATCGATTTGGCCCGCCGGCAAGGCTCGGCCGTAATGATCGGGCACCCCTACCCACAGACCCTGGCAGTGCTCGAACGCGAACTACCCAAGCTCAAGGCCCAGGGCATCGAGTCGATCGACATCAAGTCGATGATCAGCCTGCGCAGCAATCGGGCGATGGTCGGGCATGGGAAGGATGGGGTTTATCGGTAGCGGCTGGGCTCTATCTCAAACCGCGTCGCCTTCATCGCGAGCAGGCTCGCGATGGCGGCAATGCGGCGGGTACAGCCCTTAGAGATACCGCGCCATGATCGCGTCCACTTCACCTTCCTTGCGCAATTCATCCAGGGCCTTTTGAAGCCGGGCAACCACATCGTCAGGCACGTCCTTGTTCAAGGCCAGGTACAACTCGGCACTGTTGAAGCGCAGCACGGTCTTGAGATCGGTCACCCCTTCCTGACGCGCCAGATAACGCCCGGCAGGATCGCCTGTGGCCCACAGATCGATCTGGCCGTTGACCAATTTCCTGGCGTTGTCCTGATCGCGCAACACGACCATCGGCTTCAGTCCCTGCTTGGCCAGCGTCTCGGCAATCGCGTCGCCCTTGTAGGCACCGATCTTGTACTGACGCGCCTGCTCCAACGAGTCGAGAGCGATCTTGCTGTCGGCCTTGGCGAGCATGATCCAGTCGTCCGGACCGATGGGGCCGACCCATTTGAAAAGCTTTTCACGCTCCGGCAACCGCGCCATGACAAACACACCGTAACCCGGATTTTCCAGGGCAAGTTTGTAGATGCGCTCCCAAGGGAAACGTAGCGTCAGACTGTAGGAGATATCGGCACGTTTGAATATTTCACGGACGACGTCCACGGCAATGCCATGGATGTTCTCGTCCTGGGCGAAGTTCTTGCCGTTCTTGGCCATGTTGTACGGTGGGAAGTTTTCCGTCAGCAACACCAGCGATGTATCAGAGGCGCGGACGGTACCTGCGAGCAACAGCGTGGCACCGGCAAAGGCAAGAACGAGGCGTTTGAGCATGTCGGGCTACCGCAATCCATGGTGTGCCCAAGAGTGCCTTGGGCCCGCCATGGTGTCCAGCGATCAGCGAATGCAGATACCGCGATGCGCCATGTAGGCCTTGGCTTCCGGCACGGTGTACTCGCCAAAGTGGAAAATGCTCGCCGCCAGCACCGCGCTGGCATGGCCTTCCAGGATGCCGTCGGCCAGGTGCTGCAGGTTGCCGACACCGCCGGAGGCGATGACCGGAATACCCAGGGCATCGCTGATGGCGCGGGTGACGCCCAGGTCGAAGCCGTTTTTCATGCCGTCCTGGTCCATGCTGGTCAGCAGGATTTCACCGGCCCCCAGGCCTTCCATCTTCTTCGCCCACTCCACGGCATCGAGGCCCGTGGGCTTGCGGCCGCCGTGGGTGAAGATTTCCCAGCGCGGGGTTTCGCCCGGGCCGGAGACCTTCTTCGCGTCGATGGCAACGACGATACATTGCGAGCCGAAGTGCTGGGCCGCTTCGCCGACGAATTCCGGGTTGAACACCGCCGCGGTGTTGATCGACACCTTGTCGGCACCGGCATTGAGCAGGTTGCGGATGTCCTGCACGGTGCGCACGCCACCGCCCACGGTCAGCGGGATGAACACCTGGCTGGCCATGCGCTCGACGGTATGGAGCGTGGTATCGCGGCCATCGACGCTGGCTGTGATGTCGAGGAAGGTGATCTCGTCCGCACCCTGTTCGTCGTAGCGACGGGCGATTTCCACCGGGTCGCCGGCATCACGGATGTTCTCGAACTTGACGCCCTTGACCACCCGGCCGTTGTCCACGTCCAGGCAAGGGATGATGCGTTTGGCCAGCGCCATGATGAGTCCTCAGCCTTTGTAGGAGTCGCAGAAGGCCTGGGCCTCGGCGACGTCCAGGGTGCCTTCGTAGATCGCGCGACCGGTGATCGCACCGATGATGCCCGGCGCCTTGGCGTCGAGCAGTGCCTTGATGTCACCCAGGTTGTGGATGCCACCGGAGGCGATCACCGGAATCCTGGTGGCGGCAGCCAGAGCGGCGGTGAACGGGACATTGCAGCCCTGCATCATGCCGTCTTTGGCGATGTCGGTGTAGACAATGGCAGACACGCCATCGGCCTCGAAACGCTTGGCCAGGTCGATCACCTGCACGGTGCTGACTTCAGCCCAGCCGTCGGTGGCGACGAAACCGTCTTTTGCGTCGAGGCCAACGATAACCTTGCCCGGGAAGGCGCGGCAGGCTTCGGCGACGAACTCAGGCTCCTTCACCGCCTTGGTGCCGATGATCACGTAGCTCACGCCGGCCTTGACGTAGTGCTCGATGGTTTCCAGCGAGCGAATGCCACCGCCGATCTGGATCGGCAGGTTCGGATAACGCTTGGCGATGGCCGTGACCACTTCACCGTTGACCGGCTGCCCTTCGAAGGCGCCATTGAGGTCGACCAGATGCAGGCGACGGCAGCCGCCCTCCACCCACTTGGCGGCCATGCTCACCGGGTCATCGGAAAACACCGTGGAGTCTTCCATGCGGCCCTGACGCAGACGTACGCAAGCGCCGTCCTTGAGATCGATAGCGGGGATAATCAGCATCTGGCAAACCTTCAAATACGAATATTCAGCTTGGCTCGAAAATCAATTTTTCTCGAGCGCCCACAAGTCGCTTTCAATGCTTTCGAACCTTTCTTTAAGGTGCGTCTGCACATCGAAAATCGCCCTGTTGTAATAGTGCGGAGCAATTTCGCGGGTAAACAGGTCAAGAATTTCCGCCGCTTCGAACGAGCCCAGGTCCAGCTCGAAACGCTCCTCCATGAACCGCTGGATCTTGCGGTTCGCCTCGCTCTCCTGCTCGGGCGTGAGGGTGAGGATCGGCGGTTTCTTGCGGGCCATTACCAGCGCCCGTCCCACGCTGCGAAGTTCTGCAACAGTTGCAGGCCATGGGTATGGCTCTTCTCGGGGTGGAACTGCACGGCGAAGCGCGAGCCATCGGCCAGGGCTGCGGCGAAATCGACGCCATAGTGACCGCTGCCCACCACCTGCCGCGCATTACCGGCGGCGATATAGTAGCTATGCACGAAGTAGAAGCGCGCCAGGTCCGGGATGTTGTGCCACAACGGGTGATCCACCGTCTGTTTCACTTCGTTCCAGCCCATGTGCGGGACTTTCAGGTGCTCGCCGTCTTCATGCAGGCCCTTGCCGAAAAACTTCACCTGGCCTGGAAACATGGAGATGCAATCGACGCCGTCGTTCTCTTCGCTGCGCTCGAGCAAGGCTTGCATGCCCACGCAGATGCCAAGGAACGGACGGTCCTGGCTGACTTCGTGCACCAGCTTGTCGAAGCCCAGGCGACGAATCTCGGCCATGCAATCGCGAATCGCACCGACGCCTGGAAACACCACCCGGTCAGCTTCGCGAATCACGTCGGCATCGCTGGTGATCAGCACCTTGCCGGCACCCACGTGCTCGAGGGCCTTGGCCACCGAGTGCAGGTTGCCCATGCCGTAGTCGATAACCGCGACCGTCTGCATTACAGGACGCCCTTGGTGGAAGGCATCTGGCCGGCCATGCGGTCATCGAGCTCCACAGCCATGCGCAGGGCGCGGCCGAAAGCCTTGAACACGGTTTCGATCTGGTGGTGGGTGTTGTGCCCGCGCAGGTTGTCGATGTGCAAGGTCACGTTGGCGTGGTTGACGAAGCCCTGGAAGAATTCCTGGAACAGGTCGACGTCGAAGCCGCCGACGGTGGCACGGGTGTACGGCACATGCATCTGCAGGCCCGGACGGCCAGAGAAGTCGATGACCACACGCGACAGCGCCTCATCGAGCGGCACGTAGGCATGGCCGTAGCGACGGATGCCCTTCTTGTCGCCGATGGCTTTGGTAAAGGCCTGGCCCAAGGTGATACCGACGTCTTCCACCGTGTGGTGGTCGTCGATATGCAGGTCGCCCTTGCTGACGATGTCCAGGTCGATCAGCCCGTGACGGGCGATCTGGTCCAGCATGTGCTCAAGAAAAGGCACGCCGATATCAAACCGGGCCTTTCCGGTGCCATCCAGGTTGATCGAGGCTTTGATCTGGGTTTCCAGAGTGTCGCGCTCGACAGACGCCTTACGTTCGGCCATCACCAGCTCCGCAAAATCATTGGGCGAAAAAGGCAGCCATTATAGGGGCGCGAGCGGCAAACAGAAACACGGGAGGTGATATCCCTGACGGGTTGTCTCCCGCGCTGTCGGCGATAGACATGTCCATACAAGTCTTTGCCATCACCCAAAACGACTGTGGGAGCGAACTTGCTCGCGATGGCGGTGGGTCAGCAGACAATGATGTCGACTGACACGCCCCCATCGCGAGCAGGCTCGCTCCCACAAGGGTTGCCCTGAGCCGATGACACAGGGCAACGGTCTTAGCGGAACAACACCGCTGTCTTCTGCAGGGTCACCCACACACCCCACGCCAACGGAATGCCCACCACCAGCCAGGCGGCGATCGCCAGGGGCTTGGTGCCCGGCGCGGCTTTCCATTCCAGCGAAGTGCTGCTGTCGGCGCCCTTGTCATGGCCCAGCGCCTGTTCGGCGGCCAGTTCGGCGTCGGTCATGAAGTACTTGTCGGCGACCGGGCGGACCAGCAGGTTGCACAGGAAGCCCAGCACCAGCAGGCCGGCGAGGATATACAAGGTGATGTCATAGGCCGCGGCACGTTCGACGCCGATGCTCAGCTGATATTCACGCAGGTAGTTCACCAGGACCGGACCCAGCACGCCTGCCGCCGCCCAGGCGGTCAACAGCCGACCGTGGATCGCGCCGACCATTTGCGTACCGAACAGGTCCGCCAGGTACGCCGGCACAGTGGCGAAACCGCCGCCGTACATCGACAGGATGATGCAGAACGCCGCCACGAACAGCGCCACGCTGCCCAGGTGACCCAGGTTCGGGATCAGCGCGTACAGGGCAAAGCCCAGGGCGAAGAACACGAAATAGGTGTTTTTGCGACCCAGGTAATCCGAGAAGGATGCCCAGAAGAACCGGCCGCCGATGTTGAACAAGCTCAACAGACCGGTGAAGCCGGCCGCGATGGCCGCGATCTGGCCCAGTTGCGTAGCGTCCAGTTGGCCAAACGGCAGGTCGTTGCCGAGCAACTTGCCACCGAACACTTCCTGCAACAGAGGCGAAGCCATGCCGAGGATGCCGATACCGGCGGATACATTCAGGCACAGCACCAGCCATACCAGACGGAACTGCGGGGTTTTCCAGGCCACGTTCACGTGAACGTGGCGATGGGTGATCATCGCGTTCGCGGCTTTCTTCGGTGCCGGGGTCCAGCCTTCAGGCTTCCAACCGGTTGGCGGGACGCGGTACGACAAGGCGCCACCGATCATGAACACAAAGTAGATCGCGGCCATGACCAGGAAGCTCTGCCATACGCCCACGCCGGTTGGCGAAGCGAAATGGCTCATCAGCGCGGCGGCCAGCGGAGCACCGACCATCGCACCGCCGCCAAAGCCCATGATCGCCATGCCAGTGGCCATGCCGCGCTTGTCCGGGAACCACTTGATCAGGGTCGACACTGGGGAGATATAGCCCAGACCCAGGCCGATACCGCCGATCACACCGGAACCGACCCACATCAGCCAGATCTGGTGGGTATAGATACCCAGCGCGGAAATCAGCAGGCCACCGCACCAGCACAAGGCCGATACAACGCCGGCCTTGCGTGGCCCGGCATGTTCCAGCCAGCCGCCCCAGATGGCTGCCGAGCAACCCAGGAAGATGAAGAACAGGGTGTAGATCCAACCGAGCATCGAGATCGGCCAGTCACATTGGGACGAAAAGACTTGCGAGATGAAGCTCATATCCGGTGCACAGGCCACAGGCTTGGTGATACCCAAGGCTTTGGACAGTGGCAGCCAGAACACCGAGAAGCCGTAGGCCATGCCGATGCAGAGGTGAATAGCCAGTGCGGCCGGTGGAACCAACCACCGGTTGAAACCGGGCTTGGCGATGATGCGCTCTTTGGAGAGGAACGCTGGCTGGTCGGCGATGCCGCCAGCCGTGATGCTCGTGCTCATTGTGTATCCCCCAGTTATTGGAATGGTCCGTCAGCCACGCGTCACCCTCAGCCTTCATTGCACGCAGGCATGGCTGTATTTTCTGGTGAAGCTCCATAGTGTGCGACATCAAGTCGCAGAAGGACGGACGAACGGGCAAAGGTTACCATTTGCTCGCGGCAGAAAAACCAAAGTGATATCACCTTTTTCCTGCCATCTGTCTTATCGCACGCCCTCCGACTTTCTATAGGGGGCTAACGATTTATTTTTTCAGGAATTTCCATGCCCATCGTTGTCGAGCTCATTACAGACGCCAGCTGTCAGGACCAACAGGACCTGCAGAAAATCTACCGGGATGCCCCGGCCTGGCTGTTCGAACCGTTTAGCGATGCCACGCAACTGATCAAGCAATGCCTTGAGGAAGGCTCGCTGATCGCGGCACGCTTCAATGACCGACTGCTCGGCGCAGCACGCCTGCAACGGCACCAGAACGCCTGGCGCTTGTCCCACCTGTGCGTACGAAACGTTACCCGTCGCCGTGGCGTGGCTGAACGGCTGGTGAGCGAAGCTCGGCGAATGGCCGCACCAAGCGGTGCCGAGCTGCACTTGTTGGCCCCGGCCGGGCATCTGCAAGCCCAGGCGCTGGCGGCCAAATTGAAATTGCCGCTGGACGAATGCTAGTTAAAGCCGAACACAAATCCCTGTGGCGAGGGAGCTTGCTCCCGCTGGGGGGCGCAGCCCCCCCCAAAAAACCCAACGCCTCGGTGTGTTCAGGCACACCGATTCGCCTGGTTTGGGGCTGCTTCGCAGCCCAGCGGGAGCAAGCTCCCTCGCCACAGGATCACACCTGCCGGCCTGACTGCGAGGGAGTGAGACACGATCACCCAACGCGCCACTAATTCGGGGCGTTATACTCCCGGCTAAATTTTGAACTCAACCTACAAGGATTCGCCCATGAAAGCGTTCGGCAAAATCCTGGGTCTGGTACTTCTCGGGCTGTTGCTGATCATTGTGGCCCTGGGCTTTGCCCTGACCCACCTGTTCGATCCCAACGACTACAAAGAAGAGATCCGCCAGATAGCCCGCGACAAGGCCCACATCGAGCTGACCCTCAATGGCGACATTGGCTGGAGCCTGTTTCCGTGGCTGGGCCTTGAGTTGCACGATGCCAGCGTCGCGACCTTGGCCAGTCCGACCCAGCCTTTCGCTGACCTGCAAATGCTCGGCCTTTCGGTCCGGGTAATACCGCTGCTGCGCCGGGAAGTACAAATGAGCGATGTGCGGGTCGAAGGCCTGAACCTGCGGCTCAATCGTGACAAGAACGGGCACGGCAACTGGGAAGACATCGGCAAGGTGCCGGCCTCTGCGTCGACGGCGAACGCGCCGGCCCCCGTGCCATCCCAACAACCGACCCCGCCCGTCAGTACCCCGGCAGAAAAACCTGCCCAGCCGACCCGACTGGATATCGATAGCCTGACCGTGAACAACGCCCGGGTCGAATACACCGACGAGCAGACCGGCAAGCTGTTCACGGCCGAGAGCATCCAACTGAGCACCGGCCCGGTTCACGATTCCACCAACATTCCAGTCACCCTGACCGCATTCCTGTCCAGCAACCAGCCGGCCGTACGCGTACGCACCGAAGTGACGGGGGAACTGCGCTTCGAACGTGCCTTGAAGCGCTACAAGTTCGAAGACCTGAAACTGTCCGGCGAAGCCACCGGCGATCCCTTGCAGGGCAAGACCCTGAACTTCGCCGTCCAAGGCCAACTGTTCCTGGACAAAGCCGCAAACGTCGCCGAGTGGACCGGCATCAAGCTGTCGCTCAATCAACTGCGCGCCCTGGGTGAACTGAAGGTCAACGACCTCGACAAGACCCCGCAATTGAATGGCGGCGTGTCCATCGCCCAGTTCGACTTGGCGAAGTTCGTCGAAAGCATCGGCCAGAAACTCCCAGCCATGGCCGAAGGCAGCCTGAGCAAGGTCGAGCTGTCCAGCCGCATTGCCGGTACGCCAACCAGTGTCGAGCTCAACGACATCAACCTGAAAGTGGACGACAGCAACTTCAGCGGTCGCATCGCCGTGGAGGACTTCGCCAAGCAATCCCTGCGCGCGCAGCTCAAGGCCGACACGTTCAACGTCGACCGCTACCTGGCGCCAAAGTCCGCCGAAGCCGACAGTTCCAAGGCGGCCCGTGAGGCTGAAGTCAGCAACACCGAAGCCAGCGCCATGGCCGGTGCCGGCAGTACACCGCTGCCAAGCGCCCCGACCCAGGGCGCCTGGAGTAACGATCGACTGTTTCCAGTGGAACGCCTGAGCAAGCTGGACCTCGATGCTGACCTGGCCTTCGGGCAACTGACCCTCGATAAACTGCCAATCCAGAACGCTGCGCTCAAGGCCACCGGCCGAGGCGGCCTGCTGACCCTGGAGAACCTGCGAGGCGACCTGTACAGCGGCAACTTCGAAACCAAGGGCACCCTGGACGTGCGCCAGCCTACGCCGCAACTGAGCCTGCAAACGCGCATCAATCGGGTCCCTGCCGAGAAGATCATCGAAAGCCAAGGCAAGAAGCCGCCGGTCAAAGGCCTCGTCACCGTCAACAGCGCGATCACCGCCAGCGGCAATAGCCAGAAAGCCCTGATCGACAGCCTCAACGGCACCGCCGGGTTCGTCATCAACGATGGCGTGCTGCTCAATGCCAACCTCGAACAGCAATTGTGCAAAGGCATCGCCACCCTCAATCGCAAGAGCCTCAGCGGCGAACCCCGGGGCAAGGACACGCCGTTCCAGCAACTCAACGGCAATCTCACCTTCAACAATGGCGTTGCCAACAACCCGGACCTGAAAGTCCGCATCCCCGGCATGACCGTCAACGGCAACGGCGACATCGACCTGCGTGTACTGGGCATGGATTATCGCGTCGGCGTCATCGTCGAAGGCGACAAGAGCGATATGCCCGACCCGGCCTGCCAGGTCAACGAACGCTACGTCGACGTCGAATGGCCATTGCGCTGCCGCGGCCCGCTGGAACTCGGCGCCAAGGCCTGTCGCCTGGACAACGACGGGCTGGGCAAGGTCGCGGCGAAACTGGCCGGCGACCGTCTCGGCGACAAGATCGATGAGAAGCTGGGCGACAAGGTCAGCCCCGAACTCAAAGATGCGCTCAAGGGGCTGTTCAAGCGATGAGAGCCGAGCAGTTTTCCACCGCCGTACTGGACTGGTTCGACCGCCACGGGCGCCACGATTTGCCCTGGCAGCAGGCCATCTCGCCCTATCGGGTATGGGTCTCGGAAATCATGCTGCAGCAGACCCAGGTCAGTACGGTGCTCAACTACTTCGACCGGTTCATGGCCTCGCTGCCTACCGTTCAAGCCCTGGCCGCCGCGCCGGAGGACGAAGTGCTGCACCTGTGGACCGGGCTGGGCTATTACACCCGTGCACGCAACTTGCAGAAAACCGCGAAAATCGTCGTCGAGCAGTACGGCGGCGAATTCCCCCATGACGTGGAAAAACTCACCGAGTTGCCGGGGATCGGCCTGTCCACCGCCGGCGCCATCGCCAGCATCAGCATGGGCCTGCGGGCACCGATCCTCGATGGCAATGTCAAGCGGGTACTGGCGCGCTTCACCGCCCAGGAAGGCTACCCAGGCGAACCCAAGGTGGCGAAACAGCTGTGGGCCACCGCCGAGCGCTTCACGCCGCAAGACCGCGTCAACGCCTACACCCAAGCGATGATGGACCTGGGCGCCACGCTCTGCACCCGCAGCAAGCCCAGTTGCCTGCTCTGCCCGCTGAAGCAAGGCTGCGAGGCCCACATGCTGGGCCTGGAAACCCGCTACCCGATTCCCAAGCCTCGCAAGGAAGTGCCCAAGAAGCGCACCTTGATGCCGATGCTGGCGAACAACGAAGGCGCAATCCTGCTTTACCGTCGCCCCTCCACGGGGCTGTGGGGCGGTCTGTGGAGCCTGCCGGAACTCGACGACCTCGATGACCTGCAGCATCTGGCCCTGCAACACTCGCTGGAGTTGGGCAGCCAACAGGAAATGCCAAGCCTGGTGCACACCTTCAGCCACTTCCAGTTGGCGATCGAACCCTGGCTGGTCCGGGTCCGGGAAACCGGCCATCACGTGGCCGAGGCCGACTGGCTCTGGTATAACCTCGCCACCCCGCCGCGCCTGGGCCTTGCCGCCCCGGTCAAAACCTTGCTCGAACGCGCGGCCGCCGTAATGAACGCAGGAGAGTTGCAATGACCCGCACCATCATGTGCCGCAAGTACAAAGAAGAACTGGAAGGCCTGGAACGCGCACCGTTCCCGGGTGCCAAGGGCCAGGACATCTACGACCATGTCTCGGCCAAGGCCTGGGCCGACTGGCAGAAACACCAGACCCTGCTGATCAATGAAAAACGCCTGAACATGATGAACGCTGAAGATCGCAAATACCTTCAGGGCGAGATGGACAAGTACTTTTCCGGCGAAGATTACGCCAAGGCCGAAGGCTACGTACCGCCGTCCGAATAAGCTGTCCCGCGTGGGGGCGGATCGTAAGCGACGGTAATAATTAAATATTTTTTGAAAACGTGCTTGACGCCCCCCTGAAAAACCCGTTTAATGCGCCCCGTTGCCCAGATAGCTCAGTCGGTAGAGCAGGGGATTGAAAATCCCCGTGTCGGCGGTTCGATTCCGTCTCTGGGCACCAAATA
Source organism: Pseudomonas sp. NFACC08-1 (assembly GCF_900106735.1). Taxonomy (NCBI): domain Bacteria; kingdom Pseudomonadati; phylum Pseudomonadota; class Gammaproteobacteria; order Pseudomonadales; family Pseudomonadaceae; genus Pseudomonas; species Pseudomonas sp. NFACC08-1. The sequence continues at coordinate 155,117 of NZ_FNNL01000003.1, read as the reverse complement.
CCGAAAACCCCGATCAAGAAATTGATCGGGGTTTTTTATTGGCTGGGATTTTCTTTCTCCGCCTGATCGACTCGGCTACATTCGTCCACTCCCCTCCAGCAAGCGAGTCGACATGGACATCACCGGCATCCCCTTCGGCACCACCGATTGGTCAACCATCGAACCCACCGAGCACAAAGGCGTCACCGGAACCGCTTATTGGCGCACGCGGCAATTCGGGAATATTCGGGTACGGATGGTGGAATACACAGCCGGGTATCTGGCCGACCATTGGTGCACCAAAGGCCACATCCTGTTTTGCCTCAAGGGCGAACTCAATACTGAACTTGAAGATGGCCGACAATTCTTGCTCAGGCCCGGCATGAGCTACCAGGTAGCAGACCAGGCCGAGCCTCATCGATCCTCCACTTCATCGGGGGCTACGCTCTTCATAGTGGATTGAGATTCGAAGCGTCGGCGTTGAAGCTGTAGGATAGATGGCCTTATCCATCAGGAATCCGGCCATGTCATCGGCGAACAAACAGCACAAGCGCAGCCAGCGCGCCAAGGCGAAAGCCAAGCAGAACCGCACCCGGCGTGCTGCTGCGCCGAACGATTTCCTCGACCCGAACGACGAGCGCATCGATCTGGAAACCGTGGACCTGACGGAGTTGTTCCAACTCATGAGTGCCGCCGAAAAGGTCAGCCAGAAAGCGATGTGCGAAGCGTTCCTGGCCCATCCACTGCTGGCGCTGGTTTTGGAACAGGAAGGTGAGGAAGAAGCGACCGACTTCATCATTACCGCATTGATCGAATACCGCCGCCTGACCACGGGCGTGGATGAACAGACCGCGCTGGACTGGGTGGAAAGCAAGCCATTCCAGGCCGATTACGTGGCCGCGTCCCAGGCGCTGGCCCAAGGCTCGATCTGACCGTCATCCCGCCAAGCGCTTTTGTGATGAAAGCGTCTGCGATGGACGACAACCCTCAGAGAAAGCTCCTACAAGCCAGGGTCAATCGACATAGGGCGGCGTCAAATCCGTCCTGCATGAATCAGCTTTTAATCCTCCAGGCCAATCAGCCCGGTCCTGCATCATCAAAACTTCCTCTGGAGCATGCTTTGGGTCCACCCCTTCTCAATGGCTGGACACATCGATGACTTCAATTTCACCTCAAGACGACCCGCAGCTCGCGCCACTGATCAGTGAACTCGGCCAATTGATCCAGCAGGCACGCCAGAAGGTCTTGCGCGCCGTCGATACACTGCAGGTGCAAACGTGCTGGCAAATCGGGCGACATATCATTGAGTTCGAGCAAGGAGGCGCCGAACGAGCGGCTTATGGAAAACGTCTGCTGCCGTCGCTGGCGAAAGTGCTGACGGCGCGGTTTGGCAAGGGGTTTGATGCGTCTAATCTGCGCTATATGCGACTTTTTTATCAAGCATTTCCAATGTGTGACGCACTGCGTCACGAATTGAGTTGGACCCACTATCGCCTACTACTCCGTGTTGAAAATGACAATGCACGTCATTGGTACATGAATGAAGCAGCAACGCAAAACTGGTCCACCCGCGCCCTGGAACGCCAGATCGGCACCTTCTATTACGAACGCCTACTGGCCAGCCGCGACAGGCCGGCAGTGGAGCAGGAGGCCCTCGTCAATCTCAAGGAACTGAACCTCGGCCCCAGGGATATCGTCAGGGATCCGGTGGTCCTGGAGTTCCTCGGGCTGCCCAATGCCGGCACGCTCCTGGAAACAGAACTGGAACAGGCCCTGATTGACCAATTACAGGGATTCCTGCTTGAGTTGGGCAAGGGCTTCGCCTTCATCGCCCGCCAGCAACGCATCAGTACCGAAAGCAAAGACTTCTACCTCGACCTGGTCTTCTACAACTATCTGCTCAAGTGTTTTGTAATCGTCGACCTGAAACGTGGTGAGCTGAGCCATCAGGACATCGGGCAAATGGACATGTATGTGCGCCTCTACGACGACCTCAAGCGCGGCCCCGATGACAAACCCACCGTCGGCATCATTCTGTGCGCCCAGAAAGACGAATCGGTGGTGCGTTATTCCGTGCTGCAAGGTAACGAACAGCTATTCGCCAGCCAGTACCAGCTGGTACTGCCCACCGAGCAAGAGCTGAGCAGAGAACTGGATCGTGAACGCGCCCGACTTGAGGAAATGGCAACCGGGCCTGGCGTCTGAGGGGAAGACAGTCGCTATCAGGATGGCGTTGCAAATTGGCAGGGGCATCATCCAGGCCCATGGCGGTAAACTGCACGCCGAAAGCCAGCCAGGCCAGGGCAGCGAATTGCGCTTTAGCGTGCCGAAAATCGACTGAGCCGGGCACTGTCCCCTAACGAATTGGAAACCGAAGCCCAATGGCCTCACTGAACAAGCAGCAAAAACGCGCCAAGCGCGCCAAAGACAAAGCCAAGCAGATCCGCATGAGCGGGCGCAAATCGATCCCAATGTATGGCGACCCGGCCCACGCCACCGCCCAGCCACCGGTCTACGTGCTGGAACTGTTCGCCAAGCTGCGCGAAGCCGAGGCCATCAGCCGCAGTGAAATGCTCGATACGTTGCTCGCGTCCCTGAGCGTGATGATCATCGAACGCCCAGGTCTGCTCGACCTGAAAAACGCCGAAAACGAAAGCATGGCCGCCACCAACCTGGCGGCCGACATGCTGGTGGACTACCGCATGTGGGTCGATGACATGGACCGCGAGACGGCACAGCGCTGGCTCAGCACCCCGGAGTTCATCCAGGACTTCAGCGAGGCGCTGGACCGTTATCGCCAGTCGATGGAAGAACCAGCCAGCGAATAAACCGGCCGGTTATTCGTCACCGTTCCAATGGAACACCAGGTTGCGCACGGCGCCGCTGCCGACGTCGGCGGTGTCGCGCCGCGCCTCGCCGTTGCGTGTCGCCACCACGGTGTACTTGCCCGGCGGCAACTGTACGTAAACCAGCGGTCCCGCCTCGTCCAGCTTCAGCAGCGCTTGCCCCGCCGCGTTCTGGACGACGACATGCACATCCGGGATGTATTTGTTTTCCGGGCCGACCGCGAACGTCATGTGCAGGTTGTAACCCTGGGCCTGTCCGATGGCCCGGGCTTCATCCTCGCCAATGCCACCGGACAAGTAGGTGATGCCGTTCTGTTGCTGCGGCTGGGCCTGCACGCCGGCACTGTCTATCGGGGCCAGGCTGGTGGCGTTGAGCATGATCGGGAACAACAGCATGCCGAGCAGAAGGAAGGGCAGCAAAAAGTAATGGTTATGCTTCATGGCGAGGACTCCAGGTACTGGAAACAGCTCATGAGTTCTCTTTTGATTGTGGTTACACGCCAAGGTTTAGATCTATTGGCGATGAACGGAATCAGAAAACCATTCATCGCAACGCTATATATCCGGCTGACATATCCCCGCATGGTTCTATGCTTAGTTTGAATTTCCAAGAGGGGCTGCACATCGAACAAACCACCCTTTTCATGAGCAATTGCAGCCAGGCCGTCCTGGCTACGTTGCGATGCCAAACGATGTAAAGCGTGTAGACGTGATTGCCATAGGAAGAGCACGCGTCATCACACCAGTTGGCGAAGCGTGGGATAGCGGGTTCGATGGAGACTCCGTGACAGCAGATTTTATGGCAGAGCGTGAACAGCCTGCCGATCAGGAGCGCGAGCCTGCCTGGGTTCTGTGCCCGGCTTGAAGTTTTTGATTATGAAGGCGCAGCGCATACCTGAATGATCCGAGCCGAGCTGGCAACAATTGGCAAGCCGATCGGTCCCTATGACCAAATGATCGCAGGCCATGCCCGCTCTCGCGGGCTGATCGTAGTGACCAACAATCTAAGGGAGTTTGAAAGAGTCCCGGGCCTGCGCATCGCGGACTGGACCACAGCGACGACGCCAGGGTTGTAACTTCGGGGGCTTGAAGTTAAAAACCACTCCATTGAGACTCCTGTGGAGGTAGCTCGCGATGCGGCCATCACCCCCTCATCTTTGTTGGCTCCTCTACCGCCATCGCGAGCAAGCTCGCTTCCACAGATTTCATGACTCTTTTTTCAACAAAATAACGGAACCACGCCCATGGCCTCCGCGAACAAGCAACAAAAACGCGCCAAGCGTGCAAAAACAAAAAGCCAAGCAACTACGCGTCAGTCGTACAAAGCCTGCTGCCGTGGCGTTTGATCTTCCTGAGTACGACGATCCGTACTTCCTGGATGCCCTGCAAGACGAACTCGCAGAACGCCCAAGAGACTTCTTGTCACTGTTTTATGAGATGCATGACGCCGAAGAAGAGTCGGGGCGCATTGACATGATGATCAGGATGCTCGGATTAATCCTTGCGATGACGAATGAACAGCCCGAACTTCTGAATCGTGAAAATGCCGAAAACGAAGCCACGGCCGTCCAAAACCTGGTCGAAAATAGCCTGATCACTTATCGAATGTGGGCTGACGATATCGATCGGGAAGCAGCGGAGCGTTGGCTTCACAGCCCTGAAGTACAGGCGGATTTCGAAATTGCACGAGCCAGCTTCAAAGAGGCTCTCAAAATACTGTGGGATGTCGAGGACGCTCCCGAGTAACCCAACAGACTTTTGATCGCGGCAACGCTCATCCGATTAACCCTTCCAACCCCCGCCCAAAGCTGGCACCATCGCGCCTTTTTTTACGCGACTCCCCGGACTTTTCACCGGTAAACCAGGTTCAAACGGCCGTTCGGTTGTTGAAGGCGCGACAGTCTGCTGTGCCGATGCGACAACCTGCCGCACATCATTGGTTTACCCCCCGTAGCGCTGTTGGCTGCCATTCGGACGCATGCTAGCTTGGCCGCCTCGCCAAGGAAGGCAGCCAACAGCAAGGGAGCACACACCATGAGGACCGCACATGGCCCAGGCCACGCCCGCGCTTGAAATCCGCAACCTGCACAAACGCTACGGACAGTTGGAGGTGCTCAAAGGCGTCTCGCTGACCGCCCGCGACGGCGATGTGATCTCGATCCTCGGATCCTCCGGGTCCGGCAAATCCACATTCCTGCGCTGCATCAACCTGCTGGAAAACCCCAACCAGGGCCAGATCCTGGTGGCCGGCGAAGAGCTCAAGCTCAAGGCCGCGAAAAACGGTGAACTGGTCGCCGCCGACGGCAAACAGATCAACCGCCTGCGCAGCGAGATCGGTTTTGTCTTCCAGAACTTCAACCTTTGGCCGCACATGAGCGTGCTCGATAACATCATCGAAGCGCCGCGCCGGGTGCTTGGCCAAAGCAAGGCCGAAGCCGTCGAAGTGGCCGAAGCTCTGCTGGCCAAAGTCGGTATCGCCGACAAGCGTCACGCCTACCCGGCCGAACTGTCTGGCGGCCAGCAACAACGCGCGGCCATTGCTCGCACACTGGCGATGCAGCCCAAGGTGATTCTGTTCGACGAGCCCACCTCCGCCCTTGACCCGGAAATGGTCCAGGAAGTACTTAGTGTGATCCGCGCCCTGGCCGAAGAAGGACGCACCATGCTGCTGGTCACCCATGAAATGGGCTTCGCCCGTCAGGTTTCCAGCGAAGTCGTGTTCCTTCATCAAGGCTTGGTCGAGGAGCAAGGATCGCCACAGCAGGTCTTCGAGAACCCGCTTTCGGCGCGCTGCAAACAATTCATGTCCAGCAACCGCTAACGGAGCAGTACACATGCAGAGCTACAAGAAATTCCTCCTGGCCGCAGCGGCCGGCCTGGTCTTCTCGGCCAGCGCCATGGCGGCCGAAAAAATGAAGATGGGCATCGAAGCGGCCTATCCGCCATTCAACAACAAGGACGCCAGCGGCCAGGTCGTGGGGTTCGATAAAGACATCGGCGACGCCCTGTGCGCCAAGATGAAAGTCGAGTGTGAAGTCGTCACTTCCAACTGGGACGGCATCATTCCCGCCCTGATGGCCAAGAAGTTCGACTTCCTGATTTCTTCGCTGTCGGTCAACGACGAGCGCAAGCAAGCCGTGGACTTCACCGATCCGTACTACTCCAACAAACTGCAATTCATCGCACCGAAAAACGTCGATTTCAAAGTCGATAAAGAGTCTCTCAAGGGCAAGGTCATCGGGGCCCAGCGCTCTACCCTCGCCGGCACCTGGCTGGAAGACGAACTGGGCAGCGACATCACCGCCAAGCTCTACGACACCCAGGAAAACGCCTACCTGGACCTGACCTCCGGCCGCGTCGACGCGATCCTGGCCGACAAATACGTGAACTACGACTGGCTGAAAACCGAAGCTGGCCGTGCTTACGAATTCAAGGGGGATCCGGTAGTGGAAGGTGACAAGATCGCCATTGCGGTGCGCAAGGGTAACGACGAACTGCGCAACAAGCTGAACGCCGCACTCAAGGAAATCCTTGCCGACGGTACCTATAAAAAGATCAACGACAAGTACTTCCCGTTCAGTATCTATTGATACTGACGTGCCTGGCCGGCGCAGCCGTCTGGCAGCGCCGGCCCTTAGCAAAGCCTGCCGCGATATGAATTCTTACCCATGATGATCGATCTCTACGGATTCGGCCCGGCGCTTGCCGCCGGCGCGCTGATGACCGTCAAATTGGCACTCACGGCCCTCTGCCTGGGGCTGGTGCTCGGCCTGCTCGGCGCCTTGGCCAAGACCTCGCCGTACAAGCCGCTGCAGTGGCTGGGCGGCACCTATTCGACGCTGGTTCGCGGCATCCCGGAATTGCTCTGGGTGCTGCTGATCTATTTCGGCACCGTCAACCTGCTGCGTGCCCTGGGTGAGTATTTCGGCAACCCCGATCTCACCCTCGATGCCTTCGCCGCTGGTGTCATTGCCCTGGGCCTGTGCTTTGGCGCCTACGCCACGGAAGTGTTTCGCGGTGCGATCCTGGCGATTCCCAAGGGCCACCGTGAGGCCGGCGTCGCCCTGGGCCTGTCGAAGTGGCGGATCTTCACTCGGTTGATCATGCCGCAGATGTGGCGCATCGCCCTGCCCGGCCTGGGCAACCTGTTCATGATCCTGATGAAGGACACCGCGCTGGTCTCGGTGATCGGCCTGGAAGAAATCATGCGCCATGCGGAAATCGGCGTGACCGTGTCCAAGCAACCGTTCACCTTCTATATGGTCGCAGCATTCATGTACCTGGGCCTGACGGTGCTCGCCATGATCGGCATGCACCTGCTGGAACGACGCGCCGCCCGTGGATTTACCAGGAGTACCCAATGAACTGGGACGTCATCATCAAGTGGCTGCCCAAGCTGGCCCAAGGCGCGACACTGACCCTGGAGCTGGTGGCCATCGCCGTGATCGCCGGGCTGCTGCTGGCGATTCCACTGGGCATCGCGCGCTCTTCGCGCCTGTGGCAAGTGCGGGCATTGCCCTATGCCTACATCTTCTTTTTCCGTGGCACGCCGCTGTTGGTCCAGCTGTTTTTGGTCTACTACGGCCTGGCGCAATTCGAAGCCGTGCGCAGCAGTGCAATGTGGCCGTACCTGCGGGACCCGTTCTGGTGCGCCACGGCCACCATGACCCTGCACACCGCTGCCTACATCGCCGAGATCCTGCGCGGTGCGATCCAGGCCATCCCCCGTGGCGAGATCGAAGCCGCACGGGCCCTGGGCATGTCGCGGCCCAAGGCGTTGTTCTACATCATGCTTCCCCGTGCCGCGCGCATCGGCCTGCCGGCCTACAGCAACGAAGTGATCCTGATGCTCAAGGCCAGTGCCCTGGCGAGTACCGTGACCTTGCTGGAACTCACCGGCATGGCCCGCACCATCATTGCCCGGACCTACTTGCCGGTGGAGATTTTCTTTGCAGCCGGCATGTTCTACCTGCTGATGTCCTACCTACTGGTGCAAGGCTTCAAGCAGCTGGAGCGCTGGTTGCGCGTCGATGCCTGCCAAGGACGCTGACTGCGGCGTGCTGACGGGCGAGGCTCTGCTCGCCCGCTTCACGGCGCTGGATACTTTTCTCACGGCGCACCAGGCACTGTGGAAACCGCGTCCGTTCACCCATCTGCAACTGCCTTGGGAAACGTCCCACCCGGAATTGTCCCGATGGCTACGCCAGCGCTCGCTGGAAGCTGCGGAAAACGACCATCATCAGCCGTGGTTGATGGAAGATGCGCCTGCGCCATTCCCGGAATTGGCCGCTATCTCCCGAGCATTGAGCGCTGTCGCAGAATTGCCGGCCAGCACGCTCGAAGCACCAAGCCATCGCCTCAACGTCGACGTGCCCGGGCGCAAATGGCAGCAGATCGAAGCCTTCGCCAGCCGCCTGCACTTCACCACCCAACCGACCCATTGGCTCGATTGGTGCGCCGGCAAAGGCCACCTCGGTCGACGCCTGCTGCAGGGTGAGCAACAACTGACTTGCCTGGAGTATGACCCCGCACTGGTCGCCAGCGGCCAACAACTGAGCCTGCACCATCACCTGCACGCCACGCACCTGCAACAAGACGTACTGGCGGCTGACGCAATCCAGGCGCTCCATTCCGGACACACGCCTGTGGCCCTGCACGCCTGCGGCGACCTGCATGTGCGCTTGATACACCTGGCCAGCGCCGCTGGCTGTGCACAACTGGCGATCGCGCCCTGCTGTTACAACCGCATCAGCAGCGAGCGTTATCAAGCACTGTCCAACGCGGCCAAGGGCTCAGCCCTACAGCTGTCGCTAGACGATCTCAGCCTGCCGCTGACCGAAACCGTCACCGCTGGCGCGCGCGTCAGAAGACAACGGGACCAATCCATGGCCCGGCGCCTGGGCTTCGACCTGCTGCAACGGCACATCAGGGGGTGCGACGACTACTTGTCCACCCCCTCACTGCCCAGCGCCTGGCTGGAAAAATCCTTCGCCCAGTACTGCACCGATCTGGCGATCCTGAAAGACTTATCCACAGTTGGTACGCCTGATTGGGTCGCCCTGGAAGCAGCGGGCCATCAACGTCTGGCCGAGGTGCGCAACCTGGAGTTGCTGCGAGGCCTTTTCCGACGACCGCTAGAGCTTTGGCTGGTACTGGACCGGGCGCTTTTCCTCACTCAAAAAGGCTACGACGTTCGCCTCGGCACCTTCTGCGAAACCCCGCTGACGCCGCGCAACCTGCTGTTGCTGGCAGAGCGTTGCCGAGACGAAACAGCCTGTGGATAACTCTGTTGATGAAATAAACTCGGATCCAAGAAATCCGTGATTTCCTGAGCGAATCAGCATTGGTCATTTTTTGTTCATATGGATAAAAAACCATGAAAACAGGCATTTGCGACGAAACGCGAAGGCGGTCACAAAATCGCAAGATGCCCTGCGTCTCATCCTGCCCGTTGTGCATAAGCGTCTAAGCAAAACGACATAACCGCCGAATTCAGTGCTGCTCCGCGCCAACAATTGCGTCCACCGCGCCCGTGCTATACAACAGCCAAACGTATCGTGATTGACACAACGCCGACACACTCAAGGACTGGCCGTGACGTTCATTTCCTACGCACAAAACTTCGAAGACATACGCCTGTGGCGCGCCCTCAAATCGGTGGAAAACGGCTTTTACCTCGACGTCGGCGCCAACCATCCGACAGATGATTCAGTCACCCGAGCGTTTTACGACCGCGGCTGGCGCGGCATCAACATCGAACCCGTACCGGCCTACTACGACGCCCTCTGCCAACAACGCCCCCACGACATCAACCTGCAATGCGTGGCCGGCGACAACGCCGAAAGCCTGACCTTCTACACCATCGCCAACACCGGCCTGTCCACGGTAGAAGCCAGCGTCGCCCAACAACACCGCGACGCCGGCATGGACGTGGGCACCCAGACCGTCCAGTCCCGCACCCTGGCCTCCATCTGCGAGCAATACGCCCAGGATCGTCCCATCCACTTCCTGAAAATCGACGTCGAAGGCCACGAAGAAACCGTGCTGCGCGGCATGGACTTCGGCCGCTGGCGCCCCTGGATCATCCTCATCGAAACCCCATGGGCCCGCGACCAGACCTGGGAAACCCTGGTGACCGACGCCGGCTACCAGTCCATCCTGTTCGACGGCATCAACACCTACTACCTCGCCGAAGAACACCTGGCCCTCAAACCCGCCTTCGACATCCCCCCGTGCAACCTCGACGGCTTCCAACTCTGCAAAGGCCACAAATTCAGCCACCCCATCGACGACACCGACCAACAACTCAGCGCCGCCCTGCAACGCGCCGAACAGGCCGAAGCCCAACTCCACGCCATGCAAAACAGCCGCACCTGGCGCGCCATGAACAAACTGCGCAACCTGCTGCACCGCGCTTGAGTATGGGCAGTGCAAAAATAGTCAGAATTCAGGGGTTTACAGAACGCACCCAATCGCTATAATCGTCGCCCACACGCCGGTATAGCTCAGTTGGTAGAGCAACTGACTTGTAATCAGTAGGTCCCGGGTTCGACTCCTGGTGCCGGCACCATACAAAACAAAGCCCTCGCAGAAATGCGAGGGCTTTGTTGTTTCTGGGGTATTGATGTTCCTACCCCCTGCCTTCGTCGACCAACTCGTAGTCCCCCGCTTCGCTACTCCTCAAAGCATCGATTCTCTCCTAAGGCTCACAATCCGATCTTTATGCTAAATTATGAATTAGCAATAATTATGGCGTATCCATAAAAGGGGGTAATTGCATGAGCAGCATATTTCAACGCCCTGAATTGGCTGAATCGATGGCAAATCAGCTGCTCCATCCAGGCGTGCTCGATGAAGGCCTGCGCTCAGGTCTGTTCCTGTCTGGCTTACGCCGTACAGGCAAAACGACTTTTCTGAGAAATGACCTCATCCCAGCCCTGGAAGAGGCTGGGGCTCTGGTCATCTACGTTGACCTATGGAGCGACACCTTGGCCAACCCGGCCACGCTCGTGCACAACGCCATACATAAAACGCTGAAAGATCTGCAAACGCCGGGCTCCTCTGCCCTGGAAATACTCAAGCGCGTCAGTAATGTCGAGGCAGGCGCCGCAGGGTTCAAATTCGGCTTCAAACTCGACAGCATCGGTAACCCCGACGGCCCGACACTGGCGCAAGCACTGACAGAAGTCGTCGACCAAGCCAAGACCGACTTGGTCCTGATCATTGACGAAGTGCAGCACGCCATCTCCTCCGACGATGGCAATCAAATGCTCTTGGCCCTCAAGGCCGCACGCGATGCAATCAACCCTCGCCCGAATACACCGGGTTACTTCTTGTTTATCGGAACCGGCTCCCACAGGGCCCAAGTCAGCGAACTGACCGCCAAACGCAACCAGGCGTTTTCCGGCGCCACATCAGCCGCCTACCCGCTGCTCAAAGGTGACTACGTAGAGTTCCTGCTCAACCGACTTGCCATGACCGTGAAAAAAGAAAAGCTGCCGTCCGTGGAGACAGCCATCGAGGCGTTCAATACCTTGGGCAACCGACCCGAAGAGATGCTCAAGGCTCTACGCCAACTCTTGCAGCAGGACGGGGACCCCGACCTCTTTCTTCCCGTAATCGCCAGCACTCTACGTTCGGCTGCAGCGAACATCGAGCTGGAAAAAGTCGAGCAACTGGGCAGCCTGGCCCTGGCGATTTTCAACAAAATCGCATCTACAGAAGGCGATGCTCGAGGGATTTTTTCCATCGACGCAGCGGCCGAGTATTCAAAGTCAGTAGGGCGAGAGGTGCGAGTTGAAGAGATTCAACCGGTGGTAATCGCGCTAGTAGCGGAGAACATCATCATGCGGCGCGGGCATGGGATTTACGCGATTACGGATCAGTTTGTTCAGGAGATTTGGCTGGAGCAGCGGGTTTTGATTGAGGGGAGTTAGGGACTGGTTGATCATCGAGTGGCACTAGCCGCATAGGCGTCCGTCCGCAAACGTAGCACTCCTGCACATAGGCACCTCACTTTCGATTTGGAAAATAAATACGTCCCCTTTTTCCTTTCCTTTTTCCTTCCTTTCCTTCCTGATATAGCCTCTGTCGCCGTTCCGGTTCAAATGGATAGAAATGGGGACTGGCCCCCATTTGATGAGGGCCAGTGAGGCTCAGACAGAGGCGGCCACAGGTGCCAGGGTCGGGCCGTGGTCTACACGCTCGGGAGCCTTGTGCACCATGGTGTAGGCATAGTCGACGCCCATGCCGTAAGCACCGGAGTGCTCCTTCACCAGATTCATGACGGCGTCGTAGGTGTCGCGGTTGTTCCAGTCACGCTGCCACTCCAGCAGCACCTGCTGCCAGGTGACCGGCACCACGCCGGCCTGAATCATGCGCTGCATGGCGTAATCGTGAGCCTCCTTCGTTGTGCCACCGGAAGCATCGGCGACCATGTAGATCTCGTAGCCGGCATCGTGCATGGCGGAAAGTGCAAATGTGGTATTGCACACTTCAGTCCAAAGGCCAGAGACGATGATTTTATTACGGCCATTGGCTTTCAGCGCGTCACGGACTTTCTGGTCGTCCCACGAGTTCATCGAGGTGCGCTCCAGCAGAGGCGCGTCAGGAAACACAGCGAGTAATTCGGGATATGTGTGGCCGGAGAAGCTATTGGTTTCGACGGTGGTGATAGTGGTTGGCACGTTGAAAATTTTTGCGGCCTTCGCCAGAGCGACCGTGTTGTTCTTCAGCGTCTGGCGGTCGATGCTTTGCACGCCAAAGGCCATCTGGGGCTGCTGATCAATGAAAATCAGTTGGCTGTTTTGAGGGGTCAGGACTTCGGTTTTTGGATTGTTCATGGTGGTTCCCTTTAGTGAAATGATGGTCTTCTAATCTCTTTGCGGGCCGGGCCAATCTTTTGTCCGCTGAAAATCACGGAAGGTTGTTGGCGGTAGGTGCGGCGCCGATTTCGAGTTCAAGGTAACCGATCATTCACGATTTTAGGGGCGCATTAATGCGTCTCCATAGACGCATTAATGCGCCCTTATAAAATCATTTGCGGTGCTAGTCTCTGGCATCCCACAACTCGGACTGCCGCTGTGCAAGCAGTCTGTTCTACGCCAGGAGAATGCAATGTCAGCTTCGCAACCGTTCGGAAAGAAAACCGCTTACTGGGGAGTCGCATGGGAAGAAAGCTACGGCTACCCGCAGGCCAGACAAGTCGGAAACGACATCTATATATCCGGCCAATTCAACCATGATGAAGACGGCAACCTGGTAGCTCCTGCCCCACTCGATAGCGAAGGCAAGCCCAGTGATTTCTCTTCGATGGGAGAGCAAATGCGCGCTTCCTACGACAACATCTCCAAGTTGCTTACACTGTATGGCGCAACACTTGAAGACGTGGTCGAAGAGACGCTTTATGTGCTGGACATGGACGCGGCTTTTGCCGTGGTAGGCAATGTTCGCAAGGCTGCGTTTGGCACCGAGCGGCCCCAGTGCACGAGCAACATCATCGGCGTATCGAGGCTCGCACAGCGTTCGCAGTTGATCGAAATTGTCTGCAAGGCGGTCATTGGCTCCGGCACCCGCTAAGACGTGCTCCCGGTTTCGTCTACGAAACCGGGAGAGATCGCTGGCCTTCGACCAAGGGCTTGAGTTCGGCAACCGCCGCTGCGCAAAACGTCATGAACGCCTTGACTCGCCATGATTTTCGAATGTCCTGGTGAGTCAGCAGCCAAAGCCCATCCTGAAGTTCAGGCACAACCGGGCCGACACGCACCAATCCCGGCGTGATGTCACCCAGCATGCAGGGAAGGAACCCAAAACCAAGACCCGCTACAATCGCAGCGCTTGCAGCGGCAACGGAGTCGGTACGATACGAAATGCAATCGGGGTGAACTCTGCTATCAACGTAGCTCGTTGCTTTGAGGCCGCATAAAGCTGCCGAGTAAGATACCCACGCCTGGCCTTCTGCGAAAGGTGTCGAGGTCGGTGCGTTTTTATCACTGCCGTATGGCGCCCAGGCAATTGTCGCGAGTTTGCGCCCAACCAAACTTTCAGCTGGTTTATTGGTCGCCCTCACCGCAATATCCGACTCATCGCGGGCAAGACTCAATGTCTGATTGCCTACAAGTACTTCAATCGCTATCCCTTCATTCAGAGCTTTGAATTGCGCAATGATAGGTGTGAGGAAGTACAGCAGCAGCGAATCGCTGGTGGTGATGCGGAGTTTTCCGAGTGGCCCCTGACCCGCCCGTGACACACGCCGTGCAACACTAACGATATCCAGTTCGACTCGCTCGGCGAGCTCTCGCAGCTCTACGCCTTCCGCTGTGAGCATGTATCCCGAGCGGCGGTGATCGAAGAGTGCAACTCCAAGTGTTTTCTGAAGCTGGGCCACTCGGCGCGATACCGTGGATATGTTGATCCCCAGTTTTTTGGCAGCATCAGTGCGATTTGCGCATTCACTGAGCGCTTTGATAATGCGCAAGTCGTCCCATGAGAGCTGGGCCACAGCATCACTGAAATCCGATCTGCCCCCCTTTTGCACTGCCTGGCGTGATGAACCGATGTTAGGTGGCGTATTCACGCGAGATATTCCAAATAGCATGTTCGCTCATCATACGAAAAGGCTAACGGGGAACAAAGTAATTGGGGTACCCCCCAATTTGTGCCACTCCTTTAACGCCCGCGCATCGAATTCGAGGCTATAGGTCATCTAGCGAAACCTTAACCCGCTGGGGATTAGCCAGCCGCTCGCGAACCGTTGCGATCAAGGCTTCATCGTCCTCGGTCATCAGGACGGGCTTGAAGGGTAGCTGACCGCGCTCTGCTACGTACTGCAAGGCTTGGCGCATCAGCTCAGAAGGGGTGACGCCGAGCTTTTCCAGCTCGTGGTAAGCACGCGCTTTGAGGTCGTCGTCGATACGGACATTGATGGACGCCATGGGATGGCCCTCACTGTAATGACATTGGTCTTTACATTGAGGTAACAACTTCATTTGAGCCAGCCTGAAAATAGCTGGTTTTTTTACCCAATTCACAGGTTACGTGTGTCGCTCGCAACTCTACGTACCGAGCACAGCACATGCTCAGGTTTAATCGTCCCCGATTCGATTCCACTGAAAGCCATAACTAGCTGATTTGTTTATAGTTACTAGTTGGGGTACGCCGAATTTTCCAGCGAACTCCAGACCCGCAGAAAACCTAGCCTCGCCGAAAGCTACCGTTCGTCTGGTGCCGGCACCATACAAAACGAAGCCCTCGTAGAAATGCGGGGGCTTTGTTGTTTCTGGAGGTTGAACCTTCCCAGGAGCTAGATAAGACCGATATCGCCTTAATCAGCATCCACAGACCAAACCTTTCCTGCGCTCCTACCCGTTACAATTTCACGTCAGGACAATGTTGACGGTCTCTTACACCGACCTATAATGCCCCCCAACACACCCGCCAAGCCTAGGTTGACCCAGTCAGCAAGCTCAAATCGTGCGGGTTTTTTTTGCCTGGAGAAAACTACATGAGGCCCTTCGACAAGCCGGCTCTCAGCGTAGAACAGCAATTGGAACTGCTAAAGCAACGAGGTTTGCACATCGCCAACGATGATCGAGCCATGCGTTTTCTCGAAGTGGTCACGCTGTTTCGCCTGAGTCCCTACATGCGCCCCTTTCAGGAGCTAGACCCTGAACATCCTTTCAAGCCCGGCAGCACACTGAAGGCAATCGTCGATATTTACCGCTTCGATGGTACGTTGCGGCGCGTCACCATGGATGCCATCGAACGTGTCGAAGTCGCCATACGAGCGACTATCAGCAATCATATGTGCCCCAAGTACGGGCCTGACTGGATAGCTGACGCGTCCGTCTTCTCCTCGTCATACTCACACACCGATTTGTTGCGTCCATTGCGGGAGCAAATGAATAAGGAGCGCAGTAAACTCAAACGTGATGTCGACCGCATCAGAAAGGGCCGACAAGCCGATGGGCTCCAGCAACAGCGGATCGAAAACCGCATGCGTGACAACTATTTCCGATACTACGGTGCAACCTATGCCCACCCGGAGTTGCCGCCCGCTTGGGCGGTCCTGGAAGAACTCAGCCTTGGGACGGTATCTACCCTCTTCAATGCCATAGGCAAAAGCGCCGACAAGAAAGCTATCGCCACCAGATTCAGCCTGCCCTTCGAAGTACTGGCCTCCTGGCTACACACGCTGACCTTCATTCGCAACTGCTGTGCCCACCACTCACGGCTATGGAACCGAGAGCTCTCGATTCGACCATCCTTACCTAAAGAATGGGCCATTCCCACGGCCCCCGCCGACCAGCCTCAGCCCAAACAGCGGCTATACGTCGTATTGACGATGCTGGCCTACCTAACCGACCTGATCAGCCCTGACAGCCAGTGGAAGCTTCGCCTGGCCGAAATCATGGATCAGCAGGAACTGGATTATTTGAGGCTCATGGGATTTCCAAATGATTGGAAAGATCAACAGCAATGGCGCCTAGCGTAGAGAAACTAGAAGCAGACTGCGGTTAATTCCCTGCTTCATCATTCCAGCCAAAAATCGTGGTCTGTCCCCTCGAATCACTGATCGGGGTACGGCAAATTTTCCACCGACGTCTAAACCCGCAGGAAACCTGGCCTCGCCAAAAGCTACCGTTCGTCTGGTGCCGCACCATACAAAACAAAGCCCTCGCAGAAATGCGGGGGGCTTTGTCGCTGGGTTGATCGCAGGAGCAGATAAGCAGGCAGGGCAGGTACCCTTTCACCCTCCGTTCGGGTGAAGGGGTAAGCTGCTACTCTGAACCTCTCGCAACCCGACTCGATCATAAAGAATAGTGTTGAGCAGAAAGTTAAGAATCAAACTGAAAGTAGAATTGGAAGCATTGAAAGTGAGGAATACCGATATGGCAAACGAACGCGCGACCAGTGTTTGGGAAGCGTTGGTTGACACGCCAGAAGAAGCCGAGAACCTTAGAGTCCGCTCCCAAGTTATGCGAGCTATCGCCTTGGTCGTAAAGGCATGGGACGTCTCGCAAGCCGAAGCGGCTCGCCGGCTGCATGTTACGCAGCCACGGCTCAACGATCTGCTGAAGGGGAAGGTTGATAAGTTTTCCCTGGATGCGCTGGTGAATCTGTTAGCCGGTGCAGATTTGAAAATAGAAATCAGCGTTACCGCCAAAGCCGCCTGAACCGGGGGCGCTGTGTCTAGTCCTGAAACAGGTGCAAACCTATTTCAGGACTAGACAAATCACTGTAATGACATTGGTCTTTACAGTGAGCTAAACACCTCATTGGAGCAAGCCTGGAAAACGGCTTGGTTCCGTCAGAGGTCATTCTCAGAGCGAAAAGCAGATCCCATGTGAGCGGCTCATGAGCCCAACCGATACGTGGACTGCACCAACCCCGAGGGAAAGCAGCGACTAGACACCAATTTCAATTCAACGTCCTGCTGAATGGCACCGAACAGCGACCTGCCCGCCCCGATCAGCACAGGAACAGTGGTAATCACCATGTCGGCGACTAATCCATCGCGCAGGAATGACTGCACGACCTGCCCTCCGTCGACATAGACACGATGCAAACCCTGGCTCGTCAGTTCCTCCATCACGTCCTTGGGTGAGAGGTTGGAGAAACGTACCTTGCCCTTCAGCGCCTCAGGCACCGGCGAATCCGCCAGCCGTTCCGACAACACCACCACGGGTCGTTCATAGAACCAAGTATCAAAGGTCAGTACCTTCTCGTAGCTTCCTCGCCCCATCACAATCACGTCTTTATCGGCGATGAAGTCTGAGTAGCCATGGTCCTCGGTTGGATCGTCGCGCTGCAAAAGCCAGTCGATGTCACCATCGGGCCTGGCGATGAAACCATCTAGGCTGGTGGCTATGAAAACATGGGCAGTGGCCATCAGGGTCTCCTTGAGAGGTATGTCGATGCATGACCGGAAGCACGAAATTATTGCTCACCCATAAAAATACCTAAACCGCCTCCGCCAGCATCGCGCCACGATTGCAGCCTTCTCACCCGCCCGCTACTCTCCATCTGTCGCTGCAAATTCAGCGACCGGGCGTAGGAAACCCGAAGTAAATCAAGGCGCATCAGCTGCGCCTCGCTTACTATTGCAGGCGCTTTTTCTGTGTCTGCGATATGCGTTATGGCGGCTGTGCGCGGGACACCTTCGGGTGTGCCGGGTGCCTTGATTCCCGGTTTTCCTACCCCGTGCATGGCCGCCACCCCATCCCGTAGGAAAGGACGGTTGCGGCTCTCACAGTCAAGGAGCCAGACAATGCCAAACCCGCAAGACCTCAAAACCCCAGGCCTAACCCCCTTCTGCTACCACTCCGACCGCCCTTTATTCCGCGTCAACAGCGGCATACCCATCGGCGAAGCCCTGTCCCACGCTTCCGATCTGCTCCACGTCGCCAAGGTCCTGGCCGAGGACGCGGCGATGATTCGCGGTACGGATCGGTATGCCTGGGCTTCGTGTTATTTGCAGGATATGAGCAAGGCCGTCATCGATGACGTGGTGAAGGTGCTTGAGGCGCCGGGGAGTAAGTCGGCTTAAGAGTTGCAAACCCAATGCTGCTCACGAGCGGGGCAGCCTTGGATTTTATCTGCCGGAGCAGATTAAAGAAGGGCTGCTTCACGCCCATCATCGGGGATAAATCCCTCGCCACAGGTTCACTCTGTCCCAGGCCCAAACAGTTGGCGCTGTATTCATCTAATCATTTCCCCCGCCGATAGCCTCAGATAAGAGCCTGGGCTCCCCCAAGGCTCTGCTGGCGCTCGACTACACTTCCCAGAATTCCCCCGCTCCAGGAGCAGTAAGCGATGAAGATCCGCACCAAAGTCATAGGCTCGGGGTTGGTCAGTCTTTCTTTTGCGCTATTGCTCGGCGGTATAGGGCTGTGGGGTTATCACTCCATGACCGAGGCCCTGGTGCAGAACGAGACCAGTATTTCGGCCATGCGCAAGCACATGGAGGCGGACATGATGCACGACGCCATTCGTGCCGATGTGTTGGCCGCATTGCTGGTGGCACCGGGGGACACTCAGGCGGCCAAGGAGGTGACGGAGGCATTCGATGAGCATACGCAGCGGATGCGCAAGGTTATCGCCGAAAACGCCGAGGCCAAGTTACCGGGGGATGTCGCCAAGGCGATTGGCGAGCTTAAACCACAGGTCGAAACCTATATCGACAAAGCCAAGCAAATAATCGGCAAGGCACTGAGCGGTGCCCAGGATGGCCAGGCGTTGCGGGCGGAGTTCGACGGGGCGTTTTCGGCGTTGGAGGAGCGCAACGAGGCAGTGAGTGAGCTGATCGAGAACCAGGCGCAATCCTCGCGTGAGCATCAGGACCACAGCATTCACACCTCGGAGCGCTGGCTGATCGCGACACTACTGGCCACTTGCGTGGCGCTGGCGCTGTTGTCGTGGAGCCTGCTCAAGGCTGTGCTGACGCCACTGAACAAGATCATCCTCAATGCCCAGGCGATGTCCCAAGGGGATTTGCAGCGCTCGATGGGGGCTCAGAGCAAGGATGAGTTGGGTCAGTTGCAAGGTGTGATCGAGCAGATGCAGACCAATCTGCGACAGATGATCGCCACGATCCGCGGCCAGAGCGATGAGTTGCACGGCACGTCCCGGCATCTGGGCGATACGGCGCGACAGATTGTGTCCAGCGCCGATCAGCAGGCCCAGAGCGCAACCAGCATGGCGGCGAGCATGGAGCAGATGATGGCGAATATCAGCCAGATCCATCAGCACGCCGACAGCGCCCGGACGATTTCCGCGCAGTCCGAGCATTTGGCGAGCAGCGGTGGCCAGGTGATTCTCGGGGTGGTGGAAGGCATGAACCGGATCGCCGAGGTGGTCAACCAGTCCTCCAGCAAGATCACGGCGCTGGACGCATCATCCGAGGACATTCATTCCATCATCCAAGTGATCAAGAGCATCGCCGAACAGACCAACTTGCTGGCGCTCAACGCCGCCATCGAAGCCGCCCGCGCCGGTGAGGCGGGGCGTGGTTTTGCGGTGGTGGCCGATGAGGTGCGCAACCTGGCGGCGCGCACCACCCAGTCCACCCAGGAAATCACCGCGATGATCGAGCGCATCCAGTCCAGCGCCCGGGACGCGGTGGCGAACATGCAGGCGTGTGTCAGCCGTGTGGACGAAGGCGTCAACCTGGCCCAGCAGGCCGGGGTGTCCATCAGCGAAATCCGCACCGGTGCCCGGCATGCGGCCGAAGTGGTGGAGGAAATTTCCCAGACCATTGCCGAGCAATCCAAGGCCAGTGATGAGATGGCCCAGCGGGTGGAGTCGATTGCCGAGCAGTCCCGTGAGAACACACGCTCGATTCACAACCTGACGCAAACGGCGGATCAATTGAACAATGCGGCGGGGTCGATGCAGGCTTCGGTGCAGCAGTTCAAGGTTTGATCGGATACCCGTGGCGAGGGAGCTTGCTCCCGCTGGGCTGCCTAGCAGCCCTTTTCAAACCTCGCTCACCTCGAACACAAACGAAATCTCCCGCTTCTGGGCGCTCCAGACGTACCGAATATGCTTGCCCTGCACCGGAATCGAAACTGCCGGAGGGCGAAACGCGGCCACGCATTCGTGGCCGGGCAGCCGGACGCTGTTGTACAGCAGCCCCCACGACAAGGTTTCACGCAGTTGTCGGGCGAACACTTGGGACGGACCATAGGCGGTAGGGTCGGGGTTGTGGAGGTGGGGGTAGTCGTAGCGGATATCGTGCAGAGGTTTGACCACCTTGTTGATGTAGGTGCGCATGGTCAGCTCCAGGTCTGGCTCGTTGGTCGCGCCAAGGAATCGCGCCTGGTGGTAGCAGGTCTCGGCAATGGCCGCTTCCTGGCTGCTGGCGGCGTAGTAGACGCCGAAGGTGCCGTCGCTGAAGCGGCTGCTTTTGCCGATGTGGGTAAACGCCGCCATCACCGGCGAGGAGCCGGGCCCGGAAATGCGGTCCTCTGGGCGGACCCGGGACAGCACGCCGGCTTGCTCCATCAGCCGATCGTTGGTCAACGCTTCCAGGGCGTAGGCCGTGGGCAGGTCCTCAGGGTCGAGTACGTCTTCAAACAGCGAAATCGGCGGGAAGCTGCTGTTGACGATCCGATAGGCCCGATTCCATTGCGGGTCCGCCAGTGGTGGCATCATCAACCGCGCACTCCGTCGAGGTATCGCCGCACATCGGCGATGTCTACCACGCGGCCGGTCAGCATGTAGGACAGTGCCGACTGGCCGTTGAACGGTGCCGCGGTGTTCGGGCTGCTGACCCATTGATAAGCACGGTCCCGGCTGTTGCTGAAGATAATGCTCAGTGCCTTGTGGATACCCATGAGGTAGGAAATGCGCTCGAGCGTATCGCGAGGCAGCTTCACGTTTTCCGGCAATTGTTTGTATTTGTAGAAGGTCGTGTTTCCCACCTTGCCCAGCAATGTGCGCTGCTGCTCGACGCTGCAGCCCCAGAGCGCCATGAGGTTGAAGAAAAACTTCAACGCGACTCGACCCGCATCCGGGGAATCCAATTGTTGCTGCGCATTGAGAGTGATGGAGGAAGTCGCCATGGTTTGGGCTCCTTTATCGCGGGGTGGTGCTTAGAGGATAGTACAGATGTGGATTATTTTTTAGTTTTTATTCGCAAACGGATTCTATCGATGTTCTATTCGAACAATTCGGCAT
This sequence comes from Pseudomonas sp. NFACC08-1, assembly GCF_900106735.1. Taxonomy (NCBI): domain Bacteria; kingdom Pseudomonadati; phylum Pseudomonadota; class Gammaproteobacteria; order Pseudomonadales; family Pseudomonadaceae; genus Pseudomonas; species Pseudomonas sp. NFACC08-1. The sequence continues at coordinate 133,614 of NZ_FNNL01000003.1, read as the reverse complement.
GGCTTTGCAGGTCAACAAACGTAACCAGCTTCCCACTAACGGGTCTTGGCCAGCATCTGTTAGGCAAAATCCCCAAATTCCGCATAAGCTCCAACCATCGCCTGCCGGCGCTTTTCGGCACAAAATCGCGACAACCGTGGCAAGGTGCATGATGATAGCCGGCATGCACTGCCTGGCCCGGACCAGGCGCACAACAATAGCGAGCCCACTTAAGCAGAGGGCATTACCTCATGGATAGCAGAACCCTACGCAACCTCATGCGTATCGTGCAGACCGGCTCGTTGTCGGCAGCGGCCGAGCATTCGTGCCTCACGGTGCAGGCGTTGGCGGCGCAGTTGAACAAGGTCGAGGAACAGTTCGGTTTCCGGTTGTTCCGGCGCTCGAACAAGGGCCTGACGTTGACGAGCCAAGGCTCGGAACTGACCCCCTTCATGGATCAGGTGCTGATTGCCACCCGGCAGTTGGAGGAGAAAGTCGCGGCGCTCAAGACCCCGCGACAGCGCATCCTCAGAATGGCGCTCAATACCACCCTGCCGGCGGAGTTCAACCGGCGAATGATCGACCGGTTGATCGCTGTGTTCCCCCAGTATCAGCTGGAATTCAGCTACGCCGAGTCGATGGAGAACCTGAGCAAACTCAGGAATGAAGATTTTGACCTGGCGGTCCTGATCGGCCAGCAACAGGGCGGTTTTACCAGCATCACCATGCCGGATGTGCAGGTGCGGGTGGTCGGCGCCCATTGTGGCGATGCAGACGATTCCCTTGGCCTGCTCGGTGACAAGTTTCAGGTGCGTCCGGCAGAAGAATGCCCGTATTCCCACAGCTTCCTGCGCTTTCTCGACGCCGGCCTGGGTGAATACGGGTCGAGCCAGCGCATGGTGTATTCCTGCAGTGAAACGCTGACGCTGTCATTGATCACTCAGCTCGATGGCTTGGGGCTGGTGTCCCGAGAAGCCGCGCTGCGCAACGGCCTGGCGATTTTCCCGGATTTCGAGGATTTCCTTGAAGTCCGCCTGGCGGTGAACAATCCGGAGTTGTCCGGCCAGGCACTGCACGATGTGGTGGACCTGACGCTACAGGAACGAACCGAGCGCGATGTACGCCGCCGTGCCCACCGCCACACTGAGAAACAGGTTGCGGCTGAAATACGCACATAACAGCGTCGGAATCGCGGCATAAAACTCAGGGCGGTCGAGTTGTATCTGCTGATCCTTGATCAACAAGGGAGTCAGACTGATGGCAGCGACGATCGCCACTGGCAGATATTCCAGGGCGCGGGCAATAAAGGGCGGCCAGTGTTCGGTATTGATCTGCAACGGCAGGGCGCGCGGCAGGAAGGTCACGGCCATCATCAGGACCACGACCAGGATCAGGAACGTTTGGTCAGGCATACGCCTACTCCGCAGCCAACGAACGTGGCAATGAAGACATTGAATGGCGAGCTGCCCAGCAGGCTCAGCCCGCCCATGCAGACGACAGCCGCCAGGGCTGCGATCAGTTTGTTGCGGGTGTTGCACAACGAAACCAGCACATAGAGCATCATCGCTGTCAGGGCATAGTCGAGCTGGTATTTGATGAGGTGCGCCGCGTATTGCGCACATACGGCGCCCAGCAAGCCACCCAGTACCCAGGATGTGTGGCAGAACAGGTTGAAGCCGACCAGGTAGCGCACACTCACCGGCGCCCCGCTGCCGAGCTTGACGCTGTGGAACGCGAACGACTCGTCCGTCAGCCCCGCCGCGTAGCACCAGCGCTCGAAACGGCTGAGCCCCAGCGCACGCAGAGCCTTGGCCATGTAGACCGACATCAGCATGTGGCGGGCATTGATCAGGAACGTGGTGAGCACGATGGTGGTCAGCGACGCGCCGCTGGAAATCAACGCCAGCGCCGCGAATTGCGAAGCGCCCGCGTAGACGAACAGGCACATCGCCACCGGCAACCACAGGGGCAACCCGGCGTTGACCGCCATCAGACCGAACACAAACGAAACCGTGAAATAACCCGCTACCACCGGACTGGCTTCAGCAAAGGTACGCGAGGCTTGTGGTTCGACCGCCAGCGGCTGGCTGGAAGTCTTGTTCATAAATCCCTCTCGAAGGTGATTTCGCCCCGGGGCTCACAAAAGCCCTGGGCCGCCCAGAAGCGCTTGCCGGCCAGATTAGCATCGTCGACAAAAAGGAACATGCGCAGCACGCCGACCCGTTTCATGTCAGCCGACGCGGCTTCAACCAGGCGCTGGCCCAGGCCTTTGGCGCGATGCTGCATGCTGACCGCCAGGTGATTGATCGTGCCACGGGTACCGAGCATACCGCCGATCACGGCACCCACCACGTCACCGCTCGCATCGATAGCCAGGTAAGCGGTGGTGGTTTCCTGCAACAACACACCGCGCAAGAATCGGGCGTCCTGCCATTCGCAGAACGACACTTCGTCGAAACCGCGAAAAAACCGCTCCAGTCGCTCGGCGTCCCGGACCATGGCCCGGCGCAACAGGACCTGCTGCGTCGGGTCGTCCATGGGTTCGAGCCGTTCAGCGAACAATGTCGAAAGCGGTCCCGGGCCGCGAGAAGGAGATGGCCAGGATCTGCCGGTACGCCATGTCATGGCTATGGGTGTTGCGCGCCGGGGTCACGTAATGGCGCATGTCGCGATCCAGGAAGAACGTCGTGTCGAGGATGTCCTCGTAGGTCGTCGCCGCCAGCTGTTCTTCCTGGGCGCTGTACAAACGGCTTTCCGCACCCGCCACATTCTGGCGACCCCAGAAGTGCACGCCGCTGAACGGATAGCCATCACAGTGAATCCCTTCGGGGGTGATTTCCAGTTGTTTGCCCGGCTTGATCTCGATGCGGATCTGATGGATCTGGCACTGCCAGATTTCATCGTGCAGCTCCTGCGGCAGGACGTTCTTGTAGACCTCGAAGTCCGTGTCGATCAGGCTGCGCATCACCGGCGAATTGATCACTTCGTTGGAGAAGTCCTGAAAGTGCCGCTCCAGTCCACCGACATAGCTGTTGTTGGCCTTGGACTGAATGTAGGCCCGGTGTTCGAGCTGCGTGAGCTCGCGGGTCGTAGGGTTGTATTCGAAGTCGCTGTAGCGGCGAAAACGCATGCCTGACTCGGCCTGGCCGTAGTAGCTGTCGGGCTCCATGTTTTCCCAGCTTTTGGTCAGCCGGACAAAATCGCCGAAATGACCGTAGAGGTTGAAGTCTCCACCGCGAACATTGACGTATTTGTCACGTCTTAGCGCTTCGCCCACTTCCCTGTTCAGAACGATCATTTTTCATAGGTCTCCGCTGCATTGAGCGGCCTAATCTAGTAGGTGCAGGATTTACGTCCATGAGAAAGTATTTGAGGCATTTCAAGCGGCGCTTGAAACGCTGGCAAAAATTGCATGAGTACGACTTTTGTTCGGGAAAACAGGCGGTTCCAGCGGTGTTTTTTGCGCTGAAAGCCAAAAAGACCCGAGTTTGAGGTCGCAACGCTATTTATTGCAGGCAGGCGTGATCAATTGTGGCGAGGGAGCTTGCTCCCGCTTGAGTGCGCAGCGCTCACACCAGAAGGGCTGCTGCGCAGCCCAGCGGGAGCAAGCTCCCTCGCCACGGTTTTATAGACTTACAACCTGATCAGGCATCAGAAGACGTTGATCGGGTAATCCACGAACACCCGCAGCTCATTGCCGCTGACGTTGTACTCGCTGGACTTCTGCGACACCCGCAGCACGGAACTGCGCAACCTTACGCTCAAGTCCTTGGCCGGACCGCTCTGGACCACGTACTTGAACTGGTTGAAGATCTCGCGCTCGGTGCCGCCTTCGCTGGTCGAGGTGGTGATGTTATCGCCACGCACATAAGCGACGTTATAGGTCAGGCCCGGTACGCCGAAGGTGGTGAAGTCCAGGCCATAGCCCAACTGCCAGCTGCGCTCGTCTTCAGCGTTGAAGTCGGACCAGTAGGAGTTGGCCAGGTAGATCGTATTGCCGCCATCACCCACCCGATTCTGCTCGCGCTGATAGCCACCGTAGGCATAACCCAGGTTGCTGTCGCCGGTGCTGCGCTGGTGGGCGAGCGTGAAGCTATGCGGCCCTGTGGCGAAGGTGGCAGCCAGGCTCCAGATCTTGTTGTCATCGCCGGTGACGTTGTTTTCACGAACGTAGCTGTTGTCCAGCTTGGTGCGATAACCGTTGAAATCCAGAGTCAGGGACTGATCCTTGGCCAGCGGGAACACATAGTTGGCGTTCACGTATTGCTTCTTCAATACATCTTCGACATCCGAAGCGTAGAGCGAAGCCTTGAACTGCTCGGTGAACTGATAGCTGCCGCCCAAGACGTTGATCGACTTCAGGCCACCGCTGTCGCGGCCTTCAGCACTCTTGCGCGATTCGGCGGTGAAACGGCCGGCATTGAGTTCCAGGCCCTTGATCTCCTTGGAGGTGATCAACGTGCCGGTGTAGCTTTCCGGCAACAGGCGCGAGTTGTCATAGCTGAGCACCGGCAGGGCCGGCATCTGGTCGCCGTAGGCCAGCACGGTGTTGGAGACGCGGAACTTGACCGCTGCCCCGAACTTGGACAGGTCATCGGCCGCGTTGCCGCTGTCGCCTTGCTTGAAGAAGTCGATGCCACCCGCACCGCTGCGGCCTTTACCGCCGTCCAGACGCAGCGCGTACAGGCCGAACGCATCCACACCGACACCCACGGTGCCCTGGGTGAAACCGGACGAGAAGGTACCTATGGCTGCCTGGCCCCACTCGGCCTTATCTTGATTGCCATCTTTGTAGTCGCGATTGATATAAGCGTTGCGCAACAGCACTTTCAAGCTGCTGTCTTCAACGAACCCCTTGGACTCAGCCTGGTCATTGGCCATGGCATGTGTCGTGCTCAAGATCCCCAGTGCGATCAAACTAATGCGCTTGTTCAACATGTTTATTTTCCTTGTGCGGGTTGATACGCACTGTGGCGGGCAACCGAAATGGCGCTTTTTGCGCTCTTTTTCGGACTCTTGCTCCTGGAAATAATGAAAAGGCCCGCCCACGAATGATCGTGTCGGGCCTTTTTATTATTTAAGAGTCATGGCTGTTAGCCACAGGCGTAGGACGAATCCTAGTCGCGCCCTCAACGGTGTGTCAATTTCGTGAAACGTCTGTAATCAGGCAAAAAATGTCTAAGAACTGCTCACCGCGAACAACCATCAGACCGCAGGCCGCTGGTGGCGTGGAGGCCTGAACCGGCGTGGCTTGCGTCAGCCATTGGGCGAATGCCTCGGGCTTGCCGAGCCAGGGGCCGATGTCGATCAGCGTGAACTGGCCGTCCTGCTCCAGGGCCAAGGTCGGGAAACCCTGGCCGCCAACCTGAGCCAGCAAGGTACGACTGGCCTTGATATGCCCCTGCACGTCAACCGCGCGCAACGCCGCCAGGAACGCCTGGGCCGGCAGGCCCATGGATTGAGCGAACTCCAGCAGAACGGTTTCGTCAGCGATGCGCCGACCCTCGACGTAGTGCGCGGTTTGCAGGCGCCCGAGCAATTCCAGGCCGTGGCCGCCGAGCTGTTCGGCAGCGAGGATGGCGGCGGTCGGCGGCGCCGAATCGAACACGGCGCTGTGGTCACGCAGCAAACCTTCAAAGTAGGCCTCGCCAAACGGCTGCCCGGAATATTCGGCGATGCGCCGGTCGTGGGGCATCACGTAATCGCGCAATTGCGGCGAAACCTGCTGGCGATTGGCACCGGTCATCATGCCGCCGCCATGAGCAATCACCGGCAATACACTTCGGGCAGCCTGCACCAGCGGCTTGGCGCCGTAACACCAGCCGCACAGCGGGTCGTAGATATAATGAAGAGTGGCCATGAGGACTCCGCTAACCATGGGGATTGAATGGCAGCAGGGTAGTCTTGAGAGCGCTGCGGAAAAACGCTGAAACGGTTTTCAGTGTGTTTCGTGAATCGGTCGAATATCCCACTGAATTTGAACACCACCCCTGTATGGGAGCTGGCTAGCTCCCATAGGATTTGTGCGAATGTGAAAGCCTGCGGATACAAAAAAAGCGCTGCCATCCCGGCCAGCGCTTTTTATCAATCCGTCGAATTCTATCCTTGCATCACATCCCACAACGCTTCCAGCTCCGCCTCGCTGAACAGGCCAACGGGGTAACGCTCAACGATTACCTGGCGCGGATCAGGTTCTCTGATCTGACGCGTTCCGTTGGATTTCAACCACTGCGCCAAGGCTTGAAGCGACTCACCATTAACGGCCAAGGGATGGCATGTGCGCTCGCTTATCATATTCATTCCAGCGCCCTCTCCTGGTTGATGAGCGGCCAATTTATCCAAGGTTTATGACAAAACAACTCAGTTCTCTCCCCAGAACTGCCGAAGTACAGATACAAGAGCTATGCCAATGTATCCGCCACGCCAATAAACAGGCACAAAAAAACCCGCGCGCCAATCGGGCCGCGGGCTTGCCGGCATGGATCCAAAACCGCCGACCTAGGGCCGGCGCGGTCGATATCACCCAGCTGTTACATCGCCACTCATTTTGCGCGCGGTGCAGGTTGCTGTTGAGTAAGGCAATGAATATTGCCGCCCCCCAGTAACAGTTCGCGCCCTGGCACCATGACCACTTCGTGCTGCGGGAACAGGTTCTGCAGGATGTCCCTGGCCGGTGCGTCCAGCGGATCGTCAAAACTTGGGGCGATGATGCCGCCGTTGACGATCAGGAAGTTCACATAGGAACCGGCTAGCCGCACGGTTGGGTTGCGCTCTTGGGACCCTTGCACCGCGTCGACACCGGCACACTCCTCCTCGGTGGCGTACAACGGCCCCGGAATCGGCATTTTGTGCACTGTGAACGGGCGTCCCTTGGCGTCAGTGCTGTTTTGCAGCACGTTCATCGCCGCGTGACAGCGGGTGTAGTTCGGGTCTTGCGGGTCATCGGTCCAGGCAAGCAGGACTTCACCTGGCCGCACGTAGCAGCAGAAGTTATCCACATGGCCGTCGGTTTCGTCATTGAACAGACCGTCCGGCAGCCAGATGATCTTGTCCACAGCCAACTGCGCGCTGAGCACTGCCTCGATCTCTTCACGGCTCAAGTGTGGGTTGCGATTGCGGTTGAGCAGGCACTCTTCGGTGGTGATCAGGGTGCCTTCACCATCCACATGGATCGAGCCGCCCTCGAGCACAAAACCTTCGGTGCGATAACGCGGGCTGCGCTCGATCTCAAGAATCTTGCCGGCCACTTGCGCATCACGGTTCCACGGTGCGTACAGGCCGCCGTCGAAACCGCCCCAGGCGTTGAAATCCCAATCGACACCGCGCACTTCGCCGTTGTCATTGATGACGAATGTCGGCCCTGTGTCGCGAACCCAGGCGTCGTCGCTGGACATTTCCACCAGGCGGATATTCGGCACATCGAGACGCGCCCGGGCATTTTCGTATTGGGCCGCAGACACCGCCACGGTCACCGGTTCAAAACGGGCGATGGCCTTGGCGACCGCTATGTGGGCGGCCTGGGCGGGCTTGCCGCCCAGGCGCCAGTTGTCCGGGCGCTCGGGCCAGATCATCCAGACCTGGGTCTGGGTCGCCCACTCGGCAGGCATGTGGAAACCATCCGCGCGGGGAGTGCTGTGCAACGTTGTCATGGGTCATCTCCTGGGCGATGGGCAGTGGCAACCTTATAAACGATAAATATCGACTAATAAAGCCAAAAAAACTAACACCCATCAAAAAATAGCGCCAAACATCGACAAAAATCGATTTTATAAATTAATGCAACCCCTGTGGAAGCGAGCGTGCTCGCGCTAACGGTGGGTCAGCCAAATCAATATAGGCTTGGACACCGTCATCGCGAGCACGCTCGCTCCTACAGGGGAACAGCTTGGCGTTCCAGATTAGTTACAACCCCTCGTCCAAGACCTTCACCAACATATCTACGAAGAAATCCACGCTCTGGCGCGTAGTGACCATCGGCGGTTTGATCTTGAGGATGTTCAGGTAATCGCCGGTCGGTTGCATGAAAATCCCCAACGTTCGCAGGCGGCTGCACAGCGCCGTGGTTTCTTCAGTGGCCGGCTCCAACGTGTCGCGGTCGCGGATCAGTTCCACGCCCAGGTAGAAACCGGAGCCATGCACCGCACCGACCAATGGATAGCGATCGATCAAGGCCTCCAGCCGTGCCTTGAAGTGCCCACCCACCACCCGGGCGTTTTCCCAGAGATTTTCTTCTTCCATGACATCCAGTACCGCCATGCCGATCTGGCAACTGACCGGGCTGCCTCCGGCCGACGAAAAGAAATATCCCTCGGCTTCCAGCGCCTCGGCGATCTCCCGGCGGGTAATGACCGCACCCAGTGGCTGGCCGTTGCCCATGCCCTTGGCCATGGTGATGATATCCGGCACCACGCCTTGCTCTTCGAAGCCCCAGAAAAACTCGCCCATGCGCCCATAACCGACCTGGACTTCGTCGGCGATGCAGACCCCACCGCGCTCGCGCACCATCGCGTAGACCTGCTTCAGGTAACCGGGCGGCAGCGCGATCCCACCGGCGTTGCCGTATACCGGTTCGCAAATGAAACCGGCGAGCTGGCGGTTGTTTTCGGCGATTTTCGCCAGGTTGTGTTCAACGCTGCGCACGTAGTCCACCGCAGTGTCGGGGCCACGGAATTCGCCGCGATAGATGTTCGGTGCGGTCACGGGATGCACCCAATCCGGGCGGCTGCTCAAGGCCTGGGGATTATCGGCGATAGACGTCGAGACCGCATCGGCGGCCACCGACCAGCCGTGATAGGCCTCCAATACGCTGAGCATGTCCCGCCCGCCGCTGTAGGCCCAGGCCAGGCGGATCGCCAAGTCGTTGGCCTCGGTGCCGCTGTTGACCAGGAACACCCGGTCCATGTTGGACGGCGCCAACGCCAGCAGGCGTTCGGAAAATTCGGCGATCGCCGCATAGTGGAAACGCGAGTTGGTATTGAGCAGCGACCACTGCCGGGCAGCCACTGCCGCCATGCGTGGATGACCATGGCCCAGCACCGCGACATTGTTGAGCATGTCCAGGTACGAGCGGCCCTGCATGTCGATCAGGTGATTGCGCCAGCCGCGCTCGATGCGCGGCGGATCGACGTAATAGTGCTTCTGCGAACGGGCAAAGCTCGCATCGCGACGGGCCAGCAGCGCCTGGGGATCGATCTCCGGTTCGGCATCGCAAGCCAGTCCCAGCAGCACCGCCGGCGAAGGACATAGCGCCTGCCAGGCCGCTGCCCTGGAGGGCGTGCAGAACAGCGGTGGATTCACCTGGGCGCCACGGCACAACTGGACCCGCAACGGCCCCGTCACTTCACCCAGCACCTGCCCCTTGACCAGTGCCGCGCCGGAATGCAGCGGCGACGTCACGCCCCACAGCCGCACGCTCAACTGCGCACTGTCCAGCTGCAACAGGCCGTCGGCAGCCTTGTGCACGACCCCAGCGAACGGGGATTCGAGCGGCGTCCCCCGAGGAACGCTCAACTCCACGTGCAGTGGATAAGTATCGGGTTCGACGGCGCTGTCTGGCCGAGTGCGGGATAACCGGTATTGCCCATAGCGGCTGGCGGCCAGGCCATGAACGCCCGCGGCCTCGCTCAGCAGGCGCTGGTCGATCCCCGGCTGCTCCCAATTGCCGGCCTCGAAATGCGGGCTCAGTACACCCAGGTCAATCAGCGCGAACTCACGCCCCACCAGGGTCGGCAACAGCGGCGCAAAGCCTTCGCTGGCGATGGGCGGCAGGCTGTGGCCGACGGCGGTGAGAATCGCCGCTTCCATCAATTCGAAGGGCACCGAGTGGGCGACCCGGAAAATCTCCCACTCATGGGCCAGGTTGTCACGGCTGTATTGGTTGTCCGGGTCGATGGAAACCTGCTGTTCACCGCTGAGCACCAGCACCGCGGCGCGCGCCACGATCAATGGCCACAGCGCCAACAGTTCTTCGCGTTGCAAGGGGTTGACCGCCTGGTAGGCCTTGATCGCCGGCAAGATGAAGAATGGATCGCCGTCGGCGTGGTGCAGCAGGGCCGCACACGTTACCGACAGGTCCGTGATGCGCCAGGTGCGGATCAGGTCGCCGAAATCGATGACGCCCTGCAATTGCCATTGGCGCTGGGCATCGCGCTGCCAGACCACGTTGTCATCGGTGATGTCCATGTGGATCGCCTGCACCGGCAGGCTGGCCTTGAGCGACTGCAAGCGCCGCTCGGCCTGTTGCGCGACCTCGGCGATCAGTTGCCGCCGCTGATCGTCGTCGATGACAGGCAACAGATGATCGACCAGGGCCGGAGCGTGGCGCGCGTCCCATTGCAGGGTGCGTTCCAGGCCTGGGTGGTCGAATGTTGCCAAGGCCAGGTCCATTTCCGCGCACAGGCGGCCCAGGCCGGTCACCAACTCAGGCGGCAGGTGTTTGAGCTGCGTGAGGGCCTGGCCGTCGATGTACTCAAGCAGGCGCATATGGATCGCTTGGCCGTCGACGTCCAAAGTCAGCAGGTCCTGGCCGTTGCTGGCGGTAATCACCCGCGGCACCTTCACCGCGCTGTGCCCGGCCAACTGCTTGAGGGCAGCGTGTTGGGCCTGAAGTTCCTGGACAGCGTAGTCGCCGTGGCAAATTTTCAACACAAAGCGCCCACGTTCGCTGTCGACGCGGTAATTGAGGTCCTGATTGCTGCCAAGGGGTCGCAGGTCGCCGCTGAGTCCGTAATTCGAGCGCAGCAGCACCAGCGCTTGCTCGGCGCTGATCTGTGGGCTTGGCAAACTGGCACGGTGAACCAACGTAGCGAGTGGCATACAACGACCCCTGAGGTGGTTTTGTTCGGATGCCTATCACGCCACTGAGCCGGAGGATAAGCAACCCCTCCTGTTCAAAAATATGCACAGCTCTCCTGAGAGGCTATATGGGGAGGGCGTGTCCATGGGATATTCGCTTGCACCGCCCCTCGCCATGCCTACAAGCTATGCTCCTAAAGCTCTGTCGTCTCACGGAAAAAGGCTTACCCGGATGCGCATTCTCGTCACTGGCGGTGCCGGCTTCATCGGCTCGGCTCTCATACGGCACTTGATTCTTGATACCGGACACCAGGTTCTGAACCTCGATAAGCTGACCTATGCCGGCAATCTCGAATCACTGAGCAGCATCGATCACGACAGCCGCTACGAATTCGTCCAGGCCGATATCGTCGACCAACCAACCGTCAGTGCGGTGCTGGCGCGATTCAAACCTGACGCCATCATGCACCTGGCGGCCGAGTCCCATGTAGACCGCTCCATCGATGGCCCGGCGGACTTCATCCAGACCAACATCGTGGGCACCTACAGCCTGCTGGAGGCCACTCGAGCCTACTGGCAGGCCCTGCCCGAGCCGCAGAAGCGTGCGTTTCGCTTCCACCACATTTCCACCGACGAAGTGTATGGCGACCTGCACGGTGTGGATGACCTGTTCACCGAGACCACCGCCTATGCCCCAAGCTCACCGTACTCGGCGAGCAAGGCAGCGTCCGACCACCTGGTCCGTGCCTGGCAACGCACCTACGGCTTGCCCGTGCTGTTGACCAACTGCTCCAATAACTACGGGCCGTTTCACTTCCCCGAGAAGCTCATTCCACTGGTGATTCTCAACGCGCTGGCCGGCAAGCCGTTGCCGGTCTATGGCGACGGCCAGCAAGTGCGCGACTGGCTGTTTGTCGAGGATCATGCCCGTGCACTGCTCAAGGTCGTCACCGAAGGCATGGTCGGCGAGACTTACAACATTGGCGGTCACAACGAGCAGAAAAACATCGACGTGGTGCGCAGCATCTGCGCCTTGCTCGAAGAGTTGGCGCCACGCAAGCCCGAAGGGATCGAGCACTATGCCGACCTGATCAGCTTCGTCCAGGATCGCCCCGGCCACGACCTGCGCTACGCCATCGACGCCAGCAAGATCGAACGGGAACTGGGCTGGACACCACGGGAAACCTTCGAGACCGGGCTGCGCAAGACCGTGCAGTGGTACCTCGAAAACCTGCTGTGGTGCCAACGTGTCCAGGACGGCAGCTATCAAGGCGAGCGCCTGGGTTCGCTCGACAACAAGGATGCAATGGCATGATGAAAGGCATTGTCCTGGCCGGCGGTTCCGGCACACGCTTGCACCCGATTACCCTCGGGGTTTCCAAGCAACTTTTACCGATTTATGACAAGCCGATGATTTATTACCCGATCTCGGTGCTGATGCTCGCCGGCATCAAGGACATCCTGGTGATTTCCACGCCGCAGGATCTGCCGCAGTACCGCAACCTGTTGGGCGATGGCCATCAGTTTGGCGTGCGGTTCAGCTATGCCGAGCAGCCGTCGCCCGATGGCCTGGCCCAAGCGTTCCTGATTGGCGAACAGTTCATTGGCAGCGACTCGGTGTGCCTGATCCTGGGCGACAACATTTTCCACGGCCAGCATTTTGGTGAACAATTGCAGACCGCCGTCAACCGGCAGAGTGGCGCGACCGTGTTCGGCTACTGGGTCAAGGACCCTGAGCGTTTTGGCGTGATCGACTTCGATACAGAAGGACGGGCGATGTCCATCGAAGAAAAACCCACCGCACCCAAATCCAGCTACGCGGTCACCGGCCTGTATTTCTACGATAACGACGTGATCAAGATCGCCAAGGCCATCAAGCCGTCCAAGCGCGGCGAACTGGAAATCACCGACGTCAACAATACCTACCTGCAACGCGGCGACCTGCACGTCGAGCGCTTCGGTCGTGGTTTCGCCTGGCTGGACACCGGCACCCACGACAGCCTGCTGGAAGCCTCGCAATACGTGCAGACCATCGAACATCGCCAAGGCCTGAAAGTGGCGTGCCTGGAAGAAATTGCCTACCAGCAAGGTTGGGTCAGCCGCGAGCACGTTCTGGAGCGCGCCCAGTATTTTGGCAAGACCGGCTACGGCCAGTACTTGTTCAAGATCGCCGGAGAAACACGATGAATGTCATCGCCACCCGTTTGCCAGAAGTCTTGATCATCGAACCGAAAGTCTTTGGCGACGACCGGGGTTTTTTCTACGAAAGCTTCAATGCCCGGGCGTTTGCCGAAGCGACTGGCTGCACCCTGCAGTTCGTCCAGGACAACCATTCACGCTCCACTAAGGGCGTGCTGCGGGGCCTGCACTATCAGATCGAACAAACCCAGGGCAAACTCGTGCGCGTCACGGCGGGGGAAGTGCTGGATGTCGCGGTAGACATCCGCCGCAGCTCGCCGACCTTCGGCCAATGGGCCAGCGTACGCCTGTCGGCGCAGAACCACCTGCAGATGTGGGTCCCGCCAGGTTTTGCCCACGGTTTCGTCGTACTGAGCGAATCAGCGGACTTCCTCTACAAGACCACTGATTACTATGCCCCCTCGGCCGAACGCTGCATTCGCTGGGACGATCCGCAGTTGGCCATCGATTGGGAGTTCGAAGGCACGCCGATCCTCTCGGCCAAGGACCTGAATGGCAAAGCCCTGCACGAGGCCGACCTGTTCCCATGAGTGCCCCCTTGCGTATCCTGATCATCGGCCAGAATGGCCAGGTTTCCCAGGCGCTCCAATCGCGCCTGAGCGGCCTGGGCGAGTTGACCGTACGCGGCAGCGACCAGCTCGACCTGGCACAACCGGATTCCCTGCGTGCCCCCATCGAAGCCCTCAAGCCCGGCCTGATCATCAATGCCGCCGCCCACACGGCCGTCGATCAGGCCGAAAGTGAACCGGAGCGGGCGTTCGCCATCAATGCCACGGCACCGGGCATCCTGGCCCAGGCAGCGGTTGCGCTGGGCGTCCCGCTGATTCATTACTCCACCGACTACGTCTTCGATGGCCTCAAATCCGCCCCCTACACCGAGGACGACACGCCCAACCCGCTGAGTGTCTACGGACGCAGCAAGCTGGCCGGCGAGAATGCCATCCGCCAGGCTGGCGGCCAGCACCTGATTCTGCGCACCAGTTGGGTGTACTCCACCGAGGGCCGCAACTTCCTGTTGACCATGCAGCGCCTGTTGCAGGAAAAACCGCAGCTGCGGGTGGTCGCCGACCAGGTCGGCGCACCGACCTGGGCCGGCACCATTGCCGACAGCACCGCGCAATTGATCGAGCGCTGGCAGGCCGGCCAACCCGGCGCCTGGGGCACCTATCACCTGACAGCCCGGGGCGAGACGTCCTGGTTCGGTTTCGCCCAGGCCATTGGTGAAAACCTGCTTGAGCGACACAAGCCGTGTGCGCAGCTTGAGCCGATTGAATCCAGCGCCTATCCGACTCCAGCCCCGCGGCCATTCAACTCGCGCCTGGATTGCACGCGCCTGCTCAAGGAGTGGGCAGTGAGCCAACCGGACTGGCGAGACGCGTTGCAGCAGTGCCTCGCCGGACAAGCCTAGTACTGCCTTACAAATAGTATTTGCAAGGCAACTAGGCATAATACGCCTGTCACCACAGGCGTCCGAGGCTCATGAATTCCACCCTTCCCCGCAGACCCCGTTGGCGCAGCCTGGCCTTGCTCGCGCTGTGCCTGGCGCCGTTGCTGTGGCCGTTGGAGCACTTGGCCGAACGTTACTACCGTAGCGAACTGGCCGGGCAAAACCGCCAGACCTTGGACCTCTACGTCGCCAACCTGTTGGGCACACTGCACCGTTATGAGGTGCTGCCACAGATTCTCGGCGACCTGCCGGCCTTGCGCGCCGCCTTGTCGGCACCCGACGATGGCGTGACCCAAGGCAATGCCAACCGGCTGCTGAAAAACATCAGCGCCCAGACCGGCGCCGAAGTCATGTACCTGATGGACCCTTCCGGCAAGACCCTGGCCGCGTCGAACTGGGACAAACACGACAGTTTCGTCGGACGCAATTTCGCCTTCCGGCCGTACTTCATCGAAGCCATGGCCGGACGCCTGGGTCGCTTCTTCGGCTTGGGCACCACGTCGGCCAAGCGCGGTTACTTCTTCGCCGCCGCCGTGCACGACCGCGAAAAAGTCATTGGCGTGCTGGTGGTCAAGGTCGACCTCGACCACACCGAAAGCCTGTGGGGCAAAACTCCCGAACAATTACTGGTGACCGACCACAACGGCGTGGTCATCCTCACGTCGCGACAAGAGTGGCGATTTCGCGCGACCCGACCCTTGAATGACGCCGAGCGCGAGGCCATCAGTGCGGTACAACCGTATCCGACCCGCGAGCCCAAACCGCTGAACCTGAACGCCAACGCCTGGCTGACCCAGACCCAGTCCATCGAGGAAACCGGCTGGAGCGTAAGCATCCTCGCCCCGCGCACGCTGATTGATCGTCCGGTGCGCACCGTGGTCGCCATCGGTGGCGCGGCCTTGCTGGTCTTGATGCTGTTGCTCGGGTTGATGATGCAACGCAGGCGCCATTACCTGGATCGAATCGCCTTCGAAGCCAAGGCCCGTCAAGAATTGGAAGGCCGGGTGGCCGAGCGCACCAGCGACCTGGAAGGACTGAACCGACGGTTGAAGCAGGAAGTGCTGGAGCGCGAACAGGCTCAGCAAGAGTTGGTCCGTGCCCAGGATGACCTGGTGCAAGCCGGCAAGCTGTCTGCCCTGGGCACCATGTCGGCGAGCATCAGCCACGAACTCAACCAACCGCTGGCAGCGATTCGCAGCTACGCGGAAAACGCCGAGATTTTGCTCGATCACCAACGCACCGAAGATGCCCGGGGCAACCTCAAGCTGATCAGCGAACTGACCGGGCGCATGGCCTCGATCATCGCCCACCTGCGCGCCTTCGCCCGCCGCGACCGACATGCGCCGGAAAGCGTCGCCCTGCAACCGGCGCTGGACGATGCCTTGGCGCTGCTCGCCAAACGTCGGCGCAGCATGGAAGTGGAACTGATCCGCGACTTGCCGGCCGCCACGCTGTGGGTCGAGGCCGGCGAAACCCGCTTGCGCCAGGTACTCGGCAACCTGCTGGCCAACGCCCTTGATGCGCTCACCGAGAAAGGCCCACCGCGCAAACTCTGGCTCAGTGCCCAGGCCACCGAAACCGGCGTCAACCTGTACATCCGCGATAACGGCCCGGGGTTTTGCATGGAAGCCCTGGGCCGCGCCGGTGAGCCCTTCTACACCACCAAGACGCGCACCCAAGGCCTTGGCCTGGGACTGGCGATCTGCGACACCCTGATGCGCGCCTTCGGCGGTGAACTGTCGTTCGCCAACCACAAGGAAGGCGGCGCCCTGATTACCCTGAAACTGCGCGCCGGAGCCCCCGGGGTGAGCCTGCAACCGTCCGAGGACCGAAGTGTATGACCATCGACAACCGGATTGAGGTGGTGCTGATCGACGACGATCCCCATTTGCGTCAGGCCCTGAGCCAGACCCTCGACCTGGCCGGCCTGAAAATTCTGCCCCTGGCCGAAGCCAAAGGCGTGGCCGGGCAACTGCCCCGTGACTGGCCGGGGGTGGTGGTCAGTGATATTCGCATGCCGGGCATGGACGGCCTCGAACTGCTGGGCGAACTCCACGCCCAGGACTCAGAGCTGCCGGTGCTGCTGATCACCGGCCATGGCGACGTGCCACTGGCGGTGCAGGCAATGCGCGCCGGGGCCTACGACTTCCTGGAAAAACCTTTTGCCAGCGATCATCTGCTCGACAGCGTGCGCCGGGCCCTGGCCTTGCGCCGCCTGGTGCTGGACAACCGCAGCCTGCGCCTGGCCCTGAGCGATCGCCACGAACTCAGCGCCCGCCTGGTCGGCCAATCGACTCCGATGCTGCGCCTGCGCGAGCAGATCGGGGCACTGGCCGCCACCCGCGCCGACGTGCTGATCCTCGGTGAAACCGGTGCCGGCAAGGAAGTGGTCGCTCGGGCGCTGCACGACCTTTCGAGCCGGCGTAACGGGCCGTTCGTGGCCATCAACGCCGGCGCCCTGGCCGAGTCGGTGGTGGAAAGCGAGCTGTTCGGCCACGAACCCGGCGCTTTTACCGGCGCGCAGAAGCGCCGCATCGGCAAGTTCGAATTCGCCAACGGCGGTACGCTGTTCCTGGATGAAATCGAAAGCATGAGCCTGGATGTCCAGGTCAAGCTGCTGCGCCTGCTGCAGGAGCGCGTGGTGGAGCGGCTGGGGGGCAATCACCAGATCCCGCTGGATATCCGCGTAATCGCCGCCACCAAGGAAGACCTGCGCCAGGCCGCCGACCAAGGGCGTTTTCGCGCCGACCTGTATTACCGCCTGAACGTCGCGCCGCTGCGCATACCGCCCTTGCGTGAACGGGGTGAAGATACGCTGATGCTGTTCCAGCATTTCGCCGACGAAGCCAGCGCTCGCCACGGGCTGCCGCCCCATGAATTGCAACCGGCACAACGGGCGCTGCTGCTGCGCCACAGTTGGCCGGGCAATGTGCGGGAATTGCAGAACGCCGCCGAACGCTTTGCCCTGGGACTGGAACTGGCCCTGGATAACAGCGCGCCAGACGGCAACCCCGGCGCACCGGTGGAACTGGTCAGCGGTGGCTTGAGCGAGCAGGTGGAAAATTTCGAGAAAACCCTGATCGCCGCCGAACTGGCACGCCCCCACAGCTCGGTGCGCAGCCTGGCCGAAGCCTTGGGCATTCCACGCAAGACCTTGCACGACAAGTTACGCAAACATGGGCTGCACTTCGGCGACAGCAGCCATGGTTCGGCCGATGAGTCCGATTGAGTTATCGTCATTTCCCGTTCAAGCAAAAGGCCCCGCAATGAACCGCGACAGTCGTTACCTGGAATCGATCCTGCACCACGACATCCCCTTGACCCGGGACATGGGCCTCAAGGTGCTCGATTGGCAGGCCCGGCAACTACGCCTGTCCTTGCCGCTTGCAGCCAACGTCAACCACAAGAGCACCATGTTCGGTGGCAGCCTGTATTGCGGCGCGGTGCTCGGCGGCTGGGGCTGGCTGCACCTGGCCCTGCGCGAGGAAGGCATCGAAGACGGGCATATCGTGATTCAGGAAGGGCAGATCAGTTATCCGCTGCCGGTGACCCGCGATGCGACCGTCGTCTGCGCAGCGCCCGAGGAAAAGGTCTGGAAACGCTTCCTGGTCACCTATCGGCGCTATGGCCGGGCGCGACTGGCCTTGCAGACGCAAGTGCTGAACACCGGAAGTGAGGAAGTGGCAGTGCAGTTCGAGGGGCAGTACGTGTTGCACCGCTAAAGCAACGCAGCCCCCCTGTGGCGGGGAGCTTGCTCCCGCTCGGTTGCGCAGCAACCGCAAAATCTTGGGGCCGCTTCGCAGCCCAGCGGGAGCAAGCTCCCTCGCCACAGGAAAGCAGGTACGGTTCAGGAACGGGCCAACTCCAATAGCTTGCCCCGCCACGCCGCTTTCGCCGGCAACGCCAGGAACGATGTATTCAACAGCGACTCCCGCGGTGGATAACAGAACGGTTCACCGCTCAAGTCCAACACCTCGCCCCCCGCACCTTCCAATACACCCTGGGCGGCAGCGGTGTCCCACTGGGAGGTCGGCGCCAGCCGTGGATAGCAATCCGCCGCGCCTTCGGCCACCAGGCAAAACTTCAACGAACTGCCAATACTGGTCAGTTGCAGCTCACCCAGGCTCCCGCTCAAACCATCCAGCAGGCGTTCCTGTTCCGGGCTGGTGTGCCGACGACTGGCGACCACGGTAAAAGCTTCACCCGGGGCCAGGACGTCACGAACCGCAATAGGCAAAGGCACGCCGCCCTTATCACCACGCCAGGCACCCAGCCCTGCACCGCCGACGTAAAAGCGTCCATTGGTGGGCATCGACACCACACCGAACACCACGCGGCCCTGCTCCACCAACGCGATGTTGACGGTGAACTCCTCGCTGCCGGAAATGAACTCCTTGGTGCCATCCAGCGGGTCTACCAGCCACCAGCGATGCCAGCCGGCGCGCACGTTTTGGGCAATATCGGCGTCTTCTTCGGAGAGGATCGGAATATCCGGGGCCAGCGCCATCAGCCCGGCCACGATCACATCATGAGCGGCCATGTCTGCAGCGGTCACCGGCGACTCGTCGGCCTTGTGGTTGACCTGCACGTTGGCGCGCCAGAACGGCAGGATCGCTTCACCGGCCTGGAGCGCCAGCTCGACTACAGGGGCCATCAACGGATGAGGGAAAGTCATGACAGGAACGCTCCACGCTGGGTCAGCAGGTCACGGGCCAGGTATAGCGCTGCCAAGGCCCGGCCCTCCGTGAACTGCGGGTTCTGTGCCAGGGCCGACAGCTCACGCAGGTTGACCTTGTCCACGCGCATCGGCTCGGGCTCGTCACCCTCCAGCCGTTCTTCATACAGATCGGTCGCCAGCACCACCTGGATCTTCTGGCTCATGTAGCCGGGGGACAGCGACAGTTCGGTCAGGTGTTCCAATTGACGCGCTCCGAAACCGGCCTCTTCCTTGAGTTCCCGTTCGGCCGCCGCCAGCACATCTTCACCTGGCTCGATCAAGCCCTTGGGCAGGGACAGTTCGTAGGCGTCGGTGCCCCCGCAATACTCTTCCACCAACACAGCGTGGTCGGCATCGAGCATCGCCACGATCATCACCGCGCCATAGCCCGCCCCCTTGCTCGCCAGACGTTCATAGGTGCGCTCCACACCGTTGGAAAACCGCAATTTCAGTTCTTCCACGCAAAACAGGCGGCTGGTAGCGACGATCTGGCGATCGAGTATGGTGGGTTTCTGGCGCATAAACGGCTCCCTGGGCGATAGCGGGCTACTATACCCGGCCTATTCTGATTGTTTGTGTCGGATATCCGATTACCGCTGGAGAAGTTTTATGGCTTTGCTGCCCTGGCATGAGATCGATACGGTTCTGCTGGACATGGACGGCACCCTGCTGGACCTGCATTACGACAACCATTTCTGGCTCGAACACCTGCCACAGCGCTACGCCGAACTGCATGGCGTGAGCCGGGCGATGGCCGAGATGGAGCTGCAGCCGCTGTTCGAGCGCAACGCCGGCCAGTTGCAATGGTATTGCCTGGATTTCTGGAGCGCCGAGCTGAAACTGCCGGTACGCGAACTGAAGTTGGAAACCGCGCACCTGATCGCCTTGCGCCCGGACGCCGATACCTTCCTGGCAGCGATCCAGCGGGCCGGCAAGCGCGTGGTGATGATCACCAACGCCCACCGCGATTCATTGTCCCTGAAGCTGGAGCGCATCGAGCTGGCCCCTTACTTCGACCGCCTGATCAGCTCCCACGACTACGGCTTTCCCAAGGAAAACCCGCAATTCTGGGACGCACTGCAAGCCGACTTGAATTTCGACCCGGCCCGCAGCCTGTTCATCGACGACACCCTGCCGGTGTTGCGCAGCGCCCGGGACTTCGGCGTGGCGCACCTGCTGGCCGTGAGCGAGCCGGATAGCCGCAAAGGGCCAAAGGACACGGGGGAGTTCGAAGCGTTGATAGACTACCGGACGCTGATCGAAGGGCTCTGAAAAAAACCTTTGTGGCGAGGGAGCTTGCTCCCGCTGGGCCGCGAAGCGGCCCCTTTTTTTCCAGACAAGTGCTGCGCACTTGAGCGGGAGCAAGCTCCCTCGCCACAGGAAACCGGCTACTCGGGAATACGTAGCACCTGCCCCGGATAGATCTTGTCCGGGTGCGACAGCATCGGCTTGTTGGCCTCGAAGATCTTGTTGTACTTGTTCGCGTCGCCGTACGCGGCCTTGGAGATGGCGCTGAGTGTGTCGCCCTTCTTCACGGTCACGAAACGCGCCGCCTGTGCTACCGGGCCAGTCACCGTAATCTGGTCGTCGACACTGCCGACACCTTCGATATTGCCCACCGCCAACAGGATCTTTTCCTTTTCTTCCTGGCTCGCTACTTCACCGGTGACGATGACTTTGTCGCCGTCGAGGGTCGCCTGAACATTCGGATTACCCAGGCCGACCTTTTCAATATGCGCTTTCAGTTGTTCGCTGGCATTGGCATTGCCGGGGGTCAGCAGGTCGATCAGCTTCTCTCCTGCTTCCTTCACAAAGCTAAAAATACTCATGGCACACGCTCCTTGATTTAAGTGTCCAGACGCAAAGACTAGACCAGGCGAGACGAACCCGGTTCCCAACCGACCAATGACCCCGCCACGCGCAAGCGCTAGAATCCGAACCTTCCTGCGCCCTGGAGCGAAGATGGACATCAAGCAGCTGAAATTTCTCATCGCGCTCGACGAAACCCGCCACTTCGGCCAAGCCGCCGCACGTTGCCACATCACCCAGCCGACCCTGTCGATGCGCCTGCGCAATCTTGAAGAAGAACTTGACCTGCCGCTGGTCAATCGCGGCCAGCGCTTTGAAGGTTTCACCGCGCCGGGGGAACGGGTCCTGGCCTGGGCGCGTACGGTGCTGGCGGCCTATGACGGGCTGCAGGCCGAAGCGGCGGCCTGTCGTGGCAACCTGGTGGGTACGCTGCGCCTGGGCGTGGTGCCGTTGTCGGACTTCGACCCCCTGGCGATGATGCAGCGCTTGCACGCCGAGCACCCCAACCTGCGATTCGAATTGTCGTCCCTGAGCTCCGAACGCATCCTCGAACAGCTGGCGAACAACCGTATCGACCTGGGTATTTCCTACCTGGAACGCCTGGACAACGAGCGCTTCGAAGCCCTGCCTTTCAGCCACACCCGCATGGGCCTGCTCTACGACCAGCGCTATTTCTTTTTCGGCGAACAACCGCTGAGTTGGGAAGCACTGATCGAGCTGCCCCTGGGCATGCTCACCAGCGGCATGCATTTTCGCCAATCCATCGACCACAACTTCCACAGCCGGGGCCTCACACCTCAACCGCTGTTGCAAACCGACGCAGTGCATCAATTGTTACAAGCTGTGCACGGTGGACTGTGTTGCGCGGTGATGCCCTTGGACAGCGGCCTGAATGTGCTGACCGAAGATTTGCGCATCCAGCCCATCGAAAGCGCGCAGACCTTAGTCCCACTGGGCCTGATCATGCGGCGCGGCGCCCCACGTTCGGCCTTGGCAGAGGCCTGTTTTGCCCTTTACCAGAAATCATCGACAACATCTTGATCGACGTCATCTATTGAGAGATCAGTAATAGCGATTAGACGTGGCAGATTGCCGCATTTAGTCTTAACACTATTCCTACTTTCAGTGATGCCTATGAACGACAAGCCTCCGGTCAGTCCAGCGCCAGCGATGGAAACATCCGCGCCGGCCGCCAGCCAGAGCTATCGCTACTGCAATCTGGACCACTCCCAATCGGACAGCACCGCGCTGGCCGAGGAAGTGGCGCTGGCGATTGCCTATAACGGCATCAGCCAGGCGGTCATGCTGGTCACCCCCACCGACCTTGAAGACTTCATCGTCGGCTTCAGCCTCGGCAGCGGCATCATTGAAGACACATCGGACATCTATGACCTGCAACTGAGCGGCACGGGTGCTGCGCACCATGCCGAGGTGACCATCGCCAACCGCGCCTTCTGGAACCTCAAGCAGCAACGCCGGCAATTGACGGGCACCAGTGGCTGCGGCTTGTGCGGCGTGGAGGCAGTGGAACAGGCATTGCCAAACCTCAAGGTGCTGCCCGGCGCACCGCTGCCACCCGCCCAATGGCTCGATGGCCTGCGTGACCGCATCAGCCAGTTCCAGCCCCTGGGTCAATACTGCGGCGCAGTCCACGCCGCGTTGTTCATGAACGCCCAAGGCGAATTGCTGTTGGGTCGCGAAGACATCGGCCGGCACAACGCCCTCGACAAACTGATCGGCGCGCTGGTCCGGCAGCAGATCCCGGTAGCCGGCGGCGTAGCGATCGTCACCAGCCGTTGCAGCCTCGAACTGATCCAGAAAGTCCTGCGGGCCGGTATCCAGACCCTGGTCAGCCTGTCGTCACCCACGGGCCTTGCGGTGCAGTGGGCCCGCCAACACAACCTCAACCTCATCCACCTGCCACAAAAAAGTGCGCCACGGGTCTACAGCCCAGCGATGGAGAAACAAGCGTGAGCAATCATCAACAAGCCGACCAGAAACCCGTACCGCGCTACAAACCCTACAAGGGCCCGGCCGGTGGCTGGGGAGCACTGATCAGCGTCGCTCAGGCCTGGTTGACCAGCGACAACGCGCTGAAAAACATCCGCATGATGCTCAAGACCAACCAGAATGGCGGTTTTGACTGCCCAGGCTGTGCCTGGGGTGATTCGCCGGAAAGCGGCATGGTCAAGTTCTGCGAGAACGGCGCCAAGGCAGTGAACTGGGAAGCGACCAAGCGCCGCGTCGATGGTGCATTTTTCGCCAAGCATAGCGTGAGCTCGCTGCTGGAGCAGAGCGACTACTGGCTCGAGTACCAGGGTCGCCTGACCGAGCCAATGCGCTACGACGCCGAAACCGACCGCTACAAACCCGTCAGTTGGGAAGCGGCGTTCGACCTGATCGGCAAGCACCTGCAAGGGTTGTCCAGCCCGAACCAGGCCGAATTCTACACCTCGGGCCGAGCCAGCAACGAAGCGGCCTACTTGTATCAGCTATTCGTGCGCGCCTACGGCACCAACAACTTCCCCGACTGCTCGAACATGTGCCACGAGGCCAGCGGCGTAGCGCTGTCCCAGAGCGTGGGCGTGGGCAAGGGCACAGTGACCTTCGACGATTTCGAACACGCCGATGCGATTTTCGTCTGGGGCCAGAACCCCGGGACCAACCATCCGCGGATGCTCGAACCACTGCGCGAGGCGGTGAAACGCGGCGCCCAAGTGGTCTGCATCAACCCGCTCAAGGAGCGTGGCCTGGAGCGCTTCCAGCATCCGCAGAACCCGATCGAAATGCTCACCAACGGCAATAAGCCGACCAACACCGCCTATTTCCGCCCGGCCCTGGGTGGCGACATGGCGATCTTGCGCGGCATGGCGAAGTTCCTGCTGCAGTGGGAGCGCGAAGCGCAGAACACTGGCGCTGCGGCGGTGTTCGACCACGCGTTCCTCAATGAGCACAGCACTAACGTGCTGGATTACCTGGCGGCGGTTGACGACACGCCGTGGGAACAGATTGTCGAGCAATCGGGCATGACCCTGGTCGACATCGAGCAAGCGGCGCGCATGTACGCCAAGAGCCAGAACGTGATCATGTGCTGGGCGATGGGTATCACCCAGCACCGTCATTCGGTGGCGACCATCCAGGAAATCGCCAACGTGATGATGCTGCGCGGCAACATCGGCCGGCCAGGCGCAGGCCTGTGCCCGGTACGTGGCCACAGCAACGTCCAGGGTGACCGGACCATGGGCATCAACGAGCGTCCGCCAGCGGCGTTCCTCGATTCGCTGGAGCGGCGCTTCCAATTCAAGGTACCGCGTGAAAATGGCCACAACGTGGTCGAGGCGATTCACGCCATGGCCGACGGCCAGGCGAAGGTGTTCATTGCCCTGGGCGGCAACTTCGCCCAAGCCACGCCGGACAGCCATCGAACGTTCCGGGCCTTGGCCAATTGCGACCTGACGGTGCAGATCAGCACCAAGCTCAACCGCAGCCATCTGGCTCACGGCAAGGAAGCGCTGATCCTGCCGTGCCTGGGCCGCACCGACATCGATCTGCAAACCGAAGGTGCGCAAGCGGTGACCGTGGAAGACTCCTTCAGCATGGTGCATGCGTCCATGGGCCAGCTGCAGCCGCTGTCGAACCAGATGCGCTCCGAACCGTGGATCATCGCCGGCATCGCCGCCGCCACACTGGGTAGCCGTCCGGTGGACTGGAACTGGCTGGTGGCCGACTACAGTCGCATCCGCGACCTGATCGCCGACACCGTACCAGGCTTCAAGGACTTCAACGAAAAGCTGAAGAACCCTGGTGGGTTCTACCTCGGCAATAGCGCCGGTTCGCGGCGCTGGAATACCCCGTCGGGCCGCGCCAACTTCAAGCCCAACCGGTTGCCGACCGATCTTGTGCATGAACGCACCCGGGCCACCGGCCAGTTGCCCGACCTGATCATGCAGTCCATGCGTTCCCACGATCAGTACAACACCACCATCTATGGCCTCGATGACCGCTATCGCGGTGTGAAGGGCCAGCGTGACGTGTTGTTTGCCAACGAAGCGGACATCATTCGACTGGGCTTCAAGCCGGGGCAGAAAGCCGACATCGTCTCGCTCTGGGATGACGGGCGCGAACGGCGGGTCAAGGGCTTTACCCTGCTGGCATTCGACATTCCTGCCGGGCAGGCTGCTGCTTATTACCCAGAAGTGAACCCGCTGGTGCCACTGGAAAGCACGGGCGACGGCAGCCACACCCCAACGTCGAAATTCGTCGCGATCCGCCTGGAAGCGGCGAGCGAGAATGGACTGATCCTGGCCAAGTCGGCCTGACACAGTATTGTGGCGAGGGAGCTTGCTCCCGCTTGGTTGCGCAGCAACAGAAAAGGGAGTCGCAGCCCAGCAATACCCCCTCGCTACAGAGTACTTTCCAGCGCCCACAAAAAAGGCCGTTTTCCCTAGAAAACGGCCTGTCCGAAGTAGCTAAAGACCGGCCAATTCGCGTTAAGTTCCGACCGTAAAACAATAACTTAGAGAATTGTGCACAAGTCGTGTTACTCGTCGGATTTCTATTGTAACCAAGCGAAGCCAGCCTCAGGATCGCGCCGTCATCCCTTTGAGGCTCCTCTATGAAGTTCTCCTCCATTCTCTTGTTGTCCCTTAGCCTGGCCAGTGGCATCGCTTCTGCCGGTGGTACTGCCGAAGCAGGTGTGGGCGGCGCATTGGGCGGGGTTTTGGGTTCGGTCGTCGGCCAGTCCCTGGGCGGCAACACCGGCTCCACTATCGGCGCGGCGCTGGGCGGCGCGGGCGGCAGTGCAGTCGGTGCAGACAAACACAGCCGCGGCGAAGCGGCGATCGGCGGCGCGCTGGGCGCAGCCGGCGGTAACGTGGTCGGTCGTAGCGTCGGCGGCACCACTGGCAGCCTGATCGGTGCGGCAGCGGGCGGCGGCGCTGGTGGTGCCCTGGGTAACTACATGGGCAAGGACGATGACGATGATCGTCACTATGACGGTCGCCGTGGTGATCGCCGCTACTACCGTGACGGCCACCCAGGTCGTGGCCATGCCTACGGGCATCGCAAAAAACATCATCGCTACTACCGCGACTAACGGCTGACTGATAACCGCCGTTGAAGATCGCAGCCTCCGGCAGCTCCCAGAGCTGACAGGAGGCTGCGATTTTTTGTTTCAGACCACCAACAGTTCCAAAGCCCCACGCAGCCGGTCCGGAATCGCCACCGGCCGATTCGACGCCCGGTCCACAAATACGTGAACAAAACGCCCCGCCGCACAGGCCTCCTCCTCGCCGACCTTGAACACCGCCAGCTCGTACTGCACCGAACTGCTGCCCAGCTTCCCGACCCGCAGGCCGATTTCAATCCGGTCTGGAAAGGCGATTGAGGCAAAGTAGTCACAGGCCGAACTCACCACGAACCCCACCACCTCTCCGTCATGGATATCCAGACCACCGACTTCGATCAGGTAGGTATTCACAGCGCTATCGAAAAAGCTGTAATAGGTGACGTTATTGACGTGACCGTACACATCGTTGTCGTGCCAGCGCGTGGTAATGGGTTGTAAGTGTCGGTATTCGTTGCGTTGGGGCATCAGGTGTCCTTTACGGTTGTTTCAATGATCTTGAAGTGGCCCCGGCCTCAGGCCTGCGCGAAACCCTTGCCCTGCGCTGCCAGATCGCCAATCAGACGCGCGGGCTTCCACTGGTCGCCCTGCTTCGTTTCGAGCGCCAGCAGGCGTGCGTGGATGTCCTCCAGCCCCTGCCCGTCGGCCCACGCCATCGGCCCGCCCTTGTCCGCAGGGAAACCGTAGCCGTTGAGGTAGACCAGATCGATGTCGTGGGCCGACTCGGCAATGCCCTCCTCCAAAATTTTCGCGCCCTCGTTGACCAACGCCAGCAAGCACCGTTCGAGGATTTCCTCCGGGCCAATCTCGCGCCGCTGGAAACCTAGCGCTTCACTGACCCGTAGCACCAGCGCATCGACCTCGACATCATGCTCGGCCTGTCGACTGCCCGGCTCATAGTGATAATACCCATTGCCGCTTTTCTGGCCGAACCGTCCCAGTTCGCACAGCCGGTTGTCTATTTGGATCTCTGGCGCATCCTGGCCTGTTCCTGCCAATTCTCGTGCGCGCCACTCCAGGTCGATCCCGACGACGTCGTACATGCGAAACGGCCCCATGGCAAAGCCGAAGCCTTGCAGCGCCGCATCGACCTGATGGGGGAAAGCCCCCTCGAGCAACATCTTGCGAGCCTCCAACACATAAGGATGAAGCATCCGGTTTCCGATGAACCCATGGCAATTGCCCGATACCACGCTGACCTTGCCCATGCGCTTGCCTAATACCAGGGCCGCGTCCAGAACCGCCTTGGAAGTTTGCGCACCACGAACGATCTCCAGCAGCTTCATGATGTGCGCCGGGCTGAAGAAATGCAGGCCCAGCACCTGGGTTGGCCGGCGAGTGGCGGCGGCGATCGCATCGATGTCCAGCGCCGAGGTGTTGCTCGTCAGGATCGCCTCGGGTTTGAGCAAACCGTCCAGTTCACGAAAAATCCTCTGCTTGAGCTCGAGATTCTCGTAGACCGCTTCGATCACCAGGTCCACATTGCGGATCGCCGCGTAATCATCCGCCCGTGTCACCCGGGCAATCCGCGCATCAGCCTCACCCTGATCGATACGGCCCTGACGCACGCCATGGGCATAGGTCTCGGCCACGGCGACCAGTGCCTGCTCGAGCATCTGCGGATTGTTGTCGACCCACTGCACCGCCACGCCCGCGTTGGCCAGGCACATCACGATGCCCCGGCCCATGGTGCCTGCACCGACCACCGCGGCACGCTGAATATCGAAAGGTGTCTGGCTCATGTTTGCTCTCTTGTTGGCGATACAAAGACAGCCTTCACCTTAGTCAGCCGCCGAATGTTTTTGAAATTTATTCGTGTGATGCAAGGCATTCAGCGGATGGATGCAGTTCACAGGTGCGCTTGAGCCCAATGGCGAACCTCTGCGTACGGATATTCCTCCAGTGCGGCATATCCACGGATCTTTCGCGCCTTCAACCGGGTGAACAACGGCACGCTGATCCCGCACAGAAACCGGGTCAAGCGCTCGGCGGAAGGTGGGTTGCCGGTGTGCTCCTCATGCCTGTGGATAAAGTCACCGCACAGCGTCTCGAAGTTTTTATCCACAAGTGCCGGCAACGACGGCGGTTCCGGCAATTGAGCGACCTGTCCGTGGCACACCGAGCAATGACCGCACTGCTGCGGCGCGTTGTCATCGCCGAAATACTGCGCCAATCGATAACCGAGGCAACGGTCGGTGGCGAACAACTCGAGCATGGCATGGATCCGCGCGATTTCACCGCGTTCATGCCGGGTGAAATAAGCATGGAGTTCGGCGCCCAAGACCTGCGTATCCATATTCGTCTCCAGCACGTTGTACACCTCGGTCATCTGCTTGCTTTCCAGCTCGATCCAGCCCTTCTCCTGGAAGTAATCCAGTGCCTTGACCACGCGACTGCGTTCAGCGTGATACTGCTGGTACATCCCGTCGAAATTCACCGTGGCCCAGGTCCGGGCGCGACTGGAGGTCTGGATGATGGCCGAGACGAAATCCCTTCGCTCGCCTTCGAAGCGCTCCAGCAATTCTTGTGGCTCAGTCAGGAACTTGAAGCGGTACTCCGCGAAATAGGCATAACGCGGCGCGATCAGCCGGCGCAGTTCCAGCTGGACCAGCAGCGTCTTGAGCGGCAATTGCCGGATGTTGCTCTGGTCCGCCAGGGGGCCTAGCAAAAACTCCCATTGCCCATCGGGCGCGGCGGCCTTCAGCTCATCGAGCACGCAACGAATGCCCTCCAACTCAGGAGTATCGCCATAGACAAAGTTCTCCAGCACGTTGAGGCTGTCGCGATTGGCCAGTACCAGGCAATCGGACGGTTGCCCGTCCCGCCCGGCCCGGCCAATCTCCTGACTGTAGTTTTCGATGGATTTGGGCAAGTCGAAATGCACCACGTTGCGGATATCGCTCTTGTCGATGCCCATGCCGAACGCAATGGTCGCGACAATGCAATTGGACTGCCCGCCCATGAACCGCCGCTGGATGGCTTCGCGTTGTTCGTGGGGCAAACCGGCGTGATAGGCCTCGGCCCCGATGCCGTGCTGGGTCAGGTGTTCGGCTATCTGCTCGGCGGTTCGCTGCAAGGTGACGTAGACGATGCTCGGTTGTCCGGGACGTTCGCCCAGCCATTGCACCAGCCGTGCTCGCTTGTGCGCACCGCGCACGGGTTCGACCAGCAGGTTGAGGTTGGGCCGATAGAAACCGGTCGTCACCACATCCTCGGCGGCGATGGCGAACTTCGCCTGCATGTCGGCGATGACCTTGGGTGTCGCGGTAGCCGTCAGCAGCAACACCTGGGGAATATTGAACTGGCGCTGATAATCGGGAAGCTTGAGGTAGTCCGGACGAAAGTTATGCCCCCACTCTGAAATACAGTGGGCCTCGTCCACCACCAGCAACGAGATCGGCACCTGCTGCAGAAAGTTGCGAAAACGCTCGTTCTTCAGCCGCTCCACGGAAATCATCAGGATCTTCAACTCCCCCGAACGAGCCCGCGCCATGGCGTCGTTGGCTTCGTCACGGCTCTGGGCCGAATCGATACTGGCCGACGCGATGCCGTGACGTTGCAGGAACGCCAACTGATCCTGCATCAGCGCCAGCAATGGTGAAACCACCAGGGTCAGGTGCGGCAATAGCAGGGCTGGCAATTGATAACACAGGGACTTGCCGGAACCGGTGGGAAAAATGGCCGCTGCCGACCGACCGGCCAGGACTGCTCCGATGGCAGACTCCTGACCGGGGCGAAACTGTGGATAACCGAAAACCTGTTCCAGGGTGCTGTGCATAAGCGGTCGCTCCTTTGACTGCTGCGAGACCCAAAGACTAGCGGGACAGCGCAGCGCGTCGAGAAAAGGTCGGGGTAAAAAACGATACCGGATGATACAGCCTCAACGTCCGATTGCTTTGCCACGAGGTGATACAAATCCGGGCACTTTGATGCCTCGTTCCCCCTCCGCTTGCGGGTTAAGGTGCGCCGTCAACTCATGAGCAAGGCCAGGAAGCCTGACGCTCAAGACTCTCTTCAAGGATCGAACCATGCCACACCTGTTTCCCGTGCTACGCGCCCTGGCGATAGCATCCGCCTCACTGCTGGCCGGCTGCCTGACCATTGCTGAACCCTCCGGGGTGGAACCGGCCGTGTTCGAAACACCGGAGTATCACGCTCAGCAGGGCTTGGCCGTCGTCAAGGCCTCGGCGTTATATGCCCGTGGCGGCACCGGACAGGGTGTGCTGGTCGCACTGATCGATTCGGGGCTCGACACCCGCCTGAAGGAGTTCGAAGACCGACTGAGCGATCCCGGATTCGATTACGTCGAAAACCGTCCAGGCACGATTGACCGCATCGGCCACGGCACGCAAATGGCCGGCATACTCGCCGCCAACAAGGACGACCAGGGTATGCATGGCATCGCGTTCAACGCTCGGTTGATCCCCTTTCGTTTTGGCGACGACAACGAGCCGTTTTTCTTTGACAGCGAAATCGCACAATCCTGGCAAAGCGGCTTCGACAAGGGCGCCCGCCTGTTCAACAACTCGTGGGCCAACGCCATCCCCGCCACCGAAATCAATGAGGCACGTTACAACCAGGTCATGCCCGACTCTCTGGCCGTTGCTCGAAAACTGGTCGCGGACGGCGCCGTGTTCGTCTTCCCGACAGGTAACGAACTCAAGCGTGAGCCTTTGGCCGAATCGGGGCTGCCGGTGGCCTTGCCTGAACTGGAAAAAGGGTGGCTCGCGGTGGTTGCGCTGAAAAACGACGGCAGCGCGATCAATGGCAAATCCAACTATTGCGGCGTTGCAGCCGCCTGGTGCATCGCCGTACCTGGCGGCGACTCCGGGGCGCAGGCAGGCTTGCTCACGGTGGGCAAGGAGGGTCGTTACGTGCAAACCGCCGGCACGTCTCCAGCCGCAGCCTTGGTCAGTGG
Organism: Pseudomonas sp. NFACC08-1; assembly: GCF_900106735.1. NCBI lineage: Bacteria > Pseudomonadati > Pseudomonadota > Gammaproteobacteria > Pseudomonadales > Pseudomonadaceae > Pseudomonas > Pseudomonas sp. NFACC08-1. Next base: position 102,626 of record NZ_FNNL01000003.1, on the reverse strand, counting down.
CGCACTGGCTGCGCTGCAAAGCCTTTACCCGCAACTCAACCCGCAACAGGTGCGCGAGCATCTGCTGGCGACAACCAACCGCACGGGCATCTATGCCAACAGTGAGGCCTATGGCAGGGGGTTGATGGATCTGGAGGCGGCCTCACGACGAGTCCCCGCCCCCATAGCGGATTAAAGTACTGCACCATCGACGTGGAGCTCGCTTCCACCGCTTGTTATTTCATCAGCTCCTGTAACGGCGAGATGACTAGCCTGTCGGAAATGGCCTGCCGCATCCTAAGCCTTCCCTACAGCGAGTTTGTAGGATCGGCCAGACGGTGAATGGGAAATGAAGACGGGTCAGCTAGCCCTGGAGCAAACATTTCATCCAAGCGTCAGACGCTGGTAAACGTCCTACACAAGCTGTCCTTTCAGGTCCTATTGCGGTGCCTGGAAGGAGCCCTCTATAGTTTCGGCGCGATTGAAAATCGTACTGAAGAGGGCTCAAATGCATACGGATACTCCGCCCATCGATCGATACCAGCGACTCAACAGCACACCGATTCTGGCCATCGACACCGAGGCCAACCTCCACGACCTCTGCGACGCCGCCGCCCAACGAATCCGCGCGTCCAGCGACCTGCTCGAAACCCTTCACTGCCTATGCTTCAAACATGCCGATGTGAAAGACATTCCCAACATCGTTCATGCGCTTTATCTGCTGACTCAAGATGGCAGCGAGTTGCTGGAGGTTGTGCGGCAGCGGTTGCGTTAATTAGCCGTCCATAAAAAAACGCCCTCGAAGGGTAATGCTGTTCACTTAAGAAAATGATGGACCTGTGGCGAGGGAGCTTGCTCCCGCTCGGCTGCGAAGCAGTCGTAAACCGGCGGGGGCGGTGTGTCTGATGCTGCGCATTTGCCAGGTTTAGGGGCCGCTTCGCAGCCCAGCGGGAGCAAGCTCCCTCGCCACGGGTTTGTCGATGGCCTTAAGTGAACAGCATTACCCCCCATTGAAGGGCGCGGCAAACCATACCGAGCAACCAAAAGCCCCCTTACCAGACGGTTCCGAGACTGTTGTGAGACTTTTCTTCTTTTTCCAATGGGCAACGATTCGCCCTAGACTTTCACCCCGATAGACACCCCCCCTTCAGCCCGGACATTTCACCATGCGCCTTAGCCCAGACTTCCCCGACGACCCGGTCATACGCCAACTCATGGAACTGCTCCACGAAGAAATCGGCTTGCCCGAGCACAAGACCATTCGCCTGGGCACGGCAATCAATTTCGATCTGGGCTGCGATGGCGCGGATGCCCGGCAGCTGATGGAAGCCTTGGAGGAGCGGTTCACCATCGATCTCGTCGACTATGACGCTTACCGCTACTTCCAGCCGGAAGGCTTTGATGTGTTTCAAAAGCGCAGGGCCAAGGGCCGTGGCAATAAGATGCCGTTGACCATCGGCATGCTCTACAAGGCCATCAAGGCACAACGATGGGATACGCAGGAAGTGGAAAACGCCTAGCTGGTAAGACAAGCCGCCCACAAAAAAGCCGCCCTGAAGAGGGCGGCTTTTTCATCTGCTAACCGAGCCTTACAGCTGCGGACCAGCAGCCTTGATCGCGTCGCTCACGTCGAACTTCTTGAAGTTCTCGGTGAACAACCCGGCCAAGGCCTTGGCCGCTTCGTCGTAGGCAGCTTTGTCGGCCCAGGTGTTGCGTGGGTTCAACAGGCCAGTCTCGACGCCCGGAACAGCCAGCGGCACGTCCAGGTTGATGATGTCCAGGTGTTCGGTTTCAGCACCGATCAGCGCGCCGCTCTGGATCGCCGCGATCACCGCACGGGTGGTCGGGATGTTGAAGCGCTTGCCGACGCCATAGCCGCCGCCAGTCCAGCCAGTGTTGACCAGGTAGACCTTGGAGCCGAAGCCGCGGATACGCTTGATCAGCAGCTCAGCGTACTCACCGGCCGGACGCGGGAAGAACGGGGCGCCGAAGCAGGTGGAGAAGGTCGATTTGATGCCACTGCCCGAACCCATTTCGGTCGAGCCCACCAGCGCGGTGTAGCCGGACAGGAAGTGGTAGGCGGCTTGCTCTTCGCTGAGAATCGACACAGGCGGCAGTACGCCGGTCAGGTCGCAGGTCAGGAAGATCACGGCATTGGGCTCGCCACCGAGGTTTTTCGGTGCGCGTTTTTCGATCAGCTCACGCGGGTAGGCGGCGCGGCTGTTCTGGGTCAGGCTGTCGTCGGCGTAGTCGGCTTTCTTGGTGACTGGGTCCAGGACGACGTTTTCCAGCACGGCGCCGTGCTGGATGGCTTTCCAGATAACCGGCTCGTTCTTCTCGGACAGGTCGATGCACTTGGCGTAGCAACCGCCTTCGATGTTGAAGACCACGCCCACGCCCCAGCCGTGCTCGTCGTCGCCGATCAGGTAACGGCTTTCATCGGCAGACAGGGTGGTCTTGCCAGTGCCCGACAGACCGAAGAACAGGGTCACGTCGCCCTCTTCGCCCATGTTGGCAGCGCAGTGCATCGGCAGCACATCGACCGCTGGCAGCAGGAAGTTCTGCACGGAGAACAGGGCCTTTTTCATCTCGCCGGCGTAACGCATGCCGGCGATCAGCACTTTCTTGGCCGCGAAATTGATGATCACGGTACCGTCGGAGTTGGTGCCGTCGCGCTCAGGCTCGCAGACGAAGTTCGGCGCGTTGAGGATCTGCCACTCATCCTTGCCACCGGCGTTGTACTGCTCGGGGTTGATGAACAGGCAGCGACCGAACAGGTTGTGCCAGGCTGTCTCGGTGGTCATCTTGACCGGCAGGTAGTGCGCAGGATCGGAACCTACATGCACATGGGAGACAAAACGCTCGCGCTCGCCCAGGTAGGCTTCAACGCGGTTCCACAAGGCATCGAACTTGTCGGCCGGGAACTTGCGGTTGATCGGGCCCCAGGCGATGGCGTCCTGGGTGGTTGGCTCTTCCACGATGAAACGGTCGACTGGCGAGCGACCGGTACGATGACCGGTACGAACAACCAGCGCGCCAGTATCGGCAAGCTCGCCTTCACCGCGATTCAGGGCTTCTTTGACCAGATCATCGACACTCAGATCGGTGTACACGGCGTTATTGGCTTGCGTCATGAGATTCCCCGTCGGCCCGTGGCCGAGTGCTCCAAACGTTTTGTAGTAGGAAGTCGCGCACTACTACCCGAAAAAAGTGGGCCGGATTATGCCAGAAAACCCCAAAAAGAGTAGGGCCCTCCCGTCAGTACGGCGTAAATCCGGCGTTTGCCAGGAGATTTACCTGCGCTGAACCGTTTTAGTGACGAGTATCTGACGGTGTGTCGACACCCGCACCGGCGAACAATTGCGCAATGTCCGCCGCGTCGAACAGGTAGCGCTCGTTGCAAAACTGGCAATCGATCTCGATGGCACCGCCATGCTCGATCACCAGTTGCTGCGCATCTTCCAGACCCAGACTGACCAGCGCATTGGCAGAACGTTCACGAGAGCAGCTGCATTGGAAGCGCAACGGTTGTCCGTCGAACAAGCGTACCTGCTCCTCGTGATAGAGGCGATGCAGCACGGTTTCGTTGTCCAGGCTCAACAGCTCATCGGCGCTCAGGGTGCTGGCCAGAGCGGTGACGTGCTGCCAACTGGCGTCGCGCTCTTCCGGGTCACGCAGGCGATCGGCAGGCAGTTGTTGCAACAGCAAACCGCGGGCACGCCGCCCGTCGGCGTAGAGCCAGAAGCGGGTATTGGTCTGCTGGGACATGACGAAGTAGTTGGTGAAGCATTCAGCCAGGGTCACGCCATCGAGATCGACGATGCCCTGGTAGCGCTTGCCATGGGTAGGGTCCACCGTCAGGGCCAGCACGCCGTTGGGCATCATGTCGGCCAGGGTCGCGTCGGGCGCGATCTGCTCGGCGTGATAACGGGCCAAGCCGCGGATCTCGCGCTCGCTGGAGCACTCGATCATCAGCAGCGGGACCGGACCTTCGGAACGCGCCTGGAGAATCAGCAAGCCATCGAACTTCAAGGTGCCCACCAGCAACGCCGCAGCCGCCATCAGCTCGCCGAGCAGTTGTGCGACCGGCTCCGGATAGGGGTGCTTGGCGAGGACTTCGGCGTAGCTACGCTCCAACGCCACCAGCTCGCCACGGGCGTCGCTGTCATCGAAGATGAAACGTTGGGTGTAGTCGGTATCCGGTAAATCAGTCATAGGGTCTGGTATCTGAGGTGATGACAAATGATGGCGGGCATTTTATGGGCATTGCCGGTGGGTTCCAAGCAAGGCTTGGGTTTGCCTGACGGGAAGAGACCGATGACTCAATCCGAATTGTCATTGTGGCGAGGGAGCTTGCTCCCGCTCGGTTGCGCAGCGACCGTCAGATTTCGGGGCCGCTACGCAGCCCAGCGGGAGCAAGCTCCCTCGCCACGGGCCTTGCGCCAGCCTTTTTATTCGTTATTGCTGCCATGAAATTTGAACAGGTCCCGGCGCTGCTTCTTGCTCGGCTTGCCATCGGTGCTGACCCCCAGGGCGCCGGCCTTGCGTTGCGCGGCGGCGGCTTCGCGCTTGGCGATGCTGGCTTCGGTCTCACGATACAGCGCCTGCGCTTCAGGTGCGCCGCGACGCACGATCGACAAAGCTTCGACCACCACGGTCTTTTCATCGAAGCCGGTGCGAATGACAAATTCATCGCCAACGCGTGGCTCCTTGCCCGGCTTGCAACGTTCTCCGCGGTGATGAACCTTGCCGCTCTCGATGGCGGTCTTGGCCAGGGCCCGCGTCTTGTAGAATCGCGCCGCCCACAACCATTTATCGAGACGGACCTTGTCGTCCTCTTCCTTTTTTTGTGCCACTGCCATTCCTCTTTTCTGCCAATTGCCGGAACTGTACTACCGTTTTTGTCGAGCGCACGAATCCGGGCCGACGGATAGAATGTCCGCCAAATCGCCTCCACATGCATGGCTTGGCTAGAAATCGGTTACAAGCACAAACAAGCGCGTAGATAACTGTCGCCATTTTGTGATTATTCTGCGTGAATACCGCGATTCGCGGAGTCCACGATCCGATGTACTGATCGCAGGTTTTTTTATTGAAGACTTTTGACCATTTGACCGTTGTCGGTCTGCGCGAGTGGGTGGCGCTCCCGGATCTGGGAGTCGTGGGCCTGCGGGCAAAAATCGACACCGGCGCCAGCACCTCCAGCCTGCATGCCACAGACATCGAGCCATTCGAGCGCGATGGCGAAAAGTGGGTGCGCTTCACTGCCCACCTCGGTACGGTCGTGCAATTGCGCCATCGCCGCTGCGAAGCCCCGCTGGTGGCCCGCAAGACAATAAAAAGCTCCAACGGCCACGCTCAGGTCCGCTACGTGATCAGCACCACGTTGGCACTGGGTGATCGGATCTGGCGGGTCGAGTTCACCCTTGCCTGCCGCAAGTCCATGCGATACCGCCTGTTACTGGGTTCCAAAGCCTTGATCGACGGCCAACTGGTGGTCAATCCGGGTATCAAATACGTTCAAGACAAGCCGGCATTCCCGGTGTCCACTACCTCTGCCACAGGTGTTGCATGAAGATCGCTGTGCTGTCGCGCAATCCGCGTCTGTATTCCACTCGTCGTCTGGTTGAAGCCGGGACCGAACGAGGCCATGAAATGGTGGTGATCGACACCCTGCGCGCCTACATGAACATCGCCAGCCACAAGCCTCAGATCCACTACCGTGGCAAGCCGCTGGAAGGGTTCGACGCGGTGATCCCGCGCATCGGCGCATCGGTGACGTTCTATGGCTGCGCCGTGTTGCGCCAGTTCGAAATGATGGGGGTGTTTCCCCTCAACGAGTCGGTGGCCATCGCCCGCTCCCGGGACAAGCTGCGCTCGCTGCAACTGCTGTCACGGCGCGGGATAGGCCTGCCAGTCACCGGTTTTGCCCACTCCCCCGACGACATTCCCGACCTGATTGCGATGGTCAACGGCGCACCACTGGTGATCAAGGTGCTGGAAGGCACCCAGGGCATCGGCGTGGTCTTGTGTGAAACCGCGACGGCGGCGGAGTCGGTGATCGAGGCGTTCATGGGCCTGAAGCAGAACATCATGGTCCAGGAGTACATCAAGGAAGCCGGTGGCGCAGACATTCGCTGCTTCGTCGTCGGCGATAAAGTGATTGCCTCGATGAAACGCCAGGCCAAACCCGGAGAGTTCCGCTCCAACCTGCATCGCGGCGGCAGTGCCAGCCTGATCAAGATTACTCCGGAAGAACGCATGACCGCCCTGCGGGCCGCGAAAGTCATGGGTTTGGCCGTGGCCGGCGTGGATATCCTGCGCTCCAATCACGGGCCGCTGGTGATGGAGGTCAACTCCTCGCCAGGCCTGGAAGGAATCGAGACCACTACAAGCAAGAACGTGGCAGGGATCATCATCGAACACCTGGAAAAGAATGGCGGGCCGAACATGACCCGGACCAAAGGAAAGGGCTAGAAGAGCAGCTTCAAGCTTTAAGCCAAGCCGGTTCAACTTGCAGCTTGAAGCTCGCGACTTGCAGCTGCCCCTATACCGCATCCCTTGGCAGCATCAGCCCCAACGGCAACCGCACCCGAGCCTCCAGCCCACCACCGGCGCGATTGCGCAACTCGACGTTGCCGCCGTGCATCGAGGCGATGCGCTTGACGATGGCCAGGCCCAGCCCCGTGCCCTTCCCGCCCCGGGCGCGATCGCCGCGAGTGAACGGGTTGAAAATGGCTTCCAGCTCAGAGGGATCGATGCCGGCACCTCGGTCCATGACGCTCAGCACCACGTAAGGCGCGCTGGTGTCACCGGAGACATAGGCCGCGACCTCGACGCCGGTGCCAGCGTGGTTCAGCGCATTGCCAATCAGGTTGTTCAACAAGCGCTTCATCGACACCCGGCGCAGGGGGAAAGGCTGGATCGGCTCCAGGCGCAGGTGCACTTTTTCGTCATTCTGGTTATAGGGCGCAGCCACCTCCCGCACCAATTCACTGAGGTCCACTTCTTCCACAGACTCGTCACGACCGTCGCGAATGAACGCCAGGAACTGGTCGAGAATCGCGTCCATGTCCTCGATGTCGCGGACCATCTCGTCAGTCAAGTCGGTGTGCTCGCCCATCAACTCCAGTGACAAGCGCAACCGGGTCAGCGGCGTACGCAAGTCATGGGAGACACCCGCGAGCATCAACTCACGCTCGCGCCCGGCCTGTTCGACATCCTCGGCCATCTGGTTGAAGGCGCGGTAGACCTCGGTCATCTCGCTGGGCGTATCGCTGATGGGCAGCCGCACGCTACGCCCCTGGCCTAGTTGGCGGGCGGCGTAGACCAGGCGTTTCAACGGTTGATTGAGCTGGCTGACGAAGATCCACGCCGATGCCGTCGACAGCAGGCCGATGGCCAGGAACCAGCCGAGCACGTTCCAGATTTTCTGGCCGCGCAGCGGATGCGGGTACAACGGCACTTTCAGCCAGCCATCCCCCAAGCTCGGGGCCCGCACCCACAGCGCTGGCGGCGAATGCATGCGCAATCGCACCTCGGTATCGGCGCCCAGTTCGGCCTGCATCTGGCGTTGATAGATCTCGCTGTAGGGCCAATGCTGCTCGCCCTCCGGCACGCCGGCACCGACGACGCGGATCAGTGTCGCCGCCTCGGCAATTTTCGCCCGGTTGGTTTCGTCCGCCGCCCAATAGGCCCGCAGGGTCAAGGCAACACCGTGGCTGTACTGCCGGTCCACTAGAACGTCTTCGTTCATCAGCAGGTACACCAGCGTCAGTGCCTTGGAGAAGAGCACGACGATCAGCACCAGCCAGAGGGTGCGGGAGAAGAAACTCTGGGGGAACCAAACGGGGGTTTTCATGAATAACCGCTACACACTTGCAGGAGCGAGCGATGCTCGCACAATGACAGACCGCGAGTCGCCTGGAAGAAGACATTTCAACCGGCCAGGCCACCCGCTCCTACAAATCGCCGATCACTTGCTGGCGGCGCCATCCGGTACGAACACGTAACCCACGCCCCAGACGGTCTGGATGTACCGCGGCTTGGAAGGATCGGGTTCGATCATCCGGCGCAGACGGGAAATCTGCACGTCAATGGAGCGCTCCAGCGCATCCCATTCACGACCACGGGCCAGGTTCATCAGTTTGTCGCGGGTCAGCGGCTGGCGGGCGTTCATCACCAGGGCCTTGAGCACGGCGAACTCGCCGGTGGTGAGCATGTGGACCTCATCGCCGCGCTTGAGCTCACGGGTGGCCAGGGACAGTTCGTAGTCGCCGAAGGTCACGCTTTCGTCTTCGCTGCCCGGCGCGCCAGGCACCGGCGCCGACTGGCGACGCAGCACCGCCTTGACGCGGGCCATCAGCTCGTCGGGGTTGAACGGCTTGGCCAGGTAATCGTCGGCGCCCAGTTCAAGGCCCTTGATACGGCTAAGCTCGTCGCCCTTGGCGGTGAGCATGATGATCGGGATCTGGTTGTTGGCGCCGCGCAAGCGGCGGCAGGCGGTCAGGCCGTCTTCACCGGGCAGCATCAGGTCGAGTACGACCAGGTTGAACACTTCACGGGCCAGCAACCGATCCATTTGCTCGGTATTCGGTACGGTGCGGGCGCGGTAGCCCTTGCTGACGAAAAAGCGTTCCAGCAAGCTGCTCAGCCCCGGATCGTCGTCAACAATAAGAATTTTTTCGCCTTCAGCAGTTTGTGCAGTGCTGCTCATAGGAAGCTCCTTTGATCTCGGCGCGCATTATGGCCTAGCTGCCGTTATACGCACCGTGTGCATTGTTAGCAGATTTTTCCTCTATCACCACAAATCCGGGTATCAAGCCTACAGACCATGTCCCCCCCTCAGGACAGAACGCTGGTTATAATGCGCGGCCTTTTGTGCCAGGGAATGTCGGATCGTGAGCCGGCGTGCCATTTTTTCAGCCTTGGCAAGGCAACTTTTTGAATTTCGCGGGTCAACAGGCAGCCTTTTGACCCAGGCAGCGGCGCATGCCAGGCCGCTCAACCAGTCTCGCCGAGCCCTGCTTCTGCGGTGGCGAGCCTGATTTCACAATTTGTCAGGTGGTTTTATGGACAGCATCAACAGCCGCATCGCCGAGGAACTCGGTGTACGCCCACAACAGGTCGAAGCGGCCGTCGCGCTACTCGATGAAGGCTCCACGGTGCCTTTCATCGCCCGTTACCGGAAAGAAGTGACCGGCAGCCTCGATGACACTCAATTGCGGCATCTGGAAGAACGCCTGCGCTACCTGCGAGAACTCGACGAACGGCGCATCAGTATCCTGGCCAGCATCCAGGAGCAGGGCAAGCTGACCCCGCAACTCGAGCGCGACATCAAGCTGGCCGACACCAAGACTCGTCTCGAAGACTTGTACCTGCCCTACAAGCAAAAGCGCCGCACCAAGGGCCAGATCGCCCTGGAAGCCGGCCTCGGCGAGCTGGCCGACGGCCTGTTCAACGACCCGACCCTGGCCCCGGAAACCGAAGCCGCGCGCTTCGTCGATGCCGAAAAAGGCGTGGCGGACGTGAAAGCGGCGCTGGAAGGCGCCAAGTACATTCTCATGGAGCGTTTCGCCGAAGACGCCAACCTGTTGGAAAAACTGCGTAACTACCTCAAGCAGGAAGCCACCCTCAGCGCCCGGGTGATCGCCGGCAAGGAAGAGGAAGGCGCGAAGTTCCGCGACTACTTCGAACACGACGAACCACTCAAGAGCATGCCGTCCCACCGCGCCCTGGCGATTTTCCGGGGTCGCAACGAAGGCATCCTCAGCTCCGCACTGAAGGTCGGCGATGAACTGCCAGGCACCATGCATCCGTGCGAAGGCATGATCGGCCAGCAATTCGGCATCCAGAACCAGAACCGCGCCGCCGACAAATGGCTGGCCGAAGTGGTGCGCTGGACTTGGAAGGTCAAGCTCTACACCCACCTGGAAACCGACCTGCTGGGCGAGTTGCGCGATAACGCCGAGACCGAGGCGATCAACGTGTTCGCCCACAACCTGCATGACCTGCTGCTGGCCGCACCGGCCGGCCCCCGCGCCACCCTGGGCCTGGACCCGGGCCTGCGCACCGGCTGCAAGGTCGCGGTGGTGGACTCCACCGGCAAGCTGCTGGACCACGCCACGGTCTACCCGCACGTGCCGCACAACAAATGGGACCAGACCCTCGCCGTGCTCGCCGCCCTGTGTGCCAAGCATTCGGTGGACCTGATCGCCATCGGCAACGGCACCGCCAGCCGCGAGACCGACAAGCTGGCCGCCGAGCTGATCAAGAAATACCCGGCCATGAAAATGACCAAGGTGATGGTTTCCGAAGCCGGCGCTTCGGTTTATTCGGCGTCGGAACTGGCCTCCAAGGAGTTCCCGGACCTGGACGTGTCGATCCGTGGCGCGGTGTCCATCGCCCGTCGCCTGCAAGACCCATTGGCGGAGTTGGTAAAGATCGACCCCAAATCCATCGGTGTCGGCCAGTACCAGCACGACGTTTCTCAACTGAAACTGGCGCGCGGCCTGGATGCGGTGGTGGAAGATTGCGTGAACGCCGTGGGCGTGGACGTGAACACCGCTTCGGTGGCGCTGCTGGCGCGGATCTCCGGCCTGAACGCCACGCTGGCGCAGAACATCGTCACCCACCGTGACGAACACGGCGCGTTCAAGACCCGCGCCGCGTTGAAGAAAGTGCCGCGCCTGGGTGAAAAGACCTTCGAACAGGCCGCCGGCTTCCTGCGGGTGATGAACGGCGATAACCCGCTGGACTCCTCCGCTGTCCACCCTGAAGCCTACCCGCTGGTACAACGCATCGCCGCCCAGACCGACCGCGACATCCGTTCGCTGATCGGCGACGCCGCGTTCCTCAAGCGCCTGGACCCGAAGAAATTCACCGACGAAACCTTCGGCCTGCCCACCGTGACCGACATCCTCCAGGAACTGGAAAAGCCGGGCCGCGACCCGCGCCCCGAGTTCAAGACCGCCGAGTTCCAGGACGGCGTCGAAGACCTCAAGGACCTGCAACCGGGCATGATCCTCGAAGGCGTGGTGACCAACGTCACCAACTTCGGTGCCTTCGTCGACATCGGCGTGCACCAGGACGGCCTGGTACACATCTCGGCGCTGTCGGAGAAGTTCATCAAGGACCCGCGCGAGGCCGTGAAGGCCGGTGATGTGGTGAAAGTGAAGGTCATGGAAGTCGACATCCCGCGCAAACGCGTTGGCCTGTCGATGCGCATGAGCGACACGCCGGGCGAGAAAGTCGACGGTGCCCGTGGTGCGCGTCCTGGCTCGACACCACGCCAGACGCAAAACACCGCGCCGCGCAAGGAAAGCGCCACCGCAGCACCGACGAACAACGCCATGGCTTCGTTGTTCGCCAACGCCAAGCAGTTGAAGAAACGCTGATGGACGTGCCAGCCGGGTTGGTGGAGAGCGCTTTTTTCAAGCTGCTCGGCTGCCGTCTGCACAGCCTTGGGGACGGGGTGGCGCAAGTCGCCCTGAGCCTTGAGCCGCCGCTGCGCAATCGCGGCGGCAAGCTGCACGGCGGCGCGCTGTTCAGCCTGGTGGACATCGCCATGGGGCTGGCCTGTTCCAGTGTCCACGGCTTTGACCAGCAGAGCGCGACCATCGAATGCAAGATCAACTACATCCGCGCCGTGTCCGACGGCGACGTGTTGTGCACCGCCCGGGTCATCCACCCCGGCCGGCGCACGCTGGTGGTCGAAGCCGAGGTGATGCAAGGCGACAAACTGGTCGCAAAAGCGCAAGGCACGTTCGCTGTCCTATAGCTCCCGGTCATCGATTTGAGTTAATTTCGACGCCACGAAATGCGGTGTCGGGCTTTCCTGTGGGAGCGGGCTTGCTCGCGATAGCGCAGGGTCAGTCAAGATCAACGTTGCTGATCCACCGCCAACGCGAGCAAGCTCGCTCCCACAGTGGGGTTGCGGTGGCTAGCTTTTGGCACGAAAACCAGGCGAAAACGCCAGTTTCAACTTCACCCTTGTAGACCGTCTTGCCCACCCCCATATTGGGGCGACTGACGCGTGAAGGAATTCAACTTGAGCGACCTTTTAAACCGCCGCCTGGCCCTGCTCGGCGAGCGCGCCAACCTCTCCCTGCTCGAACAGTGCCTGCACGGCATCGAGCGCGAATGCCTGCGCGTCACTGGCGATGGGCATTTGGCGCAGACCCCGCATCCCAAGGCCCTGGGCTCGGCGTTGACCAACGAACAGATCACTACCGACTATTCCGAGTCGCTGCTGGAGTTCATCACGCCAGCCCTGACCAAACCCGCCGATACCCTGCGCAGCCTCGACAAGATCCATCGGTTTGCCTACAGCAAGCTCGGCGACGAGTACCTGTGGAGCCCTTCGATGCCGTGCCCACTGCCGGCGGAAGAGAATATCCCGATCGCGTATTACGGCACCTCGAACATCGGTCGTCTCAAGTACGTCTATCGCAAGGGCCTGGCCCTGCGCTACGGCAAGACCATGCAATGCATTGCCGGGATCCACTACAACTTTTCTCTGCCTGAAAAGCTCTGGCCCCTGCTCCGGCAGGCCGAAGGCGTCGAGGCCAGCGACCGTGATTTCCAGTCGTCGGCCTACATCGCGCTGATCCGCAATTTCCGCCGCTACAGCTGGTTGCTGATGTACCTGTTCGGTGCCTCGCCGGCCCTGGACGCCGGTTTCCTGCGGGGTCGCCCGCACCAGTTGGAGCAACTGGACCCAGACACCCTGTACCTGCCCTACGCCACCAGCCTGCGCATGAGCGACCTGGGTTACCAGAGCAACGCCCAGGCCGGCCTCACGCCTTGCTACAACGACCTGCCCAGCTACACCGACAGCCTGCGCAAAGCGGTGGCGACGCCTTATGCGCCGTACGTCGAAGTCGGCACTCACCAGAACGGCGAGTGGGTGCAGCTCAATACCAACATCCTGCAGATCGAAAACGAGTACTACTCCAACATCCGCCCCAAACGCGTGACCTACACCGGCGAGCGGCCGATCCAGGCCTTGATGGCCCGGGGTATCCAGTACGTCGAAGTGCGTTGCCTGGACATCAACCCGTTCCTGCCGATGGGCATCGACCTCACCGAGTCGCGATTCCTCGATGCGTTCCTGCTGTATTGCGGCCTCAATGACAGCCCGCAGTTGGAAAACAACGAATGCGGCAACGCCACGAGCAACTTCCTGACCGTGGTCAAGGAAGGCCGCAAGCCTGGCCTGCAATTGCAGCGCCAGGGTCAAGCGGTGGACATGCAGGCCTGGGCCGTCGAATTGCTGGAAAAAATCGCACCGTTGGCCTCGCTGCTCGACCAGAGCCAAGGTGGCGATGCCCACCGCCAGGCGCTGGACGCACAACTGGCGAAAGTCCGCGACCCGTCCCTGACGCCCTCCGCCCAGGTGCTGGCCGCCATGGCCGAACATCAGGAAAGCTTTGCCCAGTTCTCCCTGCGCCAAAGCAAGGCCCACGCCGAGTTCTTCCGCGCCGAGCCGTTGCCCGCCCAGGAGCAGGCGGCCTTCGAAGACGCCGCGCGCGAGTCGCTGGTCCAGCAAGCTGAGCTGGAACAGAACGAGGTCGGCGATTTCGATGTGTTCGTGGGTTCGTATCAGGCGAGCATTTTGGCGATCAGTAACTGATCATCCTTCTTTGACGGGGATGCTCTTGTGGCGAGGGAGCTTGCTCCCGCTCGGCTGCGCAGCAGTCGTAAAAATGGGGCCTGCTGCGCAGCCCAGCGGGAGCAAGCTCCCTCGCCACGGGGGGCTTAGCCATCTTCAATAGATTTTTTCGAAAATAAGCTCATTCGAAAAAGTTATTTATTTTCCAATTCTTAGATCATTTAGTCTCCTTCAACGCCGAACATCCGGCGGCCTGTTGAGGAGCTTTCCCATGTCTTTGCGTTTCCCCCTTCGCCTTCTCGCGGCCGCCTCCCTGGCCGTCACCAGCTTTTTTGTCCAGGCAGCCGACCTGACCGTCGCCTACCAGACCACCGTCGACCCGGCCAAGGTCGCCCAGGCCGATGGCGCCTATGAAAAAGCCACCCAAGCCAAGATCGACTGGCGCAAGTTCGATAACGGCGCCGATGTCATCACCGCCATCGCCTCGGGCGACGTGCAGATCGGCTACCTCGGTTCCAGCCCGTTGACGGCGGCCATCACCCGCAAGGTCCCGGTGGAAACCTTCCTCATCGCCACCCAGATCGGTGCCGCCGAAGCCTTGGTGGTTCGTGACGGTTCGGGCATCAATTCCCCACAAGACCTGATCGGCAAGAAAATCGCCGTGCCATTCGTGTCCACCGGGCACTACAGCCTGCTCGCCGCGTTGAAGCACTGGAACATCGACCCGTCGAAAGTCACCGTACTCAACCTGGCGCCACCGGCCATCATCGCCGCCTGGAAGCGCGGTGACATCGACGCCACCTACGTCTGGGACCCGGCCCTGGGCGTAGCCAAGGAAAACGGCAAGGTCCTGATCACCTCGGCGGAGCTGGCCAAGTTCGGCGCCCCGACCTTCGACGCCTGGATTGTGCGCAAGGACTTCGCCCAGAAGCACCCTGAAATTGTCACAGCCTTCGCCAAAGTGACCCTGGATGCCTACGCCCAATACCGCAAGGACCCACAAGCCTGGCTGGCCGATGCATCCAATGTCGACAAACTGGTGAAGCTCTCCGGCGCCAAGGCCAGCGATATCCCGCTGTTGCTGCAAGGCAACGTCTTTCCCCTGGCGGCCGATCAGGTCGTGAGCCTCGGCGCACCGACCACCCAAGCCATCACCGACACCGCAGCGTTCCTCAAGGAGCAAGGCAAGGTCGACGCCGTGCTGCCGGACTACGCGCCTTACGTCAGTGCCAAATACATTGCTCGTTGAGCGAAAAAAAGGAGACACGCAATGGCCTTGCTCCAGCTGGAGCGCATCAGCGCACAGTACCCCGGCGCGGCGGAACCTGTGCTGGCGGATATTTCACTGACCCTGGGGCCCCAGCAATTGCTGGTTGCCCTCGGCCCGTCCGGCAGTGGCAAGACATCGCTGTTGAACCTGATTGCCGGGTTCGTCGAGCCCAGCGCCGGGCAGATCACTCTCGACGGCAGGCCGGTCAAGGGCCCGGGCGCCGAACGCGGCGTGGTGTTCCAGGACGATGCGCTGCTGCCGTGGCAGGACGTGCTGGCAAACGTTGGGTTCGGCCTGGAACTGGCCGGCATCCCCAAGGAAAAACGCGAGGCTCGCGCCCGGGAAATGCTTGCTTTGGTGGACCTGGCCGGTTTCGAGCACCGCCGTGTCTGGCAGCTCTCCGGCGGCCAGAAGCAACGCGTCGGCCTGGCCCGGGCATTGGCGGCCGACCCTCGCGTGCTGCTGATGGACGAACCGTTCGGCGCGCTGGACGCCTTCACCCGCGAGCAGATGCAGGAACTGTTGCTGCAGGTCTGGCAGCGCACCGCCAAGCCGGTGTTCTTGATCACCCATGACATTGAAGAAGCCGTGTTCCTCGCCACTGACTTGATTCTGTTGGCACCGAACCCGGGGCAGATCGTCGAGCGTCTGAGCCTGGATTTCGGCCAGCGCTACGGCGCCGGGGAATCGGCGCGGTCGATCAAGTCCGACCCGCGCTTTATCGAAACCCGCGAGCATGTGCTTGCCAAGGTGTTCTCCCAACGCAGCGCCACTCGACCCCAGGAGCGCGCATGAGCAGCTACGAAATTCCAGCCACGGTCCGTGACACGACGACCCAGCCCAAGGCCAGCGGTTTGAGACCCCACCTGAGTACGCGCTGGATCAGCGGCTTGACCCTGATCGCACTGCTGGCGGTCTGGTGGGCCGTCACCGCCAGCGGCCTGATCGAACCGCTGTTCCTGCCCTCGCCGTCTGCCGTGCTGCAAAAAGGTTGGCTGCTGGCGACCAGCGGCTACATGGACTCGACCCTCTGGCAGCACCTGGCCGCCAGCCTTGAACGCATCGGCCTGGGCCTGTTGTTCGCGGTGCTGACGGCAGTGCCGGTGGGCATTGCCATTGGCGCCAACCGCATCGCTCGCGGCGTGCTCGACCCGTTGATCGAGTTCTACCGGCCAATTCCGCCGTTGGCGTACTTGCCGTTGATCGTGATCTGGTGCGGCATCGGCGAGTTGTCGAAGGTCCTGTTGATCTACCTGGCGATCTTCGCCCCGATTGCCATCGCCACCGCCACCGGTGTGCGCACTGTCGACCGGGCCAAGCTACGCGCTGCGCAATCGTTGGGCGCCACCCGGGCCCAGTTGATTCGCCACGTGATCGTGCCCAGTGCCTTGCCGGACATCCTCACCGGCATTCGCATTGGCCTGGGCGTGGGTTGGTCGACGCTGGTGGCCGCCGAACTGATCGCCGCCACCAGCGGCCTGGGGTTCATGGTGCAGTCAGCGGCGCAGTTCCTGGTTACCGACGTGGTGGTGCTGGGAATCCTGGTGATCGCACTGATCGCTTTCGCCATGGAAATGGGCCTGCGCGCCCTGCAACGCAAACTGGTGCCGTGGCACGGCCAGGCCCATTGATACCCAATGACCACGCCGACCCTTCGGCGCCCAGACCGAGAACATTGCGATGAACCGCCCAACCATTACGCCATTGAGCACTGCCCTCGGCGCTCAGATCAGTGGGATCGATATCAGCCAGCCGCTGAGCCAGGAACATCGCACGACCATTGAGCAGGCCCTGCTCACGCATCAGGTGTTGTTCTTTCGCGACCAGCCGATCGACCCAACGCAACAAGCGCGTTTCGCCGCGTATTTTGGCGACCTGCACATTCACCCGATCTACCCCAACGTACCGGAGCAGCCCGAAGTATTGGTGCTCGACACCGCCGTCACCGATGTGCGCGACAACGCCGTGTGGCACACCGACGTGACCTTTCTCCCGACGCCGGCCATGGGCGCGGTGCTCAGCGCCAAACTGCTGCCGGCATTTGGCGGCGATACGTTATGGGCCAGTGGCATCGCGGCTTATGAAGCCTTGTCGGCGCCGTTGAAGCGCTTGCTGGAAGGCCTGACAGCGACCCACGATTTCACCCGGTCCTTTCCCTTGGAACGGTTTGGCAACACCGCCGAAGACCTGGCGCGCTGGGAAGAGGCACGGCGAAAAAACCCACCGCTGTCCCATCCGGTGATCCGCACTCATCCGGTGAGCGGGCGACGGTCGCTGTTCGTCAATGAAGGCTTCACGACACGGATCAACGAGCTGTCGGAAACCGAAAGCGAGGTGATCCTGAAACTGCTCTTCGCCCACTCCACCCGCCCGGAGTTCACCCTGCGCTGGCGCTGGCAGGTCAACGACGTGGCGTTCTGGGACAACCGCGTCACCCAGCACTTTGCCGTGGATGACTACCGCCCCGCCCGCCGAGTGATGCACCGGGCGACGGTGTTGGGGGATGTGCCGTTTTTTCGCTGAACGCACCACTTACCTGTGGCGAGGGAGCTTGCTCCCGCTGGGCTGCGTAGCAGCCCCAATCCATTCAACACGGCGCATCAGGAAAAAACAGGGGGCGAGGTTTTTGCGACTGCTGCGCAGTCGAGCGGGAGCAAGCTCCCTCGCCACAGGGGTTTTGTGTTATTCCGCCGACGAAGGCTTTTCCCAAAGATTGATTCCGCCTTCCTGGGCAAACCGATCGATCTCGGCCAGCTCTTCAGCACTGAAGCTCAGGTTCTTCAACGCCCCGACGTTCTCGACGATCTGCTCCGGCCGGCTGGCGCCAATCAGGGCGGAGGTGACTCGTGGATCGCGCAGGGTCCAGGCCAGGGCCATTTGTGCCAGGCTCTGGCCGCGCCGCTGGGCGATCTCATTGAGGGCGCGTACATGGGCGATGTTTTCCTCCGACAGGTGCGAAGCCTGCAAAGAGCCGCCGCCCGGACGGTTCACCCGCGCATCGGCCGGAACGCCCTTGAGGTATTTGTCGGTCAACAGGCCCTGGGCCAGCGGCGTAAAAGCGATCACACCGGTACCCAGTTCGTCGGTGGCGTCCAGCAGGTCTTTCTCCACCCAGCGGTTGAGCAGGTTGTAGGCCGGCTGGTGGATCAGCAGCGGGACTTTCCACTCTTTGAGCAACGCTGCCATTTCCCGGGTCTTCACCCCGGAATACGAGGAAATGCCGATGTACAACGCCTTGCCCTGCTGTACCGCAGTGGCCAGTGCGCTGGCGGTTTCTTCCAGTGGGGTGTCGGGGTCGAAACGGTGGGAATAGAAGATATCCACATAGTCGAGCCCCAGGCGTTGCAGGCTCTGGTCGAGGCTGGCGAGCACGTATTTGCGCGAGCCACCGCCCTGGCCGTATGGGCCCGGCCACATGTCCCAACCGGCCTTGCTGGAGATGATCAACTCATCGCGGTACTGCTGGAAATCTTCGCGCAGCAACCGGCCGAAATTGATCTCGGCGCTGCCGTAGGGCGGGCCGTAGTTGTTGGCCAGGTCGAAGTGGTTGATGCCCAGGTCGAATGCCGTGCGCAACAAGGCACGCTGGGTGTCGATGGGCGTGCTGTCGCCAAAGTTGTGCCACAACCCCAGCGACAACGCCGGCAGCACCAGCCCGCTGCGACCGACGCGGCGGTAAGGAATGGACTCGTAGCGGTTTTGCGCAGCGGTGTAGGTCATCGAAAAGGCTCTCTGTTCGGACGGCGGGTGACAGACGCTAACATTTCACAGACGCCTCGGTCAGGCTGAAAGTTCGCAATAGGGTGGGAGCGAGCTTGCTCGCGATAGCGGTGGATCAGCCAACGAAAATATCGATTGGCAAAGGCCTCATCGTGAGCAAGCTCGCTTCCACAGGGCCAACGATAACCACGGCCCCCATTAACGCGCCTGCGCAAATACCTCCGTCACCCAATCCACGAACACGCGGACCCGTGGCGACATGTGTCGGTTGTGGGGATAGAGCACCGACACCGGCATGGAGGGCGGCGGGTTGGCGGTGAGGACTTCCTGGATCAGCCCCTGCCGGATCGGTTCTTCCATTCGGTAATGCGGACATTGGATCAAGCCCATGCCGGCGATGGCCGAGGCGGCGTAGATTTCGGCACCGGACACCGACAACGTCCCCCCGATCGCTACCTCCTTGAGTTCGCCATCGACCATGAACTCAAACGGATAGAGTTTGGCGGTGGTCCGCGAGACGTAATTCACCGCGCGGTGATGTTTCAGGTCATCGAGGCTCTTCGGCTCGCCGTACTGGCGCAGGTAACCGGGGCTGGCACAGGTGATCTGCCGGAGATTGGCGACACGTCGGCCGATCAATGATGAATCGGCCAGCGTACCGGAGCGCAGCACGCAATCGACGCCCTCGGCAATCAGGTCGACGAAACGATCCGCCTCGCTGATGAACAGTTCTATTTCAGGGTAGCGAGCCATGAACTGTGGTAACGCCGGAATCACGAAGTACCGGGCCTGGGTGCCATGCAAGTCCACCCTCAACTTGCCTTTGGGCGCCACACCGCGAAACGCCAGTTCGGCCTCTTCAAGTTCAGCCAGCAATTGCACGCAGCGCGGGTAGTAGGCTTCGCCGTCGAGGGTCGGGCGCACCTTGCGGGTGCTGCGCTCCAACAAACGAACACCCAGCCAGGCTTCGAATTGATTGAGCGTATGGGTCAGCGTGGCCCGGGGCATATTCAAGTCTTCAGCGGCCAGGGTGAAGCTGCTGCGCTCGTATATGCGGACAAACACTCTCATCGCCTTGACCTGGTCCATCTGAATCCTGCCCGCCGATTGTTGGAAGATATTGAATAGTCAAGGCAACTCTCGTGTATTTATCGCCAAGAGTAAACATGTGAATCTGGCTCCAACGAATCACAACGCCTCAACAGCAAAGGAACCCTTCACATGACTGTTCAAAATTCGAAAGTTGCCATCGTGACCGGCGCCTCTCGCGGCATCGGAGCAGAGATTGCCAAGCAACTGGCCAGCGAAGGTTTCGCCGTCGCCATCAACTACGCCAACAGCGCCACCGAAGCCTCGAAACTGGTGGTGCAATTGCGTCAGGCTGGCCATCAGGCCATAGCGATCAAGGCGGACGTGTCGTCTGCCGCCGATGTCCGGCGGATGTTCGATGAAACCGAAGCGCAGCTGGGCAAGGTCGATGTGTTGATCAACAACGCCGGCATCCTCCAGGTCATGCCCCTGGCGCAGCACAGCGACGAGCTGTTCGAGCAGACGTTCGCCATCAACACCCGTGGCACCTTCAACACCCTGCGCGAGGCCGCGACCCGTTTGAATGACGGTGGCCGGATCGTGAATTTTTCCAGCAGCACCGTGGGCCTGAACCTGCCCGGCTACTCGGTGTACATCGCCAGCAAGGCCGCAGTGGAATCCCTGACCCAGGTGTTCGCCAAGGAACTGCGCGGTCGGCAGATCACGGTCAATGCCGTGGCCCCCGGCCCCGTCGCCACCGAACTGTTCATGCACGGCAAGAGCGAAGAACAGGTGCAGCACTACGCCAAGATGCCGCCCCTGGAGCGCCTCGGCCAGCCACAGGACATCGCCCGCATCATCGCCTTCCTGGTGGGCCCGGACGCCGGGTGGGTGAACGGGCAGATCCTGCGGGCCAACGGCGGGCTCGTCTGAGGCTCAGGCCGATCAGCGCACCAAATGCAGGAACTGCAGGTGCCGCTCGTACTGGTCGAGGATGTCGTTGATGACTTGCTCCTTGGTGTAGCCCACCAGGTCGTAATCCTGGCTGCCTTCGCTCAAGTGCACTTCGGCACGGTAGTAACGACGGTTGTTGAGCTCCTTCGACCCCATGCCGCCGCGGGCGAAGGACGGCGTGAAGTAGCCGCGCATCTGCACCTGGTAGATGAACGGATGCTGCTCGCCGTGGCCGATCTCCAGGCTGACGTTGTCATTGACCGGATCGGGCTGGGTCACCACCGTCAGGCCCTTTTCGACGAACACTGCGGTCACTTCTTCAATGGCCGGGCGCACCGTCGTGTCGAGGAAACGGTACACCTCATCACGAGACGGAAAATGCACCGCCTGACTCAAGCGTTGGCGCCAGCCGCCCGTGCCCCGGCGTGAACCGGACACCGGCGCCAGGGAGTGCAATTGCGCGATCTGCTTCTGGGACTCCAGGTAGAACGCCTTGTGCAGGCCCCACATCATCAGCAGCAGAATCAACGAGAACGGCAAGGACGTCAGCACCACCGCCGACTTCAAGGCGTCGATGCTGCCGGAGAACAACAACGCACTGGTCACCAAGGCCGTCATCGCGCCCCAGAACACCCGCAACCACTTCGGCCCGTCCTCGTCGGGGTTGCCGCCCTTGGCCGACAACGTCGACAGCACCACGGTGCCCGAGTCGGCGGACGTGACGAAGAACACGAAGCTGATGAACACCGTGACCGCGATGACGGTCTTGCTCCAGGGATAGGTTTCCAGCAGCAGGTAAAGGCTCATCGATGGGTTTTCCAGGGCGGACATGCCCAGGGCACTCATGCCATGGTTCAGCACCTGGTCGATGGCGCTGTTGCCGAAGATCGACATCCACGCCAGGGTGAAACCCAGGGGAATCAGCAGCACGCCAAACACGAATTCGCGGATGGTGCGGCCACGGGAAATCCGTGCGATGAACAGCCCCACGAACGGCGACCACGCGATCCACCAGGCCCAGTAGAACACCGTCCAGCCGCCCAGCCAGTCGCTGGGTTTGTCGTAGGCGTACAGGTCGAAACTCTTCATCGGCAAGGCGCCGAGGTAATCGCCGATGTTCTGGATCAACGTATTGAGCAAATGCTGGGTGGGCCCGGCGAACAGCACGAACAACAACAAGGCGCAGGCCAGCAGCATGTTGATGTCGGACATGACCCGCACGCCTTTGTCGACACCGGCCACGGCGACGATGATCGCCGCGCCCATCATCAGCACGATCAGGCCGACCTGGATCCATTGGGTATGGGCGATGCCGAACAGGTAATCGAGCCCGGAATTGAGGTGCAACACACCAAAACCCATGTCCGCGCCGAGGCCGAACACCGTGGCGATAATGCCGAAGCCGTCCACGGCGTAGCCGATGGGGCCGTTGATGCGCTTGCCAATCAGCGGGTACAACGCCGAGCGCAGGGCCAGCGGCAAATTGTGCCGGTAGGCAAAATACGCCAGGGCCATGCCGACGAACGCGAAGACGCCCCAGCCGTGCAGGCCCCAGTGCAAGAACAGGATCTGCATGGCCTGGCGCGCCGCCTCGGCGGTACCAGCCTCGCCCTGGGGCGGCTGCACCATGTGGGTCAACGGCTCGGACACGCAGAAGAAAAACAGTGTGATGCTGATGCCAGCGGCGAACAGCATGCCGGCCCAGGACAGATAACTGAATTCGGGCTCGTCGTGGTCGGCACCGAGCTTGATCTTGCCGTAGCCGGACAAGGCGGTGACCACCACGAAGACCAGATACAGCGTCATCGCGAGCATGTAGTACCAGCCGACCGTATTGGCCGCCCAGTTCTGCGCGGCCAGCAGCCAGGCGCCGGCCTGTGCGGGCATGGCAATCACCACCAGGCCGAACAGCAGGATGAAGGTCGCGGCGAAGTAAAAGACCGGCGGGTTCATGCGGACCAGGCCGCTGGGTGGCAGGGACGAAGCACTCATGGGCGAGGGCCCCCGGGCAGAGAAACAGCGAGGGTCGAAAACGGACTCGGCAAAAGCAAGCCTCCTTATTGTGAGCGGGCAGCAAACCGACGGTTTAACTTGAATGAACGTTCAAGTTAAACATGAATAGGCAGCTAAGGACTAATCGCAGGGCTCAACGGCGCGTTTCCTACGCAGGCCAGTGGGAGGATAGACGCTGCTTGGTGTGTATTCGTTCAGTGTTCAACAGACCACACACAAACCCTGTGGGAGCGAGCAGGCTCGCTCCCACAGGGTTTGGGGTGTTCATAAATCATGTGTCACTCCCTGTCCGTCGCCGGTTTACTTCCAAACAAATGATTGCCGGTTGCCCCTGAATATCCGCGTGCCTATAGTCCAGACATCTCCTACAACCAGTACGGACCCATGATCAAAGAACAGCTGTCTCGCTTTAACCGTCTCGACCTGCTCGGCCATCCGACACCGCTGGAAAAACTCGACCGCCTCTCCACCTGGCTCGGCCGGGACATCTATATCAAGCGTGACGACCTGACGCCCCTGGCCATGGGCGGCAACAAACTGCGCAAGCTCGAATACCTGGCCGCCGATGCCATCGCCCAAGGCGCCGATACCCTCATCACCGCCGGGGCGATCCAGTCCAACCATGTACGCCAGACCGCCGCCCTCGCCGCGAAACTGGGCCTGGGCTGCGTGGCCTTGCTGGAAAACCCCATCGGCACCGAAGACAGCAATTACCTGGGCAACGGCAACCGGCTGCTGTTGGAATTGTTCGACGCCAAGGTCGAGCTGGTGGACAACCTGGACAACGCCGATGAGCAGCTACAGGCCCTCGCCGGGCGCCTGCGCAGCAACGGGAAAAAGCCCTATCTGGTGCCGATTGGCGGTTCGAACGCCTTGGGCGCGCTGGGGTATGTGCGCGCCGGCCTGGAACTGGCCGAGCAGATCAAGGACACCGGGATTGAATTCGCCGCCGTGGTAATGGCCTCGGGCAGTGCCGGCACCCACAGCGGCCTGGCACTGGCGTTGAGCGAAAGCCTGCCGGCACTACCGGTCATTGGCGTCACCGTTTCCCGCAGCGAGGAGGATCAGTTTCCGAAGGTCCAGGGCCTGGCCGAGCGTACGGCAGCGTTGCTCGAAGTCGACCTTCCGGAAGCGTTCAAAGTGATCCTGTGGGACGAATATTTCGCCCCCCGCTACGGCGAACCCAACGCCGGGACACTGGCGGCGGTCAAGCTGCTGGCCAGCCAGGAAGGGCTGCTGCTCGATCCGGTCTACACCGGCAAGGCCATGGCCGGCCTGCTCGACGGCATGGGTCGCGACCGTTTCGACGAAGGCCCGATCATCTTCCTCCACACCGGCGGCGCACCGGCGTTGTTTGCCTATAACGCAGTCTTCTGAAGATAGAAAAGCCTTAATGTGGGAGCGAGCTTGCTCGCGATGAGGGTGTGTCAGTTGATTGGAATTGGGCTGATCCACTGCTATCGCAAGCAAGCTCGCTCCCACAGGGAAAAATTCAAAACAGGCATATAGAGTTGATTTAATATTATTTTCCAATCTATAAAAGCCATCCTATAGTCTCGCCGCAGGCGCATTTGCCGCGAGACGCCCAAACCGCTTTAAGGCAGGATGTGGCAATCTTTTCGGATCGCGGCTACGCCTTATCTCAGCCAAATAACCTCTTCATAAGAAAACACAGGGGCTTGTCATGAATTTTTCCGCATTACGTCGCAACCTGTTGGTGGGTTCGCTGGGCCTGGCATTGAGCGCCGGGCTGCTGGGGCAAGCGGTTGCCGGTGAGCAGCTGCAGAAAATCAAGGATGCCGGCGAAATCAAGATCGGCCTGGAAGGCACTTATCCACCGTTCAGTTTCGTTGATGACAGCGGCAAACTGACCGGCTTCGAAGTGGAGTTCTCCGAAGCCCTGGCCAAGGAACTGGGTGTGAAGGTCAAGCTGCAGACGACCCCATGGGCCGGCATTCTCGCGGCCCTGGAATCCAAGCGTCTGGACGCAGTGGTCAACCAGGTGACCATCTCCGAGGAACGTAAGAAAAAATACGATTTCTCCGAGCCGTACACCGTTTCCGGGATTCAAGCGCTGGTACTGACCAAGAAAGCCGACGAGCTGAACATCAAGAAGGCCGCCGACCTGGACGGTAAAAAAGTCGGCGTGGGCCTGGGCACCAACTACGAACAGTGGGTCAAGGCAGAAGTACCGGGCGCCCAAGTCAAAACCTACGATGACGACCCCACCAAGTTCCAGGACCTGCGCGTCGGTCGTATCGACACCATCCTGATCGACCGCCTGGCCGCACTGGAATACGCCAAGAAAGCCAAGGACACCACCGTCACCAGCGAAGCCTTTTCTCGCCAGGAGTCCGGTATTGCCCTGCGCAAAGGCGAGCCTGAGCTGTTGGCAGCCGTGAACAAGGCCATCGAAAAACTTCGCGCCGACGGTACGTTGAAAAAACTTTCGGAAAAATACTTCAGCGCTGACGTTACCCAATAATGGAAGCAGCTCTTCAACTCGCACTGGACTCCGCGCCCTTCCTGCTCAAGGGCGCGTATTACACGGTCTTCCTCAGCCTGGGCGGTATGTTTTTCGGCTTGCTGCTGGGGTTCGGCCTGGCGCTGATGCGCCTGTCGCGCTTCAAGCTGGTGAACTGGATCGCCCGCATCTACGTGTCGTTCTTTCGCGGTACGCCGTTGCTGGTGCAGTTGTTCGTGATCTATTACGGGTTGCCGCAACTGGGCATCGAGCTGGATCCGCTGCCCGCGGCCCTGATCGGTTTCTCGCTGAACATGGCTGCCTATGCGTGTGAAATCCTGCGGGCCGCCATCGGTTCCATCGAGCGCGGCCAGTGGGAAGCGGCGGCGAGTATCGGCATGACCCGCGCCCAGACCCTGCGCCGGGCCATCCTGCCGCAAGCGGCACGCACGGCGCTGCCACCGTTGGGCAACAGCTTCATTTCCCTGGTCAAGGACACTGCGCTGGCGGCGACCATCCAGGTACCGGAGCTGTTCCGCCAGGCGCAGCTGATCACCGCGCGAACCTTCGAAATCTTCACCATGTACCTTGCCGCCGCGCTGATCTATTGGGTTCTTGCTACCGTGCTCTCGCACCTGCAGAACGTCCTGGAAGCACGGGTCAATCGGCATGACCAGGAGTCCTGACCCATGATTGTCGTGGAAAAACTGACAAAGCAGTTCAAGGGTCAGGTGGTGCTCAACGGCATCGACTTGAAGATCGAAGAAGGCGAAGTGGTTGCGATCATCGGCCCCAGCGGCTCGGGCAAGACCACCTTCCTGCGCTGCCTGAACTTCCTCGAAGAACCCAGCAGTGGCCGGATCAAGGTCGGCGACATCGAAATCGATGGCAGTCGCCCGCTAAACCAGCAACAGGGCCTGGTGCGCCGTTTGCGCCAGCAGGTGGGCTTCGTGTTCCAGAACTTCAACCTGTTTCCCCATCGCACCGCATTGGAAAATGTCACTGAAGGCCCGCAGGTGGTGAAGAAAATTCCCCGCGCCGACGCCGAGGCCTTGGGACGCAAGCTGTTGGCCAAGGTCGGGCTGGCCGGCAAGGAGAACGCCTACCCACGGCGCCTTTCCGGCGGCCAGCAGCAGCGTGTGGCGATTGCCCGGGCGCTGGCAATGGAACCGGCGGTGATCCTGTTCGACGAGCCGACCTCGGCCCTCGATCCGGAGCTGGTAGGCGAGGTCCTGGCAACCATTCGCGACTTGGCCGAAGAAAAACGCACCATGGTCATCGTGACCCACGAAATGGGCTTCGCCCGGGACGTGGCCAACCGCGTGGTGTTTTTCGACAAAGGCGTGATCGTCGAACAAGGCGAAGCCAAGGCCTTGTTTGCAGCTCCCAAGGAAGAACGCACGCGACAGTTCCTCAGCAAGTTCCTCTCCGCCGGTCACGGCGCTCAGTAAGTTATCGGCAGTGTCATCACTTCCAGGGATGGAAGTGAGGCAGTTGCAACACTCTTCAAGATACTAGCGCCATAACTTTGCCATAAAGAAACAACTTGCAACTTGCGCCCTACTCAACATCCTCTACCGTTTTATGCACGGCATGGATCTACCTCTCGTAACACTTACGCTCAGCCCAAGCACTCCTCCTTTTTAGTCTCAAGACGCTCTTTCGAGCATTTTCCAGAAACCTGCGAGCCTCGGAAAAGGGCTTGTGATGCCGCGCATTATTAACATGGGGGCGTAGGATATTTCTGAAGCCTTTCACAATGAATTATTAAGCAAGTGCCTCTATTGACACTGAAACTATGGAGCCTTTATCTAGTGACCAACAAGCGATGCACATTATTTATTTTCTACACAGTGATTAGGCGCAGCCTGGCCTATATGGCTGCACACATAAAATATGTCGCGATTAGTCATCGCCGTTGATCTTCCCGAAACGGACTTAGTTTTCAAGCATCAAGGAGAACACCATGACATGTAAGTCGAAGAGTCCTGAACTGGCCGCCCCCACCCTGGCCAACGCCCACCCTACCGGCATCAATATCGCCAACGCCGCTCACCTGGAGGTTGCCATTGCGCCCTACCCTGGCATGGACGCAGGTGACCTGATCGAACTGTTCTGGGACAACTGCTACGTCGGCTCGCGCTTGCTGTCGCAGGCCGATGTGCAAGACAGCGTCACCCTGCGAGTCCCGGAGAGTTTCATCGTCAATGGCACCTCGCGCATTCACTATCGGGTGATGCAGGTCGGGCGTGGGCCGGCGCTATCTGCCAGGCAGCGGGTACACGCGAAACTCGATTGCCCCGGCGGGCAGCCGTCGGCCCTGAGCGGCGATGAAAACCAGGGCCTGGCGCCCGTGCGCATTCCCGGTACCATCCGACGCCAAGGGGTGAACCCCAACCAGATCAAGCGCGGCGTACCGCTGACCATCGAACCCTACCTGAACATGGCCGCCGGCGATGCCGTGACCCTGCGCTGGGGCGATGTGCGCATGGACCTGCCTGCCGTCGCCGCCAGCGAGGTCGGCCAGCCAATCAATATCTGGGTCCCGCCGCAGATCATCCTGGAGGCAGGCGAAGACCTGCGCCTGGAAGTGACCTACTGCATCATTGATCGCGTAGGCAACAATTCCCTCTGGGCACCGCCGCGAACGCTGAAGATCGGTTGCGCCAATCCCTATCTGAAGAAGCCCTCGAAAGAGGCCCTCATGGCCGCTGAACCGCGACATCGAGCGCCTTGATACAGAGCGTTTTTGGTGGCGAGGGAGCTTGCTCCCGCTTGGGGGCGCAGCGCCCATCGGTAAAAGAAGGGTTGCTGCGCAACCCAGCGGGAGCAAGCTCCCTCGCCACAGAGGACTCCTTCCAATTGAATCCAACCTATACATATTCCTAAAAGTTAGTTCAAAAATAATTTATACACGCTTAGGGTATATATACCGGACCACCGGACATTCTTGATTTTGACTCGCCGCATTTATCGCGGCGTTTTCCGAAAAGATGTGAGGTGGGTATGGAACGGAACACAATCACCCCAGTGCAATATGCCAAGGCACTGCCTGCAGCCACGGAGTGGCTGTAATGTCGGATCTGGCGCAAGCAAAAGTCCAGAGCGACCTGGACATCGCACCACTGTTGTTGCCCGCACAGGTGTTACGCAACGATGCCGAGGCCATCAAAGCCGCCCATGAACTGGCGCAGGTCGCCCGTCAGCAGGCCGCGCGTCGTGATCAGCAACGCAAGCTGCCCTGGGCAGAAATCGAGCAATTCACCCGCAGCGGACTGGGCAGCATTGCCATTCCCCGGGCATACGGCGGTCCGCAGGTTTCGTTCGTCACCCTGGCCGACGTGTTCGCGATCATTTCCGCCGCTGACCCGGCCCTTGGGCAGATCCCGCAGAACCAGTTCGGCGTGCTCCAGCTGATTCTCGGCACCGGCACCGAACGGCAGAAAAAAATCCTCTTGCAGAGCGTGCTCGAAGGCTGGCGCATCGGCAACGCCGGGCCGGAACGCGGTACTCGCAATACCCTTGAGCTCAAGGCTCGGATCACCACTGACGGTGACGGGTTTGTCATCAATGGTCAGAAGTTCTATTCCACCGGCGCGCTGTTTGCCCATTGGGTCGCGGTCAAGGCGTTGAATGACGAGGGCCGCCAGGTGCTGGCATTCGTACGGCGCGGCACCCCGGGCCTGCGGATCGTCGACGACTGGTCGGGGTTCGGCCAGCGCACCACCGCCAGCGGCACCGTGCTGCTGAACAACGTGCGGGTGGATGCCGAGTTGGTCCTGGATAACTGGCGCATCAACGAAACACCCGGCGTGCAAGGTGCGATTTCCCAACTGATCCAGGCCGCCATCGATGCGGGTATCGCCCGTGGCGCCATCGATGATGCCATCGCTTTTGTGCGTGAACGGGCTCGTCCCTGGATCGACGCCCAGGTCGACCGAGCCAGTGACGACCTCTACGTGATCGCCGACATTGGCAAACTGAAAATCGAACTGCACGCCGCCGAAGCCTTGCTGCGCAAGGCCGGACAGGTGCTGGACCAGGTCAGTGCCGCCCCCATCACGGCGCAATCTGCCGCCCGCGCCTCGATTGCCGTGGCCGAGGCCAAAGTGCTCACCACCGAAATCGCCCTGCACGCCAGCGAAAAACTCTTCGAACTGGCCGGCAGCCGCGCCACCCTCGCCGAATTCAACCTCGATCGCCACTGGCGCAACGCACGGGTCCACACCCTGCACGACCCGGTGCGCTGGAAGTATCACGCGGTAGGCGCCTACCACCTGAACGGCACCTTGCCGGCCCGCCATTCCTGGATCTGACGACCCGACCTCTGGAGCAGTACATGACGCTTTCTCAACACGTCGCGGTGATCACCAGCGATGAACAAGCCCTGATCGTGGCCAGCGACCTGGCCGATGACTTCAAGCGCGACAGCGCCCTGCGCGACCGCGAGCGCCGTTTGCCGTACCCGGAACTGGAGGCCTTCTCCCGCTCGGGCCTGTGGGGTATCAGCGTGCCCACGGCCTATGGCGGTGCCGGTGTGTCCAACGTCACCCTGGCCAAAGTCATTGCGCTGATTTCCCAGGCCGACGGCTCGCTGGGGCAGATTCCGCAAAATCATTTCTATGCCCTGGAAGTGCTACGGGTAAACGGCACTGAAGCGCAAAAACAACGCCTCTACGCCGAAGTGCTCGCCGGCCAGCGCTTTGGTAACGCCCTGGCCGAACTTGGCACCAAGACTGCCCATGATCGCATCACCCAACTGCGCCGCGACGGCGAGGGCTATCGCATCAACGGTCGCAAGTTCTACGCTACGGGCGCGATCTACGCCCAGCGCATCCCCACGTCAGTGGTGGACGAAAACGGTGTGCAACAACTGGCGTTCGTGCCTCGCAGCAGCCAAGGCCTGACGGTGATCGACGACTGGAGCGGTTTTGGCCAGCGCACCACGGGCAGTGGTTCGGTGGTGTTCGAAGACGTTTATGTCGCCGCCGCCGACATCGTGCCCTTCCAGAGCGCCTTCGAACGTCCCACACCGGTAGGGCCGCTGGCGCAGATTCTTCACGCCGCTATTGACACCGGCATCGCCCGCGCCGCCTATGAAGACGCCCTGCATTTTGTCCGCAATAAAACCCGCCCCTGGATCGACGCCACCAGCGACGTCGCCACCGAAGACCCGCACACCCTCAAGAGTTTCGGCCAACTGAGCATCCGCCTGCATGCCGCCGAAGCCCTGTTGGAACGCGCCGGTGAATTCCTCGACCGGGCCCAGGCCGACACCCGGGCCGACACGGTCGCCGCCGCCTCGATTGCCGTGGCCGAAGCCCGTGCCGTCAGCACCGAAATATCCCTGGCCGCCAGCAGCACGCTGTTCGAATTGGCCGGCAGCCAGGCGACCCTGGCCGAACATGGCCTCGACCGTCACTGGCGCAACGCGCGAGTGCACACCCTGCATGACCCGGTGCGCTGGAAATACCACGCCGTGGGCAACTTCTACCTCAACGATGAAAAACCGCCGCTGCGGGGGACTATCTGATGGCTCCCGGCAAGAAAAAAATCCTGCTCAACGCGTTCAACATGAACTGCATCGGGCACATCAATCACGGCCTCTGGACCCATCCCCAGGACACGTCGACCCAGTTCAACACGATCGAATACTGGACCGCCCTGGCGCAATTGCTCGAACGCGGGTTGTTCGACGGGCTGTTCATCGCCGACATCGTCGGGGTCTATGACGTGTACCAACAGTCGGTGGACGTCACGCTCAAGGAGTCGATCCAACTGCCGGTCAACGACCCGTTGCTGCTGGTCTCGGCAATGGCCGCCGTCACGAAGAACCTCGGCTTCGGCCTCACCGCCAACCTCACCTACGAACCGCCCTACCTGTTCGCCCGCCGCATGAGCACCCTCGACCACCTGAGTCGCGGCCGGGTCGGCTGGAACATCGTCACCGGCTACCTGGACAGCGCCGCCAAGGCCATGGGCCTGACCGCGCAGGTCGAGCATGATCGCCGCTACGACCAGGCCGACGAGTACCTGCAAGTGCTCTACAAACTCTGGGAAGGCAGCTGGGAAAACGACGCGGTACTCAACGATCGCCAGCGGCGGATCTATGCGCAGCCGGAGAAAGTGCACAAGGTCCGGCATCAGGGCGAGTTCTATCAGGTCGAGGGTTATCACCTGTGCGAACCGTCGCCCCAACGCACGCCGGTGTTGTTTCAAGCCGGCAGTTCCGAGCGCGGCCTGCTGTTCGCCGGACGGCATGCCGAGTGCGTGTTCATCAGCGGCCAGAACAAATCGGCGACCAAGGCCCAGGTGGACAAGGTCCGCGCCAGCGCCGTAGAGACGGGGCGCAACCCCGGGGACATCAAGGTGTTCATGGGCCTGAACGTGATCGTCGGCGAGACCGAAGCGGCTGCCTGGGCCAAGCATGCCGAGTACCTGAGCTATGCCAGCGCCGAGGCCGGCGTGGCGCATTTTTCCGCGTCAACGGGCATCGATTTTTCCCAGTACGAACTGGACGAACCGATCCAGTACGTCAAGAGCAACGCCATCCAGTCCGCCACCAAGACCTTGCAGAACAACGACTGGACCCGGCGCAAATTGCTCGAACAACACGCCTTGGGCGGTCGCTACATCACGGTGGTCGGCTCGCCCGAACAGGTGGCCGACGAGCTGGAATCCTGGATCGGCGAAACCGGCCTCGATGGTTTCAACCTGACCCGCATCGTCACGCCGCAAAGCTACGTGGACTTCATCGACCTGGTGATTCCCGAACTGCAACGGCGCGGCGCGTACAAGACCGAATACGACAACGGCACCCTGCGGGAAAAGCTGTTTCGCGCGGGGGCTCATCTACCTGGACAACACACCGGCTCAACCTACCGACACTGACCCTGTGGCGAGGGAGCTTGCTCCCGCTGGTGGGCGAAGCCCGCCCAAAAAGGCGTTGGGGCTACTTCGTAGCCCAGCGGGAGCAAGCTCCCTCGCCACAAAAGCCTGAGACTCATCCATTAATGACTGGAACAACTGACATGACCCAGCAACTCCTGACCCTGCCAGTCAAAGCACTGGCCCTGGCCCTCGGCCTGTTCAGCTCGGCACTGTTTGCCGCCGACGCACCGTTGAAAATCGGCACCACCGCCGCGTTCGCCATTCCCCTGGAGGCCGCCGTGGAAGAGGCCAGCAAGCAAGGCCTGAAGGTCGAACTGGTGGAGTTCAGCGACTGGATAGCGCCCAACGTCAGCCTGGCCTCCGGTGATATCGACGTGAACTACTTCCAGCACATCCCGTTCCTGGAAAACGCCAAGGCCGCCGCCGGGTTCGATCTGGTGCCGTTTGCGCCGGGGATCATCAACAACGTCGGCCTCTATTCGAAAAAATACAAAAGCTTCGACGAACTCCCGGAAGGCGCCAGCGTCGCCATTGCCAACGACCCGATCAACAGCGGTCGCGGCCTGCAACTGTTGGCCAAGGCCGGGCTGATCAGCCTCAAGCCGGGCGTCGGCTACAAGGCCACCGAAGACGATATCGTCGCCAACCCGAAGAAACTCAAGATCCTGCAGGTCGAAGCCGTGCAACTGGTGCGCGCCTATGAAGACGCCGACCTGGTACAGGGCTACCCGGCCTACATCCGCCTGGCCAAGACCTTCGATGCCAGCTCTGCCTTGCTGTTCGACGGCCTCGATCACAAGGAATACGTGATTCAGTTCGTGATCCAGCCCAAGAGCAAGAACGATCCACGGCTGATCAAGTTCGTCGACATCTACCAACATTCGCCAGCCGTGCGCGCCGCCCTGGACAAGGCCCACGGCAAGCTCTATCAACCCGGCTGGGAAAGCTGACATGAACGCCGTCAATGCTCGACTTCGACAAGAAGCCCCCACACCCAGAAGCGCCAAACACACCGAACTGCATCCAGAGCTCAACCGCGCCCACGTGCGCTTCATCGGCCTGGGCAAGACCTACAACGGCGCCCAGGGTCCGGTGGCGGCGCTGCAAGGCATCGACCTGGCGATCCAGCGCGGCGAAGTGTTCGGCATCATCGGCCGCAGCGGCGCTGGCAAATCGTCACTGATCCGCACCATCAACCGCCTCGAACAACCCACCAGTGGCCGGGTGTTGATCGATCAGATAGACATCGGCGAGTTCGATGAAGACCGCCTGGTGGAACTGCGTCGGCGCATCGGCATGATCTTCCAGCACTTCAACCTGATGTCGGCCAAGACCGTGTGGCAGAACGTCGAGCTGCCGCTGAAAGTCGCCGGCGTGCCCAAGGAGGAGCGCCAGCAGAAAGTTCGTGAGCTGTTGGAGCTGGTGGGTTTGCAGGGCAAGCACAAGGCCTACCCGGCGCAACTCTCGGGCGGACAGAAGCAGCGCGTCGGGATCGCCCGGGCGCTGGTCCATGATCCGCAGATCCTGCTCTGCGACGAGGCTACCTCGGCCCTGGACCCGGAAACCACTCAATCGATCCTCGGTTTGCTGCGTGAGATCAATCAGCGACTGGGCCTGACCATCGTGTTGATCACCCATGAAATGGCGGTGATTCGCGAGGTGTGTGACCGCGTGGTGGTCCTCGAGCAAGGTCGGATTGTCGAGCAGGGTCCGGTCTGGGAAGTGTTCGGTAACCCGCAACACGACGTCAGTCGAACACTGCTGGCCCCCCTGCAACACGCCATACCTGAAGAACTGCAAAGCCGCTTGCAGGCCCTGCCAGCATCGGCGGATGCCGCTACCGTGCTGCGCCTGCAATTCACCGGCATCGGGCGGGACGAACCGGACCTCGCGGCCTTGTTCAACGCCCTGGATGGTCGGGTTCGGCTACTGCACGGCGGCATCGAACGGATCCAAGGCCACGGGCTGGGACAATTACTGCTGGCGGTGAGTGGCTCGTCATGGAGCGCCGAAGAGCTGCGCCAACGTGCAGGCAATTGGGCGCAACAGGTGGAGGTGCTGGGCTATGTGGTTTGATCGGTTATTGCAGGGCTTCATCGACACCTTCCTGATGGTCGGCGTGTCGTCATTGATCGCTTTGCTGGCGGGCATTCCGCTGGCGGTGATTCTGGTCACCAGTGACAAGGGTGGGATCTATGAAGCGCCCGCCCTGAACCGCGTCCTGGGCGCGTTCGTGAACCTGTTCCGCTCGATACCGTTCCTGATCCTGATGGTGGCGCTGATTCCGTTCACGCGGCTGATCGTCGGCACCACCTACGGCGTCTGGGCGGCGGTGGTTCCCCTGACCATCGCCGCCACCCCGTTCTTCGCCCGCATCGCCGAAGTCAGTTTGCGGGAGGTCGACCATGGCCTGATCGAAGCGGCCCAGGCCATGGGGTGCCGACGCTGGCACATTGTCTGGCATGTGCTGCTGCCCGAAGCACGGCCGGGCATCGTCGGCGGTTTTACCATCACACTGGTGACCATGATCAACTCCTCGGCGATGGCCGGGGCAATCGGCGCTGGCGGCCTGGGGGACATCGCCTACCGGTATGGTTACCAGCGTTTCGACAGCCAGATCATGCTCACGGTGATCGTGTTGCTGGTGGCATTGGTGGCGTTGATTCAACTCGGTGGGGATCGGTTGGCGCGGGGCTTGAACAAGCGCTGACCTGAGCGATCAATGATCTTGCGGTATAGTCGGCTCACGCTCCCCACTCCAAGCCAGCGACCATGAAACACACCCCCGACGACCTGCAAACCATCACCGCCACGACCCTGGGCCATTACAACGCGGTCGCCGACAGCTTTCGCGAAGGCACCCGTGATCACGACGTCAGCCAGAATATCGACGCGTTGCTGCGGCATATTCAGGCCCAGGCACCGTTGCACATCCTGGACTTCGGCTGCGGCCCCGGACGAGACCTGCGCACGTTCACCGCCATGGGCCATGTGGCGGTGGGCCTCGATGGCTCAGCGGAATTTGCCCGGATGGCGCGCCAGGACAGCGGGTGCGAAGTGTGGCAACAGGACTTTTTGAAACTCGACCTGCCGGCTGAACGCTTCGACGGGATCTTTGCCAACGCCGTGCTGTTTCATATCCCGGTCCAGGAGCTGCCTCGGGTGCTGAAACAACTGCATGCCACGCTCAAGCCCGGCGGCGTGCTGTTCAGCTCCAACCCACGGGGCGAAAACCAGGAGGGCTGGAACGGCCAGCGCTTCGGTGCCTACCACGACCTCGCGGCCTGGCGAACGCTGCTCGGCGACGCAGGCTTCGTGGAACTGGAGCATTACTACCGACCGGCTGGGCTGCCGCGCGAGCAACAGCCTTGGTTGGCAAGTGTCTGGCGCAAGTCTTGAGGACAGGCCTGTTGGGACAGGGTGAGCGGTAACCATGTCCCCCGGTCCAAACAGAACCCAGTGGCGAGGGAGCTTGCTCCCGCTCGGCGGCGCAGCCGTCGTAAAACCGGATGACACGGTCTGCCTGGAGTTTTGCGTTATCCCGATTGGGGCCGCTTCGCAGCCCAGCGGGAGCAAGCTCCCTCGCCACAAAGTGTCGCGTTGAATCCAAGTCTCAATTGTTTTCCGCTGGCTGTTTTTCCAACCACTTCTGCGACAACCGCTCCAGCCTTCCATCCTCCTTGATACGTGTCAGGGCGTTGTCCAGGCTGGCCTTGAACGCCGGGTTGCCCTTCTGGAACGGAATCACCAGGCTCGGCGCCGGGTCGCTCTTTTTTTCGGGCTGGAACGACTGCGCCATGACCAGCGGGCGTGGCGTCTGCTCCTTGCTCGCCAGCAATTGTGCATCCGGCTGACTGTAAACGGCGCTGGTGTCGAAACGTTCCACCAGTTCCGGGGTCATTGCTATGTGGTTGATGGCGACGTCGTACTTGCCGCTCTCCACCCCGCTCATCAGGTCCCCGGCATCAGTGACCACG
The DNA here is from genome assembly GCF_900106735.1 of Pseudomonas sp. NFACC08-1. NCBI lineage: Bacteria > Pseudomonadati > Pseudomonadota > Gammaproteobacteria > Pseudomonadales > Pseudomonadaceae > Pseudomonas > Pseudomonas sp. NFACC08-1. The sequence continues at coordinate 66,717 of NZ_FNNL01000003.1, read as the reverse complement.
AAGTCGGGGCGTACATCGAGCTCACTGGCAAGCATTTCGCCCAGCTCCACTTCGAAACCAGTGAGTTTGCCGTCTTCCTTGAAGTTGAAGGGCGCGGCGTTGGCCTCAAGGGCAATGCGCAGTTCGCCACGGTCATTGATGTCATCGATCAGTTCGGCATGAGCCAGGGGACTCAAAAGGGGTAGCAGGCAGATCAGGCCAGGCAGAAAGCGCATGGTCACTCCTTTGTATTTATACAAGCGACGCTCGTTTCAGGCTCGCTTTGCTATGGTTGTTGCAGGCTTCGACAACGATTGGTCATGAAGTTGTCATGGCCAGGCGGATTTCATGGAAAAATTGGAGAAAAAAATGAAAAGCTTTATGTCTCGTGCCGCGTTGGCCGGCCTGTTGCTGAGTACTTCGATGCTGGCGACTGCCGCAACCCCCGCTCCCAAAGGCGCAGAGGTATTCATCGTTTCCCCGCAAGACGGCGCCACCGTTGCCCAGGAATTCAAGGTCAAGTTCGGCGTCAAGGACATCGCCCTGGCTCCGGCGGGTGATGTGACCAAAAACACCGGGCATCATCATCTGCTGATCGATGTCGACAAACTGCCCGCCGAAGGCGCACCGATTCCGACCGACGCCAACCACATGCACTTCGGCAAAGCGCAGACCGAAGCCACCATCAAGCTGGCCCCGGGCAAACATACCTTGCAGCTGATATTGGGTGACAGCGGCCATATGCCGTTCCATCCGACGATCGTGTCCAAGAAGATCACCGTCACCGTGAAGTAACGCAGGCAAAAAAACGGGAGCCCCTTACGAAGCTCCCGTTCTTTATTGCAAGCCAAACCTCAACTTGCCGTCCAACCTTCTTAGAACAACACCCGGCAACGAATGGTGCCGTTGATGTGCTGCAGCTTCTCTTGCGCCAGGTCCGAGTATTCGGCGTCGACGTCGATCACGACGTAGCCGACTTTCTCGTTGGTCTGCAGGAACTGACCGGAAATGTTGATGCCGTTTTCGGCGAAGACCTTGTTGATCTCGCTCATCACACCCGGGATGTTCTCGTGGATGTGCAACAGGCGATGCTTGCCAGGGTGTGCCGGCAGAGCCACTTCCGGGAAGTTCACGGACGATACCGACGTACCGTTGTCGCTGTACTTGACCAGTTTTTCCGCCACTTCCAGACCGATGTTGGCCTGGGCTTCAGCGGTGGAACCGCCGATGTGCGGGGTCAGGATCACGTTGTCCAGGCCACGCAGCGGGCTTTCGAAGATGTCGTCGTTGGAGCGCGGCTCCACCGGGAACACGTCGATGGCGGCGCCGATCAGGTGCTTGTCCTTGATCGCGTCGGCCAGGGCGTCGAGCTTGACCACGGTGCCACGCGCGGCGTTGATCAGGATCCCGCCCTTCTTGATGGCACGGATTTCCTTCTCGCCGATCATCCACTGGGTGGCAGCGGTTTCCGGCACGTGCAGGGTCACGATGTCGGACATGCCCAGCAACTCGTGCAGGTTGTTGACCTGGGTGGCGTTGCCCAAGGGCAGTTTGGTCACGGTGTCGTAGAAGAACACCTGCATGCCAAGGCCTTCAGCCAGTACCGACAACTGGGTGCCGATCGAGCCGTAACCGACGATACCCAGCTTCTTGCCGCGGATTTCGAAGGAGTTGGCCGCACTCTTGATCCAGCCGCCACGGTGGCAGGAAGCGTTCTTCTCAGGGATGCCGCGCAGCAGCAGGATCGCTTCGGCCAACACCAGTTCGGCAACGGAACGGGTGTTGGAGTACGGCGCGTTGAACACCGCGATGCCGCGCTCGCGCGCCGCATTGAGGTCAACCTGGTTGGTGCCGATGCAGAAGCAGCCGACCGCCACCAGTTTCTTGGCGTGGTCGAAGATCTCTTCGGTCAATTGAGTACGGGAGCGAATGCCGATGAAGTGAGCATCGGCGATCTTTTCCTTGAGCTGGGCTTCCGGCAGAGAACTGGTGATGTACTCGATGCTGGTGTAGCCCGCCGACTTGAGGACGTCGACAGCCGATTGGTGGACGCCTTCGAGAAGAAGGAACTTGATCTTGCTCTTATCGAGAGAAGTCTTGCTCATCTGCGTAAACCTGTGTCCCGGAGAAAAATGGCAGGGAATCGGACAGCGCATGCTGGCCCGACCGGCGTGACAGCCGTCGCCGCAGAACAGCCGTTGGGCACTACGCTGCGGGGTCGGTATGCTAGCATATGCACCCCGCTAAACACTCATTCCTGCGACGTGAAGCGTTCTCAGGATGACCATGAATTGTTCGAGAGTTCTGTCGATGACCAACCCTGCCCTGATAGATGAGCTGAAGACCCTGGTTGAGCCTGGCAAGGTCCTGACCGATGCCGACTCCCTGAACGCTTACGGCAAGGATTGGACCAAGCATTTCGCCCCGGCGCCCACGGCCATCGTCTTTCCCAAGACCACCGAGCAGGTCCAGGCCATCGTGCGCTGGGCCAATGAACACAAGGTCGCGCTGGTGCCGTCGGGCGGGCGTACCGGGCTTTCCGCCGCCGCCGTGGCGGCCAACGGCGAAGTGGTCGTGTCATTCGACTACATGAACCAGGTGCTCGACGTGAACCTCACCGACCGCACCGCGGTCTGCCAGCCTGGCGTGGTCACCGAACAACTGCAGAACAAGGCCGAAGAACATGGCCTGTACTATCCGGTAGACTTCGCTTCGGCCGGTTCCAGCCAGATTGGCGGCAACATCGGCACCAATGCCGGCGGGATCAAGGTCATTCGCTACGGCATGACCCGCAACTGGGTGGCGGGCATGAAGGTCGTCACCGGCAAGGGTGACCTGCTGGAGCTGAACAAGGACCTGATCAAGAATGCCACCGGCTATGACTTGCGGCAGCTGTTCATCGGCGCCGAAGGCACCCTGGGCTTCGTGGTCGAGGCCACCATGCGCCTGGACCGTGCGCCGAAAAACCTCACCGCCATGGTGCTTGGCACGCCGGACTTCGATTCGATCATGCCGGTGCTGCACGCCTTCCAGGGCAAGCTGGACCTGACCGCCTTCGAATTTTTCTCCGACAAGGCCCTGGCCAAGGTCCTCGCTCGCGGCGACGTGCCAGCACCGTTCGAAACCGAGTGCCCGTTCTACGCCCTGCTGGAATTCGAAGCCACCACTGAAGAAGTCGCCAACCACGCCCTGGAAACCTTCGAGCACTGCGTGGAGCAAGGCTGGGTGCTGGACGGCGTGATGAGCCAGAGCGAAACCCAACTGCAGAACCTGTGGAAGCTGCGCGAATACATTTCCGAAACCATCTCCCACTGGACGCCGTACAAGAACGACATCTCGGTGACCGTCTCCAAGGTTCCGGGTTTCTTGCGGGAAATCGACGCGATCGTCGGCGAACACTACCCGGACTTCGAAATCGTCTGGTTTGGCCACATCGGCGACGGCAACCTGCACCTGAACATCCTCAAGCCGGAAAACCTGAGCAAGGATGAGTTCTTCGCCAAGTGCGCGACCGTGAACAAATGGGTCTTTGAGACCGTCGAGAAGTACAACGGCTCGATTTCCGCCGAACACGGCGTGGGCATGACCAAGCGCGACTACCTGACCTATAGTCGTTCACCTGTGGAAATCGAGTACATGAAAGCGGTGAAGGCGGTATTCGACCCGAACGGCATCATGAACCCGGGCAAGATTTTCGCGATTTGACGCCTAAAAACACCTGATGAATCCCAGAAGCAGGAGCCGGTAATGAGCTATCAGCACCAGTATGTCGACGGTACACGTATTCATTTTCCGGTAGGGAAAGTGGTGTGCATTGGCCGCAACTACGCCGAACATGCAAAGGAACTGGATAACCCGGTACCCACCGAACCCTTGCTGTTCATCAAGCCGGGCAGTTGCGTGGTGCCGCTGGAAGGTGGTTTCAGCATTCCTGCCGACCGTGGCTCGGTGCACTACGAGGCGGAAATCGCCGTGCTGATCGGCAAGCCGCTGTCCACCAAGCCCAGCGCTGAAGAAGTACTGGACGCGATCTCCGGCTTCGCCCCGGCCCTGGACCTGACCCTGCGGGACAAGCAGGCCGAGCTCAAGGCCAAGGGCCTGCCGTGGGAAGTGGCCAAGTCCTTCGACGGCGCGGCGGTGCTCGCACCGTTCGTGTCGAACGGCACCTTTGCCGACCTGACCGACATCCCCGTTCGCCTGACCATCAACGGTGAAGTGCGCCAGGACGGTAATAGCAGCCTGATGCTCAATCCCATTGTGCCGATGATCCAATACATGGCCGGCTGCTTCTCGTTGCAGGCCGGCGACGTGATCCTCACCGGCACCCCGGCAGGCGTCGGGCCGCTGAATGCAGGCGATGAACTGGTACTGGAGTTGCCGGGAGCGAGCCGCTTCGAAAGCAGCGTTCGCTAACTCGGTTTTGTGACCGCTAGAGATCATGTGGGAGCTGGCTTGCTCGCGAAGGCGGTATAACGGTCGGCATAAAGATGTTGCACCTGATGCCCCTTCGCGAGCAAGCCCGCTCCCACAGGCATCCAGCTTTCCCGAGCCCAAGGTTTTACCGTTTTTTTCACATGCCATCCGGATAATTCCGGGGAATGCGGCATCTGAGCCAGCCACTCCCCTAGCCGAATTTTCTGGAACGCATTCCCCGATGGCCAAAACCCAAGCACTGTTTGCCGCCAAACCCGCCCGCCGCTCCCGCTTCGCCCTGCCCTGGTATGCCTGGTCGCTGCTGGCAGTGGCCGCAGCCTATGGCCTGGCGTTTGCGATGCATTGGGACGACCGCGGCCTGCTTTGGCTATCGGAACACTTCCAGAGCCCAGCCGAGCGCCAGGCGAGCATCTGGTTGCCGGACTACCATGCCGTGATCGACGCCAAGCCGCTACCCGGCTTGGAGAAGGACGAGGCGTCCGATGTGACCTACAACCCGCAGACCAAGACACTGTTCGCCGTCATGGGCAAGAACCCGTTCCTGGTGGAGCTGACCCTGCAAGGCGATGTGCTGCGCAAAGTGCCGTTGGTGGGCTGGAGCAACCCCGAGGGCGTGACTTATATGGAAGACGGCCTGCTGGCTATCACCGACGAACGAAGTCACACGTTGACCATCGTCCACGTTGGTGCCGAAACCCGCGAATTGAACAACGCCGATTTCCCCCACTACGATCTAGGCCCATCCAAGAACAAGAACAAAGGGTTCGAAGCGATCGCCTGGGACCCGCGCAACCAGCAACTGGTACTCGGAGAGGAACGCCCGCCGGCGCTGTTCACCTGGAAAAGCGATGGTAGCCAATTGCTCAAGGGCAACAAGCAAATCCATGTCAGCAATGAACTGGACCTGCGCAACCTCTCGGCACTGGCGATCGATCCGCGCACCGGTCACATGCTGGTGCTTTCGGCCGACTCCCATCTGCTGCTGGAACTGGACGAAAAAGGCGAGCAGGTCAGCTTCATGACCTTGCTGGGCGGCTTCAATGGCCTGAAAGACACAATCCCTCGTGCCGAAGGCATCACCGTCGATGAGGCCGGCAATCTGTACATGGTCAGCGAACCGAATCTGTTCTATCGTTTCGAAAAACAGCGCTGACAGCACCAACTCTGTAGGATAAATCCTCCATTGTTGTAGGGTGTGGCACACAGCCATTAAGCTTCAGTTCAGGCAACCGTGGTATTTCCAGGCACCTGTTCTTATCCGAGCCCACCCCAACATGCGTCGACTCGCCCGCCCCAAACCCTTGATCCTGATACTGCTGACGCTGGCGCTGATCTTCCTGATCGCCGCCGGCCAGCATCTGCGCCTGTTCGAACGCGCCTGGTTCAACCTCAACACCCTCTGGCGAACCCCCAGCGAACAGGCCATCGCCCTGGACCAATACCGAGTCACACTCGAGGCGCAGGCGATCGACGGCTTGGACGATGACGTTTCAGCGCTGACGTTCGATCCGATCCGCAAGAGCCTGTTCACCGTCACCAATAAAAATGCCGAGCTGGTCGAGTTATCGCTGGACGGCAAGATTTTGCGGCGCATCGCCCTGATCGGCTTTGGCGATCCGGAGGCGGTGGAGTTCATCAGCGAAGACATCTACGTCATCACCGACGAGCGTCAGCAGCGCCTGATCAAGATTCACCTGGAAGAGGACACCCAATTCATCGACGCCGCCGAAGCCGAACAGATAACCCTGGGCGTGCACATGAGCGGCAACAAGGGGTTCGAAGGGCTGGCCTACGATTCGGTAGGCAAACGCCTGTTCGTGGCGAAGGAACGCGACCCGATGCTGATTTATGAAGTGCATGGATTTCCCCATCACAATCCGGAAAAATCCTATGCCGTCCATGTGATCAACAACCCCAAGCGCGATGCCGGGCTGTTCGTACGCGACCTCTCAAGCCTGCAATACGACGAACGCAGCGGCCACTTACTGGCGCTGTCCGAGGAGTCGCGGCTGATTATCGAATTGGATATTGGCGGCCGGCCGCTGAGCACGCTGTCGTTGAGCAAGGGCCGCCACGGCTTGCAAAAAACCGTGCCCCAGGCCGAGGGCCTCGCCATGGACGACGATGGCAACCTGTATCTGGTGAGCGAGCCGAATCTGTTCTATGTGTTCAAGAAGCCGCAGCCTGATTGAACAGATAGGAAAAGATCCCGCGGCAAGCCCACCCGATCACTCAAGACCGACCTGAATCATTGTGGCGAGGGAGCTTGCTCCCGCTTGAGTGCGAAGCGCTCACCGCTTTTTTGGGGCCGCTTCGCGCCCCAGCGGGAGCAAGCTCCCTCGCCACAAAAGCATCCCGGTCGACCAACCGATTTGCTCTTGAAACTGACACTGATTCGAGGCATTCCCTTGACCCGCGCCGTGCCCAATTCCCGTGGCGAGGGAGCTTGCTCCCGCTGGGCCGCGAAGCGGCCCTAAAACCCGGCAACGCTGTGGATCAGGTTGATTGGGTGGGCTTGAGAGGGGGCTGCTACGCAACCCAGCGGGAGCAAGCTCCCTCGCCACAGTCACAACAGCGGATCAAGCCTTGAGGGTCTTCACCCCTTCAGGGGTCCCCAGCAGCAGCACATCAGCAGGACGCGCAGCGAACAAACCGTTGGTGACCACGCCCACGATGGCGTTGATCTGGCTTTCCAGTTCCACCGGGTTAGTGATCTGCAGGTTGTGCACGTCGAGGATGATGTTGCCGTTATCGGTCAGCACGCCTTCGCGATACACCGGGTCACCACCCAGTTTCACCAGTTCGCGGGCCACATGACTGCGGGCCATCGGGATGACTTCCACTGGCAACGGGAACGCGCCAAGCACCGGCACCAGCTTGCTGGCGTCGGCAATGCAGATGAAGGTCTTGGCCACGGCCGCGACGATCTTCTCGCGAGTCAGGGCCGCGCCGCCGCCCTTGATCAGGTTCAGGTGCGCGTCGCTTTCGTCGGCGCCGTCGATGTAGAACTCCAGGTCGCTCACGGTGTTGAGCTCGTACACCGGAATCCCGTGGCCCTTGAGGCGCGCGGCGGTGGCCTCGGAGCTGGCGACCGCGCCGTCGAACGCACCCTTGTGTTGCGCCAGCGCGTCGATGAAGCAATTGGCCGTAGAGCCGGTGCCAACCCCGACAATGCTCTTGTCATCCAGCTTCGGGAGGATGAGGTCGACGGCGGCCTGGGCCACGGCCTGTTTGAGTTGATCCTGGGTCATGCGGGCTCCGAAAGCGGGCAGGAAGTAAAGAGGGGCGCGAGTATAACCCAACAAAACCTTGGGATTCGTGTGGTCGCCCAGCTAAAAGCCGGGTTAGACTCCTTGGCCCTGCCCAACCCGCTCAGTGATGCTTTCCGATGCTTGAACAGTACGTCAAAAAGATCCTCACCTCGCGCGTTTACGACGTTGCCGTAGAAACCCCGCTGCAGTCCGCTCGCCAGCTCTCCGAGCGGCTGGGCAACAGCATCTTGCTCAAGCGCGAAGACTTGCAGCCGGTGTTCTCGTTCAAGATTCGCGGAGCCTACAACAAGCTGACCCAGCTCAGCGACGAAGAGCGCGCACGCGGCGTGGTCACCGCTTCGGCAGGCAACCATGCCCAGGGCCTGGCCCTGGCGGCCAAGGTACTGGGGGTCAAGGCCACCATCGTGATGCCCAAGACCACCCCGGAAATCAAGGTCGAAGGCGTGCGCTCACGTGGCGGCAAGGTGGTGCTGCACGGTGACTCGTTCCCCGAAGCCCTGGCCTACTCGCTGAAACTGGTCGACGAAAAAGGCTACGTCTACATCCACCCGTATGACGATCCCCACACCATTGCCGGGCAGGGCACCGTGGCGATGGAAATCCTGCGCCAGCACCCGGGGCGCCTGGATGCGATCTTCGTCCCGGTGGGCGGTGGCGGGCTGATTGCCGGGATCGCGGCCTACGTGAAATACCTGCGCCCGGACATCAAGATCATCGGCGTCGAGCCGGACGACTCCAATTGCCTGCAAGCGGCCATGGCCGCTGGCGAGCGCGTGGTCCTGCCGACCGTGGGGCTGTTCGCCGACGGCGTCGCCGTGGCACAGATCGGCCAGCACACCTTCGACATCTGCAAGCACTACGTGGACGAAGTGATCACCGTCAGCACCGACGAGATCTGTGCTGCGATCAAGGATATCTACGACGATACCCGCTCGATCACCGAACCTGCCGGCGCCCTTGGCGTGGCGGGTATCAAGAAATACGTCGAGTCGCGCGGCATCAGCGGGCAGACCCTGGTGGCCATCGACTCCGGCGCCAACGTCAACTTCGACCGCTTGCGCCACGTTGCCGAACGCGCCGAACTGGGCGAGGGCCGCGAAGCGATCATCGCCGTGACCATCCCCGAGCAGCCGGGCAGCTTCAAGGCGTTCTGTGAAGCCGTCGGCAAGCGCCAGATCACCGAATTCAACTATCGCTACAACACCGGCAGTGAGGCGCACATCTTCGTTGGCGTGCAGACCCACCCGGAAAACGACCCGCGCAGCGCGCTGATCGCCAGCCTGACCGAACAAGGCTTCCCGGTGCTGGACCTGACCGACAATGAACTGGCCAAGTTGCACATTCGCCACATGGTCGGCGGGCATGCGGCCCATGTCATCGACGAAGTGGTGCTGCGCTTCGAATTCCCGGAACGCCCGGGTGCGCTGTTCAACTTCCTCAACAAGCTGGGCGGACGCTGGAACATCTCGATGTTCCACTACCGCAACCATGGCGCGGCGGATGGCCGTGTGGTCGCCGGGCTACAGGTGCCGCACGACGAGCGCCACCTGGTGCCGGCCGCCCTGGAAGAAATCGGCTACCCGTACTGGGATGAAAGCGATAACCCGGCGTATCAGCTGTTCTTGGGGTGAACCTTGTGGCGAGGGAGCTTGCTCCCGCTTGAGTGCGAAGCGCTCACTGCTTTTTTTGGGGCCGCTTCGCGACCCAGCGGGAGCAAGCTCCCTCGCCACAGGGGGGTCTAAGCTGTGCTGGACAAGTCATAAGGAAATCGAACCATGGAAACGTTGACCCTCCTGAAAATCGCCCACGTCGTAGCCACGGTTCTGCTGTTGGCGGGCGCCCTCGGGCTGGCCCTCTGGGTCTGGCGCACGCGCCGCAACGGCGATGCCACGGCGGCGGCACGCACGCTGCAACGTCCGCGACTGTTCGTCTGGCTGGTGATGATCCTGGCATTGGCAAGCCTGCCGTTCACGGGCTGGTGGATGGTGCATCAGGTTGGCTGGTCGCTGGGGCAGACCTGGTTGCTGGCTTCCAGCGTGCTCTACACCGTGGCGGCGCTGGCGGGGTTCTGGTTGGTGGTGCGACTGAACAAATTGCGCAAGACGCCGGGAGGTAGCGGGAAGTTTACCTTTGCCTTGGCGCTGTTCAGTGTTGCCTGCTTTATCGCCATTGCGGGGTTGATGGGCGCCAAGCCGGTTTGAGGCGTTAGACCGCGCCGGCTTGCTCGCGATAGCTGTTTCAGCCACGCAGACTGATTATCGGCCAACCCCGCTTCTGGGCCTCCGCCCGAAGATTCGGATCCGGATCCACCGCCACCGGATGCGTCACCACCTCCAGCAGCGCCAGGTCGTTCATCGAATCGCTGTAGAAATAGCTGCCGTCGAGCGAATGCCCGGTCTCTTCCAGCCAACGGTTCAGCCGAGTCACCTTGCCCTCGCGAAAGCACGGGACATCCGTGCTGCGCCCGCTGTAGCGCCCGTCGATCATCTCGCACTCGGTGGCGATCAGGGTTTCGACGCCCAGGCGCTCGGCAATCGGCCCGGTGACAAAGCGGTTGGTGGCGGTGATGATCACCAGCTTGTCGCCAGCGTCACGGTGTTTTTCCAGCAATTCGATGGCCTGGGGCAACACGATCGGCTCGATGCAGTCGCGCATGTAGTCCAGGTGCCATTGGGCCAGCACGTCCATTTCGGTACGACCGAGGATTTCCAGGCAAAAATTCAGGTACTCGGCGTTGTCGAGCTTGCCGGCCAGGTAATCCTGGTAGAACGCGTTGTTGCGTGCCTTGTATGTGACAGCGTCCAGGAAACCGCGCTCGCACAGGTAATCGCCCCACGCGTGGTCGCTGTCGCCGCCCAGCAATGTGTTATCCAAGTCGAATAAAGCCAGCCGCATTGCAGTTACTCGCTGAAAAATCTGAAGAAAGGCGTCCAGAATACGGACTTTTCACAAGAGTGCACATAAGCTAGGCGGGCTCGTTGCTGCTTTCACAACCTTTGTGGAACAATGCGGCGACATGCGTTTGCGAGGTTGTTGCCGTGATCGACCCCGATGGTTTCCGCCCCAATGTGGGGATCATTCTTACGAATGATGCAGGGCAGGTGCTATGGGCTCGCCGTATCAATCAAGACGCCTGGCAGTTTCCTCAGGGCGGGATCAACCCCCAGGAGACGCCGGAAGAGGCCTTGTACCGCGAGTTGAACGAAGAAGTGGGGCTTGAGCGAGAAGATGTCGAAATACTCGCCTGCACCCGCGGCTGGTTGCGCTATCGTTTGCCGCAACGCCTGGTCAGGACGCACAGCCAACCGCTGTGCATCGGCCAGAAGCAGAAATGGTTTCTCCTGCGCCTGATCTCCAACGAGCAGCGGGTGCGGATGGATTTGACCGGTAAACCGGAGTTCGATGGCTGGCGCTGGGTCAGCTATTGGTATCCGTTGGGCCAGGTGGTGACATTCAAGCGCGAAGTGTACCGACGCGCTCTCAAAGAGCTTGCCCCGCGCCTGCTGACGCGCGACTGACGACGGAGTTCGACCCCGAGCCATGCTCAATACGCTGCGCAAGATCGTCCAGGAAGTTAACTCCGCCAAGGATCTCAAGGCGGCGTTGGGGATTATTGTATTGCGTGTCAAAGAGGCCATGGGCAGCCAGGTCTGCTCGGTCTACCTGCTGGATCCCGAGACCAATCGTTTCGTGTTGATGGCCACCGAGGGCTTGAACAAGCGCTCCATCGGCAAAGTCAGCATGGCCCCCAATGAAGGCCTGGTCGGTCTGGTCGGCACACGCGAAGAACCCCTGAACCTCGAAAACGCCGCGGATCACCCGCGCTACCGCTACTTCGCCGAAACCGGCGAAGAACGCTACGCCTCGTTCCTCGGGGCACCGATCATCCACCACCGCCGCGTTGTCGGCGTGTTGGTCATCCAGCAAAAAGAACGCCGCCAGTTCGATGAGGGTGAAGAAGCCTTCCTCGTGACCATGAGCGCGCAACTGGCCGGCGTTATCGCCCACGCCGAGGCCACCGGCTCGATCAGCGGCCTGGGGCGCCAGGGCAAGGGCATCCAGGAAGCCAAGTTCGTCGGCGTGCCAGGTTCACCGGGCGCGGCGGTGGGTACGGCGGTGGTCATGTTGCCACCCGCCGACCTGGACGTGGTGCCGGACAAGGCCATCACCGATATCGACGCCGAGCTGGGCTTGTTCAAGACCGCCATCGAAGGCGTACGCGCCGACATGCGCGCCCTGTCGGCCAAGCTGGCAACGCAGCTGCGCCCTGAAGAGCGCGCGCTGTTCGACGTTTACCTGATGATGCTCGACGATGCCTCCCTGGGCAGCGAAGTGACCACCGTCATCAAGACCGGCCAGTGGGCCCAGGGCGCACTGCGCCAGGTGGTGACCGACCACGTCAACCGCTTCGAACTGATGGACGACGCCTACCTGCGCGAGCGGGCCTCGGACGTCAAGGACCTTGGCCGCCGGTTGCTGGCCTACTTGCAGCAAGAGCGCCAGCAGACCCTGGTCTACCCCGACAACACCATCCTGGTCAGTGAAGAACTGACGCCGGCCATGCTCGGCGAAGTGCCCGAAGGCAAACTGGCGGGACTGGTCTCGGTACTGGGTTCGGGCAACTCCCACGTAGCGATCCTGGCCCGGGCCATGGGCATCCCGACGGTGATGGGCCTGGTGGACCTGCCGTACTCCAAGGTCGACGGCATCCAGATGATCGTCGATGGCTACCACGGCGAGGTCTACACCAACCCCAGCGACGTGCTGCGCAAGCAGTTTGCCGATGTGGTCGAGGAAGAAAAGCAACTGTCCCTGGGACTGGATGCGCTGCGGGACCTGCCGTGCGTGACGCTCGACGGCCACCGCATGCCACTGTGGGTCAACACCGGCCTGCTGGCCGACGTGGCCCGGGCGCAGAAACGTGGCGCCGAGGGCGTGGGCCTGTACCGCACTGAAGTGCCGTTCATGATCAACCAGCGCTTCCCCAGCGAAAAGGAACAGCTGGCGATCTACCGCGAACAACTGGCCGCGTTCCACCCGCAACCGGTGACCATGCGCAGCCTGGACATTGGCGGCGACAAGTCCCTGTCCTACTTCCCGATCAAGGAAGACAACCCGTTCCTCGGCTGGCGCGGGATTCGCGTGACCCTCGACCACCCGGAAATCTTCCTGGTCCAGGCCCGTGCCATGCTCAAGGCCAGCGAAGGCCTGAACAACCTGCGCATCCTGTTGCCGATGATCTCCGGCACCCATGAACTGGAAGAAGCCCTGCACCTGATCCACCGGGCCTGGGGCGAAGTGCGCGACGAAGGCACCGACGTGCCGATGCCGCCGATTGGCGTGATGATCGAGATTCCGGCAGCGGTGTACCAGACCAAGGAATTGGCGCGACAGGTGGACTTCCTGTCGGTGGGCTCCAACGACCTGACCCAGTACCTGCTGGCCGTGGACCGCAACAACCCACGGGTCGCGGATCTGTACGACTATCTGCACCCGGCGGTGCTGCAAGCCTTGCAGAACGTGGTACGTGACGCCCATGCCGAAGGCAAGCCAGTGAGCATCTGCGGCGAAATGGCCGGCGACCCGGCCGCCGCAGTGCTGCTGATGGCGATGGGCTTCGACAGCTTGTCGATGAACGCCACCAACCTGCCGAAAGTGAAGTGGATGCTGCGCCAGATCAACCTCAGCAAGGCCCAGGAATTGCTCGCGGAGGTGATGACCATCGACAACCCGCAAGTGATCCACAGCTCCTTGCAACTGGCGCTGAAGAACCTTGGGTTGGCGCGGATGATCAATCCGGCTTCGAACAAGACGCTCTGACGAGCATTGGAGTGTGTGGCGAGGGAGCTTGCTCCCGCTGGAGTGCGAAGCACTCCCGATTGCGGTGATAGCGATAAGGGCAGTGTCAGCCAACTTGCGACTGCTTCGCAGCCGAGCGGGAGCAAGCTCCCTCGCCACAGGTCCTCGCTAATCCTTCAGACTCGCAGTTCCACCTCCCCCAAATGCCCCCCGTGGGGCCCGAAACTGCGCTCGACCATCTGCCGCGTCCCATCGGCATGGACAATCAGTGCCGTACTCGCCCGCGTCCCGTAGGCCGGGCTGGCGATGAACACACTCGATAGCAGCATCTCGGTCGCCACTCCCACCCCGGTATCAGGCAGTTCAGCCACCGGAGCAGGCTGCGGGTCGTTCAGCAGCGTAAGCAGTGCCTCGGGCTGCGGATCGTCCAGCACCTCGCCCAGCGCCGCGCGGGCCTTGAGCAGCTTGGGCCATGGCGTGTTCAACCCCGCGTTCGACAAGCCATAGAGCCCCTCGCCCAGCCGCTGCGGCTGGGTATCGCGGGCGTTGTGGTGCCACAGCTCGACGCCATCGCCGAGCAACAGGTTGAACCCACCATACTCGCTGGCGCGGGGCACGATTTCGCTCAAATACTCGGTAATCGAAAGATTTCCGGTCAGGAACCGCGCCACCAGTTCGCCGCGCGACTTGAATGCCGGCAACTGGCCCGGATCACGGATGTTGGTCAGCGCCGCAAAGCGCCCTTCGGCGCCAATGCCAAGCCAGGTCCCGCCAGCCTCCAGGTCGCGACCAGCATGCACATGGGGCGCATCAGGCCACTGGGCAAGGGGCAAGGTCGGCCGGGCGTAGAATTCGTCGCGGTTGGCCGCCACGATCAGTGGTTGGGCATGGCCGGGTCGCCAGGCAAATACGATCAGGCACATCAGGTCGTCCTGTTTAAAATACCCATCCATTGAAGATAGAGCCGAACACAGCCTCTGTGGCGAGGGAGCTTGCTCCCGCTGGGCTACGAAGTGGCCCCAAAATCCAGAGGCCAGTTTTTCAGACCAGTCAGCGGGATTTTATTGGGAGGGCTTCGCCCTCCAGCGGGAGCAAGCTCCCTCGCCACAACAGCAGTTCGCCACCCAATATCTCCAGGGCTCTCAGCCCACTCTACCCAGACATGGCCCCCACATCCATCACCTTCAGTGGAGCCAGGGACCCTGGATCCGTTACCATGCCGCTCTTATTTCGGGGATGGGCGGGGAGAGTCTGGTGGAATTTGTGCTCTATCTGCTGCTCGGCGCCTGCGCCGGCGTGTTGGCCGGGTTGTTCGGCGTGGGGGGCGGGATCATCATCGTCCCGGTGCTGGTGTTCAGTTTCACCCTGCAGGGCTTCGACCCGCAGGTGCTGACGCACCTGGCCGTCGGCACCTCGCTGGCATCGATCATCTTCACCTCGGTCAATGCCGTACGCGAGCATCAACGCAAAGGCGCGGTGCGCTGGCCGGTGTTCGCCTGGATGACCGTCGGCATCCTGATCGGTGCCGGATTCGGCGCGATCACCGCCGAAGCGATTTCCGGCCCGCACCTGCAAAAGATCATCGGCGTGTTCGCCCTGATCGTTGCTCTGCAATTGGCCCTGGATTTCAAGCCCAACGCCAGTCGCAGCGTACCGGGCAAGGCCGGACTGACCCTGGCCGGCACGGTGATCGGCTGGGCCTCGGCGATTTTCGGCATCGGCGGCGGTTCGCTGACCGTACCGTTCCTGACCTGGCGCAGCGTGCCGATGCAGCAAGCAGTCGCGACCTCATCGGCCTGCGGACTGCCCATCGCCGTGGTCAGTGCACTAAGTTTCATGATTCTGGGCTGGCACGATCCGCTGCTGCCGGCCCATAGTCTCGGTTTTGTGTATTTGCCGGCGTTGCTGGGCATCGCCCTGACCAGCATGGTCTTCGCCCGCTTCGGTGCGCGACTGGCCCATCGCCTGTCGCCGCGCTTGCTCAAGCGGCTGTTCGCCGCCTTGCTATTCTGCGTGGGCTTGAGTTTTCTGTTCTGACGCAATCCTGGCTTAATCCCGAGGTGGCAGCGTCGCCCGGGTATTTTTGACGTTTACGAGGAATATCAATGCTGCCTTACCCGCAGATCGATCCGGTGGCCTTGGCCATCGGCCCGCTGAAAATCCACTGGTACGGCCTGATGTACCTGATCGGCATCGGCGGCGCCTGGTTGCTGGCGTCGCGTCGGCTCAACCGTTTCGACCCGACCTGGAACAAGGAAAAGCTCTCCGACCTGGTGTTCTGGCTGTCCATGGGCGTGATCGTCGGCGGGCGCCTGGGCTACGTGCTGTTCTACGACCTGAGTGCGTACCTGGCCAACCCGACGCTGATCTTTGAGGTCTGGAAGGGTGGCATGTCGTTCCACGGCGGGTTCATCGGCGTGATGCTGGCGGCGTTGTGGTTCGGCAAGCGCAACAACAAATCGTTTTTCGAGCTGATGGACTTCGTCGCGCCGATGGTGCCGATCGGCCTGGGCGCCGGGCGCATCGGCAACTTCATCAATGCCGAATTGTGGGGCAAGCCGACCGACGTGCCGTGGGCGATGATCTTCCCCCCGTTCAGCGACCCGGCGCAGTTGCCGCGCCACCCGTCGCAGCTTTACCAGTTTGCCCTCGAAGGCGTGGCATTGTTCCTGATCCTCTGGCTGTTCTCGCGCAAGCCGCGGCCAACCATGGCGGTGTCGGGCATGTTCGCGCTGTTCTACGGGATCTTCCGTTTCATCGTTGAATTCGTCCGCGTACCGGACGCCCAGCTCGGCTACCTGGCGTGGAACTGGCTGACCATGGGCCAGGTGCTCTGCCTGCCGATGATCGTCGGCGGCCTGGCACTGATCTGGCTGGCTTATCATCGAGCGCCGGCTGCCGCGGCCAAGGTTTAAAATTCGAACCCCGGGGCGCTGGCCCCGGGTTCAAGGACACAAGGTAACCCATGAAGCAATATCTTGATCTGGTGGCCCACGTCATCAAGAACGGCACCAAGCAGGCCAACCGCACCGGCGTGAACACCATCAGCTTCCCCGGCGCCATGCTGCGCTATGACTTGCAGGACGGTTTCCCAGCCATCACCACCCGCAAGATGGCTTTCAAGTCGGCCATTGGCGAGATGTGCGGTTTTCTCCGTGGCGTGAACAATGCCGCCGAATTCCGCGCCCTGGGCTGCAAGGTCTGGGACCAGAACGCCAACGAAAACACCCAGTGGCTGGCCAACCCGTTCCGCCAGGGCGAAGACGACCTGGGCGAGATCTACGGCGTGCAATGGCGCAAATGGCCGGCCTACAAACAGATCCCCTTGAGCAACCCGGCGGCCATCGAGCAGACCCTGGCCCAGGGTTACCGGCAGATCGCCGAAGGTGAAGAAAACGGCCAGGCCTACGTGGTGCTGTACAAGGCCATCGACCAGGTTCGCCAGTGCGTCGACACCATCATCAAGGACCCGGGCAGCCGGCGCATCCTGTTCCACGGCTGGAACTGCGCCCAGCTCGATGAAATGGCCCTGCCGCCGTGCCATCTGCTCTACCAGTTCCACCCGAATGTCGAGACCAAGGAAATTTCCCTGACCCTCTACATCCGCTCCAACGACCTGGGCCTGGGCACGCCGTTCAACCTCACCGAAGGCGCCGCGCTGCTGAGCCTGATCGGTCGCCTGACCGGCTACACGCCGCGCTGGTTCACCTATTTCATCGGCGATGCCCACGTCTACGAAAACCACTTGGACATGCTCAACGAACAGCTCAAGCGCGAGCCGTTCCCGATGCCGAAACTGGTGATTTCCGAGCGTGTGCCGGCGTTTGCCCAGACTGGTGTGTACCAGCCTGAGTGGCTGGAGTTGGTGGAACCGGGCGACTTCTCCCTCGAAGGCTACCAGCACCACGCGCCGATGACCGCGCCGATGGCGGTCTGAGCCACACCACCTCTCTTGATCGCTCCCACGCTCTGCGTCACAGGGACGCGGAGCGTCCCGGGCTGCATTCCCGCGCAGAGCGTGGGAGCGATCAATGGGCTTTCAATGCCCGTGACTGCGCCCCACATGCGAATGCTCCACCTCCGGCGCCACCGCACCACTGACCTCCAGCCGCTGCAAGATTCCGCATTGATCCAGGTCCGGCCCTTCACCACAGCGATGGCGCAGGTCGATCAGTTGCGTCTGCAAGGCCAGCAGGCCGTCGATGCGGGCCTTGACGTGTTGGATGTGCTCGTCGATCAGCGCGTTGACGCTTTCGCACTGGTCCTGGGGGCTGTCGCGCAGGGCCAGGAGGCTGCGGATTTCTTCCAGGGTCATGTCCAGGGTGCGGCAATTGCGGATGAACGTCAGCCGCTCGGCATGGGCCTGGGTGTAGACGCGGTAATTGCCGTCGCTACGGGCCGGTTCCGGCAGCAAGCCTTCGCGCTCGTAGTAGCGGATGGTTTCGACCTGGCAGTCGGTGATTTTCGCCAGTTCTCCGATCTTCATGATGCGGCCTCCCAAATAGGTGCTTGACCCTATAGTGGCTACAGGGTCTTTACTGCGCAACAGGCACTTTTCACGGACGTCACCCGATGAGCGATTCCCTTCACACCCACAAACCCGACCACGGCCATGACCACGGGCATTCCTGCTGCGCCTCGAAAGCGGCGCCAGCGGTGGTCATCCTCGGCAAAACGCCGACGGACGGTGCGCGGCTGAGCAGTTTCCGCATCGAAGCCATGGACTGCCCCACCGAACAGACGCTGATCCAGAACAAGCTCGGCAAGCTTGAAGGCGTGCAGCGACTGGACTTCAACCTGATCAACCGTGTGCTGGGCGTAACCCACGATTTGCCTAGCGACGCGCCGATCATCAAGGCTATCGAATCCTTAGGGATGCAGGCCGAGCCGATGACTCCGGGCAAAGAGAAAGCCTCCCCTGACTTGCCCGCCCCGGCCAAGCCCTGGTGGCCGCTGGCGCTGTCCGGCGTGACAGCCCTGGGCGCCGAGTTGATCCATTTCACCAACGCCGCGCCAAACTGGGTGGTCGCGCTGGTGGCGTTGGTGTCGATCCTCAGTGGCGGCCTGGGTACCTACAAGAAGGGTTGGATCGCCCTGAAGAACCGCAACTTGAACATCAACGCGCTGATGAGCATCGCCGTGACCGGCGCCGTGCTGATCGGCCAATGGCCGGAAGCGGCGATGGTGATGTTCCTGTTCACCGTGGCCGAGCTGATCGAAGCCAAATCCCTCGACCGCGCGCGCAACGCCATCAGCGGCTTGATGCAGATGGCCCCGCAACAGGCCACCGTGCAACAGGCCGATGGCAGCTGGCAGGTGCAGGACGTAAAAGTCATCGCCCTCGGTGCGCGGATACGGCTTCGCCCGGGCGAAAGGGTTGGGCTGGACGGCGACGTGGTCGCCGGTCGTTCGACCATTGACCAGGCACCGATCACGGGCGAGAGTCTGCCGGTGGAAAAAACCATCGGCGACAAGGTGTTCGCCGGCACCATCAACCAGGCCGGCGAGCTGGAATACACCGTCACCGCGGCGGCCGATCACTCCACCCTGGCGCGGATCATCCACGCCGTGGAACAGGCCCAGGGCTCCCGTGCGCCGACCCAGCGCTTCGTCGACCAGTTCTCGAAAATCTACACCCCAGCGGTGTTTGTCCTGGCCCTGGCTGTAGCCATCATCCCACCGCTGTTCATGGGCGCGGCGTGGTTCGACTGGATCTACCGGGCGCTGGTGCTGCTGGTGGTCGCTTGCCCGTGCGCACTGGTGATATCCACCCCCGTGACCATCGTCAGCGGCCTCGCTGCCGCTGCGCGCAAAGGCATCCTGGTCAAGGGCGGCGTGTACCTGGAAGGTGGCTACAAGCTCGACTACCTGGCCCTGGACAAGACCGGCACGCTCACCCACGGCAAGCCGGTGCAAACCGACTATGTGGCGCTGGACCCGAGCGTGGAAACCACCGCTCCAGCCCTGGCCGCCAGCCTCGCCGCCCGCTCCGATCACCCGGTTTCCCGGGCGATTGCCAACGCGGCTGTGGATAAGCATCTGGCACAGCAGGTTGTGGATAACTTCGAGGCGCTTGCCGGGCGCGGCGTGCGCGGCGACATCGGCGGGCAGACTTATCACCTGGGCAATCACCGCCTCGTGGAAGACCTCGGCCTGTGCTCCCCCGAACTGGAAGAGAAACTCTTCGCCCTGGAAAAACAAGGCAAGTCCGTCGTGCTGCTGCTCGACGCTACAGGTCCCTTGGCGCTGTTTGCCGTGGCCGACACCGTGAAGGACTCCAGCCGCGAAGCCATCCGGCAACTGCATGACCTGGGCATCAAGACCTTGATGCTCACCGGCGACAACGCCCACACCGCCGACGCGATTGCCGCGCAGGTGGGCATGGACCAGGCTCGGGGCGACCTGTTGCCCGAAGACAAGCTGCAAGCCATTGAAGCGTTGTACGCCCAGGGTCACCGCGTCGGCATGGTCGGCGACGGCATCAACGACGCCCCGGCCCTGGCCCGTTCGGAAATCGGTTTCGCCATGGCGGCGGCCGGCACCGACACGGCCATCGAGACTGCCGACGTCGCGCTGATGGACGATGATCTGCGCAAGATCCCGGCTTTCATTCGTCTGTCGCGGCAGACTTCCAGCATCCTGAAACAGAACATTGCCTTGGCGTTGGTGATCAAGGCGATCTTTCTCGGATTCACCTTCGCCGGGTTCGCCACCATGTGGATGGCGGTGTTCGCCGACATGGGGGTGAGTTTGTTGGTGGTGTTCAATGGGTTGCGGTTGTTGCGCAAGTAAAAGGCCTGGGTGACTGGGCTGGCCTCATCGCGAGCAAGCTCGCTCCCGCAGGATTTCGCTGAAGATCAAGCCCCGCAGAAACCCGTGGCGAGGGAGCTTGCTCCCGCTTGAGTGCGAAGCGCTCATCGCTTATAGGGCTGCTTCGCAGCCCAGCGGGAGCAAGCTCCCTCGCCACAGAAGTAGTGCAAAGCCAGCTCCCGTCGATCAATCGCGCTTCGGCTCGCGGATCTTGTACCAGGCCACATACAGCGCCGGCAGGAACAGCAGCGTCAGTAGGGTGGCGATGATGATCCCTCCGATCATCGCGTAAGCCATCGGCCCCCAGAACACTTCCCGGGCAATCGGGATCATCCCCAGGCTCGCCGCGGCGGCTGTGAGCAGGATCGGCCGGCGCCGGTGTTCGGTGGCCTCCACCACCGCATCCCAGGGCTCGTAGCCGTCACGTTCGTATTCATCGATCTGGGTCACCAGGATCACCGAGTTACGGATGATGATGCCGATCAACGCGAGGATCCCGAGGATCGCCACAAAGCCCATGGGCGTGCCCGTCGGCACCAGCGCCAGCACCACGCCGATCAATCCGAGGGGCGCGACGCTCGCCACCAGGAACAGCTTCTGCACGCTGTGCAACTGAATCATCAGGAAAGTCGCCATCAAGAACAGCATCAACGGCACGACACTGGCGATCGGCCCTTGGGCCTTGCTGCTCTCTTCCACCGTACCGCCCGTGGCGACCTTGTAGCCCACAGGCAGGCCGGCGGCGAATTTGTCGATGGCCGGTTGCAGTTGCTTGACCAGGTCGGTGGGTTGGATCTCGTCGCGCACGGCAGCCTTGATGGTGATGGTGGGCTTGCGGTCACGACGCCACACCAAGGGCTGTTCCAGTTCATAGCGCACCGTGGCGAACGCCAGCAACGGAATCGAGGTGCCGCCCGGGGTGACGATTTGCAGGTTCTGCAGGGTTTCCGGCGAACCGCGCTCGGCATCTTCAGCGCGACCCACCACATCGATCAGGTAGATATCGTCGTTGACCTGGGTCACTGGCGAGCCACTGACGATACTGTTCATCAGCCTGGCCACATCTTCGGAAGACAAGCCCAACTGCCGCGCCTTGTCCTGGGCGATGTCGATGCGCAGCACCTTGCCCGGTTCGTTCCAGTCGTAAATGATTTCGCCAATATGCGAGTTCTTGTCCAGCTCGGTGGCCAGCTCGATCGCATGCTTGCGCACCTGGTCGATGTCCTTGCCGCTGACCCGGTACTGAATCGGCCGGCCCACTGGCGGGCCCATTTCCAGGGCTTGCACGTAGCTGCCAATCCCGACGAAATCCTCACGCAGACGCTTTTGCAGGCGCTCGGTGAGGGCCGTGCGCGACTCCAGGCCTTTGCTGACAATCACCAGTTGCGCGTAGTACGGGTTCTGCAGTTGCTGATCCAGCGGCAGGTAAAAGCGAATCGCACCTTCGCCGATGTAGGTGCTCCAGCGCTCGATATCCGGGTCGCCCTTGAGGGTCGCTTCCAGGCGATCGACCGCCCGGCGGGTCTCGTCCATCGAGGCGTTTTGCGGCAGGTTGAGGTCCACCAGGATTTCCGGCCGGTCCGAGGACGGGAAGAACTGGTTCTGCACGAAACGCATGCAAAACACCGACAGCACGAACAACAACACGGTGATGCCGATGGCCCACCAGCGATTGCGCATCGCCCACAACAGGCCACCGTTGAACGCCCGGCCGATCCGCCCCGGCTCGGCGCTGTGGGGTTTTACGTTGGTGCTGAGGATGTGCACGCCGATCACCGGGGCAAATAACACCGCGACGATCCATGACACCAGCATCGCCACCGCGATGACCGCGAACAGGGTGAAGGTGTACTCACCCGCAGAACTGGCGTTCAGGCCGATGGGCACGAAACCGGCCACGGTCACCAGGGTCCCGGTGAGCATCGGGAATGCCGTCGAGGTATAGGCGAACGTCGCGGCCTGGTCCTTGCTGTCGCCTTTTTCCAGGCGCGTGACCATCATTTCCACGGTGATCATCGCGTCGTCCACCAGCAGGCCGAGGGCGATGATCAACGCACCGAGGGAAATCCGCTGCATGGTGATGCCGCTGTATTCCATGAACAGGAAGACCATCGCCAGTACCAGCGGAATCGAGCAGGCCACCACCAGTCCGGCCCTGACGCCGAGGCTGACGAAGCTGACGACCAGGACGATGATCACCGCCTCGAACAAGGCACTGGTGAAGCCGCCGACCGCCTCTTCCACCACTTCGGCCTGGTCCGACACGGTATGCACGCCAACGCCCACCGGCAGGTCAGCGGTCAGCTCGCTCATGCGCGCATGCAGCGCCTTGCCGAAATCCTGGATGTTGCCGCCCTTCTTCATTGCGATGGCGAGGCCGATGGCCGGTGTACCGTTGAAACGGAACATCGGCGTGGCAGGGTCAACGTAACCGCGGCTGATGTCGGCGATGTCGGCCAGCCGATAGAAGCGGTCATTGAGCCGCAGGTTGACGTTGGCCAGGTCTTTTTCGGATTGGAACTGCCCGGACGTGCGCACGGAAATCCGCTCGGGCCCGGCATCGATCACCCCGGCCGGGGTCACGGCGTTCTGGGTTTGCAGGCTCTGCACGACCTCGCGCTGGTCGATCCCCAGCGCGGCAAGTTTGCGCGTGGAGAAGTTCAGGTAGAGCACTTCGTCCTGCTCGCCCACCATCTCGACCTTGCCCAGGCCCGGGACGTCACGGATCTCGGCGCGCACCTGTTCCACGTAGTCGCGCAACTGGCGCATCGACAGGCCGTCGCCAGTGAAGGCGTACACCGAACCGTAGACATCGCCGAACTCGTCGTTGAACCCGGGTCCTTGCAGGCCGTCAGGAAAATCGCCGCGAATGTCGTTGATCTTCTTGCGCACCTGGTACCAGATCTCGGGAATTTCCTTGGCTGCGGTGGTGTCGAGCAGGTACACGAACACCGTCGATTCTCCCGGTCGGGTGTAGCTTTTGACGTAGTCGAGGGAATCAAGCTCTTCGAGCTTCTTCTCGATGCGGTCGGTGACCTGCCTGAGGGTTTCTTCCTGGGTCGCGCCAGGCCAACGGGTCTGGATGACCATGGTCTTGATCGTGAACGAGGGGTCTTCTTCGCGCCCCAGGTTCATGTACGAAAACACGCCCATCAACAACGCCACGAACATCAGGTACCAGACGAACGACTGATGCCGCAGGGCCCATTCGGACAGATTGAAAGGCCCTTTCATCGTGCATCCTCGTCGAGTTTCACTTTCTGCCCCGGCTGGAGACTATTCACCCCGGCGCTGACCACGCGATCGCCGGCCTTGATGCCGTTGGCCACCAGCACCGAACTGGCCGAACGTTCGAGAATCCGCACGTCACGGGGTGAGACGGTCTGGCTGTGGGGGTCGACCAGCCAGATCCGCGCCTTGCCGTCGATCTCTTGCAACGCGCTTAGTGGCAGCTCGATGCGCGGTTCGATCGTCGAGCTCAGGGTCACGCTGATGGCCGTGCCCAGGCGAAAACCTGGTGGTGTATCGGCCAATGTCAGGCGCGCGCGGCGGGTACGGGTGGCGCTCTGGGCCTGGGGTTCGATCTCGCGCACGGTGGCGGTGGTGTGGATGCTCGGGTCCATTTGCGCGGTGACTTCGAACACCACGTCCGCGGGCAGCCGGTCGACGAGATCGGCCGGCAGGTCGATCACTGCCTCCTTGATGTCCGGGCGGGCCAGGGTCACCACTTGCTGGCCGGCGGTGACCACCTGCCCGGCTTCGGCATTCCAGGCCGTGACGACGGCGTCGTGGTCGGTGTGCAGTTCGCTGTAGTTGAGCTGGTCGCGGGCCTGCTCCACCGAAGCCCGGGCCTGTTCAAGGGACGCGCCGGTAGTTTTCAAGTCGGTCTGGGCGATGTCCAGTTGCGCCTGGGCACCGACGCCACGGTCGAACAATTGCTGCTGGCGGCGGGCATTGGCCTGGGCATTGATGTACTGCGCCTCGATCCGCGCCAGATCGCCCTGGGCGGCGCGCAATTGGTTCTGCTGGTCGGTAGGGTCGAGCGTGGCAAGCAGGTCGCCCTTCTTCACTTCAGCGCCGACGTCGACATTGCGGCTGGCGATCCGTCCTGGCACGCGGAAACCCACGTTGCTCTCGTAGCGGGCCTGGATATTCCCGGCGAACCGCCCAAGCGCCTGCTGGTCGAGGGCCCTGACTTCAATTGACAACACTGGGCGCACCGGTTCGGGTGGCGCTTCTTCCTGGGAGCAGGCGGCCAGCAAGAGGCCGACCGAGACCATCCATAAACCCTTCATGGCTGGACTCCCGGCGTGGTTTTTCCAGAGGTGTTTTCAGCGATCTCGACGCGTACGCCGGGGTGTAGCAATTGCCCGCCCGCTATGATGATTTTCTCACCGCCCTTGAGGCCATCACTGACGATGACTTTGCCGGTCAGGTAGCGGCCGACGGTCACCGTTTGCAACTGCGCCTTGCCCTCGCTGTCCACCAGCCACACGGCCGGCTCACTGAGGTTCTTGGTCAAGGCCGACCAGGGCAGCTCGAAGGCGGTCTTGCCGGCGGACTTGGCCGTGGCACTGACCACCGAGCCCAGGCGCATGCCTTCGGGCAGATCATCAAGGGTGACCTTGACCTGCACGGTGCCGGTCTGGGCAGACACCGCCGGGGTGATCTCGCGCACCGTGCCAGTGGTCTTGATGGCGGGGTTATCCAGCAGACTGATGGTGATCGCAGGGTCCGATGGCGGTTCGCTCAACAGCGACTCGTAGATGTTGAACACTGCGTCGCGTTCGCCATCCCGGGCCAGGCTGAAGATCGGCTCCGTCGCCTGCACCACCTGGCCGACTTCCGCCTGGCGCGCGGTGATGATGCCCGGGGCCTCGGCAATCAGTGCGGTGTAGCTCAGTTGTTCGCGGGCGTTGGCCAGTTGGGCCTGGGCGGCGGTCAGCGCACTCTGGCTGCTGCGCAGTTGAGCCTGGGCGGCGTCGTATTCGCTCTGGCTGGTGTAGCCCTTGGGCAAGAGTTTCTGCTGGCGCACGAAGGCCGCCGCACTCTGCTTGACCCGCGCCTGCTCGGCGGCCACCTGGGCCGCTGCGGAGTCGACGTTGGTCTGCAGGTCCCGAGGATCGAGCCGGGCCAGCACTTGCCGGGCCGAAACCCGGGCGCCGACATCGACCTTGCGCTCGATGATCTTGCCACCCACGCGAAACGACAGATCAGCCTGCACCCGCGCCTGGACATCGCCGGTCAAGGTCACCGAAGCGGCGTATTCGCTGGGCACGGCTTGCTGCACGAAAACCCGCGGCAGGGCTTTTTCCACAGGCTTTTCATCGCCGCATCCGGCCAGCAGCACACAGAGGCCCAAGCCGACTACCAGTTTGATTCGGGGACCAGCCATGCAGACTCCTTTGCGCTGTACGGACGTACCAGTGACGATACGACTGTGAGCTTAGAACAGGGTTCAACGAATACAATGGACGCAACAAATCGGGCAAACTGATCACTTCCCTATGGACCCCCAGCAGCTGGAGTCTGCTCATGCTCAAGACCCTGGCGGTGGCCAATTACCGATCCATCAACAAGCTGGTAATCCCCCTGGGCCGGCTGAACCTGATCACCGGTCCCAACGGCAGCGGCAAGTCCAATCTGTACCGCGCCCTACGCCTGTTGGCAGAGACAGCCCAGGGCGGGGTGGTCAACGCCCTGGCCCGCGAAGGCGGACTGGACTCGACCTTCTGGGCCGGGCCGGAAGAAATCAGCCGGCGCATGCGTAACGGCGAGGTGCCGGTCCAGGCGATTGTGCGCCAGGGCACCAAGCGCCTGCGCCTAGGCTTCGCTGGGGAGGACTTCAGCTATTCGATCGCCCTGGGCTTGCCAGAGCCCAGTCGTTCAGCGTTTTCACTGGACCCTGAAATCAAGCGCGAATGCATCTGGGCCGGCCCGGTGTTTCGGCCGGCCAGCCTGCTGGTGGACCGCAACGGGCCCATGATCCGTGCCCGCGAAGGCCGCTCCTGGGATGTGCTGGCCCAGCACACGCCGACCTTCGACAGCCTGTTCGACCAGGTCGGCAGCCTGCGCACTTCGCCAGAGGTCTTGCAGATGCGCGAGTTCATTCGGCGCTGGCGCTTCTACGATCATTTTCGCAGCGATGCCGACGCCCCGGTGCGCCAACCGCAACTGGGCACCCGCACGCCGGTGCTGCACCACGACGGGCGCGACCTCGCCGCCGCGCTGCAGACGATCCTGGAAATCGGTGACATCGAGGCCTTGCATGCCGCCATCGGCGACGCGTTCCCCGGTGCCCAACTGCACATCGAGAAACTGCAAGGCGGACGTTTCGCTATCGCGTTTCAACAGCATGGCCTGCTGCGCCCGCTGTCCGCTGCCGAACTGTCGGACGGGACCCTGCGCTATCTGCTACTGGTGGCCGCCCTGCTCACACCACGACCACCCTCGCTGATGGTGCTCAACGAACCGGAAACCAGCCTGCACCCCGATCTGTTGCCGGCCTTGGCGCGGCTGATCATCCGGGCTTCAGTCAATTGCCAGGTCTGGGTGGTGTCCCACGCCACGCGCCTGATCGCCGCCCTGGAGCAGGATGAAGACTGCAATTGCATCGTGCTGGAAAAGGAGCTTGGACAGACCGGGATTGTCGGGCAACGGATGTTGGATGAGCCGGCGTGGCATTGGCCGGATTGACTGGCGCCCGATCAACCGAATCGCGAGCAAGCTCGCTCCCACAATTAAAACGCGAGCACAAAAAACGCCGACGCTGTATCAGCCGTCGGCGTTTGAAACTGTGACAAGGTTCAGCCCGCGAATCAGAACGCCGGCAGTACCGCGCCGCTGTATTTCTTCTCGATGAACGCCTTCACTTCAGGGCTGGTCAGGGCCTTGGCCAGCTTCTGGATGGCCGGGCTGTCCTTGTTGTCAGGACGGGCCACCAGGAAGTTGACGTAAGGCGAATCCGCGCCTTCGATTACCAGTGCGTCCTTGGCTGGGTTAAGACCCGCTTCCAGGGCATAGTTGGTGTTGATCAGGTCCAGGTCGACCTGGTCCAGCACGCGCGGCAGCATGGCCGACTCCAGTTCCTTGAACTTGAAGTTGTGCGGGTTCTTGGCGATATCTTTCGGGGTCGCCAGAGCGTTTTTCGGGTCTTTCAACTCGATCAGCCCAGCCTTCTGCAGCAGGATCAGGGCACGGCCGCTGTTGCTGCCTTCGTTTGGCAATGCGATGGTCGCGCCATTCGGCAGATCAGCCAGCTTTTTGTACTTCTTCGAGTAGCCGCCGAACGGTTCGACGTGAACGCCGATCACGGTCACCAGATGGGTGCCTTTGCCTTCGTTGAAGTTCGTCAGGTACGGCAGGGTCTGGAAGTAGTTGGCGTCCAGGCGCTTCTGATCAACCTGTACGTTGGGTTGGACGTAGTCGGTGAATACCTTGATTTCCAGGTCCACACCTTCTTTGGCCAGGGCCGGCTTGATCAGTTCGAGGATTTCAGCGTGGGGTACCGGGGTGGCGGCCACGACCAGTTTCTCCGCGGCCTGGGCCAGGCCCGAGGCCAAGGCTGCCGCCAATGCGGTGAACAACAGAACCTTTTTCATGCAGTGTCCTTATCGAAAATCACTGTCGTCATGGACGACGGCCAAATGTGGAGTGCCAGTGAAGTGCTATCGCTGGCGTGGTGCGGACAATACCGACATTTTTTATTCCTTAACAATATCTTTTGTTCAAGTTCATATTCATTTTCCTCATATAGCTAACACCGCTTTTGTGGCGAGGGAGCTTGCTCCCGCTCGGTTGCGCAGCAACCGCAAGATCTTGGGGCCGCTACGCAGCCCAGCGGGAGCAAGCTCCCTCGCCACAAGAGTGGGTCAGCCACACTTACAGCGTCGAGCCCAATCGACTGAGCAGCACCTTGAGTGCGGCACGCTCACCTTCCGATCCCCCTGCGATGACCTGCGCCACTTGCTGCTCGATCAGTTCAGGCACTGAAGGCTGGGGCGGCAAATTCAGGTGCTCGGGTAAAATCTCGTCACCGGTGCTCACCAGCAACGCGAAGTGAATGACATTTTCCAGCTCGCGGGTGTTGCCCGGCCAACTGTGCCGCTCGAGGGCGTACTGCGCCGCTTCACTGATCAGTGGCACGCTGAGACCGAGTCGCTGGCTGTAGATGCCCAGGAAATATTCGGCCAGGGACAGGATATCGCCCACCCGCTCACGCAGGGCCGGCAGTTCCAGTTGGCCTTCGCCAAGGTAATGGTAGAGCCGCTCGTGGAATTTCCCGGCCGCCACCGCTTGCGCCAGGTCGATGCTGGTCGCTGCCACCAGGCGGACATCTACCGGGCTGGGCTGATGCGCCCCCACACGAGTGACTTCATGGTTTTCCAGGGCCGCCAGCAATTTGATCTGGATCGGCAGCGGCAAATCACCGATTTCATCCAGGTAAAGGGTGCCGCCGTTGGCCGAACCAAACCAACCGGCCCGGCTGCTGGCCGAACCGCTGTAACTGCCGGCGGCATAGCCGAACAATTCGGCGTCGGCGTAGGTCGGGCTGATGGCGCCGCAGTTGACCGACACAAACAACCCACCGCGATCACTTTCGCGATGGATATGTCGAGCCAGCAGTTCCTTGCCGCTACCGGTTTCACCCCGTATCAGCACCGAGACCGCACGTGGCGCCAGTTGCTCCAACGCCTGGCGCAGCTGCCGCGAACGTGGGTCGACGAACACCAGCGCCTTGGCGCGAATGCTCAGGGGGCTTTTTTCCGCATCGGGAAAGGTCAGCAAGGGCTGACCGAAGGTTTCATGCAAACTCATGGCAGGCTCCCGCCCCAGACCGCCGGGAGACGGGGGGCGCTAAAATTCAGGCGCGACGCAGGGCGTGATGCTCCATGCGGTTTTGCAGGCGATAGAGGTAAGCGAAACCCTGCTCCCAACGCTGGTGACCGGACTTCACGTTGATATGCCCCGCCCCGGACAGAATCCCGGCCTCGGCGCCCCAGTTGCGGGCCAGTTCCAGAGCGCGCGGAGCGCTCACGGCGGCGTCGTTGTCGGAGCTGACCACTTGGCTTGGGAACGGCAACAGATCAGTGGGAATCGGCGCGAAGTTGCGCAGCGCCGGAACGCAAGCCGGCCGCTCGACATCCGCCGGCGCCACCAACAATGCCCCGCGTACTTGGCGCAGGAACTGCACCGGCGCGGTGGCGGCCCAATGGGCCACCGTGATGCAACCCAGGCTATGGGCAATCAGGATCACTGGCGTGCTGTCGGCGGCCACGGCCTCGGCCAACGCCGCGACCCAGTCTTCACGCCGGGGCGTCAACCAGTCGGCCTGCTCGACCCGCGCGCTGTTGGGCAGGCTGTTCTGCCAGTGGGTTTGCCAATGATTTTCCGGCGATCCTTGCCAGCCCGGCACAATCAGGTAGCGAATCGATTCGTTGCGCATGGGTTGCTCTCCTGCGTGTCTGTTCCCAGACGAGTATAGGGAGGAGAGCTATATTATTTAAGGAATAAGAAGATATTTATTAATAACTATAAAGAATAATCGTTTATCCCTGTGGGAGCGAGCTTGCTCGCGAAAGCAGTGGGTCAGTTGACACTGATGTTGCCTGACACGACGCATTCGCGAGCAAGCCCGCTCCCACAGGTTTTGTACATCACTCGCTACGGCCCTTGCGCAACAACACATCCAACTGGTCTATCACCTCCGCCCAGTCCGCATCCTCGAGGATCTCGTCGCGCAGCATTTGCCGCTGGCCCTCGCTCCAGAAAAACGCATCGGCCAGGTGCAGTCCGGGCTTGAGGGGTGAATGGCTGGTGATAAATTTATCAATGCCCTCGGCGTCATCGGGCAAGCCCAGTTGCTTGAATAATGAGGAAAGAGGGTGAATTGGGGTTTCCATACGGGCCTCCTGAACATAATGGAGATGGCGGGGTGTTTCTCCGCAGTCTAGCCCCTCGACGACCGCCAGACTGATCAAAATTCAATCAACCCTCGACTCGACTAGACTTTGAATAACATCCCGACGAATACACGTTGCGGAGGGTCCTGTGAACATTCACTGGTTGACGGTTGCGCTGCTGGCGATCAGCGGACCTGTGCTCGGCGCCGATGGCCTCGTGCTGCCAGGCACCGATTCCCTGGGTTTCTGGCTGGTTGCCGTTGGCGTGGCCTTGCTGGTCTTCGAGGCGGCCCTGCCCAATTACGGTATCGCAGGGCTGGGTGGCATTGTCCTGTGCGTGATTGGCGCGGTCATCCTGACCAACGCCGATATACCGGCTCCGCTGATGCTCGGCCTGGGCCTGGCCAGCGCCTTGCTGCTGATCGTCCTGTTGGTCCGTGCGTTGAAAACACGACCGCGCCAGCCTGTCAGCGGCGATGCGGCGCTGTTGGGCAGCGTCACGATGGTGACCGCGTTGCAGGCCGGCAATCATCATCATGGCTGGGTCCAGTTGGAAGGCGAACGCTGGCAGGTGGCAAGCGCAACGCCGCTGCGGCCTGGGCAAGCGGTGCGAGTCATCACTCGCAAGGGTTTGCTGCTGGAAGTGGCCCCCGCTGATTCACAAGGAGTCTGAGATGGGCATGCAAATCGGTTTTGTGCTGCTGTTGTTACTGTTGATTGCACTGGCGGGTGCGACGTTCCGGATCCTGCGCGAATACGAACGAGCGGTGGTGTTCCAGCTCGGTCGGTTCTGGCAGGTCAAGGGGCCGGGATTGATCCTGCTGATTCCGGTGGTGCAGCAGATGATCCGCGTCGACCTGCGCACCATTGTCCTCGACGTGCCGCCCCAGGACGTGATCACCCGCGACAACGTCTCGGTGAAGGTCAACGCGGTGCTGTATTTCCGCGTGCTCGATCCGCAGAAAGCCATCATTCAGGTCGAAAACTTCCTCATGGCCACCAGCCAACTGGCCCAGACCACCTTGCGCGCGGTCCTCGGCAAGCATGACCTGGACCAACTGCTGGCCGAGCGCGAGCAATTGAACGGCGACATCCAGCAGGTGCTCGACGCCCAGACCGATGCCTGGGGCATCAAAGTGGCAAATGTCGAGATCAAGCACGTGGACCTCAACGAATCGATGATCCGCGCCATCGCCCGCCAAGCCGAAGCCGAGCGCGAACGCCGGGCCAAGGTGATCCACGCCGAAGGCGAGCTGCAGGCCTCGGAAAAACTCATGCAGGCCGCCGAAATGCTCGGCCGCCAGCCAGGGGCCATGCAGCTGCGCTATATGCAGACGCTGGGCTCGATTGCCGGGGATAAAAGCTCCACCATCGTCTTCCCCTTGCCGATCGAGTTGCTCAAGGGAATGGCGGAGTTGTCGCCCAACAAGCCGTGATGGATTAGGCAAGGCACAAGCGAGCCCCTGTGGCGAGGGAGCTTGCTCCCGCTGGGCTGCGTAGCGGCCCCAAGATCTTGCGGTTGCTGCGCAACCGAGCGGGAGCAAGCTCCCTCGCCACAGGACACTCCTGAATTCAAGACCTTCTCAAACACTCGAGCGCTTCGTAAGGCCCCCACGCCCAGCGCATGACCCGCTCCCGCAACAACACCGAAGCCTCGCGGCGCTTGTCCTCGCTATCGCCAACAAACGCCTGCGCCGGCTGCTTGGCATGCTGCCCCACTGCGGCGAACACTTGCCTGCCTTGCTCCTCATCAAGCCGGAAAAACGCCGCCAGCTTGCCCGTCATCACCTCGGGCAGTTCGGTGTAGTTGACCGCCATTGCACCCAATACCTGACAGTGGTCCAAACCCGTCGCCAACAACTGCCCCACCCGGCGCGAGATGAAATCTTCCGGGCTACTGAACGGCAACCCATCGTCCAGCACACTCGTCCCGATCATCCCCGGCACCATGTGCAGGCCAGGACGACGCAGATGGGAGACGGCGATTTCCAAAGGGTCGCGGTACAGGAACAGCCTGGGGCTGTCAGGAAAACATTCTCGCAACAGCGCCAACTCACCGATGTTCCAGGCGTCGAGCTTGACCACCAGCCGTTGCTCCACGCCTCGTCGGCGCTGCCCATAAGCCGACATCAAGCCCTTGAGCGCCACGCACCGCTCGGGCGACGGCAAATCACTGCGCAGCAACGTATCCAGGGGCGGTGGTTCCGAGATGACGATATGGTCGTCCAACTGGGCAAGCATCTGGCTGATCAATGTCGAGCCGCAACGGGAGGCATGGAAAATGAATGCGCTGGGCTCCAGTCCCGGGGTTTGTCGTTGCCACTGACCGAGGGCGTCCAAGGGAGTCCGGCGGCGGAACGCCTGGTTGAAGGGCAGGCGCAGGGCGTCTTCCACCGCATCGCCAAAGAATGGCTGTGACAGTCGCGCATCGCCGAACCAGCACCAATCGACCCACCACTGCCCAGCCTCTTGCCACACGCGGATCGGCAGCCAGCCGTCCAGGTTCAGGCTTTCCACTGGTCTCTCCACTGTCGGCGACCGTTGCGCATGGCCGCCCGGAGTTCTTGCGCAGTGAAGTGCAGGCCTTGTCCGGCACCCAGCGCAATTGCGCACTCAATGAAAGCGTCTACGTCATGCACGCTCTGCAAGGTTCGGGCGAGTTGGATATCAGTCTCTACGTGCTGCTGAAAACGGGCGAAGTCGCTATGCCCGCCGCCAGTTGCCGGTGTAGTGGGCAACCCAGCGGCAATCTGCTGCTCCAACCAGGGCCCCGGGCGGCAATCGAGCACCAGATGAACTCTGGGCTCGGCACTGCGGTTATCGACGCGATGAGGTCGCGACAAGTCGAGAAACCAGCACTCGCCCGCCGTCATAGGCACACGCTGGTCATCCAGCCAGAAGTCCACTTGCGGCGGGCTGAGCAGCGGAATGTGCAGGCGCAGGTCGGCGTCCGGCCCGCCCAGGTCATAGTCGCGATGCTCGTGAATGCACCCACCCGGCCCGAGCCGCAATAGCCGGGCCGAGACGATCTCCAGGGAGCAATCACGCAACGCTTCGCGCCAACGACGATCCTCTGACCAAGGCGCGCGCGTCACAGGCAGACCGCGCCCGGGAGACAACTCGGTCAAGGCATCGACCGCCGAAATCAGCGCCACCCCGCTCCAGTCGCCACTGTAAAAGGCACTGTTGAAATGCCCCTGCCAGCGCTCGTCTTCAATGGCGGCCAATGCCTGCAACAGCAACGGCAGGTTCACCGCCACCGGCAGCCGGGAAAACGCCGGGCGCGTCATGCCAGCGCCCGGTTACTGAGTCACCGCGGCCGTCGTCGGCACCGTGATGTCGCCCTGGGCCCAGGCCGCTTCACGATTAGCCAGTGCCGTGGCGATCGACTGGACTGCGGTCGATTGCACTTCGTTTGGCAGTGGGTCGAGACCGGCACTGGCAAAGATCTGCCCGTAGGCGTTGCGCAGGTCAGCGTAGGCCAGGTCCCGGCGCAGATCGGCCTGCAAGGTATTCAGTTCACCCTGGATCAGATCCAGCTCGCCAATGCCGGCAGCCTGGTGCCGATTGCGCAATTGACCGACAATCTGCCCGTCAATGTCCGACAGTTGCTGGCTGGTCTTGAACTGGCGCAGCGCTTCGCGATAGTTGGCGTTGGCGACGTACAGCTGCGCCAGCACGGCAATCGACATCGCCTGGCGCCGCGCCGAGGCCACTTCTTCACCGGCCTTGGCCACGTCGATGGCCGCCGGGGCGGAGATCACGTTGAACAGGTTCCAGGTGACTTTCACACCGTAGTCAGCCCAGCCCTGTTCCACCAGGAACGAGTTGCTGTCGTAATGCCCGCCGGCGGAAAACTCCAGCCCCGGCAGCAGGCGCAGCATGGCCTTGCGGGTTTCGGCGGCGGTGATGCGGGTCTGGTAATCCTGCTCGCGCAGTTCCGGGCGGCTGGCCAGGGCTTCCTGTTCGAGACGAGCCAGGTCGACCTTGAGTTCCGGGATGACGTATTCATCCTGGGTGGCCAGGGTCAGCTCGGTACCCAGGGGCAAGTTGATCAGGGTCGCCAGTTCGGTCTTGGCCAGGGACAGCGCCCGACGCTGCTCTTCCAGTTGACGGGTCGCCTGGATCAGCGAGCGCTGGTAACCCAGGGCCTGCACCGGGTCACCAATGCGCTGTTCGCTCATGCTCTGGCTGTTGTCGCGCGCAGCCTCGACCCGGGCCATCAGGCTGTCGATCTGCTTGAGCAAACGTTCGGCGGCCATGGCGCGCCAGTAGGCCGAACGCACGTCCTGGACGATGGTGTTGATCACCTTGCGCCGGCGCTCCTGCACGATCAGGCGCTGGTCCCCGGCCTGCTTGGCGCTGATGTAGCTGACGCCGAAATCGAGCACGTTCCAGACCATGGTCAGGTCCGCCACCTCGCGGTCGCGGTCCTGGGAGGTCGACGGTTCCAGGGACTGGGTGCCGGTTTCCACGCTCTGGCTGCTGGAGGCATTGACGTTGTTGCGGCCCACATAGCCGGCGTCCAGGGCCATGCGCGGCAGCATGTCGAAACTGGCCAGGTCCAACTGACGCTTGGCCAGGGCTTCCTCCATGATCTTCAAGCGGCCTTCGAGGTTGTACTTCACTGCCCGGGCCATGGCCTGGTGCAGGGTCAGCGGGCCACTGAGCGGCTCCTGATCCTTGTACATATTCTGCAGGTCGGTTCGAGCGCGCTGCTCGCTGACGCTACGCTCGATCGGATCGCTGGTGACCGCACATCCACTCACCACCAGCGCCAGCAAACTCATACCGAATAACTTCTGACTTCTATTCATTCCCTGGATTGCCCCTGACTGCCCCAATATTTTTTAGAATTCAGGCCTGCGCCTGGCTGATGCCGACCTGTCGTAACGCCGTTGCCAAGCTGTCGACCTGACGCTGTTCAGTATCCTTGAGCTGTTGCAGCTGCTGGCCCAAGGTCGGTGCGCCGAACATCCCGCGCAGCCCTTGGGACACATCGCCGCCCTGCATCGACTGACTGCCGAAGGCACCCATCGATTCGCCCTCGGAAGCGGAGTCCTGGGTGAACAGGGTCGAAAGCGTGCTGCTGCCGAATACCCCACCATCGCCCCCACCAAAGCCCAGGAAGCCCTGGCCCGAACCATCGCCAGCGGCATCGCTGCTGAACACCTGAGCGATATAGCTAGGCGCCAGTTGACCCCGGTTGATGAAAATATCTCCAATCGGCTTGAGGCCCCCGCCCATGTCCCGTTGCTCGAACAGCGGCGGGAACCCCAGCGGCGAACCGAGATTGCCGGTCGGCGGGGTAAAGACGATCGGTTGCAGCGGCACCTCGGACGGCGGGATAACCGTGACCGGGTCGGAGGTCAGGAACTCCGGCGGCGGCTTCACATCGTTGGGCACCACGGTGTCGATCGCATAGTTGTTGGACACCGCCACGCTGCCCCCGGCGTTGCCCGACAGGTCGCTGACGTTGCTGGTGTCCAGGGCAATGAAGTTGCTCGGGTCGGTGAGGTTCACCGTCGGTGTGAACGTCGCGGTCCAGGTGATACCGCCGTCGCTGCTGCTCAGGTTGGTCAGCTCGCCGTTGGTGACGCTGAGGTCCGACAGATCGAAATTGCTCACCGCCTCGCTGAAGGTGATGGTGACCTGGGTCGTCTCGCCCACGGTCAGGTTCGGATCGGCCACCACGATGGTCGCTGTCGGCCGGGTGGCATCGAGCGCGTAGTTGGCGGAGATCGCGATGCCCACGCCG
This sequence comes from Pseudomonas sp. NFACC08-1, assembly GCF_900106735.1. NCBI lineage: Bacteria > Pseudomonadati > Pseudomonadota > Gammaproteobacteria > Pseudomonadales > Pseudomonadaceae > Pseudomonas > Pseudomonas sp. NFACC08-1. The sequence goes on along the minus strand of NZ_FNNL01000003.1, from coordinate 30,763 downwards.
GCGTTGCCGGCCAGGTCCTGCACATTGCTGGCGTCGAGCAGGATCAGGTTGGTGGCATCGTTGACGCCTGCAGTAGGCGTCAAGGTCGCCGTCCAGGTCAGGCCACCGTCACTGCTGGCGAGGTTGGACAGCACACCATTGGCCACACTCAGGTCGGACAGGTCGAAACCGGACACCGCCTCGGTGAAGGAGATAGTCACGGTGGTGCTCTGGCCGATGCCCAGGGTGGTGTCGCCCACGGTGATGGTGGCGCCTGGGCGAACCGTGTCGATTGCGTAGTTGTTGGAGTCCACCACACCGACACCGCTGTTGCCCGAGGCGTTGACCACGCCGCTGGTGTCCAGGCTGATCAGGTTGCTGGTATCGGTGATGCTGGCGCTCGGCGTGAACGTGGCCGTCCAGGTGACGCCGCCGTCGGTGGACGACACATTGCTGAGCGTGCCGTTGCTGATGGTCAGGTCACTGTTGTCGAAACCGCTCACCGCCTCCGAGAACGTAATGGTGACCTGCGAGGTTTCTCCTACGCGCAGCGCACTGTCGGCCACCACGATCGTGGCAGTCGGCACCTGCGTCTCGACCGCATAGTTGGCTGAGTCGGTGGTACCTGCCCCGCTGTTGCCAGCCGCGTCGCTCACGCCGGTATTGTCCAGGCTGATCAGGTTGCTGGCATCGGTCACGCCCAGGGTTGGCGTGAAGGTTGCGGTCCAGGTCAGGCCGCCATCGCTGCTGCTGACAGCGCTCAGGGTACCGTTGGCGACACTCAGGTCAGCGTTGCTGAAGCCGGTAACGGCCTCGCTGAAGGTGATGGTCACTTGGGCGGTTTCACCCGGTTTCAACACCGAATCGCTCAGCACGATGGTGGCGGTCGGACGCTGGCTGTCGACGCTGTAGTTGTTCGAATCGGTGGTGCCGCTGCCCGCGTTGCCCGCCAGGTCGGCGACGCCGCTGTTGGCAAGGGTGATGACGTTGCTGGTGTCCGTGATGCCAGCGGCAGGCGTGAAGGTCGCGGTCCAGGTAATGCCACCGTCATTGCTGCTCAGCCCGCTGAGGGTCCCGTTGGCGACGCTCAGGTCGGCAGTGGTGAAGCCGGTCACGGCCTCGCTGAAGGTGATGGTCACCAGCGAGGTCTCGCCCGCGGCGATGGCGGTGTCGGCGACGACGATGGTCGCGGTCGGGCGCACGGTGTCGATGGCGTAGTTATTGGAATCGGTGGTGCCGACGCCAGCGTTGCCCGAGACGTTGACGACACCGGTATTGTCCAGGGTGATCAGGTTGCTGGTATCGGCAATGCTCGCACTCGGTGTGAACGTAGCCGTCCACGTGACGCCGCCGTCGGAGGACGACACATTGCTCAGCGTGCCGTTGCTGACGGTCAGGTCGCTGTTGTCGAAACCGCTCACCGCTTCGTTGAAGGTGATGGTCACCTGGCTGGTTTCACCGATGCTCAGGGACGTATCGGCCACCACGATGGTCGCGGTCGGCACCTGGGTATCGACGGTGTAGTTGGCGGAGTTGCTGGTGCCGGTACCGGCGTTGCCGGCCGCGTCGCTCACGCCGCTGTTGTCCAGGACGATCAGGTTGGTGGCGTCCCGCGTACCGGTGGCCGGGGTAAAGGTCGCCGTCCAGGTAATGCCGCCATCGCTGCTGCTCACGGCGCTCAGGGTGCCATTGGCCACGCTCAGGTCCGAATTGTCGAAACCGCTGACCGCCTCGCTGAAGGTGATGGTCACCAGTGAGGTTTCGCCGACGCTGAGGTTGCTATCGGCCATCACGATGGTCGCGGTCGGGCGCAGGGTATCGACAGCGTAGTTGTTCGAATCCGCAGTGCCGGTGTTGATGTTGCCCGCCACATCGGCGATCGAGCCACTGTTGAGGCTGATCAGGTTGGTACTGTCGCTGATTCCCGCACTCGGGGTGAAGGTCGCGGTGAAGGTAATGTTGTCGCTGGTACTCAGCCCGCTCAGGGAACCATTGGCCACGGTCAGGTCCGCCAGGGTGAAGCTCGTCACGGCCTCGCTGAAGGTAATGGTCACCAGCGAGGTTTCGCCAATGGCAACGGTTGGGTCGGCCATGACGATGGTCGCAGTGGGGCGCACGGTGTCGACCACGTAGTTATTGGAATCGGTGGTGCCGACACCTGCGTTGCCCGCGCCGTTGATCAAGCCGGTATTGTCCAGCGTGATCACGTTGCTGGTATCGGAAATGCTCGCGCTCGGCGTGAACGTGGCCGTCCAGGTGACGCCGCCGTCGGTGGACGACACATTGCTGAGCGTGCCGTTGCTGACTGTCAGGTCCGCGTTATCGAAACCGCTCACCGCCGAATTGAAGGTGATGGTCACCTGGGTCGTTTCACCGATTCCCAGCGTACTGTCGGCGACCACGATGGTCGCGGTCGGCACATTGGTGTCGACCTGGTAGTTGTTGGAGTTGGTCGTGCCGGTGCCGGTATTGCCCGCCGCATCGCTGACGCCGGTGTTGTTCAGGGTGATGACGTTGGAGGTGTCGCTGACACCGAGCGCAGGCGTGAACGTCGCCGTCCAAGTGATTCCACCGTCGCTGCTGCTGACCGCACTCAGCGTGCCATTGGCCACGCTCAGGTCCGAGTTGTCGAAACCACTGACCGCCTCGGAAAACGTAATGGTCACCAGTGAGGTTTCGCCGACGCTCAGCGCGTTGTCGGCAACCACGATGGTCGCGGTGGGACGCAGCGTGTCGACGGCGTAGTTGTTGGAGTCGGTGGTGCCGCTGCCGGCGTTGCCCGCCCCATCTACGACGCCCGTGTTATTCAGCGTAATCAGGTTGGTGGCATCGCTGGTGCCGACGCTCGGGGTGAAGGTGGCGGTGTAGGTGATGTTGTCGCTGGTGCTCAGCCCGCTCAGGCTACCGTTGGCGACCGTCAGGTCAGCCAGGGTGAAACCGGTCACCGCCTCGCTGAAAGTGATGGTCACCACCGAGGTTTCGCCCAGGGCGACGGCCGTATCGGCGACGACTATGGTGGCGGTGGGGCGCGCCGTGTCGATGGCGTAGTTGTTGGAGTCGGTGGTACCGCTGCCGGCGTTGCCGGCGGCGTCCGCAACGCCGGTGTTATCCAGGGTGATCAGGTTGGTGGCGTCGCTGATGCTGGCGCTTGGGGTCAGTGTCGCGGTCCAGGTGATACCGCCGTCGCTGCTGCTCAGCCCGGTCAGGGTGCCGTTGGCGACCGTCAGGTCGGCAGTGGTGAAGCCGGTCACTGCCTCGTTGAAGGTGATGGTCACCAGCGAGGTTTCGCCGATTCTCAAGGCGTTGTCGGCGACGACGATGGTCGCGGTCGGGCGCGCGGTGTCGACGGCATAGTTGTTGGAACTGGTGGTGCCGGTGCCAGCGTTACCGGCCGCGTCCAGTACGCCGGTATTGGCCAGGACAATCAGGTTGGTGGCATCGCTGATGCTGGCGCTTGGGGTGAGCGTCGCGGTCCAGGTGATACCGCCGTCGCTGCTGCTCAGCCCGCTCAGGGATCCATTGGCAACGGTCAGGTCGGCCAGGGTGAACCCCGTCACCGCCTCGCTGAAGGTAATCGTCACCAGGGAGGTTTCACCGATGTTCAGCGCGTTGTCGGCCACCACGATCGTGGCGGTCGGGCGCAGGGTGTCGATCGCGTAGTTGTTCGAGTCGGTGGTGCCGGTACCGACGTTGCCGGACAGGTCGGCAACGCCGCTGTTGCTCAACGTGATCAGGTTGCTGGTATCGCTCACGCTGGCGGTCGGGGTCAGCGTTGCGGTCCAGGTGATACCTCCGTCGCTGGTGCTCAGCCCGGTGACCGTGCCGTTGGCCACCGTCAGGTCAGCGGTGGTGAAACCACTGACCGCCTCGTTGAACGTGATCGTCACCAAGGATGTTTCACCGGCGCTCAACGCCGTGTCAGTCACCACGATCGTGGCGGTCGGCAGCACGGTGTCGATCGCGTAGTTGTTGGAGTTGGTGGTGCCAACGCCGTCGTTGCCACTCAGGTCCGCGACACCGGCATTGTTCAGCACCACCAGATTGGTGGTGTCGGTGACAGCGGCGTCGGGTGTCAGGGTTGCTGTCCAGGTGATACCGCCGTCACTGCTGCTCAGGCCGCTGAGGGCGCCATTGGCCACCGTCAGGTCGGCCGTGGTCAAGCCGCTGACCGCCTCGGAAAAGGTGATGGTCACCAGCGAGGTTTCACCGTTCCTGAGGGCCGTGTCAGATACCACGATGGACGCCGTCGGCGCCACGGTGTCGTTGACCACGTAATTATTCGAATCGGTGGTGCCCACCCCGGCGTTACCGGCCAGGTCCGCCACACCGGTGTTGTTCAAGGTGATGATGTTGGTGGTATCGGCGATGTTGCTTGCCGCCGTCAGCGTGCCGGTCCAGGTGATGCCGCCGTCGCCGCTGGTCAGCGTGCCGATGGTGCCGTTCTGTACGGTCAGGTCCGCCGCGGTCAGCCCGGTCACCGCCTCGGAGAAGGTGATAGTCACCTGCGACGTGCCGCCAGAGTTCAGGTTGGTGTTGGCCACCACGACTGTCGCGGTGGGCGGCGTTTCGTCCGGCACATAGTTGGTATTGATGGTGCCGCCGTCGCCATAGACGTTGGCCACCGAACTCGGCGAGACACCTGCCGTGCCGGCACTCGTTCCACCGGTGCCGCTGCCACCGACGTTGCCGGCCAGGGCCGCGAAGTTGGCCGCAGTGATCAGGATCGAACCCTTGTTCCAGATCGCACCGACACCCACGCCACCGGCGCCGCCCGCCTGGGTGTAGCCGCCGCCGGCACCGCCGCCACCGCCACCACCGCCCGCGCCGATGTTGTTGGAGATGACCGAGTTGCCGATGATCCGCAGGGTTGCGCCCGTGTCGTTGTAGATACCGCCAACCGCGCCACCGCCGGCACCGCCGATGTCGTTATAGCCATCGCCACCACCGCCGCCGCCGATGGACAACCCGCCGCTGCTGGCCGTGCCACCGGAGGAGCCGGTGCTGTAGCCGGCATAGACAGCGCCGCCGGCACCGCCGGTCGCGGAGCCGCCACGCCCGCCGATGTTGAAGAAGCCGCCACCGGCACCGCCCTGGTTGGTAGAGCCCAAGGAACCCGAGGAGTTGAGCGTATCGCCGCCACGCCCGCCGATCCCGCCGCCGAGCGCACCACCGCCACCGCCACCACCACCTGCGTATTCCGGCGTCACACCACCGCCGCCGCCACCGCCCGCCGCCACGTTAGCCGTGACCGTGACGTTACGCAGGGTCAAGGTACCCGCGTTGTTGATCCCGCCGCCCTTGGCCACCAGCGCATCGTCACCACCGTTACCGCCGTTGCCCGACACAACGCCGCGGGTAATCACCAAACCATCGAGGGTGGCCGTGGTGCCGGCCGTCACGCTGATCACCTGGGTGCGGAACTGCCCGTCCAGGGTGACATCGGCGACGTTGTCGTTGTTGAGATCGCCGTCGATCGTGATGTTCTGGTTCACCACCAGCACCTGGGTCAAGGCAACGGTCATGCTGCTGTTGAAGGTGACGATATCGCCGTTCTGCGCGGAAACCAGGGCGGCGCGCAGGGAGCCCACGCCGGAATTGGCATTGTTGGTGGCGGTCCAGGTGGCCAGGCCCCATTGGTACTCGCTCATGGCCGTGGCCGAGAGCGCATTGGCACTTTCGATGTTGCCGGTGGCGATCTCCAGGTCCCAGTCGCCGCCGACGCCAGTGCGATCGTCGGAAGCCGCCACGTCACGCCCGGTCAACTGCGCCAATGAATCCACCAGGCTCAGGCCACGCTCGCCTTCGGCGGTGTAGCAGCCGTAGATCAGGATATCGCCGCCGGCGTTCATGTCCTGGCCGATCTGTGCCAGCACTTCGCTGCGGGCCTGGACGTTGTCCGCCGACAGGTAGCTGTTGCCCAGCCACAAATCACCGGCATTACCGTGGGCGATGATCTGCACCGAGCTGACGCCCTGGTGGGTGTCCAGGTAATCGGCGATCTGTTGCAGACCGTCCTTGGTGGCATCCAGTTGCACCACCTGGGTCCCGGGCGCCACGCCTTCGAGCAGGTTGGCGGAATCCTTGACCCGGGAATCGACAAACACCACGGATTTGCCCGGAACGGCAGCCTGGGTGGCATCGACCTGGCCTTGGGGTGCATGACTATCGGCAGGCTGGTCCGCTGTGGGCGTCTTGGCCGCCTCGGCAGTCGGATGAGCGTCCGGTTGCGCGGCGTCGGCCACGGTTGCCGCCACCGCGCCGTCGAACAGCATTCGCGGCTCCAGGGACATGATCATTGGCGATGCCAGGGCCTGTGCGCCCTCGGTTACCCGCGATTTGCCTTTGCTCCACCACATGACGATCACCTGGACTCGAACTTCTTGAACACAAATGAAAAAAAACCGCAGTCAGCTGACGGCGGCGTCGGTTTTCATACGAATGACATTGGCGGCGCTTGCGGACCCATCGCGCCAGAACGACAACTCGGCATACTTTTCAAACAGATCCGGCGGCAGCAGGGTGCGTCGAGCTTGCGGCGCGACCTTGGGCTTGACCTTGTGCAGGCCGGCAACGCCCAGTGCCTGGTCGAAGGCCGGTGCGTCGTAGGTCAAGTGATTGAAATCGTGCTCGAACCAGGGCTCGCCGATAAACTCGTACACCAGTCGCATGACCCGCTCCGGTGCCTGGCTCAGCAGGTCGTAGTCAACGACCAGCAACGACTCGGCGTTCTCGCCGTAATAGGCCTCTTTGAGCGCCGTCCAGGCAAGCCCCACCAGACGATTGCGCTGGGCCAGGGTTTCGCAGCGGCTGTAGACGGTGTTGCGCTCGTCATCGTCGTTGAACAGCTTGGTGTTCTCGAACGGATTGGCGCGATAAAGGCGCTCCAGGCTGTCGAGGATCCAGGCAACGTTGCGCACGCAAGCGATGGTCTTGGCCTGGGGAAACAGGTCCTGCAGGGCAGGCAAACGGGCACACCATTGGCGATTGGTGTCGAAGATGACCGGTTTATCGGCTTTGTCGGCGTAGTAGGAATCGAAGAGGCCACGCAACAGGCGGCGGCGCAGGTCGGTGTCGATCACCGAACCGAACTCGCTGCCGGCGCTGCATTGTTGCAGGACGGTGCTGAACAGCGAACCGACGGGACTGGTCATCCCGGCATGAAAGCGCGGATTCTGCAGCAAAATGGCAGAAAGCAGGGTCGAGCCTGAGCGCGGTAAACCGGAAATAAAGTGAAACTGCGGCAATCCATTCACCTGTTTGTAGTCCCTTTATATCGCGAAGCGTAGCCGAGGAAACAATCTTCGCCTAGTGGTACTTTGACATCAAAATCAGCCAATTCTGTAAAAAAGATGGACGGTATAGCGGCGACGCGAACCTGAATCGATTAAGCCGATCGACCACATTTTTCCTCTATTGCTGCCCAGCAGAATGAGACATCCCCGTCTACGCTCAGCCGTGCGTGACCAGGCCAGGGAATGAAGGCATCGGGCTGACCGCACTACCCTCCCTTGGATCCTGGCGGCATTGCCATACCAATAATCTGAAGGGATGAGGAATCTATGGAAGTATTTATGGGCACCATCCAACCGTTTGCCTTTAACTTCGCCCCCAATGGGTGGGCTCAGTGCAACGGGCAGAGCCTCCCAATTGCCCAGTACCAGGCTTTGTTCTCCTTGCTCGGCACGTATTACGGAGGCAACGGCACCACCAACTTCATGCTCCCCAATCTGCAAGGCCGCCTGCCGCTGGGACAAGGCAACGGCCAGGGTCTGACGCCGCGGGTCATGGGCGAAGTCTCCGGCACCGAAAACGTCACTGCAACGATCAGCAACCTGCCCGCCCACACTCACACCCTGGCGGGACTCACCGCCTCCACCACCCTGCAACTGGCAAACCCGGCCAGCAACCCGGTGAATACGCCGACGGCCACCAACTCGTTCATCGGCACCTCGGGCACCGGGCCTGGCTCGGCGGCGATTTATTCCGATCAGATCGGCGCCTCACCAGTGCCGGTCAAGGGCGTGAGCACGAGCATCGACGGCACGATTTCCCCCGCGGGCAACGGCTTGCCAATGGCGGTCATGAACCCGTTCCTGGTGGTCAACTTCAGTGTCGCCTTGAACGGTCTATTCCCAACCCGTAACTGATAAACCGCCGGAGGGCTGCGGTCCTCCGGCCTTTTGGAGTGTCGACATGCTGCAACAGGTTCATAGCCGCCATTTCCAACCGCTGCTAGGCCAGACCGGCAGCCTGACCCTGCCCGACGGCAGTTGCCTGCCGGTGCGCTTCGAAACCCTTGAAGAAACACCTCGGGCGAAGATGCCGAACACCGAGCGCATGCCCTTCAGCGTCGAGTTCAACAGCCTGGAGAGCACCGCGTTCGTGGACGGCCTGTGCGGGCTGGAGGTGCCGGAACTGGGCAAGATCGAGGGGGTGTTCGTATCACGGATGCCGCCCATGGGACGGGATCCGGCGCTGGGATACTTCTACATCGCGTTTAACTAAAAACTGATGATCCCTTGTGGGAGCAAACCCGCTCCCATATTGAACAGGTGACCAGTCAGGCACTGTTCAGTTGCCTTTCGGATACCAGACCAACCGCTCCGCCGCCGGGTTGCTTTCCTGCACTTCGAAACCCAGCGCCAGGTAGTGCCGACGCGCGTGGGGGTTGCTGGTCCAGACCACGGTCGCCACCGGGCAGCGGACCTGTTGCGCGGCTTTTTGCACCCCTTGCAGCACCGCCCGGCCATAGCCTTGCCCGCGGGCCTGAGGGATAAAGGCCAGGTACAGCACGCGAATTTCATTGGGACCAAAATCAGTGCTCAAGGCGCCGATAGCGGTGCCGAGTTTTTCCACCACGTAATGCATGGCATTGGGGAAGCACTCTCCCAACCCTTGCTCCTGCACTTGAAACTGCTGGGCAATCACCTGCCGCACCTGCTCATGCTCGCCGTCGATCCACTGCAGATCCGGTCGTGCCGCCTGGTAAAGGCTCTGCAAGAACGGACCATCGCTGACCCGCGATGGCCGCACCACCAATCCCTCCGCCGCCACTGAATCCATGCTCGCTCCTTAAAAACCGCTTTCCCTGACACCCAACGCCGCCAACCGACGCCAGGCCGCTCCCAACACCGACTCGCCCTGCCCCTGCAACACCACCACGCCACGCAGCGGTTGCACCGGCGCGGCCGAATCGTCAATGGCACTCAGGCGCACGCCATACTGCGCCTGCACCGGCTCGGCCCGTTGCTGCGAATCCCGGCGCACCGCAATCGGCCCATGGTGGTCGGACGTCAACGCTTGTTGTTCGACCCAGGCCACGCCGTTGGTGTCGATTTCATTCAACTGCACGGCAATCGATGGGTGCATCGGATCGTCGGCAATGAACCGTCCCGTGGCACCCGGCCCGACCCGCCAGAGCTCGGCTTCGGTGAGGTACCCGCGCAACCGCGAATCGGGCTGCACCACCCGCGCCAGCACCTGCGTCGGTGACAGCCAGCGCCCTACCGACAGTTGCGGCAACAAGTCGCGCACTTGGCCGGCATGGGGAGCACGCAACAACAGACGTTCGCGCTGGGCCACCAGGCCTCGGTACTCGGCCACCGCTTCGGCCAGTTGCTGTTCGATGATGCCGGCATCGGCTGCGGTTTCGCTGCGCCCGGCCTGACGACGCATCTGCAGTTGCTGGATCTGGATTTCCCGGCGCACGATAGCCAGGCGCGAGGCCATGTCCGGCGATTCCAGCTCAATCAACACATCACCCTGGGCCACGGCCTGGCCGTCGCGCACATTCACCTGCTTGACCCGCGCCGCCACTGGCGCATGCAAGGCACTGGCCCGTCCGGCCTCGAGCATGGCCGGCACTTCCACCGCGCTGCGCCAGGGCAACAGCAACGCCAACAGCAACGCCAGCAACACCAGGCCGCTCAGGAGCATCCGCCCTCCGCGGGCTTGCTCGCGGCGACTCCACCATTGCCACCACTCACTCACGATGGGCATAAAAATGAACCACACCAATTCCACCATCATCAGAAAAATGCCCAGCACCTTGAAAAACAGGTGATAGACCGCCAGGGCAATCCCGAAAAACAACAATGCCCGCCACAGCCAGGAGCCGTATCCCCAGACCAGCAAACGCCGGCGCATCTTCGGCGACCAGGGTTCCGGCGCCGCCGCGCCATAACCGAACAAGGCTTCGCGTAGGCGCCAGCGGCACAGGGCGAACGCACGTCCCTGAAGGTTATCCACCGCCCAGAAATCACTGAGCAGGAAATACCCGTCAAAACGCATGAAAGGGTTCAAGTTGATGATCAGCGTGGTGATCCAGGTGGCGCTGGCCAGCATGAACGCCGCGGTGCGCGCCGGCCCGTCGGGCAGCAGCGACCAGGCCAGCAGCGCGATGCACGCCAGCAACAATTCGGCCAGGACGCCGCCGGCACCAATCAGCAACCGCGCGCGACGATCGTTGATCCGCCAGGCATCGCTGACATCGGTATAGAACATCGGCAACAGCACCATGAACGCCACGCCCATGCTTTGCACACGACAACCGGCGCGCTTGGCCATGAAGGCATGGCCGAACTCATGGCACAGCTTGGCGAAGAGCAACGCCGCCCCGAAGGCCAGCGCACCGCCCAGGCTGAACAGGTGCGGAAACGTCGCGATGAAACGCTGCCAGTCCCGCGACACCAGGAAGATGCCGAGGCCCAGGGTCAGCGGCAGGCCATAGCGCAGGATCCCGGGGCCGAACCGCGCCAACCAGGGCCAGGCCCGGTTGAGAAAGGCGTCCGGGCGCCACAGCGGGATGCGAAAAAACAGGTATTGATGCAGCAGGATCTGCCACAGGCTCTGGCGTTGTGCGGCAGTCTTGAAGAGGTAACTGTCGCGCTGTTGTGGGTCCATCGCGCTGATCAGGTCATGGCCGCGCAAGAAACCCAGCAGTTGCTCCAGCGACTCGCCATTGAGCGGCAGGCCCGGCTCGCGGTTTGCGGCTTGCAGCACCTGTTCCGGATCGCCCAGGGACCAGTGCCGCAACATGCGCATGGCCGCGGCGCCAAGCTTGAAATAGCGCCCGCGCACCGGATCAGCCAAGGTCCACTGCGGCGAACCGTCCGGGTCCGGCGCCGCCGCGGACAACTGCAGGTCCGGCCGCAGGCTCGGCAAGTCCATGCTACAGGCCTACGCTCTGGCGCAGGCCGGCCAGTGGCCGACGCAGCAGGTACAACGCCAGCGGCGCGCGGTCGCCAAAGACCTTCGCCGTGCCCCGCAGGCCGATGCGCGGCGCCGTGGCATCGAAACGCGCGTCCAACCGGTACGCCAACTGCCCGGCGGCGGTAGGCTGCGCTTCATAGGCCGAGCGCTCGAGCCAGGCCAGGTGCCGCTGCAACGGGTCGCTGTCGAGAAACAACGCCACTTGCGCACCGGGCTCCAGGGCAATCGCGTCGCCCACTGCCAATTCAATACGCAACTCGGCCTGGTTCGGGTCGGCGATTTCCATCAGTCGCTCGCCGGTCTGCACGGGCTTGCCGAGCCAACGCTCGGCGTCGGCAAATACCGCAATGCCGTCGCGCTCGGCGCGGACTTCGCTGCGCTTGAGCAGCTCAAGCGCGTAGTTGCGCTCGGCCCGCTTCTGTTCGACGCGGGCGGCCAGCAAGTCAATCTTCGAACTGGATTCAGCGTCGACAAACGAACGCTGGGAATTGGCCTTGAGTTCGGCCTCAGCCACGCCCAACGCACGCTCGGCCACATCGGCCTGGGCCTTGAGGCTGGTGCTTTCGAAACGCAGCAGCAGGTCGCCGTTCTTGACCGTCTGGTTGGGCTTGACCAGGAACTCGGCAATCACCCCATCCAACGGCGCCGCCACCACCTGCCCGCCCAATGGCACCACTTCGGCCGGGGCCAACACGGACTGGCGCACCGGGATCAGCAAGCCCAGCAGCAACACCGCCACCAGGGCGACCTGGCGCTTGCGCGTCCAACGCAGACGCCACGGCTTGCGCGGTTGCAGCGCCAGCCACGCATGGCTGTAGGTGTCGCCCAGTTGCGATAACAGTACTTGCTCGGCAGGGGTCCATGGCAGGTCGCGGGCCAGCCATAAGCCGCCGAACACCTGGCCTTGATGATCGATCAACGGCAGCCAGAACACCTGCCCGGCCGACAGGCTTCGCCAGTCTGCCCGGATGGATTCGCTCATCCCCTCGGCGGCGATCACCCGGGCCTGATTCAGTACCCCCTGCTTGAACGACTGCGCCACCGCCTGTTCGACGAACGCCACAAACGGTGCGTTCGGCTCCACGGCGCTGACGCCCGTCACGGCCTGGACCTTGCCGGCGATCAATAGCGCGGCATGGCGAAAGCCGAACAGGGCCTGACCGTCGTTGACCAGGCTGTAGCTCAGTTGCGCCGGGGTACGTGCAGCACGCGTCTGGCGCTCCAGGTCGAGGAAGCGGGCGAACACCTGCTCGGCGTTGCCGGTGATCGGCGCGTTCACTTGGGCTCCGCGAAACGCGCGGTACCACTCATGCCGGACAACAGCCCCGTGGCATCCGGCAAGGTCGCCACCAGCAGCAAGGTCTGGCTACCCTCATCGATGCGCGCGCCCAAGCGCTTGACCGTCGCTTGCAATGGCTTGCCGGTTTCATCGGGAATAAACGTGAAAGGCTGGCCGGGCTTGAGCCGGTTCATCCAGCGCGACGGCACCAGCAGATGGATTTCCAGAGTGCGGTTGTCCACCACATCGAGCAACGGCGCCCCAGCGGCCACGCTTTCATAACGCTGGACCTTGCGCGCCACCACCTGACCATCGAAGGGTGCGACCACGCTGCAGCGCTTGACCTGAACCTGATACACCTGGGACTGTGCCTGGGTCTCATTGAGCCGGGCCTCGGCCCGCGACACCTCAAAACGCCCGACTGATTTCAATTGCGCCAGTTGCCGGTTATGCGCCAATTCCTCACCAGCACCCCGGCTGGCCGCCTGGGCCGCGTTGAGCTGGGCCTGATACGCCGAGCAATCGAAACGCGCCAGGGTGTCGCCCTTCTTGAACGACTCGCCCTCACTGAACGGCAACTCGACGATACGCCCGGCCAACTCGCTGGCCAGCACCGCCTGGTCCCGCGCCCGCAGCACCCCTCGCGCCTCGTTGCCACTCGGCGCACTGGCCGTGACACTGCTTTCCAGCAAAGGATCGTCGGCAGCAGGCGTTTGTGCCTGAACCGTGCACGCTACAAAGGTCAATCCCACAACCCAACTACTCAAACGTCGCATGACCGTTACTCCCTGACGGATGGGCGGAGTCTACGACAGCGGTGGGGGGCGTCAAGGGAGGCAAGAAATTTGGTGGTCATACACGCCCTGTGGCGAGGGAGCTTGCTCCCGCTGGACTGCGCAGCAGTCCCAAACCCTGGCGCCTCGGTGTGTCAGGCAGATCGCATTCAAATTGCTTGGGGTCGCTACGCAACCCAGCGGGAGCAAGCTCCCTCGCCACAGGTTCCGTGATCGACGCAGATCACGCTGCCTACTCCACCAACGATTCACTCGCTCAACCTCGTACGCAGAGATTAAATTCTCTGGCTGTTGGGGTGAAAAAACCGGCTTCGGCCGGTTTTTTCGTTTCTGGGGATTGAGAACAGCCCCTGAATTGAACTCACTCCCTGTGGCGAGGGAGCTTGCTCCCGCTGGACTGCGCAGCAGTCCCAAACCCTGGCGCCTCGGTGTGTCAGGCAGATCGCATTCAAATGCTTGGGGTCGCTACGCAACCCAGCGGGAGCAAGCTCCCTCGCCACAGGTTCCGTGATCGACAGCCTTCGCGCTGCCTACTCCACCAACCTCAACTCCCCATCGCAATACACCACCTCACGCCCCAACCAACCCACATCCACCTGCGGCAACACCGCCGAGGGTTTGCGCAACTCACGCAGCAGCGTCGAGCCGTGGGACAAACGTCCACCCATGCGTGCGATAACGGCTCGGGCGCTTTGATAGTGTGCATGGCGACCAGGGTCCAGGGTGTCCTCAAGCAGAATGTCCTCACCCAGAATCCCGCGGGCCTGCCCCGGATAAATCATGAAGCCGCTGGCCTGCTCGGTGCCTTCACGACCGTCCTGCCAGAAGCTGCCATCGCGGGTGCGGATGTCCGGGTGCGGCGCGAACCAATGGGCTCGGTCAGCCGCCGGCATGGCGTGATGCAGGCGGAAGAACATCCGCATCAGGTTGTCGCGATACCATTCGCGCACTTGCAGGTAGTAACCGCGTAAGCCCGGCAGACCCGTCGAATGGGCAACACGAATCGCCAGGGGCCATTGTGGGAAGGCCTGCAAGGGCAACTCGGTCGGCGCCGGGCGTGGCGTCGCCGGGTCGGTTTCCCACGGCAGGCGATGGGGACTGTGTTCCAGGTCGTCATAGGCGGTCGGTGGGCGCCCCAACAGGTCGCCGCCGCTGCTGGCCAACGCGCTGGCGATGCACAGGTTGCCTTGCACCACGAACACGTAGAAGCGGGTGAACCAGTCGGCTAGTTGCTGGCCGTCGGCGCCTTGTGTGGTCAGTTCGAACAGCTCCCGGTCGAAGCGCCGCAAGCCGTGTTCGAGCGTGAGCAGATGCCCACGAGCGATGCGTTGCATGCGCAGGAACAACGGCAGCGAACGCAGCAGGCACAGTGGCCGCCAAGGCAGGTGCGGTGTCGCGCCGCCAACCTCGCCGGCGTAACTGCTGGCACTGATGCCCCAGTCGGCCAGCCGGGCGAGAAACAGGTCGTTGTTGATGTACGACGCGCCGCCAAACACCGCCGTGAACGGCTCGCTGTCCTGTAACACCCGCGAGTCCCAACGCGCCATGATCGCCGGAATACTCGCCGCCGCGCGGCGCTGGGCGTACTCCACCAACACGCTGGGTTGCGGCGGCAGGATCTCGGCGATGTTGGCGGCGGTCAGGTGGCGGCGCCAGCCGTAGTCGCTGATCGGCCGGTATTGCAGCAGCCAGAGTTGCGTGCCGTCCCAGGCCCATTCAACGTCGCCGGGTACGTAGTGGAAGACCCGCAGCACGCCTTGCAGGAAACGCCATAGCACGTCTTCGGTCAGGCCATGGGCGGGCTTGAATGTGCCGCTGCTCCACGACGCGCCGAGGCGGGAAAGGATCGCCCGCTCGGGGCTCACCTGACCATCGGCCAACGACTCCAGGTGACCTTCGACCCATTCCAGTTCGACGGACAGGTGGCGCACGAAGGCAATCCCGGACAACCGTGGTGCGATGAAGCGCTGCACCACCACTTCCTCGACACCTGCCGCACTCAACTCGACAATGCGCGCCGGCACGTTGTGCGTCGGTTCACGCAGGAACGTGGTGCTCAGGCCGGCATTCGCCGCGTCGGCCTGGTCCTCGCCGTAGCTGGAGGAACGCACCGCCCAGATAGCGTCCGGTTGACTGCTCAGGAACGCCGGCAAGCGCGGATCATGGCAACCGTTGAGCGACAGCGCCGCAGGCACCGCCAGCCCGGCCAGTTCCGCCAGGCGCAAGCGCCCACCCTTGGTGTGCGCGACGAACCCACGCTCGCCCGACTCCAGCCATGCGGCGAACTCGGCCGGCGCATCGATCCACGGGTAGTGGCCCCAACCGGGTTTCAGGCTGATGGTCAAATCGGCACGGGCAAGAATGGCCGCCCAGGCCGCCGCCTGGGCGATGCCCAGCACCTTGTCCTGATCGCCCCAGACCAGTTCGACCGGGTCGGTGATCCATTCCAGCAGCGGCAGTGCGGTGTCCGCACGCAACTGATCCCAGAGCGGCACAAAGGCGCGGCAGCGAGCATAGCCGGCGCCCATGCGCTGGTACTGCGCGGGCGTCCAGGTCTGGCGGGAGAATTTGTGGGCAAACAGCGTCGGCTTGTTCGAGAGCAGCCAGTGAATGGTCTTGCGAATCGGCAGTGGCGACATCAACGCCGGCAGCCGTCGTTGCCACAAAAAAGCACCAACCGGCGCCAACAACACACTGCGACAAAAATGCCCCGGCTGACGTTGCAAGGCGTGCAGCACCAGCAAGGCGTTGACCCCGACCGCCATGATCGCGCTGCCCTTGTCCGTTGCCGCCAGCAACGCCTGGGCGTAGGCCGCCAGGTCTTCGCAGGGGGCCTGAGGGTTGTTACCAAAGCCAGGCAGCTCCAGCGGCACCACGTCGTGGTGCTGAAAATGCGGCAACGCGTCGTCCCACCAATCGGCGGCGCTTCCGTTGCCGGCCAGCAGGTACATCCGGGGCTTGCTCATGGGCGCTCCTCAGGCCAGGTCGCGCAAGGCAGCGTCGAGGGTCGGGTACCGGAACGTATAACCGGCCTCGACGAGACGATTGGGCACCACGCGCTGGCCGTCGAAAAACAGCTGGGCCATCTCGCCAGCCAGGGCACGCACCGGCGCGGCAGGAATGTGGAACCACACCGGACGCTTGAGTACCTTGCCGACGCTTTCGGCGAACAGCGCCTGACTGACCGTTTCTGGCGCCACCAGGTTGTAGGTGCCGCTCAGGCTTTCGTCATCGAAAGCCCGGGCGATCACTTGGATGACGTCGTCGCGGTGCACCCAACTCATGATCTGCCGACCATCGCCCATCCGCCCGCCGAACCCCAGGCGAAACGGAATCAGCAACGGCAGCAACGCGCCGCCCGGGCCAAACACCACGCCCAGGCGCATCACCACCTGGCGCACGCCCAACTCAGTGGCGGGCCGGGCTGAGGCTTCCCAACGCACACAGAGTTCAGCCATGAAACCATCACCCTGGGCGGCACTTTCATCGAGACTTTCGCTGGCGTCACGCACGCCGTAAAAACCGACGGCCGAGGCCTGTATCCACAACGCCGGTTTGTGCCGGGCGTTTTTCAACCAGGTCATCAAGGCTTCAGTGGTATTGACCCGACTGGCGATGAGTTGCGCCTGACGCTTGGGACTCCAGCGCGGCCCGGCCACCGGTGCGCCTGCCAAGTTGATCACCACATCGAAGGTTTCGTCATGGCCCAGTTTGCCCAACGAACGCAGGCACCGGGCGCGGCCGTCGAACAGATAGGCCGCTTTCAATGGATCGCGAGCCAGCACGCTGACCGTGTGCCCGGCATCGAGCAGTTGATTGACCAGTGTCTCGCCGATAAACCCGGTGCCCCCGGTCACCAGCACGCGCTTGTAGGCGCCACCGGCAAACGGGTTGGCGGGCTTGCCCGCGCGCTGCATGCGCAAGGCCGCCAACCCGTCGCGAATCCCCGAGGCCGTGACCCCGATGGCGAACAAGGTCAGCAACCAACCGCGCCAGCCCAGGTCGATCGCGCTCAGGCCGGTCGGCAAATTCGCCCATTGCGCCAGTTGCACGCCGTACAACGCGAAGAAGGCCCCGCCGTTGACCGCCAGCACCGTGTGCATGATGCGCTCGATGGCGGGCAACTTGCGGGTCCGGTCCTCAACCACGAAATCCCAGAGCGTCAGGCCGATCTCCAGCGCGAACAGCAGCGCGATGACGATCGCCCACGTCCCCTCGAAGGCCAAGTGCGCCATGCCCAGGAACAGGACCCCGTAGAAGCACGAGCGCAGGGCGTGGATAGAGAGCTCCAGCCGGGCACTGTGGCGATAGGGCAAGGCGACGGTCAGTTCGTGGTGATACAGGGTATCCAGCGCACCGAGGATCGCTTGGGCAATCAGCAGGGTGATGGCCCAGTCCAGCAGTGAAAAGTCAGGCATGGTTTGCATCACTCGACGCGTTGTCAGTCAGGGAGGTGCGGCGGTCGTGGCGATAGAGCCAAAACAGCGGCGGCAATAAAACGAGCAGTGCCAGGCTGTCGAACCACAGGTGCGACCAGACCCGTGCCTGGACAGAAATCAGCATGTCCTGGGGCGCCCAGAGCAAGATGCCGGCGATGATCCAACCCCAAGGCATGGCGCGCTTCAGTCGATTGCCAATGTGCACGAGGGCGAGCATGTACAACGCATAGCTTTGCAACGTGGCGCCGAACAAGGCCAGCCACCAGACCTGTTGTGCCCTGGCCGTCGCGGGCACCGCGGCGGCGCCCCAGAAGGCCTGTTCGATGTTTTGCAGGTAGCCATCGAGCAAGCCCGAATGGCCTGCCCAGCTCAGGGTGACGCCGGCAAGCAGATGCATCAGGGCGGCGGCATAGAGCCAAACGACCAGGGCTTTGCGAAGGGTGCTTTGAGGGACTGGCATTCCGTGTCCTGAAGGCTTGCTGGAGGGTCGCAAGTCTAATGGAAAAGGAGGTGGCTTTATCTGGCTAACGGGCCGGCCAACGATAAATAAATCCGCGTCTGAACACCTGAGGCGTTCCCCACGCCCAAGCCGAACGCAATTGTGGCGAGGGGATTTATCCCCGCTGGGCTGCGCAGCAGCCCCAAATGGTTGAACACCCGCAGCCTGACACAACGAGGAGACTGGTTTCAGGGCTGCTGCGCAGCCCAACGGGGATAAATCCCCTCGCCACAGGTTCGGTGTTCCATTTCAGTAAGCAACAGGTCCTAGGAGATTTCCTTCAAGTTGTAGCGATGTTGGTGAACTTGTTCGGCTCGGGGCTCACCGCTAGTCTGGGTTTGTCACTGAAAAAACGGTGACACGGACGTGCAAGTCCGGGTAAAAGAACGCCAAATAATGCCACCAGCCATTTAATGAGCATTCGTGCCCGTGTTTTATGGCGGCTGTGTGTGGGGAGACCTTCGGGTCTGCCGAGGTTTTTTTGGTGGTTCCTACTCGGTCTTGCACACCCTCACATAGCTGCCACCCTTATATCGCGTGCAAGCGAGCTAGGGCGGCTCTGATTGAATAGGAAGCCAAAACATGTTCAAGGTAACTCCGAATCCGCCAGGAGGCCCTGGCAACTCCGACAAATCCTCAAAAACCAAAAAACTCGACGAAGCCGCCGAGCGCGCCCTCGACTACTACCTCAACCCCAAACCGGCCGATGAAGCCTCGGGTAAAACCCAAGCATCCCAACTCTTCATGGTCGCCCCGGACATCGACACCGAAACCCTGTTGGCCAATGCCTCCGAAGACCTGCTGTCCATCAGCGCCATCGCCGCCGACCTGGCGGATGACGTTGAAGGCAGCCGCCGCAGTGTCATCCTGGCGATCAGCCGCATGACCGATGGGGTGCATTTATTGGTGGAGCGGGCGATGGATCGGCTTGAGGTCCAGGCTTCGGGCTGACATTCCTGTGGTGGATTGAAAACCGCCATCGCGAGCAAGCTCGCTCCCACAGGGGTTTTGTGTCGACTGAGATATCGAGATCAACGCCCGTCAACTGTGGGAGCGAGCTTGCTCGCGATGACGCCAGCCCAGACAACCCAGAACCCGTGGCGAGGGAGCTTGCTCCCGCTCGACTGCGCAGCAGTCGCAAAACCCGGCAACGCGGTCCGCCTGAAGAAACGCAGGGGCCTGCTTCGCAGGCCAGCGGGAGCAAGCTCCCTCGCCACGGGTTCGAGCTGCCAGTATTTTCCCTCCAGGAGCTTGCTCCTGGGGTGGAATGTGGAACAACTAGCAGTTCTGATAGTTCTCCAACCGGCGCCAGAGGTGTAGAACTAAAGCCAACAGTTTCGAGCCTCACGCTTGCGAGTGTTTCGTATGACTCAAAGCAGACCGAACGATCAAGAGAAGCCGAGCCAGCCGCGGACGGTGTTGCTGGCAGTGGATCTCAAAAATTCGGTACTTGCTGAACTCGACGCGAGTAACCCCAATCGCATTGCGTACTCCCCGTACGGTCATCAATCAGCACAACATGGGGTCATATCCCAGTTGGGTTTCAATGGCGAACGGCGCGAAGCAATACCTCAATGGTACTTTTTGGGTAATGGCTACCGCGTCTACAACCCACGGCTGATGCGCTTTCATAGCCCGGACAGTTTGAGCCCGTTTGGTAAAGGTGGGCTGAATGCGTATATGTATTGCGGTGGGGAACCGGTGATGAACTCGGATCCGACGGGGCACTATTTGGGCTGGGCTTCGAGCTTTATACTGAAGTTCATTGGCGGGCTGCGAACTGCCATGACACGCGCTACCAGTGCCGCAAACTCTGTCAATAGCGCGGTCTCAACTATTTTCAGCGGCGTAAATCGAGCACGAAATGAAGTCAGTAAGCTCGTTATAGGGGGGACACAGAAAAAGATGTCGACTGAACTTCGAAAACTCCTCACTCGAGAAACACTGCCTCCTTCCGCCACGACGCGCACTTCGAAAATCCCGAGTACCAAATTACGGAATCAAGAACACGGCCGCACCTACATGACGAAGCTTAAAAGTACCAAACCATCCAACGAACATCTCACGCTTGCAAACGAAGCAGCCAAGAGAAACCTGGAGACAGAACGTGAGTTCAATCTAGCTGCTCAAGCCGAACAACTCCGTTCCAACCGGGTTGACCAGTTTAATTCGTATAGGAATTTTGGGGCTGATTCTGAGTAAGCCAGCTTCTTTTTTACCGCTGCATCCCCCAACGCTTCACCGTCACCCGCTCCAAACTGTCGAACACCAGGTTCTCCACCAACAGCCCAATCAAAATCACCACCGCCAACCCGGCAAACACCTTGTCGGTGTACAGCTCGTTGCGGTTCTGGAAGATGTACCAGCCCAGGCCGCCCTTGCCACTGGTGGCGCCGAACACCAGTTCGGCGGCGATGAGGGTGCGCCAGGCGAAGGCCCAGCCGATTTTCAGCCCGGCGAGGATCGATGGCAACGCCGCCGGGATCAGGATAAACAGCACAAAACGCAGGCCCTTGAGCCCGTAGTTGCGCCCAGCCATGCGCAGCGTTTCCGAGACGCCAAGAAAACCCGCATACATGTTCAACGCCAGCGCCCACAGCACCGAATGCACCAGCACGAAAATCAGGCTGTTCTGCCCCAGGCCAAACCACAGCAGCGCCAACGGCAACAGGGCGATGGCCGGCAACGGGTTGAACATCGATGTCAGGGTGCTGAGCAGGTCGCGGCCCAGTTGGGTCGACACCGCCAGGGTGGTCAGGCCGAACGCCAGGACGATGCCCAGCAGGTAGCCCTTGATCAGCACCACCAGGGAAATCCACACCTTGCCCAGCAGCTCGCCGCTGAGCAGACCGTCGTACAACGCGTTGGCGGTTTGCAGGAAGCCCGGTAGCAGCAGGTCGTTGTTCTGGTAGCGGGCCACGGCTTCCCACACCACCGCCAGCAGCAACAGGATCAGGCTCTTGCGCAGCCAGCCCTGTTGCCAGAGGCGCTGGCCGAGGGGCAGCTCCCGCTCCAGCGGCACGTGGGTCAAAGGTTGCAGGTCGACTTCATATTCTTCGCGCGCGGGCGACAAATGGCTCATGGAATGTTCCCCTCAGTACGCGATACGAATGTCGGTGAAATCCAGCTCACGCTCGGCTTCAAGCGGCTGGCCTTCATTGAACAGCAAGCCATGAATCCGCCGCGCCGTATGCTGGAACCCCACGCCACCGAGGCTATGCAGATCGTATTGATGGCTGTGGACTTCGGCCCGCACACGCCCGGGGTGCGGTGACAGCAGCAGGATGCGATTGCCCACCACCAACGCCTCTTCGATCGAGTGAGTGACGAACAACAGCGTGAAACGCACCTCTTCCCAGAGCAGCAGCAGTTCTTCCTGCATCTTGCGCCGGGTCAGGGCATCGAGGGCGGCGAAGGGCTCGTCCATCAAGAGGATTTTCGGCTGCATCGCCAGCGCCCGGGCAATCGCGACGCGAGCTTTCATGCCGCCGGACAACGTATGGGGATACGCATCGGCAAACGCCGCCAGACCAACCTTGTCCAGGTAATGCAGCGCCCGCTCCTCAGCTTCGCGACGCTTGAGCGTGCCAGACGCCAACAGCGCGAACATCACGTTCTGCTTCACGGTTTTCCAGGGCGGCAGTTGGTCGAACTCCTGGAACACCACGATCCGGTCCGGCCCCGGCGCGCTGACGGTTTGGCCTTGCAAGCGAATCTCGCCTTCGCACGGGGCGATGAAACCGCCAATGGCCTTGAGCAAGGTGGACTTGCCGCAGCCGGAGGGGCCGAGCAATACGAAACGGTCCGCCGGATCGACTTCGAAACTCACCTGGTGCGTCGCCCGCACCACACGCTGCGGGGTGCGGTATTCCAGGCTGACGTTATCCACCGACAACAACGCGGTACCGGTAGAGGTGGGGTTGCTGGCCGCGTGGCCTTGCAAAAGCGCGGTCATGACAATCAGCTCCCCTGCAGCGGTTTGGCGTCCTGGAAGAAATAGTCTTCCCACGATGCCGGTTTGTTCTTGATCGCGCCGACGCGGTAGAGGAATTCGGCCAGCGGGTAGGTGTTTTTCGGGTTGACGGTGAATTCGATCTGCGGGTTATCGATGATCTTCAGCAATGTCGCCCGGTCGATCTTGGCCTGGGTCACCCGCAGGTAGGTGTCCGCCGCCGCGCCTTTGTCCTTCTGAGCGAATTCGGCCGCTTCGGTCAGCGCCTCGACGAATGCCTTGTAGGTCTTCGGGTTTTCATCGCGGAATTTCTCGGTGGCAAACAGCACCGTGGGCGAGTTCGGACCGAGTACGTCATAGGAATTGAGCACCACGTGGACACTGGGGTTTTGCAGGGCCTGGTCCTGGAACGGCGGGTTGGAAAAGTGCCCGGTCAACTCGGTGCCGCCGGCGATCAATGCCGCCGTGGCATCCGGGTGAGGAACGGCCAAGGTGTACTTGTCGAGGCGATTGAAGTCCTTGTCGCCCCACTGCTTGGCGGCGGCGTATTGCAGGAAGCGCGACTGCACCGAAACACCCACCGCTGGCACCGCGATGCGGTCCTTCTCGGTGAAGTCGGCGATGGTCTTGACGTTGGGGTTGTTGCTCAACAGGTAATAAGGGAAGTTGCCCAGGGAGGCCACGGCCTTGACGTTCTGCTTGCCACGGGTGCGGTCCCAGACCGTCAACAACGGCCCGACACCAGCCCCAGCAATGTCGATAGAGCCAGACAGCAACGCATCGTTGACCGCCGCACCGCCCGACAGTTGGTTCCAGTCGACCTTGATATCGATGCCCTCCTGCTTGCCGTGCTTCTCGATCAGTTGTTGATCGCGGACCACGTTCAGCAGCAGGTAAACGATGCCGAACTGCTCGGCGATCCGAATCTCGCCCTCGGCGTGGGCGCTGGCGGGCGCAACCAGGCTGCCGGCCAGTAAACTGAAGCCCAGGCCTATGGCGGCGGCCAGCGGTGCAAAAGCGATGCGTTTGGACATGGTGATTCTCCAAGCTCTTTGCGCCAGGCGCAGCCGATCAGAAAGGGGCGTCGCCCTGGATGGTGGTGCGGTACAGCTTGCGGCGCAGATGGCTCGGGCAACCGGCGGCCAGGTGGATCAGCGAGCGGTTATCCCAGAACACCAGGTCATGGGGCTGCCATTGATGGCGATAGGTGTTTTGCGGCAACACGCTGTGGGCATACAGCTCGGCCAGCAGCGCTTGGCTTTCGTCCTCCGGCAAGCCGACGATGCGGGTGGTGAAGCCCTCGCTGACGAACAACGCCTTGCGCCCGGTTTCCGGGTGGGTGCGCACGATGGGATGGACGACTTCGGCAACCTGGGCCAGTTGCTCCGGCGTCAGCGTCGGGCGCCAGTTGCCTTCGAATTTGGTCTCGCTGTAGCGCGCCGTGTAAGAGTGAGCCGCCGAACGGCCTTCCACCGCTTTGCGCAACGCATCGGGCAAACCCTCCCAGGCTTTGTGCATGTCGGCAAACAGCGTGTCGCCGCCTTCGTTAGGCAATTCCTGAGCGTGGAGCATCGAGCCGAGGCTGGGCAGTTCTTTATAGGAGAGGTCCGAATGCCAGAATTTGCCGGCATCGCCGAGACCGATGGATTGGCCGTTTTCGATGATGTTGGAAACGATGAGGATTTCCGGATGCCCGGCCAGCAGGAACTGCTTGAGCACATGGATTTGCAGTACGCCAAAACGACGGCTGAAGGCGATGTGCTGTTCCGGGGTAATTTGCTGGTCGCGGAACACCACCACATGATGATCCAGGTGGGCGCGGTGGATGCGGGCGAAGTCCTGGTCGTTGATCGGCCGGGACAGGTCCAGCCCAATGATCTCGGCACCGACGGCTTCGATGAACGGTCGGATTTCGAACGTTTGCGGCGCGATGCTCGCGGCGCTTGGGGTACGGGAATCCGGAGAATAAGAGACGGCTGACATACATCACTCCCACGCACGGCGCGCTTGAACCGGCGCGCACTCGATCAAAACTCACGGCGTTACCGTGTTGGTTTGTGTCGTGCGGCGCGCCGATTGGTCGGCAGGTACGCAGGGGGATGACTTTAAGGGTATAAGAAAGTTAATTTAAATATTAAAAATGCATAAGCATATGGCAGAACTTGAGGGAACGACACGGTCCTGTGGCGAGGGAGCTTGCTCCCGCTGGGTCGCGCAGCGGCCCCCAAAAAAGCGATGAGCGCTGCGCACTCAAGCGGGAGCAAGCTCCCTCGCCACAAAAGCTATCCAGTCATCGATTGGCAGCTGTGGACTACCGCTCGTGCAGCGCCTCGGCCCGAGCCTTGATGATGGGTTTGAGCAGGTAGCTGAGCACGGTTTTCTTGCCGGTGATGATGTCCACCGACGCCACCATGCCCGGAATGATCAGCAGCGGTTTTTCATCAGTGCCCAGGTGGCTGCGTTCGGTGCGCAGCTTGATGATGTAGTAAGTAGTCTTCTTGTCTTCATCGGTGATGGTATCGGCGCCGATCTGTTCCAGCTTGGCTTTCATCCCGCCGTAGATGGTGTAGTCGTATGCGGTGAATTTCACCGTGGCGTCCTGGCCGGGGTGCAGGAAGGCGATGTCCTGGGGACGGATTTTCGCCTCCACCAGGATGGTATCGTCCAGCGGCACGATTTCCACCAGGTCGCTGCCGGGCTGGATCACGCCGCCAATGGTGTTCACCAGCAACTTGTTGACGATGCCGCGCACGGGCGACGTCACCAGGGTCCGGCTCACCCGGTCTTCCAGGGCTTTGCCGGTGGCCTGGGCCTTGTTCAGGTCGGTGCGTGCTTCATTGAGCTGGGTCAGGGCATCGCTGCGGAACTTGCCGCGGGTCTCGTCGATCTTGCGCTGCACTTCCTTGATCGCCGATTCGGCACGCGGGATCGCCAGCGTCGTGGCGTCCAGTTGCCCACGGGTCTCGACCTCGGCGCGCTTGAGCCGCAGCACTTCCACCGGCGATACCGCGCCCTGGGCCACCAGCGGCTCGGACATGTTGATTTCCTGGCGTTGCAGCGCCAGGCCGGAGCGGTACTGCGCCTGCTTGGACACGAATTCGCGCAGTTCCTGCTGGCGCTGGATCAACTGCTCCTGCAAGCCGCCGATTTCATCGTGCAACTGCTGGCGGCGGCTGATGTACAGCGACTCCTCGCTGGCGGCCTGGCCCGGCACCGCCTTGAGCACATCGGCCGGGAAGTTCAGCGGCCGATCATCGACCTCGGCACTCAGGCGCTCGACCCGCAACAGCATGGACAGGCGATCGGCCTCGGTTTCGCCGACATTGGAGACAAAGCGGGTGTCGTCCAGGCGAATCAACGGTGCGCCGGCTTCGACGATCTGACCTTCCTTGACGAACAGCTCAGCGACGATGCCGCCTTCCAGGTTCTGGACTTTCTGGATCTTGGACGAGGGAATCGCCTTGCCGTCGCCCTTGGTCACTTCGTCGATCACGGCGAAGTTGGCCCACAGCGCCAGGAACACAAAGAAGCCGATGATGCCCCAGATCGTCAAGCGCACCACCCGGGGAGCGTCCTCGATCAGCGCCTTGTTGACTTCGGGCAGCGGTTGGCCGTGCAGCGAGTCGGAGCCTTTGAAATAGCGGCCCACAGCGCCCCTGAAACCTGATTTAAGCAACACTGATCTGCCCCTTCTTCAACGCTTCCATGACGGCGGCTTTCGGGCCGTCGGCAAGGATCTGTCCACGGTCGATCACCAACAGGCGGTCCACCAACGACAGCAAGGATGCCCGGTGCGTCACCAACAACACGGTCTTGTTTTCCACCACGGCGGCCAGGCGCTGTTTCAAGCGTTCTTCACCCGTGTTGTCCATGGCGCTGGTGGGTTCGTCCAGCAACAGGATGGGCGGGTTGAGCAGCAATGCGCGGGCCAGGGCGACGTTCTGGCGCTGGCCACCGGACAGGTTTTGTCCGCGCTCACCGACCTGCAGTTCATAGCCCTGCGGATGCAGGCGCGCGAACTCATGCACGCCCGCCAGTTCCGCGGCCTGGAGCACCAGTTCATCTTCGACGTAACGGGCGCCGGAGGTCAGGTTGTCCCGCAGGGTGCCGGCCAGCAGCTGGATGTCCTGGGGCACGTAGCCAATGTTGTAGCGCAGCTCGCTGACGTCGATCTGGCGGATGTCCACGCCGTCCACTAGCAAGGCGCCGTCATCGGGTTGATAAAGCCCCACCAGCAACTTGGCCAGGGAACTCTTGCCCGAGCCGCTGCGACCGATGATGCCGATTTTCTCGCCCGGCTTGATCACCAGGTTGATGTTCTTCAGCGCGGGGTTCTGCTGGTTCGGGTAGGTGAAGTTCAACTGACGGCATTCAATGGCGCCCTGCAACACCTTGCGGCTGAGCGGGCGCTCGTCGAAATTGCGCTCCTGGGGCAGCTCCATCATCTGGTCGACGGAGGTCATGGTCACCCGCGCCTGTTGGTAGCGGGTCAGCAGGCCCGACAGCGAAGCCAACGGGCTGAGGGCACGGCCGCTGAGCATGTAGCAGGCCACCAGCCCACCCATGCTCAGGTTGCCGGCGATGATCAGGTAAACGCCGAAGACGATCATGATCACCCCGGCCAGTTGCTGGATCAGCAAGGTGATGTTCATCGCCAGGCCGGACAACATCTTCACCCGCAGTTCGAGGCGGCTGAGGGTGCCGATGGTCTGTTCCCACTGGTACTGGCGCTCGCTCTCGGCGTTGTTGACCTTCACCGCGTCCAGGCCGGCCAGGGTTTCGATCAGGCTGGATTGGCGCTCGGCGCCCAGGGCCATGGTGCGTTCCATGGTTGCCACCAAGGGCTTTTGCAAGGCGTAGCCGATCAGCAAGGCAATCGGGAATGCCAGCACCGGAATCCACACCAGGTGCCCGCCGATAATCGCGATGACCATGAAGATCAGCAGGGTGAATGGCAGGTCGATCAGGCTGGTGAGGGTCAGCGAAGCGAGGAAATCCCGCAGGCTCTGGAACTCATGGATGTTCTGGGCAAAGCTGCCGACCCGCGCCGGGCGGTATTTCATGGACATACCGACGATGCGCTCGAACAGCGTCGCCGAGATGATCAGGTCGGTTTTCTTGCCCGCCAGATCCAGACACAGGCTACGCAGCATCTTGAGGATCAGGTCGAAGACATAGGCGCCGGTGATACCAACGGCCAATACCCACAGGGTCGATTCGGCCTGGTTCGGCACCACGCGGTCGTAGACGTTCATCACGAACAGTGGCGCGGCCATGGCGATGATGTTGATCAGCAGGCTCGCGGCAATGGCATCGGCATACAGCCAGCGGGACCGCTTGAGGGTGTCGCGAAACCACGAACGCGCCCGAGGAATCAGCGTGCCGTGGTTAACGTCAAATTTATGCTGCGGCTGGGCGAAGAACACCTTGCCGCTGTAGTCATCGGCCAGCAGTTCGCGGCTGATGGTCACCTCACCGCCATCACTTTCGCTGAGCAGCAACCGCGCCTGATCGTCACCGACCCAGCCCAGCAGCACGGCACTGCGGCCGTCCTTGAGCAACAACAGCGCTGGCATGGCGATGGTCGGGATTTGTTCGAGCTTGCGTTGCAGCACCCGACCTTGCAGGCCGGCACGGGCCGCCGCGCGCGACAATAATTCGACGCTCAGCCGCTGCTTGGGCAGCGGCAGGCCGGTGGTGAGCATTGCCGCGCTGGCCGGCTTCTGATGCAGCATGCAAAGCGCCAGCAAGCCGTCCAGCAGCGGGTCGTCGTGCAGCGTGCGCGGGTCATGAACTAGTTCGACTGGACTGACTTCTGATTCCACGCTCTGTACTCTGACTGATTAAAACGGGTGGTAGGACTCAATTCATCCCAGGCAACTGAACCTTGGGCTTCATGTCGTTCTGCACAACCGATGCCAACGGCGCGACCACACCCTGGCTTTTCAACAGCTGGCCCATGGTCGCCTTGATCCGGTACTGGGTGAACAGCTGCACATTCTTGATTTCGGCCAGACGACGGGACGCGCTGAACAGCTCGTTTTCACTGTCGAGCAAGTCGAGCAGGGTCCGCTCGCCGAGGCTGAACTGCTTCTGGTAGGCAGTGCGCACATTGGCGCTGCGATCCACGTATTGCTGGGCGACCGGCACCTGGGCGTTGGCGTTGTTCAAGGCGTTCCAGGCCAGGCCCAGCTCTTCGTTGAGCTGGCGCAGCGCGTTGTTGCGAATGTCCAGCGCCTGGTTGGACAGGTACGACTTGGATTCCAGGTCCGCCTTGTTGCTGCCGCCGGCATACAGGTTGAAACGCATGCGCAGCATGGCTTGCCATTCAT
Organism: Pseudomonas sp. NFACC08-1; assembly: GCF_900106735.1. Lineage (NCBI taxonomy): Bacteria > Pseudomonadati > Pseudomonadota > Gammaproteobacteria > Pseudomonadales > Pseudomonadaceae > Pseudomonas > Pseudomonas sp. NFACC08-1. The sequence continues at coordinate 2,278 of NZ_FNNL01000003.1, read as the reverse complement.
TGTTGTGACCGTTCTGGCCGTCCAGGTCGTTGTCGGCAGTGCGGCCCAGCTCGGCGTCGAAGCGTGGGTAGAAGCTCGACTTGGCGGCTTCGTACTGTTGCTCGGCCGCGGCGATGTCGGCTTCGGCCGAACGCAGCACCGGGCTGTTTTCCAACATCTGGGCGCGGGCTTCGGTCAGGTTGGCCGGCAGCAACGCCAGAAAATCAGCAGGCCGCTCCAGTTGATCGGGCAGTTGGCCGACGGCGCTGAGGTAGTTGGTCTCGGCATCGGCCAGGTTGGTTTGTTCGGTGATCAGGTTGTTGCGGGCCTGGGCCATGCGCGCTTCGGCCTGGTCCATGTCGGCGCCGCTGCCCACGCCGCGGGAAGTGCGCAGCTTGATCTGGTCGAAGATGCGCTCGTGACTCTTGAGGTTTTCCTCGGCCAGGCGCACGAACTCGCGACGGGTCAGCACGTCCAGGTAGACCTGGGCCACTGTCAACCCGGTGCGCTCGGACGCGTCCAGCAACGAGTAGGCACGGGCATTGACGGTGGCTTGTTGACGCCCAACTTCGCTGGACGTCGCAAAACCGTCAAAAACCATTTGCGACAGACGCAGGCTCGACTCGCTGCGGTTCAGGGTTTCCCAATGATTGGTCCCGCCCGACCGGGTGGTGACGCTGTCGGTGCCTTCACGGCCGTATCCGGCTGCAAGGTCCACTCTAGGCAGGTAGCCACCCTTGGCCGCCTTGAGTTGGTAATCCGCCGCAAGGCGACTGTTCACGCCGGCCTGGATTTCAGGATGGACATCCAGCGCCTGTTGCATGGCCTGCGGCAAGGTTTGTGCTTGTACGAAACTGGCGGCGAGGGCAAAAGGTAAAGCCTTGAACAGGTACAGACGCATGGTGGATTTCTTCCTGAAACACTTGTCTTGGATCACAGCGAAACGTGGCGCTGCATCGGATGATGGCAACCGGAATGACCGTATGTCGGAAAGTTCAAAACAGGAGCTGAAACACGCACTGAAAGAACAGGTCGCCGCTTAAATATCAATGTGACATTACGCCAATGATTGTTTAGGATGGCCGGCATAAGGTCAATAGTTTGGCACAAACAAAATAATTGAAAAATTACAGCCAAAATATTGACATGTAAAAGCGTCAAATAACCTTACTTTGTGAACATGAACGTCCAGACCGCTGCTGCCTACAAGCCAGCGGGTCCATGGAAGTCTACTGAGCGTGGCCCCCGGAGAGTCTTCAATGAGCAGTGTTATTGCCGTTGTCAAAAGCATTGTTGGTCAGGTTTTCGTCGTATCCCCTGAGGGCATCCGGCGCGTACTCATTGAAGGTGATCGCTTGTACACGGGCGATCAGTTGGACACTGGCCCTTCCGGCGCCGTCACATTGGATCTGGCCGACGGCCGCACCCTGGACCTGGGCCGCGATACCCAGTGGAGCGCCAATGCCCCGGACTCGTCCACCGATCTTGAACAGGCCACAGCCCAGGCTGCGCCGTCAGTAGAAGAGCTGCAACAAGCCATCGCCGCCGGCGTCGACCCGACGACCGCCCTGGAAGCCACCGCCGCCGGCGCCACTGCCGCAGGTACGGGCGGTGCCACCGGTGGCGGCCACAGCTTTGTGGTGCTGGATGCCACCGCTGGTAGTGTCGACCCTACTGTCGGTTTCCCAACTGAAGGTCTCGCTGCGGCTGCCGCCACCGATAACAACATCCTGGGTGGCGATACTACGGATACAACCGCCAACGCCGTGCTCAATGCGACGATGACCCTGAGCGCTACGCCAACCCTGACCGAAGCCGGCGGCGTGCTGGTCTATACCGCGACCGTGACCCAGGCCCCGCAGACGGCCTTGACCGTGACCTTGTCCAACGGCGCGGTCATCGTGATCCCGGCGGGTCAGCTGACCGGTAGCGTCAACGTTCCACTCGCGCCGAATGACACTGTTTACAACGACCCAAGCCAGATCAGCGTGACCGTCACTGGCACCACCGGTGGCACTGGTATTGCCGTGACCGTGCCCACCACGCCGGCCGTGACCCAGATCACCGACACCATCGACACCACCACCGTCACCCTGACGGCGGGCAACACCGTGACCGAAGGCGGCCAGATCACCTACACCGCCACCCTGACCAACCCGGCCCAAACCCCGGTGACCGTGACCTTGAGCAATGGCTCGGTCATCACCATCGCGGCTGGCCAGACCACAGGCACCGTTAACGTCGAGACGCCAGCCAATGACGTCTACAACAACGGCAGCACGGTCAGCACCACCATTAC